>MVPY01000036.1 GCA_002067065.1 Methanobacterium sp. PtaB.Bin024
TGGAATAAAACTGCGTTAGGACAATAAATATTGTTATATCCTTCCTTCAGTAATTTTAAACAAAAATCAACATCCTCATAACCGTAGATGTATTCTTCATCCAGACCATTCACCTGGAAGTATTTATCCTTTTCAACAAGCAATGCTGCTGCAGTGACTGCAACCCGTGATTCATCGGTTCTGCCCTGAACCTTGAATGGTTCTCCGTTACCCCTATTATAGGGTTTGATAAAGCCATCCTCCTCTATGAAGGCTATTCCTTCATGCTGAATTTTAAAGGATTTACTTTTATTGTAACGAGATCCTGAACAATCCGGGTAAACCATTTTAGCCCCTACCGCACCCACATCCTTTGATTGTATTGCTGATTTCATCATATGATTTAACCAGCCATAAGTGGGTTCCACATCATTGTTCAGGAGAAGTAAATATTTTCCCTGTGCAATTTCTGCTCCCTGGTTATTTGATCTTGAAAATGACTCGTTCTTCTTGTTTTCAATCAATTTAAGGGGTAATACATCCGCTAAATCTTCTAAAAAAGCCACTGAGTTATCCTGCGATGCATTGTCAACAACTATAATCTCATATGAGGGATACTGGATATTATCAACAAAATGTTTGAACAATCTCTTTAAATGGTCTAAACCATTCCAGTTTACTATTATAATTGATACTAATGGTGCTTCTCCATTAAAATCATGCAATTTAAGATTATAGGATTCTTTTATTACCGAATTGTAGAGTTCTTTTTTCTGGTCCTCTGTAAGTTTATAATCTCTTTTGATAAATTCCATTAACCTGGAGGGTTCTACTTTTGAAGCTGTCTTGTGTTTCCATGATCTATAGGAATCTCGCATATAATTCCTTAATCTTCTCAATTCCTTAAACCATCTATATTTCTTTATTCTTGGCGGGGCATTCACCATGTAAGATTCACCAGTGCTATGTTAACCGTAGGTTTATCTATATTAATCATTGGCTTATTTATATTAATCATGAAATTATTAAATAAAATTTCCATAATGTGGTTTATTTTTATATTATGAAATATAATATAACCCTTTAGCCCTTTTAAATCATAATAGATAACTATTAACGTGAAAAAACATTTTACAAAGTAAGTGATAGTACCATGTCAAAAAAATTAATTGCCATAATCTTATTAGTCGTAATCCTGATAAGTGGATTTCTGATAACCACCTACCTTTATACCCAGGGAAAGGAGAAATTTGAGGGAAACTACAATGTACTCCTTTTATGTGTGGATCCCTCTGAACAAAGACCTGGTGTGGGGGCAGTTGATATGGCATTTGTAGTTAATGTTAACCATGGAAAGGTGGTTAATATGACTCCTATTTATCCTGGAGGATTAGCACATCCAACACTATCCCCCAATGCTGAGTTAAAAAGTTACGGTGTAGATAAAGTCTACCTTCACGACTCATTATGGAGTTCCGATGTAGAGGAAGGATCTAAAATAGCCCAGGAAATCGTTGAATATAACACTGGCTTAAAAACTAATTTGGTGGTTATTGTAACACCTGAAGCAATAGATGCCCTTATTCAGGCCGTTGGCCCGGTTTATGTGGAAGGTCAGGGTTATGTGAATGGTAATTCCATTGACTTTTTAAGGGAAGAACAGAATAGCAGTGGTATGTCACGAGGTAGTGCTGTAGAATCTCTTATGGATGGTCTTAAAGATAAAGCCCAAGATCAAACCAATCGTAAAGTTCTCATGGAAACTGCGTCAGCCCAGTATGCTGAGGGTAACCTCTATGTGATCCCGTCTTCTGTTTTCCAAGAGTTTGTGGTCTATGAGGGCATAAACAGTTTATTTTAGGAATGACATCCGATGTAAAACTAGATGCACTGTTTTAATCATTGATGCTGGCTTTATTTGGGAAATACGTATAATAGTCTGTATCCTGACTGTATCTGGTTATATTTCAACTTAATTTAGATACACACAATCTAGAATTAAGTTAATCCAGCCATTTTCCTAATTCTTCAGAATCAAAACGCAACAGGATAAGCCGTGCATTGCCACGTTTTCCCTTTCCAGTGAATTTAGTGTCAATTATCCTCATAAACTCCAACTTCTTAAGAATTCGGTCAAATGAAGCATAACTTAACGATCTAAATTCATTTAGAGTATTGTACAGATCTCCCGCAGTTGGATTATCATCCCCGAGTTGAACTAAAACCCTTAATAATTCCATTTCATCAGCAGAAAGGTTACTAAGAGTGTTTTGAATGCTTTGGGAGCCCATATCATGTAATGCTTTCTCAAGATGTTTTTTGTCAATGGTCCTAGAGGCATCTGCTTCTGCAAAATTCCCACTGGTCCTTAATAAATCAATACCCACCCGTAGATCACCTGTTGAACTGGTAACATCCACAATTTCATCTAAGATCTCATCAGACAGCACTGAAGGATAAAAACCACTTTTAACCCGGTCATTTAATATATCTCGCATTTCCTGCCAAGTATAGGTTTCAAACATCACTTCCTGGGGGATGAAAACCGAACTAACATTTTTATCCAACATGAAACGGAATTCTATATCAGATATGATAGCAAAAACTCCTGTTCTAACACCCGGAAAGACTTCATATGCCCTTAGAATGTCATATAATATTTGATTAGCATTTTTATGATAGAAAAGATGATTCACATCATCTAAAGCAACTACCAGCGCCTTTTTCTCATTGGAGAGTTTCTTCATTATTTCCCCATAAATTCGAGAGAAGGGAACTCCAGTTCCTGCAGGGAGGAAGCCAAACAATTGTTTATATATTTGGGCGAAAATATTAAAACGGGTATTGTAAAGCTGGCAGTTCACATAGGCTGTGGCCACCTTTTGAGACTTTTCCTCAACCATTCCAAAGATCTTATGGATGGCTGTGGTTTTACCAGTGGCAGGAGACCCTATCACCACACTATTAACTGGTTTACCCCCCTTCAAAGCAGGTCTAAGACAAAGGGCCAGGGCTTCCATTTGCAATTCACGGTGCAGGAAATTTTCAGGAATATAATCAGGGTTAAACACAGTTATGTCCTTGAAAATGGTTTCCTCTCCCATAAGAATGTCTTCAACACGACCCGGCATTGTTCCACACCACTATATAAAATAAATCAGTTCCAATATTATTTTTCTATTTGTTATGTTTACTTATAATCTGTTATGGTTTTTTAGTAACTCTGGATCGATATCCTCCACACCCTCCACAGGTTCTCCCTGTGAAATATTCAAAAACCTCACCTCAGAGTTAACTACAGCCCATTTGACCAGCTTTTTAGCCCATTTCAGTTTTTTCTGTTTTATCTGGTCTGCTGGACCATCCTCCTGGTCCGGTCTGGAATAATGAGTTACAATCTTCCCAAAATCCATGCCTGATAATATTATAACCTTTGCCCCCAGGGCCATGGCCAGGAAAACACAACGGTCACCATCGGTGAATCCTCCAAAATTGTAGACACTGGCAAGGGG
>MVPY01000037.1:0-60000 GCA_002067065.1 Methanobacterium sp. PtaB.Bin024
AAATCTAAATAATTGTTTGTGTGTGAAATTAAAGCCATATAACTGGTGAATTTTCACACTAGATCAGACACCCTGTTAAAGATTAAATACCCTTTAGGAATATGTTAATTATCTAATTTTTCAAGAAATTCAAAGAGATATTTGTTAAATTCTTCTATATTTTCAAGATTACTTAGATGACCTGCTCTAGGTATGATTACAAGCTCAGAATCAGGTATTCTCTCATTCATAGTTTCAGATGAACTAATGGGTGTGAAATCATCATTTTCTCCAATCAGGATAAGTGTTGGAACGTTAATTTCTTGAATTGAATGACTCATATCTGTTCTTGCTGCCTGTGCTAATAATACACCACATATTCCTAGGGGTGAAGATGATAGAATAGTGTTTCGGGTAAATTTTACTGTTTCGGGTTGATTTTTCATGGTTTCTGCTGAAAACAATGTTTCAATAAATTCGTCTGTGAACTGTTCCAGGCCGCTCTGTTTAATTGATTTTATGGAGTTTTCTCGCCAGTATTTGGTTTCATTGGAATCTGCTTCACTCCTGGTATCGCACAGTATCAAAGCCTGGATACGTTCAGGGTATAATTCAAATGCACGCATGGCAATAGCCCCACCCATGGAAAGTCCGCAAAGAACAGCCTTTTCAACCTGTAAATAGTCAAGCAGGGCAATTAAATCATCGGCAAACATCCTGTATGTGTACTGGCCATCGGCGATATCAGTTTTTCCGTGCCCCCTAATATCATAGGTAATTACCCGATAATTCTCTTTTAAAACTTCAATTTGAGGATTCCACATCCTGTGATCCAGGGTCATGCCATGTAAAAGAACTATGGGAAGAGCATCTGGATTTCCAACATCCAGGTAATGCATTTTAATCCCATTAACAACTGCTTCCACAGTATTCCTCCTTATCAATGCCATATAGTAATATTTAATCTATTATGTGGATTTAACCTAATAATTCATTTAAATCTTCAGCAGAATATAAAAATCCTTTTTCCTTTAAATTTTTCATATCATCCTTTTTAAGGTGATTAAGAGCTGTTTCCATGGCTTTTAAGCTGGAATAGACCAGTAATGTAGGTAGGCTTATCCGTGCCACACCAAGTTTTTCTAGATCAGCAATGCTGAAGTTCTGAAGGTTATATGGCATTCCCACAGCAATGGTCACCGGCCCTTTAACCTCTCTGGTGATGATTACTGCTTCTTCTATTGTTTCTGTGTATGTAATGAAGGCCAGGGTGGCTCCTGACTCCAAATAGGTGTTGGCCCGTTCAATAGCTATGTTTAAAGCTTCTTCCCTATCAGGTGCAGATTTTAAAGCATCAGTACGGCCGTTTATAACCAGATTAGGGTTTCCCTCAACTTCAGCTGTTTTTCGGGCTATCCTGATCTTTTCAGCCATCAATTCTTCATCAATGATTCTCAGGGGACCGGGTTCTCCCAATATCTGGTCTTCAATGTTCAGCCCGGCCACTCCAATTTCCATAAACCTGCGAACAGTTTCTGTAATAGTCTCTGCATCCCCATATCCGTCTTCAGCATCGGCCATCACCGGTACATTCACCGCATCAACTATACGACGGGTCCATTCCAGGTTATCTTCCAATGTGACATCACTTTCCTTTAAATAACCATTTCTAACAGAAAAACTGTAACCTGAACATTGTACCGCATTAAAACCCGCTTTTTCAATCATTCTGGCGCTGATAGGATCGTAAGCATTGGGCATGATCAAGGTTTCCTTACCCAAAATTAGATCCCTTAACAACTGGCTTTTATTCAAACTAGTAACCCCCTTCTTTAGGGAAATAATGATTAACTGTTTCTTTTACTTCCTCTAACCATTCTTCACGTTCTTTTAGGGTGCTGCTGGCTATTATGCGAAATATTTTCCGGTAGAAATTTTTTATTCCACAAAAATCAAACACACAATCTCTCCATATTCTCTCCAGAGGGTCGCCGAATATTCTTATCTCTCTTTCTGCAGGGGTGTTGGAAGTGTTGAACACCATGGCTGTTTCAGCTACCAGTAAACCTTCTGGTACTCCTGAACCATCATCTCCCTCTTCAAACCCATATGCCACCCCGGATCTGAGCACCCTATCCATCCATCCCTTCAATATGGCTGGAGGCTGACCCCACCAGTTTGGATGGATAATTATGATTCCCTGGGCCTCTTTTATCTCATTACGGTGTTTTAATACCAGCGGATCGGATGTTTCTCCAGTTGCTAGTTCTGAACCCTCCAGCAGGGGTTGGAATCCTTCTTCATATAAATTATGGGCATTGATCTGGTGTCTATTATCCTCTAAAATCTCCAGAACCACTTGGTAAATGGCATGGTTGAAACTACCAGAGTAAGGATGAGCCAGGATAACTGAAATTTTCATGATATTTCCCTTCTAACTCTTTATATATACTAATATTTTACTCTTAATTATTCTACTCTCTGGTTATCCATTCTACTCTCTGGTTATTTTAAAAAGGATAGACAATGCAATCAACTGCACCACGTTAATCAAAAAGAGAGGTAATCGAGGTCCATTTATCTCCGAAATATTGGCATTCATAATACTAATATCAGAGAGCATTATTAGATGTAAGGTTAAGAACATGGTGGTTACAATATTCTGCAGGAGAAGGAAGGTTGAAAAATATAGTAAACCTATAGTAAACCCTGATTTTACCTGTCTATATGTTTTTAAGTACTCTTTAAGTAAAAAAAGTAACAAAAGAATGTTGACAATCCCTATGGCTAAGGCCACTATTGACAATGATAAACCCATTTCTCCTATTATCATGGTATCATCTATTAAATCAGGAATGGTGAAATGGTGAATAAATGCTGATAAAATGATAGATTTACATCATCAATCAAATCCATATGAATTCACCTTTTTATTCACTTTTACTATTATCCTCTAATCTACTATTATCACTTAATTCTGTATTTTCCCATCAAGCACATTTACAATCCGGTCCGCCATTTTTCCCACATATGGTTCATGAGTTACCATCACCAGGGTCACGTTCTCCTTACTATGAAGATTTCGGAGGAGTTTTAGGATTTTATCCCCGGTTTTAGAGTCTAAAGACCCGGTGGGTTCATCAGCCAGGATTATGGAGGGATGGTTAACCAGTGCCCGGGCTATGGCCACCCTTTGGCGCTCCCCACCTGAGAGTTTGGTTGGGATCTGATCTTTCCTATCCTCCAAGTTCACGGATTTTAAAAGTTCCAGTGCCCTTTCCCTCATCTGGCTGGTGGAAAGTTTTGTTTCATACATGGGTATCTCCACATTCTCCAGAACAGTTAGGTTGGGGATGAGGTTGTGCATCTGGAAGACAAATCCAATCTCTTTTGATCGGAATTCATCCAATTTTTTGTTTTTTGTAAGATCAATACCCGCAACTTGAATGGTTCCTTCATCAGCCACATCTAATGCCCCAATCATATTTAGGAGTGTGGATTTTCCTGACCCAGAGGGTCCCATTATAGATAGGAATTCTCCTTTCTTCACATCCAAGTTCAGACCATTCAGGGCTTTTATTTTACCATGGTCGTAACTTTTCTTAAGGTTACGGATTTCAATGATGTTTTCTTCATTATCCATATTTTCATCCCCATTTACTCCATTATTCATAGCGCAATGCCTCGGTTGGTGATAGTTGAGATGCCCGGTATGCTGGGTACAATCCACCGATTATTCCCACAACAAAAGCCACTATAAATGCTCTGATGAATATGTCAGGTGCAAATGATGGTTCTATGGTTCCACCAAAGTAAACTGAGAGGATAATGACAACTCCAATTACGGCTAATACAGTTCCTATCACCGCAGCAATTAAGGTCAATACCACGGATTCACCAAGTATCATTCCTAGTATTCTTTTTTCTTTCCATCCTACAGCCTTTAAAACACCTATTTCGCGGGTTCTTTCAAATACTGACATTACCATGGTGTTTACCACTCCTACTCCCCCTATTATTATGGCCAGGAGTGAAATTGCCCAGTTGGCTGTGTCTATAGTGTTAAGTGCACTGTTCATCCGACTAGCCATTGATGCAGCTGTGGTGGTGGATAATTCATTGGGATACTCTGTTTCAATTGCTTTGCCTACCTGTGTAGCGTTAGCATTTTCATCTATCTTCACTGCTATGTTACTTACCTGGTTATCATTGTTGGTCAGGTTTTGGAGTGTGGATAACGACATGAAAGCCCCTGCATCAGTTATGAAGCTTCCAGTCTCATAAACTCCAGTTATAGTGAAATCCCTACCAAATAGGTTAATGGTGTCCCCCACACTTTTATCAAGGTTGGTGGAAGCTGTTTTACCAATTATAACCTCATTGGCGCTTTCATTAGAATACAATGCCCCATCAATATTTTCGATTCCTGCAAGGCTTAATTTGTCAGGATCCATTCCTGTGACTGAGAATCCGGCAAAACTTCCCGGACTAGAACCCGTACTGGCGGTACCAGTTTCTGCTGAAGTTCCTGACACATCAGTTGTAGATGATCCGCTGGTTGAGGTGTTGGTTGCTCTTAGCATTCCTGCAGTTTCTTTTACTCCGGATATATTCAAGAGGTCAGTGACTCGACTTTCATTGATCCTTCCTGATCCATAGTTCCCAGCACCAGTCTGCATCACACTGACCTCAGCAGCCCCTGCTTTCAGGGTGCTGGTGGTTGATGCTTTAAGACCACCGGTGACCATACCCAATGCCACAATGACCATGATACCTATTGCAATTCCCACAATAGCAAGTAAACCCCTTGTTTTATTCCTGAATGGATTTTTCAGGATCAGCTTTAAGTATGACATGGTTTTTCATATTTAAGAGGATTATTAAATGTTTATGCCGAATTCAAGCATTAATGATGTGAAAATTATGCACAAATTATGCACAAATCTAATTATCCCCCGTTCCACCAAGAACACACTACTTCCATTCCATGTGTCCTTTTAGTAACTACTTATCTTATAGTAATCTTGAGTAATATTTTATTTTCGAGTGATTTTTAGAAGAATAGATAGTGCAATTAACTGAACTATGTTAATCAGAAATAATGGTAATCTGGGCCCACTTATCTCAGAACCATGGAATTCTATTTGCATGAATAGGGGCAGAGCCAGGAATATGGTAGCTACGATGTTCTGGAAGAGAAGAAAAGTTGAAAAATACAATAACCCAATGGTAAATTTAGATTTAACCTGGCGGTAAGTTTCCCAGTATGAATATAATAATCCCAATAACAGGCATACATTTGCAATTCCAATTGCCACTGCTACAAAGATTACCACGTCACTAAAAGGACCATATTCTGCCAGTACCATCGTTTCACCCCTTTTTTGATTAAAGTTAAGCGTCTATTTAGTTTAGTTTCAATTCTTTCCAGATTTCCTGAAATGTATCATAATTTTCTTCCATTTTATCTGTGAGGAAGTACATTTCACCATATTTATGTTCACCTGTTGATGTAATGACATTATTTTCTTTTAAAACTTTAATATGATGTCTGATCGTCTTATAATTTAAGTTCAATTCTTCTGAAAGTTGATTAGCATTGTAGGGCCTATCGTGTAATGCCATAATGATTTTAGCACGGTTTGGCCCCCCTGTTGAGCCGGCTATTAACCACCAAAGCAGTTTCCTCATAGGATCACACATTCATAGATTTATCTACATTCCAATGAATGAAAGGAAATATGATTTCAATTACTAAAATAACATTCTATAAATAAAAAAAATAGATGATGATCTACCCATTTAATCAAAGAGGCAAGTTATAACCTTACAAAACCATTTCCAAAAAGAAATAAATGGAGTTTGAGTGGGGGAAACTCCTACTTAAACTATTTACTGTCTTTTTGGACTATTTTCCCATCACTCATATGGACGATCTCGTCTGCAAAACTTGCTGATGCTGGGTTGTGGGTAACCACCACAATACTCACCCCATTATTGCGATTTAGATCCTGTAATATTTGCATTATAGAGTTTGCGTTTGCGGTGTCCAGCTCTCCTGTGGGTTCATCTGCCAATATTATGGACGGATCATTGACCAAGGCTCGGGCAATAGCCACACGTTGCAGTTCTCCCCCTGAAAGTTGTGTGGGGCGTTTATGATACTTATCTTCCAATCCCATCTTATCCAGAACTTCCTTCACTTTCTCCAGATCCTTGCCAATCATGGGGAGCATGACGTTCTCCAGGGAGGTGAGTTGGGAGAGGAGGTTGAATCTCTGGAATATGAATCCAATTTCATTCCTCCGAAGACGGGCCTGTTCCTTCATAGATAGGTTGATGGTTTCTTCTCCATTAATACGGAATAACCCCATTGTAGGTGTATCCAATATACCTGCCACGTGTAGGAAGGTTGATTTGCCCGATCCGGAAGGTCCCATAACCGCAGTGAATGAACCTTCATCCAAAGTCAGATCCAATCCAGATAAAGCATTTACCAGTCCATCACCCATGTGATATGTTTTCCAGACGTTTTTAAATTCAAGTACGTGTTTATTCATTTCGTAAAGCCTCCACTACGTTGAGTTTTGATGCGCGCATTGCAGGGTATAGTCCTGCAATTATGCTTAAAAGGGTAGAACCAACAATAACCCCTAAAATTAGCCATAACGGCATCATCCCTGGAATGTATTCTGCAAGGTCAAGGAGATTGGCAATTATCACAATTCCAATAACTCCTAAAATAACACCTATAAACCCCCCTAAAAATCCTAAAAGGCCTGATTCAAAGAGTATACTTCCTTTTATTTCCCAGTTTGTAAATCCAATGGCTTTTAATACTCCTAATTCTTTGGTTCTTTCCATGACACTGATTAGCATGGTGTTGATCACACTTATGATCCCCACTATTAAGGCAATGCTGGCTATTATTCCCATAAATAGCAGTGCCTGTCCAGTCATTTCCTGAATTTCACTTACCTTTTCTGATTTGGTTACTGCTGAAACTCCAGTTACCTGTTTTTCCACCTCATCAGCTACTGTTTCAGGGTCTCCAGTGGTACTGGCATAGATGGCGCTCACCTTATCATCGGCCATTTGTCGGGCTATACTCTGGTTTACGTAAACATAAGGCGCCTGTGCTTCTTTAGTTATTCCTGTAACTGTTAATTCCTGGCCATTGACTTCTATTTTATTTCCAATACCATAGCCTAACTCTTCAACCGCTACCTTGTTGATTACAACACCTTGTGTCCCATTTGTTAGTTTAACATCCTTCCAGTTGTTGATTCCTTCTACATATAGCTCAGTTCCATTTATATCCTCTGAAAATAGGGTTACCTCACGGAAATCATAGAGATTGGACTGGTTTCTTATCTGAGATGCTGTTTGGTTATCCATTAAATAAGATCCCGTGCCAGATGCTGGTGTTATTGCTATGTCGTACATATAAGAATTTGTTTCATCTTTAACAGCTGTTGTTAACCCTGCAGTTACTCCTAAAAGCACCATGAGCATTGCAGCACCAATTATTATCCCCAGCATGGTTAAAGAGCTTCTTAGTTTTCTTCTTTTTATGTTGTTGAATGATAATTTGTAAAGATCCATTATTTTCACCTTAAATAATCAGGGCATTTGATGCCCCACCTTCAATTCACCCAATTATCAAAAAAAATTCCGTTGGAAAATTTCTAATAAAAAGAATCCATAGAATTTTTTGTATTATTTCCTTGATTTTGATTATTTTAAATTATAAAAGGGTTTTGTGCATTAATATTCTAATTTAAATATTGATATCCCCCAATAACGGATTATGGAGGCGTGAAGCTATTTAATCTTTTTTAAGTTCCAAAATCCCCATTTTCATCAGGATACCAGTATTTTAAAAAAATCTATTGTTTCACCATGACTATTTAAACTACCTCCTTTTAAGTAATTCAAGTTTTTTGTTATTTGATTGTAGTTTAAACCTATAAAAATAGTTTTTTTAAGAATTTAGCCTTATTTTCCCCGTTTTTTATTCTATTTCGCCATGACTTCCCCCTAATTTATGCCCAAATTCACCCAGAATTAGAAAACTAAATATTAAAAAAGAAGAATAAAATAGATTTAAACCTCATTTTAAAATAATTTATCTGATGAAAACTAAATTGTTACCGTTAAAAATCTTTAAAAACCAAAAAACTGAAATAAAATTCTAAATTTAAAAGGGAAGTATGTAAAGGATATTTTTTATTAGGGATATTTAATGAATTAGTTCAACAGGAACGGTATCCGCCATCTTATCCCCAATATAATACATTTCAGTATCAGATCCTCTCAATTCTTCCACAATCCGTAGGAAAACGTTGAAATTTTCTTCCATTTTATCTGAAAGGAAATATAATGTGCCGTATCCTTTACCCGCGGACACCACTATATCTTTTTTCTCTAAAACTTCAATATGATACTTTACGGTTTTATAATTAAGAGAGAGGATTTCAGCAAGTTGATTAGCGTTGTATGGTCTTTTCTTTAATTGGACTATAATTCTAGCACGATTTATTCCGCCTTTACTTCCTGCCAATAATTCCCATAATAATTTTCTCATGAAAAACCCTTCTACATAGTTTTTTAATTTTAACTCCTTTTTTTACCTTCAATAATCCTTAAATTCCATTTTAAATACCGAAGTGCTAGTCCATAGAACCATTTAGTCAAATATGCCAGGCCTGCTAATAAAGCCAGACCTAATATTGTTAAACCAATACCATACAGTATTCCTACTAAACTACCAAACACTCCATCATATGTTGTTATATTAAAATTGGGTAAAAATGGCTTTAAAACCGTGCCTAGAGTGATAAAAATCCCACCAAAAACCATTGCCCCTCCTAAGACAAATAAAGTTAATAAAATTGCAATTAAAAGCATGGCAGGTACTGCCACGAATATCAAATTGAATATTCCAAGCCCTGCAGTAGCCAATGCTGCCTCAAATACACTGCCTGCTGACTGTTTATCTTCTGCTTTTCTAAGCATGTATTCTGCTTTAATTTGTTTTGCAATGTTTTTTGGACTCCCCAGTGCTTCTGAAATTTCTTCCGCACTTCTACCTTTTTCAACACCAATGATGAAGTGTTCCTCATAATCTGAAATTATATCCTCTCTTTCCTTCTTTGGAAGTTTTCTTAGAAGTTTATTGAGTTTTCCAATATATTCATCCTTATTCATCCTCAATATCCCCCAAATTGTTCATTAATTTCTCATGAACTATGTTATTTACACCAGTAGAAAATTTATCCCATTCAGCTACCAATTCTTCTTTTTTTTCTTTTCCTAAGTCTGTTATCTGATAATATTTCCTTGGAGGTCCATCTTGAGACTCTTTTATGTAAGAAATCACCATTTTATCCTTTTTTAGCCTTCTTAGGAGGGGATAAATAGTGCCTTCAGAAATTGAAATGCTCTTTGAAATTTCATCGACCATTTCGTAACCGTAACAGTCTTTTTTGTCTAAAAGAACCAGTACACAAAGTTCCAGTACACCTTTCTTAAATTGTGGGTTCATAATTATCACTGAATCTTACAAGGTACTGTATAATGCAAGGTACTATTTATAGTTTTAGACTAGGTTCAAAGTAGTTTGATAAAATTGCATAAAATGTCAATGCCCTACAAAAAATAAGTAAAAAAAATCGAAAATAAAAGATTTGAAAAGTTAATATTCAGCTATAACCAGCATTTCATAGTTTTCAGTGGTTAAGGAATTCTCCCTGCTGAACGCACCAATTTCGCATCCATAAATACCAATTTCATTAAAACCAAGTGATTTCAGAAGCCAAGTGATTTCAGAAGGAACGTAATATCGTTCATTACAGTCCAATGCCAGTTTATTGCCATCATCATCTTCTGTCTCAAACAAGTATTTGTCCCTAAATGTCATAATGTCAAATGTGTTTCCACTATTGGTTTCAGATTTAGAATTGGCATTTATGAAATCTTTAACTGAATGGAACAACGGAAACAAGCCATTAAGGGTGGTAAAGATTAATTTACCATTATCATTCAGTGCACGAGCCACACTTTCCAATATCTGGAAGTTCATCTCGTCAGTCTCCATTAATGGGAATCCACCCTCACATAACATAATAATCAGATCAAATTCCTCTTTGAAGGGTAGGTTTCTGGCATCAGCCTGCCGAAAATCTATCTCAAGCCCCGCATTACTGGCCTTTTCCCTGGCTTTTCTTAGCATATTCTGGGAAAGATCCACACCAGTGACTGAATAACCTCGCCTGGTAAGTTCAATGGCATGTCGACCAGTTCCACATCCCACATCAAGTATTTTACAGTTTTTATCATGGTCGATTTCTGATTCAATAAAATCAACTTCCCCCATGGTTCCCTGAGTGAATACTTCATTTTCATACTTCTCAACGTAATTTGTGAACAGTTCTTCATACCATTGTTTCATTTAAAACACCTAATACTCAGTTTATCTTTAAATTATTAAATATAATTGCTGAAAGGAAAAAAAATCTCCATTTTCAATCTCATCCATAAAATTCAATAGATTATTTTATTCTTATACAAATAATTGCGTTTATATCATAATAAAAGAAATAATAATGATATAATTCTTTAGATCAAAGGAGATCTTATTTTCATGATAGAAATTTTAATTGCAGGAATCATCCTCGGCCTTTACTCTGGCCTGTCACCGGGACCCCTCTTAATCCTTGTAGTATCCCAGACACTGAAACACGGATCCACAGAAGGAGTAAAAGTAGCTTTTGCACCCTTGATCACCGATATACCAATTATATTAATAACCTTACTGTTAATCTCATTAATTTCAAGATACAACCCAATTTTAGGAGTTATTTCAATTATTGGAGGAATTTACCTTGGTTATATGGCTTATGAAAGCTTCAAGGGGTTTGACTGATGATATTGAAGTTGAACAACCGAAATCACTGCAGAAAGGAGCAACTGTCAATTTCTTAAATCCTTCCCCTTATCTATTCTGGATTACCATAGGAAGCCCAATATTGATCAATGCCTACGCTGAAAGCTTTTTGTCAGTCATCCTGTTCCTTGTGGGTTTTTATTCATGTTTAGTGGGATCAAAAATATTTCTGGCATATGCAACAGGAAAATCGCGTGATTTCCTAACAGATAAGCCCTATATTTATATAATGCGAATTTTGGGGATAATTCTTATAATATTTGCATTGTATTTTGTAAATCAAGGTATTCAATTAATAACAACCTAAACACTTTAATCATAATACTTGACAAAAGTTATTCTCAGATAAGTTGGGGGAATGAAGATGGTTGATTGGCTCTCAAAATTTAAATATGACCCCATAAAACCCCTTATGGATTCTGAAGATAAAGCAATCATTTATTTTACAAAAAGAGATTTACTAGATTATAAAATAGAACCCCTTGATTATGAAGATTTGCCAGAAGTCCAAAATATACTTAAAAAGCAACTTGATGACGGTTCATGGCCCCCCAAAGGTAAAATAGCTGAAAATTCTGGAGTAAAATATCATCTAATTGAAACCTGGAAACAGTTAAGGTTTCTAGTCCAGCAGTATCAGATGAATAATTCCCATCCAACCATACAAAAAGCTGCTGAGTACATATTCTCCTGTCAAAATGACAAAGGAGATATTAGGGGAATTCTAGCAAACCAATACACTCCTTACTACACCGGGGCAATAATGTACCTTTTGATTAAGGCAGGTTACAAGAACTATCCCCGTATTGAAAAGGGTTTTAAATGGCTTCTTAATATGCGACAGAATGATGGTGGTTGGGTTATTGGCAGCCCAGGTATGATCGGGCTTTCAAATCTCGCCAAGGCAGAGATAAACGATTTAACATCCAATAAAAACAGGGAGACCGCTCGGGCATTTGATAAATCTAAACCCTTTTCTGCTGCAGGCACAGGAATGGTGTTGCGGGCTTTTTCTGTTCATTCTACCTATAAAAAATCTGAAGAAGCTTTGACTGCGGCTCGACTTTTAAAATCAAAGTTCTTTAAAAAAGACAACTGGTTTAGTTACCAGCACCCTGATAACTGGTTAAGATTCCAGTACCCTTTCTGGTGGACCAATCTGGTATCCGCACTGGATTCTCTTTCTCTTATGGGATTTTCAAAGGATGATAAAGATGTTGAAAAGGCATTAAAATGGCTTATCCATCACCAAGAACCAGATGGATTGTGGAAAGTTTCTTATTCAAAAATTCATAAGTCTCCAGATGACCAAAAAACGTTTAAATCTAGATTATGGATTACTTTAGCAATTTGCAGGATTTTCAAAAGATTCTATTACAGTAATTTACCATAATAAATTAGGAGGGATGGCTATGAATGAGTACCATATTGATCTGGAAAAATTCTCTTTAGATGAATTTAAGAACAAAATATCAGAATCCGAGTTAATTCCCAGTAGAAAAATGTTAAAAGATGACATTGATGCTAGATTTAAGGTTCTGAAAGATAACAATATCCACAATCTCCAAGACCTTACAAATATATTAAAAACTCCCAAAAAAACTAGAGAATTTGCCCAAAAATCAGGTTTACCCGAAGATTACCTTTTAATTTTAAGAAGAGAAGTGAACAGTTACACTCCTAAACCGGTTAATCTGGAAAAATTTCCAGGAGTTGAAAAAGAGACTGTGAATAAATTAAAAAGTGCAGGGATTAAAAACACTGCTCATCTGTTTAAAAAGGTTAAAACTCCTGAAGACCGGATAAAATTGGCTGCAGAACTTGAAATATCAGAGGAGGAAATTCTGGAGTTGACAAAATTAGCAGATCTTTCAAGAATCAAGTGGGTTGGCCCTGTTTTCGCCAGGATTTTCCTGGATTCTGGGACTGATACTGCAGAAAAGGTATCCGAAGCAAATGCTGGATCTTTCTACAAAAAACTTGTTGAACGTAACCATGAAAAAAAGTATACCAAAGCTAAATTCATGGAAAGTGATGTTGCTTTGTGTATTAACGTTTCTAAAATGGTTCCAAAAGCCATAAAATATTAAAAATAACTTTTTAACTTACTTAATAACTGTTTAAATGGATTAATGGAAGTTTTGTTTTTTTAATTGTAATCCCAATTCACCGACTACTACACATATATAGTAGTATACGCATAGAGTAACTGTGATTGAAATGCTTTCCAAAGTAAGTACCCTAATACTGGGCATGATTGAAGAAAAACCGGTAAATCCTTATGAAATCACCAAACTTCTTGAACGAATACAAGTTAAGGACTGGTTTTCGGTTGCGACGTCTTCTGTTTATGCAACCATTAAAAAACTGCAAAAAAACGGTTACATAACAGGTGAAACTATAAAAGAAAGTAATATGCCTGAAAAAACGGTTTACACCATAACCAAGACGGGTAAAAACGTGCTAGAAAAAACCCTGGTTGAATTTCTTCTCAATACTGAATTAGACTCCGTGAAGTTTAACATTGCCTGTATTATGTTATGTCATCTGGAAAAAGAAGAAGCATTAAATGTGCTTAAAAAACGACTGTTATTTCTTAAAGGGTATGAAAATGGAATAAAAAAAAATTACATTCATGAAAAAGATTCTCATTTAATTCCTTACCCTGGTCTCACGATAATCAGAAATAATATCTACCTTGTGGAAGCTGAAATCAAAATAACAGAAGAACTGATAATAGAAGTAGAAAATGATGATTCATGGAACCACTTCATCACCAAAGACTTTTAATAAAATTTTTGAAACCAATTACGTAGTTAAAATTAGTTGAATCATTCATTAAATGATATGTGCGCCTAAATATGAAAATTCAAGGAAAAAATTATAAAGAAGGGATGAATATGAAGGTTAAACCACGTGTTCCGGAAGGAGGAGCAATTGAAGATACAGAAACAATATCCATGGAAGAGTACAGTACCATTATGAAAAAACGCCTGGGAAGTGAGTATGACAGATTCGCTGATAATGTGATCAACCGGGTGAATCCTTTGAAAAATTCGAAAGTCTTGGAGATTGGGCCGGGGCCTGGTTGGGCAGGTATTAAACTTCTGCAAAAAAGGGCTGACCTATCATTGGATGGTCTAGAAGCATCCGCGGACATGATCCGTGTTGCCAATAAAAATGCCCAAGATGAAGGTTTGGCACATCTGGTGAAATACATTAAAGGAGTAGGAGAAGATATGAGCACCCTTCATGACCACCATTATGATCTAGTAATATCGCGAGACTCTATGCATCACTGGGACGACCCCCAACAGGTTTTCCTGGAAATATCTAGAGTATTGAAGGAAGATGGTAAGTTATACATACACGACAGTCGCCGGGATTTAAATCTAGCAGGCCAACTAATCATTAACGTAATTGGACCTGTCATGGCCGGTAAAATGTTAAAGTACTGGAAATCTTCCATAGCTGCCAGTTACACGCCTGAAGAGATTCGGGAAATCCTTAAAAGAAATGGTTTGAATGACTGGAATGTGGAAGCGGATTTAATGGATTTGTCAATACAAAAACAATAAAACAATCATTTTTCTATGTGAATTTTTTACCCCAATGGTTATATAGTTAGTTAGATTAAACTAATTATATGAAACTGGTGGTAGGTTGTATTATGAAACAAATTGATAAAGACCGTTTTCACTCTAAAAGTATGGCAAACAGTTATGATGAAATGTGTCAGTTACTTGTACCAGGATACGATTTAATGCAGGATGCACTCATAGATATTTTAAAATTTAATGGATTGAAAAATATAGTTCTATTAGATCTGGGAGCTGGAAGCGGTATTCTAATTGAAAAAATCTTAAATAAATTCCCCCATGCCACTTGTTACTATCTGGATTATTCAGATGATTTCATGAGTGTTGCCCAGGAAAAATTAGAAAAATATGGCGACCGTGTGACTTATATCCAGTCCGATTTTGGTGGTGATTGGGAATCAAAGATCACCATAAATCCCAATGTGATCACTTCCATGTCTGCCATTCACCATCTTTCTAATGGAAATAAAAAGAAATTATACGAAAAATGCCATAATATACTAGAAAAAGGTGGTTGGTTTTTCAATATTGATGAAATGAAAACCATAAGCGAAGAAGCCCATTTAAAAAGTCTTTATTACTGGATTTATCATGCTCAAAAGCAAAAAGAAACACTTTCAGATGATTTGTTAGACTCATATAATGGTTGGATGGAAAAATTCGACAGCTGGAAAAAACGGAATGTTGATAACATTTACCTCCCTAAGAGTGAAGGTGATGATGTCCATGAATCATTTTTGGTGCAAGTGGATTGGCTGAATGAAATTGGCTTTGTGGAAACTGATATATTCTGCAAATATTTCTTATGGTGCATGATTGGAGGTAAAAAGAAATAAATGGAAACATCCATTAGAATTGATAATGTGAATGGTTAAAATAACTGGAAACCCCATGATTAATAATATCCTTCTTTTCTTTAGTTCATCTTCTGTAAGGGGCCTTATTTTACCTTCTTTTTTATATTTGGATTCAACAGATAAGCCAATTGCTAATCCAAAAATAATACCCATTGCAGGTGCAAATGTAATTAACCAGGGCAGATTCAAAACAATTGCTAGGAGAATTCCAATCCCTGAAAAGATGACAATCCATATCCCCATCCACTTTCCAATGAAATGGCCTTCAGAATATTGTCTGATTTCTTCATCCATATCTATAATTTGATAAAGTTGCTATTTAAAACTTCTGAAGGACCAAAATTCACCTATTCTTTTGAAATTAGACTACCTAATTGCATAAGCCTTCGACCCACCAGGATCAACCATATCAGTAAAAGTATGCCTGAGAGAACGGCTATGACCAGAATTAAGATAACCTCCGATGGTAAGAAGATCACTCTAAAATAGTCAACTAACGAGATTGCAAAGGCAAAAATCCCCGCATAGGCTATTTTTTTGCTGAATATATCGCTATGCAACATTACAACCGAATATAAGAGACCAGCAATGGAGATTAACAAGAAGCCCGTGTTGAAACCCCCCACAGCCCGCTGGTTGGTGTTAACCAGCATGGCCTGTCCTGCTGCCAGTAGCATGGATTTTTGAGCCTCTGTGGTTGCAGTCATGTACTGGTTGCTTAAGGAAAGCATGGAAAAGGGGTTATTGGTTGCAAGAAAAATAGTTATCCCCACAATGGCCAAAATAATAGCAAGTGCCATGTAGCTTTCATTGAAACGTTTGAGAGCCACATAAATGGCAAAAAACATGGGGATGAACAGGATATATGCTATAAACTCCAGTAAATAAAAATCGATTAGTCCAATGAGTTTATTGCTTTCAAGGAGTGTAAAGTGACCTATTGCTGTGGTGGGTTGAGGCCAAATTGTGAAAACGATTATTTCAATTAAAAGTAACACTGCTGCGAGTATAGCTGCCATTCCACCAATTCTATAGAGATTTTTCCATTTTAAATCTTCTTTTTCTACACTAAGTTCGCTCATACTGTAATTCCCCCTATTTACAATGAAAATTAATGAATCATTTTATCTTGAAAGGCGAAACCCATATAAAACAATTTGCCTTGCATCGCCATGCACTTTCATAGAAACATGATAATAAATTCTGAAGAATTCATTTATTCAAGTTTCACTTCTTTAAGGTTCAAAGCAAACTCTTCCGCACGTCTGAGGTCTTCGACATTGGGCCTACCCTTATTTATTCCCCCAAATAGTTTAAGAAAACTGTTAGTGTTAAAACCTGCACAGATAAATTCATCAATGATCACATAACTTTTAGCTTTTAATTTCTCCCTAAGCAATGAATGACACTTTAATGCATAATCATCGAGTGTTTTTTGTCCACCAAGTGCTATTGGAGCCCCACAAGTTGAAAAAATGAATGCATTCTTTCCTGTACTTTGTGGCAGTTTATCAACAAGTTCAAGGAGAGATTCATGATTTTTACCACCATATATGCCAGAACCAAAACCTACTAAATCATATTCCTTAATTTCTTCAGGATTTAATTCTTGTGGCCATTTTATTTCTGCATCAAAAACTCTCGCAAAGACTTTAGCCACTTTTTCAGTGTTGTGGTGATGGTATGAGTACAATACCAAGAGAGATTTCATTTCATATTTCTCCTTTAAATTTTTTAAAATTTCATTCTTAAATAGGTTTGTCTCTTTTGACAGACATAGAAACAACTACAGATGAATTGAATCCTTTAAAATACTATTTAATCCTTTCAAAAAAAAATGAAAAAATAGATCTGGATTTATTCCAGATTTAATTTAATTGAGCCAATCTTAGGTGCCAGGTAGTTGTATAGAAGCGCGATTAATGCGGTTTCTATGAAGTACATTATGAAATTAGAGATAAATTCTCCATAGTTCCCAGACAGGATACCTGAAATAAGCCCTAATAATGTGTAAACAAGTGCTACCGCCAGGGCAGTGGGCAGTACTGGTATTTGTTTAAGTTCATAGAATGTTTCGGTGATTTTACCAAATTCTAACTGGATTTTAGCTACCCTGGTGACTATGTAGTTGTAGAATAGTGCAAATAAAGCGTTCCAAATAAATCCGAACACAAATGCCATTATTGGCAGTCCTATTATTAACACTAGGAACACAAATACCCCTGCTGCTCCAACTTCTGCCCCGGTGGGCATGGCTGCTCCAGAAGCATTGGTTATATTAGCAGTTATGTTGGCTGCTGCAGGAATGGTGCTGATTGAACTGATAAATGAAAACAGAGGTGAAAACACCGCTGCTAGCACTAAACCCACAATAAAAGCCCATATTGCCCCAATGGCGGATAGTATTAAGGAAAATGAAATCACCGGAATTTTTTCCACTTCATTGCCCTCTAATTCTAACTTCACACCACCCAATCGGGGTACTAATACATTGTAAAGCATCACAGAGAAAAAACTCACCATTATTGTACTAAAAAAGGCACCTATTGGAAGAAGAACAATTAGAGGTATTCCCAACCCAGTAACCAGATTAAAATTCCCTAATTGAGGGAGTACTCCTGCAGCTTGCACAATGATAAGTGCAATTAACATCACAATAGCAGCAATCAATCCCAAAATTCCATATATTGAAGCTGACATCCTGGTAAAAGGTGCCAATTTAAAAGACTTAATCTCTTTTACATCTACCATCTTTTAACCTCCATTTTTGATTTTTAACTCAAAGGATGGGTTTTAGTTAATGTTCCCCATATTGAATCCTTTGAATTTTTTTTAAGTTCTAAACCTTTACTTAATTCTAGTTTAAACACTTAAAAGTAATTTTTCCAAAATTTACTCAGCATTTCCTCCCTTTTACCTCCAAATTCATTCCAGATTATAAATTCATAAGTAAAATTAGAAATATTAAAAAGAGTTTAAACATTTTAATTTGATAAAACAAGAATAATATAAGGCACATAAGAAAAAATATGGATA
This sequence comes from Methanobacterium sp. PtaB.Bin024, assembly GCA_002067065.1. GTDB lineage: Archaea > Methanobacteriota > Methanobacteria > Methanobacteriales > Methanobacteriaceae > Methanobacterium. Next base: position 18,420 of record MVPY01000037.1, read on the forward strand.
ATTATTCCCTGGTTATCATCAAAAGCAGTGCTAGGGCTGTAAATTCAAGTCCTAAAAATATTAAAGGCAACACAGCATTGATGATGGTTTCAGGAAGATTGAACACAAAATAAATGGAAAATAATATGTTCTGAACTAGGAACAGTAATGAGAATAAAACCAGGGTTGTGGTGAATTTGGATTTTACTTTAAGGTATCTCTCCACATACACATAGAGCATTCCAATTAAAAGGATGATATTGGCAATACTGGTTATTAAAGCCGATGTTTTAACCAATGCAAACAAAGTGGGTATTAAATTTGACAGCCCAAATAGATTAATTTCCAACAACATTTTTCACACCTTCTATCCTTTTAATATAATTTAATTATGCCTATTCTTCATTAAATTCTTCCCAAATCCCCATAAAGATATTATAATTTTTTTCCATCTCATCAGAAAGGAAATATAATGCACCATATTTCTCCCCGGTTGATTCAACTAAATTGTTTTCCTTCAAAACATCTATATGGTGTCTGATGGTTTTATAATCAAGTGAAAGCTTTTCTGCAAGTTTATTAGCATTATATGGTCTCTTATTGAGTTCAACTATTATTCTGCCGCGGTTTTCCCCACCTTTACTCCCGGCAATTAACCACCATAAAAACACTTTCTTCATAAAGGACTCCTACTAAAACGGGATCAAACTTATTAATGTTCATATTACATGAATCAATGAAATAGACTTTATCATTATATTATGTACAAATAACATTCGAATATTTTAAATCATTTTTGCCCAGCAATATCCTCCACTGTAGCATAAGGATGGGAATACCTCCCATTAACTTCAGTATACGTTTTTATGAGGCGTGGCGATTTAATCTGGATGGCTTGCTGTGGGCAATAATTGATACAGGCATAACATGAAAAGCAGGGAACATCTTTCTGCCATAACGGTTTTTCATTCACTATTTTTATTTTTCCAGAAAGACAAACCTTCTCACAGGTCCCACAACCAACACACTTTGAATCGTGATAAAACTCGACACTGTAAAATCTATTAAAAAAGGGAAGAAGCGGAGATATAATTGAGAATATCGGCATGTCCCTGGTAAATGTAGTATCTTTTTTGTGGCTTTTTTCTTTATTTAAAACAATTTCCTGGATTGAATCCAGATTACTTTGAACTTCAACTTCCAAATCATCTATTTCTTCTTCTGTGGCTTCATGCCAATCATCGAATTTAGGGTCGTTGTTAGCCATATTTAACGAGAAAAACGAATCTAAAACTTTACCCTTTTTTCTTAATATATTTTCCACATCAATAAATGCCCTATGTTGGGTCCCTGACCGAGTTGCTATGGCAAAAATATATTCTGCTGATTGTAAATGCAATTTCTCCAAAAATTTCCTTACAGGCCCCGGAGACATTGCCAGATGGATGGGAAAAACAAAACCAACTGTCTTTGCACTGGTTTCAACCACTCCTTTATGTAAAAGATTAACTATGGGAATTATTTTTGTCTCTGGAACTCGCTTTTGTAATTCTCTGGCTACGTGAAGTGAATTCCCGGTACCTGAAAAATAATAAATCGCAACTTTGCCCATAAAAAACCCTGAATGGTTTATATTGAAACTACATATTAAATCCTGTCATATCAATTTTCCATGAATTTCGTCACTGTTACATAATTTATAAATAATTTCGGGAAGAGAAATATAAACACGAAGTTTCGATTAAAGTTTCTTTCAATCCATTACGACCTTCCCATCAGCAATGTTTTACCAGTTTTTTAATTCTACATCATTACAACGGCTTAAAACATTGGATATGAAGTATATTTCAAATAAATTTTAAATAAATGACATGTACAACGGAATAATACCATTTAAGTATCAATATGAGTCAGAATATTTTAGAAGATAAAAAGAAGGTGAAAGAAAGTTCAATTAGTGATGTTCTGGATGCTTTGTCTTCTAACCAAAAAGGACTTACCTCTGAAGAGGCAAAAAAGCGCCTTGAAACTTATGGTCCTAATGAAATTCCTGAAAAAAAAGTTAATCCTATTATCAAATTCCTTAAATACTTCTGGGGACCTATTCCATGGCTCATAGAAGTTGCAATTATCTTATCTGCTGTGATTCAACGTTATGAAGATCTGGCAATAATATTTACCTTACTGGTTATAAATGCAGTTGTAGGGTTCTGGCAGGAGCATAAAGCAGACAATGCAATCGAATTACTTAAAGAAAGACTTGCCTTGAAAGCAGATGTTCTGCGTGATGGAAAATGGCATGATATATCTGCAAAAGAACTGGTCCCTGGCGATATTATCCATATAGGTTCGGGAGATATTGTTCCAGCTGATTGTAAGATAATGGATGAAATTTCAGCTGATGAATCAGCTTTAACTGGGGAATCACTTCCTGTGGATAAAAAAGCTTCAGATATTGCTTATTCGGGTTCAATTATCAACCAGGGAGATACGAATGCCCTGGTTGTTGCCACTGGACTCAAAACTTTTTTTGGTAAAACTGCTCAATTAGTGGAAGAAGCTGAAACCCAGAGTTTCCTCCAAAAGACAGTTATTAAGATTGGTGATTTTTTAATTGTACTGGCAGCTATTATGGTTGCCATCATCTTTATTGCTTCCTTATTCCGTCATGAAAGCTTTTTTAACACCTTACAGTTTGCACTGGTCCTTGTAGTTGCTTCCATACCTGTGGCTCTGCCAGCTGTTCTTTCAGTTACCATGGCAGTTGGTGCTGTAGCTCTGGCTAAAAAAGAAGCAATAGTCAGTAAATTGGTGGCCATTGAAGAAATGGCAGGAGTAGATATTTTATGCAGTGATAAAACCGGCACCATCACCAAAAACAAATTGACTCTGGGGGAAATACAACCATTTGGAAGCTTTAAAAAAGAAGATGTGCTGTTATATGGTAGACTTGCCTCACAAAAGGATAGTAAAGATCCTATAGATGTGGCAGTAGTATCTAAAGCTGGAGAAAACTCTATTGAAATAGGTGGATATAAAATAATTAAATTTAAACCCTTTGATCCTGTTTCAAAACGTACTGAAGCTATAATAGAAGACCCAGAGGGCAGCCAGTTTAAAATTTCAAAAGGTGCAACCCAAGCCATATTAGCCCTTATTGAGGAATATAGTGGTATTGATTCTGAAATGAAGGAATCTGTGGATAATTTCGCTCAAAAAGGGTACCGTGCCTTAGGAGTTGCAAAAACCAATGAATCCGGAAAATGGGAATATGTAGGGCTTTTTGGACTTTACGATCCTCCCCGTGAAGATTCAGCAGAGACTATTAAAACTGCTGAAGATATGGGAGTAGATGTAAAGATGGTGACTGGAGACCACATTGCCATTGCCAAAGAGATATCCCAAGTGGTTAACCTTGGAACCAATATCATTATCCCCCCTGATTTTGATAATAAATCTGATAGAATAGCAGGAAAAGTTGTTGAAAAAACAGATGGATTTGCAGAAGTCTTTCCTGAACATAAATACCATATAGTGGAGTTACTTCAGAATAAAGGACATATTGTGGGTATGACTGGTGATGGAGTTAATGATTCCCCTGCACTTAAAAGGGCTAATGTGGGCATTGCAGTCGCAGGAGCAACAGATGCGGCTAAATCCGCTGCAGACATAGTTCTTACCAGCCCAGGACTCTCAGTGATAGTTGACTCCATAAAAGAAAGCCGTAAAATTTTTCAAAGGATGAATAATTATTCTATTTACAGGATAACCGAGACCATCCGTGTTTTATTTTTCATTACATCATCCATCCTCATATTCGATTTTTATCCCATCACTGCCCTGATGATAGTTCTACTGGCACTGTTAAATGATGGACCCATTATGACCATTGCTTATGATAATGTAAAATACTCAAATGAACCAGAAAAATGGGATTTGAGAATGGTATTGAGCGTGGCTACATTTTTAGGTGTTTTAGGCGTTATAGAATCGTTTTTTGTGCTTTATTTAGGTATTTATATATTTCAATTGTCCATTCCCGTACTTCAATCCTTTATATATCTCAAACTCTCTGTTGCAGGTACTTTAACCGTGTATATGGCCCGAACCAAGGGTCATTTCTGGTCAATCAGACCAGCACCACAACTTTTTATTGCTATTGTATTTACACAAGTTGTAGCCACCTTGATCACGGTTTATGGAGTACTGTTGCCTGCTATGGGATGGTTTTTGGCAGCTATAATTTGGGCAGAAGCTTTAACTGCATTTTTCGTAATTGACGCCCTGAAGGTTCGTTTTTACAAACTCTTAAAAAGAGAAGGAATTGACGTGTATAAATGATTTAAAAATTATATGATCAATTGTAATCTTGGATATGTTCAGTCATTTAATGAAATACGAATTTTATAAAGGGAATTTAAAATGAAGAAAGGTCCACTGGGATTAGTATCAGTGATTGCAATTGGTATTGGGGGAATGGTAGGGGGAGGTATTTTTGCGGTTTTAGGATTTGCCGTGCAGCTTTCAGGAGGAGGAACCTACATTGCTTTTGCTTTAGCAGGTATCATAGCTTTAATTACTTCCTATTCCTATGCAAAATTATCTGTGACCTATCCAAGTCAGGGAGGAACTGTTGAATTTCTAAATCAAGCTTTTGGCCCCGGATTAATCACTGGAGGATTGAATGTTCTTCTTTTTTTAAGTTATATTGTAATGCTCTCTCTTTATTCCTATGCCTTTGGTAGCTATTTTTCAAGTTTTTTTCCACTAGATGCTCAAGCTTTTTGGAAGCATATTGGTACCACTGGAATTATAATTCTAATGACCGTGTTAAATATCTTAGGAGCCAAAGCTGTTGGAAAAGCAGAAGAATGGATCGTGGGATTTAAAATTTCTATTTTGATGCTCTTCATAGTGACCGGGATTTGGAGCGTGAATACAGGTCATTTACAGCCATCCACCTGGACCCCAATCCTTTCACTTGTTGCTGGGGGAATGATAATCTTTGTGGCCTATGAAGGATTCGAACTCATTGCTAATGCTGCAGAAGATGTGAAAAATCCATCAAAAACGCTGCCACGAGCTTACTATGTGTCAGTTATTTTTGTTATAATATTATATGTTCTGATATCCATTGTTACTGTTGGAAATCTCCAGGTTAATCAAATTGTGGCTGCAAAGGATTATGCCCTTGCTGCTGCTGCCAAACCATTTCTGGGAGTTTTTGGATTTACACTAGTAGCAATTGCTGCTCTTCTTTCAACAGGTTCTGCTATTAACGCTACTCTTTACGGAACAGCAAGAGTCAGCTATATCATTGCAAAAGATGGGGAATTACCAGCCAAATTAGAAAAAAATATATGGAATCGACCTATTAGTGGATTGTTAATTACATCGGTGCTTACTTTAATAATAGCCAATATTTTCGATATATCCAGTATTGCCACCATGGGAAGTGCAGGATTTCTAATTATTTTCGCTGCAGTAAACGCTTCTAATTTAAAAGTACATACAAAGACAGCAAGTAACAGATATATCCCTACATTGGGTGTTATCACATGTTCTTTCGCATTATTTGCATTGTTATGGCAAACAGCACTTTCATCACCATTCGACATTTTAATACTGTTAATATTAGTAGGGGCCGCTTTTACCATTGAAATAATCTATATCAAATTTACAGGAAGAAAGATTTTAACCATGATCAAATCTGAAGTGAAATCCAAAAAAGAAATTTGAAGAGTAATAATAGATTAAATTAGCTGTTTAACATTTTATAACACCTATTAATCCTGATTTAACATGTCTGAAACTTTAACATCAGGGTGATGGTATCGAATGGTATTTTCAAGTTCACTGCTTTGGATTGCCTCCTGGGGGCACCAGTGAAAACAGGCCAGGCAAAATTCACATTTATGCTGCCATTCAGGCCGCTCATCAACTAGTTCAATATCTTTTACCGGACAGATTCTGGCACAAGTTCCACAACCAGCACAATTATCATTTGTATAAAAACTCCTGTCCATATTTGGCAACATTTCAACATATGACCCGTTATTTAAATTATAATATTGTTTTAAACATCTACGTGTTACGGGTTTAAAAAGAAAAATGAGCGGAGCCACTATAAATTGGATTAGACTATAAATTTTGCCAGCCAGCACATTGGGAGTGTCGAATCTGACTTCTCTACGGGCATTAATATGTTCATATATAACATCCATGTTTTCTTCCCAAACACGGAACATTTTTTGCTGTTTTTCTGGACTGTTGAGTGATGAGCCTCCCATGTTATATGGCATGTTAACTGTGAATCCTGCAGCGAGCCTGCCACCATGTGACCTTAAAATTTCATCTAATAATTTCAGTGCATTAACTGAGACGCTTCCATAGGTACAAATGGCGAATATGTATTTTGAATCGATGTTTTCCAATTTCAAAACAAATCTCCTGACGATAAGTGGAACACCACCATATGGCTCATAATAAGTTGGGAAAACAATTCCGATGACATCTGCATCTGTTCTTATAGGTCCTTTATCCACTACTGATGCTAGGGAAATGAGTTTTCCATTGGTTTTCTCGGCCAAGTCTCGGGCTATAGCCAGGGAATTCCCAGTACCTGAAAAATAGTAGATTTCCGTTGCCATAATACTCGTTTGAACTTAAATTTCCTTAATTCTTAAATGAGACTCCCTAATCTTTAAATGAGGTCTGACTTAGCATATCTTTAACTCTAATATCCGGATGATGATATCTTATCTCGTCTGATATCCATGCTCCATGAATTGCACTCCTGGGACACCAGTTAAAACAGGCAAAACACTGCTCACAGTGATGCTGCCATTCTGGTTTCTCTTCTACTATATTGATGTTATGTACCGGGCAAACCCGTGAACAGGTGCCACAGCCTTCACAATTATCATCCGCATAATAACTCAGATCTGTGGATAACACTAATTCTTCAAAAGACATATCTGACGTATTTAACAGTTCTTCCAGCATTTTATAAGTTTTTGATTTTAAATAAGAAAAATAGGGGGCAGCAAGTATTTTAATGGGTAAACCCATGGTTTCAAATTTACCTGTTTTCTGTGCATTCACGTATTCTGAAATCGTTTCAAGTTGATTATTCCAGTTATTAAACATTTCTTCCTGTTTTTTTTCAGGGATGGATTTTGTATTATCTGGCATTTGTACTGTGAAGCCTGCAGCGAGCTTACCACCCTTTGATTTTATGATGTTCTGTAAATTTTCTATGGTTGCCCCAGACCAGCCCCCACAGGTGCAAACTGCGAATATATACTTAGAATCCGTGTTTTCAAGTTTTTTGGCGAATCTTTGAATTATAAGTGGAACACCGTTAACCACTGAATGATAAACCGGGAACACAACCCCCATACTTTCTGCATCAGTTTTTATGTTCTCTTCACTCATCACAGAAGCAATTGGAACCAATTTTCCATTAGTTTTCTCTGCAATATCCTGCGCTACCACCAGAGAATTTCCCGTACCTGAAAAATAATATATTTCTGTGGTCATAATGGCCTCTTCTCTTATTCCCTTAATCTTTAAATGAAACCTGGTTCATCATATCTGCAACTTCAATGTCAGGATGATGATACCTTACTTCCTCAGATATCCATTCTCCGTGAATTGCTCCATTGGGGCACCAGTTTAAGCAGGCAAAACATATCTCACAATGATGTTGCCATTCCGGTCTTCCTTCGATTATTTTAATGTTGTGCACTGGACAAACCTGTGAACATGTTCCGCATCCCTCGCAATTGTCATCAGTGAAAAAACGTTTGTCTGATAGCCATACCCACTGTTTAAAATCTGAATCTGGTGATTCTGAGATTTTTTTGAAAAATTTGAAAGTTTTGTTTTTATAATAGAAAAAAATCGGGGTCAATGCTATTTTAAGAGGCAGTCCCATGGTTTCAAATTCTCCCTCATCTCGGGCTTTCACATATTTATGGATAAATTCCAACTTGTTATCCCACTCATCAAACAGTTTTTGTTGCTCGTCCGCAGACACTGCATCTATATTACTTGGCATTTGCACAGTGAAGCCCGCAGAAAGTTTACCTCCTTTTGATTCTATAATTTTCCCTAAATTTTCTATGGTAGCCGCAGAAAAACCACCACAAGTGCAAACTGCGAATATATACTTTGAATTCATTTCCATGTTTTCAACAAATCTTTGCACAAGGTTAGGGATTCCATTGATAGCTGAAAAATGAACTGGGAAAACAATTCCTATCGCATCTGCATCTGTTCTTATAGGTCCTTTATCCACTACCGATGCTATTGGAATCAATGTCCCATCGATTTTATTGGCAATGTCCCTGGCTACAGTCAGCGAATTCCCTGTACCTGAAAAATAATAGATCTCAGTGCCCATGGTTAACCCCCATTTTAAATTGAAAACCTAAAATAAATTTTAGAATAATACACTGAATCTTCGAATTAACTCCTCAATCTTTTCATCAGTGTTGCCTCTCCAGATAATGATGTCTGTTCCCACCACAGTTCCACCTTTGGACTGGCAGATTTCTTTCATCTTGCTGATGGCCTTATTTCCACCGGTCCAGTTAAAAGGCAATCCCTTGGTGACGAAACAGGCGATTTTTTTATTCTGCAGTGATGGGATCTGCTCCAAGTAGGCAGCCATTGCAGGTGCCAGGTTAAAGGCATGTACTGGTGCGCCAAAAATTATGGCATCATATTCAGCCACCTCTGGTGCATTCTGGAACTCCACATCCTTGGCCCGTGGAGGTACCTCACCCACAGGAATTACTCGCTGGATTTCAACATCATATCCATCACTTTGAAACTTATCTTGAAGCTTTAAAGCCACAGAATAGGTGTTTTCAGTTTGGGAATATATTATTATCCCTATTTTCATAACTAAACCCCTCCTTTTTATCCTTTTTTTATTCTTTCACTTTTGGTTCCTTCACCCCGGTTAAAAGATTCCAGGGGAAAGGTTCCCCATGACCCGGGTAAACATTAACAATATTTAACTTCTTTAATTTCTCAATACTACTATTTGCAGCCTTTTTATCATCCATAATAGAATTTAAAGCTGGTTTGTCAGTGTTGGTTAGGAGGTCGCCACAGAAAAGATCCCCCTGATCAGTTAGTATTCCTATGGATCCCAGGGAGTGGCCAGGAATATGTACCACCTTGGCATTTAATCCATAGTCAGCAAGATCGTAACCATCTTCAACATAAAAATCAGGTGTAAAACGATTAGATTTACTTAATCCCATGAAAGGCTTCATTAGTTTAGAAAGGAGATTTCCTTTCCTTTTCCACAGCATATCTCCCTGTTGAACCATTCCATCATCATCACGATGCATGGCTATCTTGGTACCATATTTATCCCGGAGATATGCAGCATTCCCTGCATGGTCGGAATCTCCATGGGTTATCATGATTAAATCAAGATTTCCTGGTTTACAACCTGCCTTTTCCAGCTGGTTTTCAATTTCACCACGATTTCCTGAACTTCCAGTATCTATTAAAACAAAACTATTATTAACTTTTATAAGATAACAGTTTACACTGGCTAAACCAGCAAATATTTTTAATTTAATGGTTCTGATTTCTGGTGGCATAGTTCCCCCAATTGGTAGAATATTTCGGACCCTTCCCAATTTGAAATTGTTAGTTAACTCTTTTTTTGTAACTGATTATATAATTATCATCCTTTTTGTAAGTAATAATTTCACTAATTCCACAAATACATAAAACTTTAAAAAATAGTTTTAAGGCCCGTATTGGGCCATATTTTACCAAATGTTACGGGCTTTCCCCAGGATCATTGATCTCATCATCTGAACTGACTTTGTTTATCTCTACTTCATAGATGTACCTTTCTCCACGTAGCGCAGATAATATTGCAGCTATGGCGCAGAATAACGCTCCAATGTAGAATGACACTCTTAATGAAGGCATGAAGGCTTCAGCTAGTGTAGATGGGAACCAAGAAGTTCCAGTTAGTGTGGTTAATGTGGAAGTAGGTATTTGACTAACCACAGATGAAGGTACACTGCTCAGGATGGTTTCCACCGGGTTGTAACCTAAAAATGCTGAAAACAACGCCCCAGTTGGTGGTATGTTACTGAGAATAGGAGTCAGTTGCACTGCCCCAATACTTGCCAGAGATGATGCCAATGCATCTGGAAATCTTTGAGTGATTCCCACTATGACTATGGTGAAGAATATGGCCATACTTGCTGTGAATGCCGTGTTCATTATGGTGGTAAGCATTCCTGAGGCCACTCCTCTTTCCTGAGGAGGTACAGAGTTCATTATGGATGCACTGTTTGGAGATCCGAACATTCCACCTCCTAATCCCATGAAAAATAGGGCAAATGCGAATTCCAAATAGTTGAAGTTATAGGGGAGTTCTGCCAGTATCAGGAATCCAACCATGTTCATTACCATTCCCAGGGTGGCGATCCAGCGTGGCCCATACTTATCTGAAAGCGTTCCTGAAATTGGTCCCATAATAATTACCCCTATAGTGAGGGGCAGCATGTACACTCCAGCCCAGAATGGTGTGGATTCATAACTGTATCCATGCAGTGGGAGCCAGATTCCCTGCAGGAGAAGGATCAACATGAACATCATCCCCCCTCTACTCAATGAGCTTAAAAACCCTGCAAGGTTGGCATAGGCGAACATTTTTATTTTGAATAGGTCCAGTCGGAACATGGGATTTTCCACCTTGCTTTCCACTACAAGGAATAAGGTCAGTAGTACGAAGCCACCTATCATCGCCATTATTACCCAAGGATTGTTCCATCCCATAGCATCACTGCCATAGGGCATGAGACCATAAGTTACTCCTAAAAGTAGTGTGGTTATGCCTGAAACGAATATAACATTTCCCCATATGTCGAGTTTGGTTTTAGGGGCACGGAGTGATATTTCTTTAAGTTTGAAGGTGGACCAAACTGTTCCCAGAATACCGAAGGGTACACTTACCAGAAATATGTATCTCCAGTTGAAAACTGCCAGTATTCCCCCTAGAAGGAGGCCTATAAACTGTCCTGACATGAGGGCTACCATGTTTATACCCAGGGCTTTCCCCCTTTCACTGACTGGAAATGCGTCGGTAAGTATGGCGGAGCTGTTGGCCATGGTAAGGGCACTGCCCACTGCCTGGACTATCCTGAACAGAATGATTTCCATGGCTCCGGCATCACCAGTGGATGGTGTCAGGTAAAGCAGAATGGATCCTATGGTAAATATGAGAAATCCGAGTTTAAAAAGCTTAACACGACCATACATGTCTGATAGACGTCCGAAACTTAAAAGCAGGGTGGCAGTTACCAGTCCATAGCCCATTAGTATCCATAAAAGGTACTGGAAAGAAGTCAAAGGATCAATGTGAATACCATTGAAGATGGCTGGAAGGGAGATCAGGGTTATGCTCCCGTTGATCATTCCCATTAATGATGCAATGATAACGTTGGATAGGGCTATCCATTTGTACTGTAAACCATGGCCCCCTCCATCTTCTGACGGGTTGAGAGGCGAATTACCTCCTTTAGAAACATTATTGCTCATTTAAAATTTTCCTCCGTGTCACGTAGCTTGTTCAAACCTTTTATAGTCAGTTTTTTTAAAAAATCACTCATTTGTTGTTTTTCTGCTTCAGTGAAGTCTTTATTCATTACTTCTTCCCAATCTGAGATCACTGCCCTAATTTCAGGCATCAATGCCTTTCCTTCATCAGTGATGTAAAGAAGATATCTTCTGCGGTTTTCTGGGTCGGTCTTCCTGCAGATGAATCCATTGTCTTCTAATTTTTTCACCCCACGGGCCACAGCTCCCTTATCTATATAAAAATGGGTAGCCAGATCTTCCTGTGTCTGTCCTTCTTTTTTAAATAAAGCAATTAAATAGCGAGATTGGCTGGCAGTAACATTTAAACTTTTCATTCCACTATTTAAATACATCATACGAGTTCTTTGGATTATGGAGATAAGAATACCCAGTGGAATATCAGTTAAATCTTCTTCGATTATTTTTTCAATTTTATGCATGATCTTAATCCCCTATTTTAGAAAAAGTGGTTTGAGAAATTAATCATCTAACTTATTTGGAAATTCATTAAGTAGTTACAGTTAGACTTTGACCTATATAAATATGTTGACTATGCAACAATTGACTATGCAACATCACTGATGTTTAATAATGATCTCTATTAATGAAAATCCTAAAACATATGAAACAATAGACTATTCCATGTTAAAAAAAGATTAAAATATAATTTTAACCAATCAAACCTTAAAAATAACTGTAAGAATCAATCATACAAATTCAATTGAGTTGTGCTTTATTTTATCATGTTAACAACTTTAGCTAACTCTAAAGGTGCATTATCCAACTTAAGTGGCTGACCATGAGCTGTGCATATCCATTTAAAATCATAAGCAGCTGTTTTTTCAATGGATTCCTTTAAAATAGATTCATTCCAGTTCATACTGGATTTCATAGTTTCTAAGCTTCCCTTGGAATTTCTAACCAGATCCCCTGTAAACAGAATATCTTTATAAAGAAGGCAAACATGCCCAGGAGTATGTCCGGGGGTAGGAATCACCTGCACCCCTTCTACCTTTTGGTTTTCTTCATAAGCCATTATTTTTCCCGGTTTTTTAACCCTCATAAACATGGATATTATTCTTTTCTGTCCCGGACGATGTTTATCACCATAAATATAGGGAATGTCCTCGCGTGATGCCCATACACTGGCACCAGTTTCTTCTTGAAGGAAAGCAAGGTTTCCCACATGATCCACATCGTGATGAGTGATCAAAATATGTTGGATATCCCTAGGATTTATATCCATGGATTTTAATTCTTTTATAATTCCTTTCCCCTGTCCTGGACGTCCAGTATCAATTAACATCTTCTTTTCACCAGAAATCAAATAAGCATAATTCCAGTTTTTGGTTGCCTCCAGTGCATAAACTTCATCAGTTATTTTCAATTAGAAACCTCCTGCTTTTTTATTCCAATGTTTAATTGCTAAATTTAGCATCTCCAATTTAAACAGGGAAAACAATACAATTAAGGATTCATTCACACGTATATCCTTATTCAATACGCTAAGAATCCATATAACCTCTGCATCTTCAAGTTCCGTACTATCATTGCACCGACCATAGTTCCCAGTCCAGTATAATTAAAATATTTCAGTGGACACGTTCGGCTCTCCGAATTCAGGATTTAATTTCACTTGCATCATATTGTTCTAATTCTTTAATACATTCCTCAGCCCATTTAATCACAGTTTTCAATGTCATTTTGCTCCTTTTGATTGTAAAATGCCAGAATAATTTGTCTTTTTCTGCAGATCCAATTACAAATTCATTACCCCCCTCATTGAATTTGTCCTCTATTTCACTTAAAATCCCCATATACTGATTTTTTTGGAAAATAAAGCGTTCAAATTGTTTTATAACCTCTTCTTTTTCTAATTTAGAACCAAAGAATATCCTGAGCATGAATTCATCCCTTTGAGGGAATACCAGCTTCTCAGGAAAATCCCCTAACCAATCAAGAAATGCATCTTTACCTATTTCTGTTATGGTATAGATCCTTTTATCTGGTCTATCTTCCTGTTTTTGAATGGTAGAAGACACATAACCATTTTTTTCAAGTGTAGATAATTCCCTGTATATCTGACTTAAACTAGCTGCCCATACCTGGGAGATGGATTTGTCGAAGACTTTCTTTAAACCGTATCCTGTCATAGGACCATATGATAGGATACCCAGCATTGCATAGGATAATGACATTGATTTTCTCCAAACTATATATAACATATCATATATAACATATCATATAATATGATACATGTTATATATAAATTTAAGGTTCCAGACCCTCTAAAAAATATTTGTGAATAATAAAACCAGAACTCATAAAACTTTAAAAATAAATTTAACCAAAATAAATCTTTTAAAATTCTTTAATCATTATTGTTCTCTTTTCATTACTATAAAACCCATTTTTAAGATAAAAACTTTCAGCAGGTATTCCCTTATTGGTAATTAATGTTAAACGAGTGTATCCTTCATCAAAAAGAATTTTACCCACAAAATCTAATGTTCTGGTTCCAATGCCTTCCCCCTGCCTATTGTTTTCAACAAAGAATTCATCAACAAAGAATTCTTTTCCCATCCATCCTGATCTTCGGTGCCCCAGACATACCGCCACGACATTAGAGTCTTCATATGTTACAAATCCTTCAAAAACCGGATTTTCAGTGAGTTCCTTCAAATAATTTCTAACCTGATCCAATGATATCCATTCATCGTACCAGGGATCTGCTGAAAATACAGATCTAAACAGTTGTACACATTCATCCAGATCCTTCCATGAAAATCTCCGGAATTCGAGACCTCCATCCCCATAAACCTGTTTTAAACCCTTATTTTCTATGTTCTCAGGAAAAAAGTAAGTCCAATGATTCTTTAAAGAATTATCATTGAAATGTTCCTTTAAAAAATTGTTTTCAAAATGATTTTTCAGAGGATTATTGGATAAATGGTCTTTAATTGCTTTTATAGGCATTTTTAATCCCCTTTCTTTGCAAAAATTACGAATAATTGATCCTGGAGAAAATCATGTTGTTTAAAAGGATAAAACCCTGCTCGTTCCATGATATCCAAAAGAACTGTAAGAGGTGTGTAATGCCCGAAAAGACCTGTGAAACTGAATTTTCTTTTCTCATAATCAATGATGGCTATTCTACCATCATCCTTTAGAAATCTTTTCAATGATTTAAAATACTCTTCCGGTTCTGTAAGGTGATGGAAAACATTTCTTAAAAAGAATAGATCAAATTGTTCTGGTAACTCTACTTCCTGTGGCTGGGCCAGTACAGTTTTTACGTTCCTGATCTCTTTCTTTTCAAGGTTCCTAGCTATATATTCCAGGGATTTTCGGTTCAAATCAACAGCATAAACATGGCCTTCTACTCCCACTTTGCGGGAAAATTCACAGGCAAAATATCCTCCACCAGATCCAATATCCCCTACTACCATTCCTTTTTTAAGATGGAGGTGTTCAATGATATTTGAGGGTTTATTTTTTGCTGAAGAAGCTTCTTTATTTAACATTTTCAATTGAAATTCATTGAACATTCCCCAACCCACCTAATTTTTTTTATAAGACGCTTTTAAAGGTGCATCAGTTAGTACAGTTCCCCAATTAACCATTGGTCCTACTTCTGGTGTTATTAATAGGTTTTTTTCAATTTTTCCCATTTTTGCCAGACTTGCCACTACTTCATGGAAAGAAATATGATTTTCATCACTCATTCTTGATTTAGGCATGGTAAACACCCGATATCCTTCGTTTTCTAACAATTTACTTAATTGTGAAGTGATTATTTTTAATTGGCAGTTTGTTTGGCGATGAATCTTTTCATAACCTTTTTTAAACCCATCCGATATCAGATATGGTAAGGTAATCCCTACAGATATTGCTCGAGGATATTCACTGATCAA
Organism: Methanobacterium sp. PtaB.Bin024; assembly: GCA_002067065.1. GTDB lineage: Archaea > Methanobacteriota > Methanobacteria > Methanobacteriales > Methanobacteriaceae > Methanobacterium. The sequence goes on from MVPY01000037.1 coordinate 33,938, forward strand.
TGAATTGTATTTTTCAATCATGGTGTTTTCCAAATGAGACAGATCAACTATTCCTAAAAAATAGTCTTCACATTCTGTTTCAATGGAATTTCTTATTGCCATTTCAAATTTCATGTTTTATTACCTCCTATCTGGTCATTGATTTTCTAAATAGTGGCACTGCAATGGCCATGGTAACCACACCAAATGCCACCAGGATGAGCATCTGGAATAGCACATCACCAATTCCTGCGTTTAGAAGAATTATCTTACGCATTGCATCCGCAGCGTAGGTGAGGGGGATGAACTTGGAAATATCCTGCATGAACCAGGGCATCTGCTGTAATGGGTAGAAAATACCACCCAGGAAGATCATGGGAAACATCAACAGGTTTACAATCATGGTTCCTGATGCCTGGTCTCCCGACATAGAGATTGCCAGAATTCCAAGGCCTATGAAGCTGAATATTCCCAGTAGTAGCATGAAAAATGCCAGTAAAAGGTTTCCCTGGATGGTAACTCCGAACAGTAACATGGCCATGGCCAGTATTATCACACACTGCACGAATCCCCTGGTACAGAGGGCAGCGGTTTTACCAATTATAACCGAGATCTGGCTGATTGGTGCAGATAACATACCGTCAAAGGTTCCCATTTCCTTTTCCTTGGAGATGGCTTCTGGGATTCCGGTCATCACCGTCATCATAACGATCATGATCATGAGCCCTGGTGCCAGGAAGTTGAAGTAGTTTGTTTCACCTGGTATGGTGGTAGATACGTTCAGCACATAAGGGAAAATCATAGTCTGAGGATTGATCTGTTGATCTGTGTCTTTAGCAAGTTGTAACACGTTAGCTTCAGCTTTCATGTCATTCAAACCACTTAATATCCCAGATAATGCCTGCTGAACCTGCATTGAACTCTGAGGGTTGCTGTTGTCAATGTATACTGTGAAATCTCCTGATTTCCCATTGGTTATATTATCTGAGAATCCTGAGGGTATTATAAACGTTCCATATATTTTTCCCTGGTTGATGGCAGTTTTAGCCTCATTTACACTGGAATAATTTATGAAGTCCATGGAACTGGTGTTTTGGTTTATTAGATTAAGTTGGGTCAGGAATTCATCACTCCCCTGACCCTGGTCTAAGTTAACTATTCCCATTGGCATGTGCTGCTGGGTGCCTCCGCTGGGGAATATAAACCCGAACATCAAGAGGAATATTAGGGGCATCATGAAAAGAGCAGCCAGTTGCATGCGGTTTCTTCTTAACTCCAGCATGTCCTTGGCCATTACATGGTAACTGTCCTTTAATATTTTGCTAATATTCATCATATCATCTTACCCTGGCTTTAGGTGTAGGTCCATGCCTATGGTGTGTGGGGGCTGCTTTTTCAGTGGCCTGATCGCGCATTTGTTTACCAGTAACTGCCAAGAAAACGTCTTCCAGTGTTGATTCGTTGCTATTGGTTACTGAGGCTATGTTGCCTCCTTCACCACGTATGGTGTCGATAATTTCATTGAGAACATTTTCACCCTGTGCACTTATTTTTAGATTATAATCGTCTTGTTGTGCCACTGCAGTGACCACATCCATGGATTTAATTTTATTAACTAGTTCCGAGGTCAGGTTGGAAATTTTAGTGCCGAATACATTGGTATCTCCGTGTGAAATCATGTTTTTAAGGTTTTCTGGGGTGTCCAATGCTGCTATTTTGCCATGATCAATTATAGCGACCCTATCACTGAGTGTTTCTGCTTCAGTCATGGCATGTGTGGTTAAAATCACTGTTACCCCTTCCTGATTGATTTGGCGGGTTATATCTCTTATGGAAAAGGTGGTCTGAGGGTCCAGACCCAGTGTGGGCTCGTCCATGAACAGTATTTTGGGTTCAGGTAGTAAAGCCCGGATTACATTGATTCGTTGCTTCATACCGGTTGAAAATTTGTTAATTTGAGTATTTTCCCATTCTTGCATATTCACCAGTTCAAGCAACTCTTTTATCCTTTCTTCCAGTTTCTGTTTGGGCATATCGTAGAGTTTACCAAAGAAACGGAGGTTTTCAGCAGCAGTAAGACGGTCGTACATGATCATCTTCTCTGCAACCAGCCCAATGTTCTGGCGAATTTTATCAGAATCTTTAATCAAGTCATATCCTGCAACTTTTGCAGATCCTGAGGTGGGTTGGGCCAGTGTGCATAACATTCTTATGGTGGTACTCTTACCAGCACCGTTGGGGCCAAGGAATCCGAAAATTTCGCCCTCCTTTACAGTTAATGATAAATTATCCACAGCTGTAAAGTCTTTGAACTTTTTTGTGAGATTATTTACCTCTATAGCATTTATTGTCATGTTTTTCCCCATTTTAATTCAATTTACAGGCAATGATAGCCGAAGCTAGGTTATACGAATTTTTTTAAAATTATTCTTCTGTTCAGACCAGTTTCGAATCTGAATTATTCATCTGGAAGTGATTCTTCCATTTTTTTCAATCTTTCGCCTAATTCCCCTATTATTTCCTTGTGTGGTGCGAGTTTTTCTTTTTTTATGTTTTCCAGAAAGGCCACATAGCGACTCATCTCTGTTAAAACATGTTCCACAGCGAAAGATCCCCTATCCATTCTTCGACCATCTGGTCCCTGTAAACCACCGAAAAGATCAACGATTGTTTCCCGTCCTTCTTCGGTTAGATCATATTTTCCATCTTCCATCTTTTCTATTAATCCCTCATCAACCATTTTTTTAAGCATAGGATATACTGAACCAGGTGAAGGGCGGCAAGGACCACGTCTCATTGTCTTTTGAAAGTGATGATCGTAGTGATCACTTCCAAACTCTTGTCTTCGCTTTTGATACATTTCATTTATGGCGTCATAATGTTCTTTTATGGCATCCATTACCTCTACACCGTTTTTTGGGCCATGATCAAGGACATGGAGTATCCATATTCTCAAACCTCCCAAATTGTGGAGTTTATGTATTTTTTCATGAATGTTTCTCCAGTTATCCCATTTATTTCTCCACTCATCCCACATTTTGGAATTCTCTCCTATCATCTACTCAATATAATATCGTTAATTTGATATTGAATAATTATTATAATATCTCTAAATTGTTATAGGACAATTATTTTCTTTGGCAATATCAAGTTCTCGATATCGACTAATCGATATTAAGTGGGTCATTATATAAATAGATTGTGATCCAGAAAACAACAAGTGCTAGAGATAAATTTAATGGATGTGCCCACATTAATTAAAAAGAGAATTAATTATTAATTTAAAGCAAATAGTCCATATGATACGCCCCTTTTTTCCACCTCATTAATGATACTATTTTTTCATTAAATTTCCTAAATCCAAATCGTTCATATAACCTTAAAGCACCCTCATTTTCTATATCCACATCTAAAACTACCCTTTTACACCCTTTTTCCTTGGCTAGTTTTATTCCCTCTTTTAGGATAAATGAACCTATTCCTTGTCCCCTTGATTTTTCATCTACAGCTATGATGGCATAATAATAATCATCATCTTCCAGATCAGATAGGAAAATGCTGTCTAATATATCAATCATTATAAACCGTAGCGAATCTAAGATGTTAAAATTTCGGAAAAGAACCGTTAATTCTTTCTTTTTATCGAATTTCCACCCAATTGAATGGACCATAACACCCAAAATTTGAGAGTTTTCATCACTTACAACATAAATTTGCTCATAACCTAGACTGTTATTTCCTTTTAGCACCAATTTCTCAAGTTTTCGGGATGTGTTTTCCTTGTTATCAAAGAAAAAATTGAAGGTATCCGCATCAGCCTCGTAAATAAGTTCTGAAACCTTTAATGAGTCATGTTTATTTTTATCCATTTTTTGAAGATGCATTTTAACAGTTAACCCCTTAAAACATGCTTGAACAGAATTCTTAGTTAACCAATTATTAATAATTCTCTAAGATTAAGGTCAGTTGCTCATCATTAACAATATTACACTTGCAATGTATGGCTGATTTCTGAAAATAGTATGATCTGCACATCACAAGATCTGGACACCAATGTAGTTTCAACATCAATTACAATAGTGATACAGTTGCAATGTATGGCGAAATGGTCAACATAGTATGATCTATAAATAATTATATTTTCCTTAAAACTATTTAATCTGAAATTAAGTCCCAATACAAGGACCTCTTTCTCCTGAAAAATTAAATCAACCCACTGATATATTAATATCTTTCCATCATTGATTAATTCAGTGCATTAACTAGTTTTAGTGGGTTTAAAGGTAGTGAATTTTTAGATAATATTTAGATTCAACAAATTATATAATCTGTTTAATATAAATTAAGAGATTGTATGGAAACCAAAAGAATGGTGCTCTTGGACATAGACTACATCACCAAGGGCGAAAAAGCTGTAGTAAGACTTTTCGGAAGAGAAAAAAACGAAAAAGAAGAGAATCCCATTATCGTCCTAGATAGAGGATTCAAACCTTACATCTATGTAGTTCCCCATGACCTGGATAAATGTCAGGAGCAAATAGTAGAAGAACTGGATGTTCTCCAGGTTGAAAAGGTGAAAATAAAAGATCTGGGACAAAAAAAAGATTTCATAAAAGTCACTTTAAACCATCCACAGGATGTTCCTAAGTTAAGAGATAAAATAAGGGATCTACCTGAAGTCAAGGATATCAGAGAACATGATATACCTTTTTACCGTAGATATTTAATAGATAAAGGATTGTTCCCCATGGCAGAGGTGGAAGTTCAAGGGAATGTTATCAATTCTCCTGAAATGAAAGATATCCAAGACATCCAAACCAACACTACTACCTGCATAATGGAATTGGAAGGAGAAATCCATCCCATGAGCTCTGATTTTCCAGATCTTAATATTCTCAGCCTGGATATTGAGGTTTACAATCCAAAGGGCATGCCCAACTCAGAAAAAGATCCTATCATCATGATCAGTCTTTCCAGTAACCAGGGACTGCAAATGGTCCTATCCACTGCCGAATCTCCCCTAGATTTCGTGGAAACTGTAGAAAGCGAGGCAGAAATGCTTAGAAGATTTGTAGATATTGTCAAAGAGGAGAATCCCGATCTTCTTATTGGTTATAACTCTGATAACTTTGATTTTCCCTATATTCGGGATCGGGCAGCTATCCTGGATGTTCCTCTGAACCTGGGTACTGATGGTTCCTCTCTTAAATTTATGAAGAGGGGTTTTGCCAACGCCGCCCTGGTAAAAGGCAGAGTTCATGTTGATATTTACCTTATCATGCGCCGTTACCTTCACTTGGACCGTTACACCCTGGAAAGAGTCTACCTGGAGCTTTTCGGTAAAGAAAAACATGACATTCCCGGTGATGAAATACACCGGTACTGGACAGCAGGAGGCGAAAAACTGGAAACCCTTTTCAGGTACTCTCTGGATGATGCCGTGACTGTGACTGAGATTGGGGAAAAAATGCTGCCCTTAACCCAGGAACTTACCAGAATAGTGGGTCAACCCTTTTTTGATGTGGCCCGTATGACCACCGGACAAATGGTGGAATGGTACCTCATCCGCAAAGCATATGAACAGGGTGAGGTAGTGCCTAACAAACCTTCAGCCTCACAGTATTCAAATCGGAGAGGTAAAAGAGCCACCGGAGGATATGTGAAGGATCCGGTCAAGGGTCTTCATGAAAACATTGTCTACTTTGATTTCCGTAGTTTGTATCCCAGTATCATCATTTCTAAAAATGTTTCTCCAGACACTCTAGTAAATGAATGTGACCCAGAAAAATGCCATATCTCCCCTGAAAGAGGATATATGTTTCTTAAAGAGCCAGCTGGCTTTGTTCCCTCTATCATCGGCAACATCCTCCATGAGAGAGTGCGTCTCAAGACCATGATGAAAGAATCAAAGGATGAAAAGGAGAAAAAGATTCTGAACGTGCAACAGGAAGCCCTGAAAAGGTTGGCTAACTCCATGTACGGAGTTTATGGTTATTCACGTTTCAGATGGTACCGTCTGGAATGTGCCGATGCTATCACTGCCTGGGGAAGGGATTATATTAAAAAAACCATGGTAAAAGCAGAAGATTTTGGTTTCAAACCAGTATATGCAGATACCGATGGTTTTTACGCTGTTTATCAGGATTAATAATCTGAAGTATTCTATTGAACTTAACTTCATTTAGGTTATTATCTGTTCAATCAAATTAAAATACAAAAAACGGTGAAGTGCATGTTCCATATAGCTGAGGAAAAGGAGATAATGGAGGGCAACGTTACTGACGTGTACTTCCAGCGGACTCTGGAAATACTGAAAAATAAAAATATCAACCCCAAAGTCAGGGCAGAATTCGCTGCCAAGGCCTTACCTGGAGAATGGTCCTGGGCTGTTTTAGCAGGTTTAGAAGAAGTTGCTCTGCTTTTAAAGGATCTGCCTGTACAGGTGCGGACCATGAAAGAGGGTACTGTTTTTTATCCTAATCAACCTGTGCTGGAGATAGAGGGCTATTATCAGGATTTCTGTGTTTTTGAAACAGCTATACTGGGACTTCTCTGTCAGGCCACTGGCATTGCCACCCAGGCTGCCCGTTACAAGAAACTGGCAGCAGAACGCCTGGTTATGAGTTTTGGTGCACGGAGAATGCACCCGGCCATTGCTCCTATGATAGAAAGAAGTGCTTTTATTGGTGGCTGTGATGGTGTGTCCGTTATTAAAAGTGGGGAGATTATAGGAGAAGATCCTCTTGGAACCATTCCCCACGCCTTGGTCATCTGCATTGGTTCCACTGTAGACGCAGCGAAAGCTTTTGATGATGTGATAAATCCTGATGTGAATCGGGTTGCTCTTATTGACACCTTTAATGATGAAAAATTTGAATGTTTAAACGTAACAGAAGCTATGGGTGAAAAACTCTACGCTGTACGTTTTGACACACCTTCATCCCGACGTGGAGATTTTTATCGGATCCTAGAAGAGGCAAGATGGGAATTGGATTTAAGGGGATTTGATCATGTGAAATTCTTTGTCAGTGGGGGGATTAAAGAAGAAGACATTGCAGAGCTTAATCCTCTGGTGGATGCCTATGGAATTGGAACCTCCATAAGTAATGCCCCTGTGGTGGATTTTTCCATGGATATTGTAGAGTTGGATGGAGAACCTCTGGCTAAAAGAGGGAAATGTTCTGGGGCTAAAAATGTTATCCGTTGCCAGGAATGTTATGAAGATCATGTTATACCTCTTGATAAGGAATTCAAAAACTGTAGGTGCGGAGGAAAATATGAAAACCTACTTCATGCATTGATAGAAAATCATGAAATCTTGCCAGACCTACCGGAACCTGTGAAAATCAGAAAATACGTATTAAAGCAGCTGAAACACATTTCAGAGTTATAAAAAAACTAAAAAATAAAATTGTTATAATGAAATGGCTATAAAACTAAAGAGGGGGGTTTAAATTGAAAAATGGGTGTTATGAAGAATATCCCTTGTGGATGGTGATCCTCTCCAATGCCTTGCCTATTTCCATATACATCATTGGTGCCTTCATACTTTATGGTCTGAGTATCATCTTCTCAGCATTGTACCTGTTTTTCTGTCTAATAATAGAAATTAGATTGATGAAAGAAGGTTGCGTCAACTGTTACTATTATGGGAAGACCTGTGCCTTTGGTAAAGGTCGTTTATCATCTTATTTTTTCAAAAAAGGCCATCCTGAACTGTTCACACAGAAGAATGTCTCCTGGTATGCGGTTCTACCCGATTTTTTGGTCTTCTTATTCCCCCTGGCAGGTGGAATTATCATCTTAATAAACAAATTCAGTTGGATTATCTTGTTACTTATAATAATCATTCTAATTTTAGGTTTAGGTGGGAATGCATTCATAAGATCATTAACCTGTAAACATTGCAAGCAGAGAGAGCTTGGATGCCCTGCAACAGAACTTTTTGGAGATGAAAAATAATTTAGTTGGAAATTTAGTTGGAAAATACTAATTTGAGGCAATTATCATGAGCCCCCTAGCCATGAAATTAAAAATAAATCCCATCGCCAAGTTATTATCCTGTAGTAATCCTGCAATTGAATATTTCACCCATCGAGACATTTTAGATGAAGAAGTAGGATCCGTCACTGATTTATGGCAACTTCCTCCTGTTTTAAAGATTCTCAAAAAACAGGAAGAAAATGGCTCTTGGAAATATCCAAGTAAAATCAGGAAAAATCTGCGTTCAAGGGAAGATTATGATCAGTTTGAGACCTACAAAACTCTAGGAATACTTGTTGAGAAATATGGCCTTAATAGAGATCATAATCAAATCCAAAAAGCAGCTGAATACTTATTTAGTTGTCAGACTCCTGAAGGAGATTTTAGAGGCATTTATGGCAATCAGTATGCCACTACCTATTCCCCAGCCATCATGGAACTTCTGATAAAAGCAGGCTATGAGACTGACAAACGCATCAAAAAGGGTTTCGGATGGTTAATTTCCATGAGGCAAGAAGATGGAGGTTGGATCATTCCCTTCCGAACTTCTGACATGAACCTGAAAGAAGCATTAACGGCTAATGAACCAAATTCACCGGATAGGACAAGACCATTTTCTCATTTGGTGACTGGTATGGTGCTCCGGGCCTTTGCAGCCCATCCAAAATATCGTGAATCTGAAAAAGCCAAAAAAGCGGCGAAATTACTCTCCAGCAGATTTTTCCAGTCGGATAAATATCCTGACCGAAAAGATAAAAAATATTGGAAAAGGGTTTCCTATCCTTTTTTGTTCACTGATATTATCAGTGCTTTAGATTCATTGTCTTTCCTTGGATTTAGTACTAAAAATCCTCATATTCAGGAAGGATTAGACTTTTTAAAGGAAAGACAAAATGATGAAGGACTTTTTGACTTACATATTGTAAGGGGGGGTGATAAGGATTTGAAATACTGGATTTGCCTGGCTATCTGTCGATTATTCAAAAGATATGGTTAATAAATTGAAAACAAAGATATTAAGATTAAAATAATAGGAGTGGTGGTGATTTATTGAATTCAAAAACAATCAAAAATATCGCTTACGAACTCGGTGCTGACCTTTGTGGAATTGCTAGTGTTGAAAAATTTAAAGATGCACCCTCTGGATTTAATCCTTCAGATATTTACTCTAAATGTAAATCCGTCGTAGTTTTTGCAAAAAGAGTTCCTTCAGGGGCTTTATATGCTGAAAACTGTATTCCCCATACTTATGTGAGTGAAGTGATTGTTCAGGAAGTTAATCGCCTGGGAGCTCAACTCTGCCTAACTTTAGAGGATTTGGGAATAGTATCTGTTCCCATACCTTCTGATGACCCTTCTGAATATTGGGAATCTGAAAATCAGTATGCTAGAGGTATTTTATCATTGAGACATGCGGGTTATCTAGCAGGTCTGGGCGTTATGGGAAAAAACACACTTTTAGTAAATGAAAAATACGGTAACATGATCCAGATAGGGGCTATTCTGGTTGATATCGAGCTAGAAAGTGACAAAATAGCGGATTTTACTGTTTGTAAAGAAAATTGCACCCTTTGCATAGACAAATGCCCTCAAAAAGCTTTGGATGGTGAAACAGTTAATCAAAAAAATTGCAGAGTCTTATCAAACTTTGTAACAGAAAGAGGGTTTGTTTTAAAGAAATGTCATTTATGTAGAAGTGTATGCCCCAATTCTTTAGGATTACATGGTAAATAATTCCATTAAAAATAATATTTATTAATTCAGATTATTATTCCAATGATGTTGAGGAATATGGTATTGTGGAATATAACATTGGGAAATGAATTATATGGTAAACCTAAGGTTTATTGACGCTGGCCCTGAAGCTCTGGATGTAGTCCAGCTTTTATGGGAAAAACTCAACAAACATCATCTGAATCAAAAATCAGATTTTCAGGAACATTATGCAAACTTTACCTTCCCTGAGCGTAAGGAAGTACTCCTAAAGAAGTCTCACGGCGGGGAGATGCTCATTAGTCTGGCTGAGGATAAATATTCGGGAATTCGGGTGGCATACTGCATCACCACAATATCCCCTGAAAATGAGGGGGAAATTGATTCCATCTATGTTGAAGAAAGATACAGGTCTCTGGGCATTGGTAAAGAATTGATGAAACGTTCCTTAAAGTGGATGGATGAAAAAGATGTCAGGACTAGAAAAGTAGTGGTGGCTACTGGTAACCAGGAAGCAATATCATTTTATGAAAGTTACGGATTTCGTTCTCGGTCCATAACACTTGAACAAACAATTAAAGATGATAAAAAGTAATTTAAGATTAACCATGTCCCCCATATGTGAGTAGGAGTTGATTATCCTTGAAGGAAAAAAGCCTGGATCAATTGTTAAAGGAAAAATTCAGTAGAGGAGCTGAAGAATATGACCAGCAACGGAAACATGTTATTCCATGTCTGGAGGATCTTTACCAGGTAACAGCTGATTTATCCACAGTTGGAACTTTAAAGCCAAAGATACTTGATTTGGGTGCTGGTACCGGGCTTTTGACCAGTTACCTTTATGATCGATACCCACAAGGTAGTTTCACCCTTCTGGATTTATCAGAAGAAATGTTGGACATCGCCCGGGCCAGATTCCAAAACCTTGCTAATTTCAGTTACGTGGCTGAAGATTACTTGAAACAGGATTTTGAAGGATTTTTTGATATTGTAGTTTCATCCCTTTCCATTCATCACATGGAACACCAGGATAAAGAGTTTTTGTACCATAAAGTGTACGATCACTTGAATCAAGATGGTATTTTCATTAATGCTGATCAAGTTCTGGGACCACACCCTGCCAATGAAGAGGAATATCAGCAGAATTGGATGGACAAAATAGAGGTGGGTTCCCTCTCTGAATCTGAAAAAAGGATCATATATGACCGTATGAAACTGGATAATCCTGCCAGTCTGGAAGATAACCTGAAGTGGCTGGATGAAATTGGTTACAAGGATGTGGATGTTTATTACAAGTACTACAACTTCGTGGTGCTTTACGGGAAAAAATAGTAGAGTTTCGCGGGCCAAGAGGATGAAAAATGATTAATGATGATTAAGGATGATTTAAATGGATTCTCAGGAAAACATAGATAAACTAAACCAGGATTTAAGAGAAATTGCCCATAGGAAAGGGGCAGATTTCTATGGAGTGGCAGATCTATCGCCAGCCCATGATTTCATTAGAGATCAGGGTGGTGATGAGGTTGCTTCCTATCCCAGGGGCATTTCAATAGGCATACGGATTATGGATAGTATTGTGGATGAGCTTCCACGGCGGGAAGAGCGTTCAGTGGCTGTTAATTACCGTCATCATGGTTATGGAGTTATAAACAACCGGTTGGATTTTTTGGCATCCTGTTTAAGTAGCTATATCCAGAATGCTGGTTATCGTGCTCTGCCTTTACCTGCATCTGAGCGATATGATGATGAACGGATCTGTGCTGTTTTTTCCCATAAGTTAACCGCCCATCTGGCAGGTCTTGGATGGATTGGTAAAAGTTGCATGCTGATAACACCAGAAGCAGGCCCCAGGGTGAGATGGATAACCATACTAACCGATGCTCCACTCTCTGTAACTGGGACTCCAATGGATGAAAGGTGTGGCAGTTGTACTGAATGTGTGGACATATGTCCTGTCTCTTCATTTACTGGCATGTCCTTCCATGAGGATGAACCCCGAGAAACACGTTATGATGCTAGAGAATGTGAAAAATATCTTAATGATGGTGAAGAGTGGAGTGTTTGTGGATTGTGCATTTATATCTGCCCACATGGAATAAATAAAAGTGAATAAACTTTTTTATAAAATACAACTAAAAATTGAGAAAAAATAAGGTTATTAATGAGGTTATTGATATTTTTCATAACACACAACATCATCCATATCTTTTCTAGGTCGTGGTGCAGGTTTTTCATCGGCATATCCCAATGTAAACATAGCAGGCACTCTGATATCCTCAGGAATACTTAAAATTTCTTTGACTTTTCCTTCATCAAAAGCCCCCAACCAGCAGGTTCCCAGACCAAGTTCTGTTGCTTCTAAAATCATGAAAGAAACTGCAATGGATAAATCAACTGTGTAAGCATGCTGTCCGCAGGGCATGACTCTTTCAGATTCTGTTGAACAGACCACAATAGTTATAGGTGCTTGTCCCACGAATTTCTGCCCATTGGCCGCTTCAACCAATTTATCACGAGTGTCCTGATCTTTCACCACTAAAAACTTCCATTCCTGCCTGTTAGCAGCAGATGGTGCAAGACGGGCGGATTCCAATATTTTTTCTAGTTTATTCCCTTCAACTGCAGTGTTTTTATATTTTCTAATACTCTTCCTTTCGGTGATTGCTTCAAAAACATCCATTTAGAATAACCCCTCTGTCATTACTTCTTTAAACCATCATGAAAATCTTGTGAAAATAATGCAAATTTAAAAAAATGAAAAATAATTAAATAAAAAAAGTTTAAAATGTTTTTTTTAGTTTCTATTCTGCATCCATCATTTCACCGTAGACAATTTCTATTTCACAGCCTTTAGGTCCACAGCAGAAATGTTGTAAATCAAATTGTACCATCATTTTTTTCACCTCGATAAGTTCAACAATATAAAAAAGTAACTAATAGTATTTAAAGTATGTACTGACACCAATCACATATACTTACACAAGGTATACTTAGTGCCAGTGAGTAAGCATTAATTAATCATTCATCTCATAGATAAGTGAGTATACATCTATTCCGTGAACATGATTTAATCCGACTATCACAGTAGTAACTTAATTAGATATAGCTAAATTAGGATGGAGATAATTAAATGACTGGTAACGGGAAAAACCATGAATATATCTGTTCCGTAGAAGCAGCTATTAATGAAATAGGTGGAAAATGGAAATCGTTAGTATTATGCTCCTTAAAGGACGGTAAACTAAGATTTAATGAGATAAACAAGAAATTACCCGATATAACCCAGAGAATGCTGACAAAAACCCTGCGAGAACTGGAAAGAGACCATATAATCAATAGAAAGGTTTATCCAGAAGTACCTCCCAAAGTTGAATACTCATTAACCCCCAAAGGAGAATCTGTACTTCCCATCTTAGATGCTCTATGTGAGTGGGGAAAAGAATACTGCGATAATAAGGTATATCAAGAAAGTTGATCCTCTAAATTCACCTAAATCACCTATCCTATATATTGAAATCATATATATTTGAAAAATTCAGTTTGCAGACTTATTTTGGGTATTATGTTCTCAAACTACTGATAGGCTGGCAGAAAATGGACACCAAAACCTCTGAACTTAAATTATTTGAGTTTGGAATCCAAAAAAAATTAATATTACTCTCATGCACCGCTATTTTATGGATAGCTGCAGCGATTGCCTATTTTACTCCTGGTTTTGATTACTGGGTTGTGGCCAGTTTCACTTCTCCACTTGCTGATCCCTCACTTGCAAATTTCTGGTATGGCTACACCAAATACATGCTCTATGTTGTGGAATTCCCCCTTTTTGCCATATATTTGGTATCATTTAAGATCAATAAATTGAAACCTTACCGTTTAGTTCTCTTCTTATCAATCGTGTTACTGGCAATTGGCAATCCAATTGTTGACCCGATTTTAAAGAATTTTTTTGCACGCCCAAGACCAATGATAACATTCGATCTAAACACCATATATTATGCAAGTGGGTTTTCCCTTCCTTCCGGACATGCCTTTCAGTCATTTGCAGTAACTTTACCATTAATAATCTGTTTTTTAACTAACGATAAGACGTTCCAAAGAAACTGGATCAAAATAGTTTTGGCCTTGTTACTTTTAATTTATGCTATAACCCTATCTTTCAGTCGGATCGTGGTAGGAGTACACTATCTTTCCGATGTTTTATTCGGAATCGGATTCGCAATTATCTTAATGTTAATTTTAGCCAGTTTATTGCAATGGTTGTTAAATACTGGTAGATTAAACCTTCAAAACGAAAAATGGTATGCCCTGGTGTTCGTTATTCTCTATGTGAGTTATATTATTTTCAGTTGGGATTATTTCCTGTGGTTCAGAGTTCATTTTATCTCCTGATAAAATCAAAGTTCAGTCCCTTTCAGTTTGTTTCACTATGGTAACAGCAAATACCGCCGCTCCAAATCCATTATCAATGTTTACCACGGCAATTCCTGGGGCACAAGATTGCAGCATGGCATTAAGTGCTGTAAATCCTCCTGTACCCACTCCATACCCCACAGAAGTTGGTACTCCAATTACAGGGATGTCCACCAGTCCTGCCACCACTGAAGGCAGCGCTCCTTCCATACCTGCCACCACAATGATGGCCTTAACGTCTTCTTCTAAGATCTTTCTGATCTGTGAGAATAATCTGTGAATTCCGGCAACACCCACATCATATGACGTTAAAACTTCACATCCTGCTTCTTCCGCCACTATACGAGCCTCTTCCGCCACTGGTATGTCTGATGTGCCGGCAGTGATGACTCCAATTTTACCTATTTTTTCTATTTCATGATCTTTAATGACTAAAATTCGAGCTTTATTATTATATTCTATTTTAAACCCTTCATCACGAAGAAATTCAAGTTCATTTTTGATTTTAGAGTACTTATCCTCTCCCAGACGAGTTACAAGTACCCTACCCCCTATTGCACACCCCTGGATTATCTTGACCAGTTCTGCATCATCTTTACTCTCAGCGAAGATAGCTTCCGGAAACCCCGTTCGAACTTCTCGAGCCGTGTCTAATTTAGCAAAATCCCCTAATTCTACTACTTGCATGACTTTAAGTTTTTTTTCAGCTTCTTCCAATGATATTTTACCATTGACTAGTTCGTTGAGTATTTTCTTCATACTATCGCTGCCTCACCACATTAATATTATAAATCTGAAGTTTAAAAACAGTTGCTTTTGATATCCCCTATTTATCATTAATTCCCCCAAATAGTGGGAACCTTACAATTTAACAGACTCCTATTTCATCTCATTTAATTTCTAAATGAATAAAAGGCTAAATTCACCCTCTAACTAAGTATAACAACTTTTTTAAAATTATATTTAATCAACAGATGCATCTAAAACTATTTCAAGTTTTTTATGTCCTTTTTTTGTATTCTACCTCTTTAAACGTGATTTTAAACTCTGTTCCCCTGCTCCTGTCGAGAGTAATTTCACCATCAATTTGTGAAACTAAGTTATTTACCAGTTGCAGGCCAAGAGAGGATGTGTTCCTGAAATTCAGACCTTCAGGGAATCCAACACCAGTGTCCCTCACTATAAGCGTGAATAGATCCTCTTTTTTATTGAATTCAATGTCTATTTCACCTGTTTCCCCTTCTGGAAATGCATATTTCATGGAATTAGTTACCAGCTCATTTACAATTAAACCTAAAGGAACTGTAGTGTTTATATCCACCATTACATTTTCTACATCCATATTTAGCTTAACACGGCTTGGATCAGTTACATAAGTGTGGAAAAGATCTGTGGCTAGGGTGTGAATATAATCACCGAAATCGATCTTTTTAAGGTCTGTAGACCGGTATAAACGTTCATGGATTAGTGCCATGGACCTGGCACGGTTCTGACTTTCCTTGAAAATGTCAAAAGCTTCTTTATCCTTTATATATTGAGATTGAAGGTTCAATAAGCTGGATATAACCATCAAGTTATTCTTAACCCTGTGGTGAATCTCTTTAACTAGCATCTCTTTTTCTTCAAGAGATTCTTTAAGTTTTTCCTCGGCTATTTTTCGATCGGTAATATCCTGGTTAGATCCATAACTACCAATTAATTTGCCCTCATCATCACAGATAAAGTGGATATGAACTGAAATATAAAGGGTTTCACCATCCCGACGAACAATCCTATGTTCCATCTCCTCGGGAAACCCTGGCTGACCAGTCTTTTCCGTTTGTCTAAATCCTTTTGCAATAGCCGGAACATCTTCCGGGTGTACAAAGTTCTTTACATAATCCTCCACTGACATCAGATAACCGCCTTCCTGGTCGGCTGTAGTACCATACATTGAATAAAATCTATCATTAAATCTGAAAACCATGTCATCCATGTCAAATTCCCAGTTTACTAGATGTGCAAGATCCATTGCATTTTCTAAATGGATCTGACTCAATTTAAGTGCCTCTTCGGCCTTTTTACGATCTGTTATATCTCTTAAGGCGCCTTCAATTCCAATAGGCTGATTTTTTGAATCATAGATAAAATGAACATTAGCCGAAAAGTATACCAATCGATTTTCACTGTCCCTTAATGCAATTTCGTAATCTGAAACCTCTCTTTTTTCTCGAAGAACTTTCAAGAGCTTCTTTCTATCCTCATGATTAGCGTAGAGCAAACTCACAGGATTTCCTATCAATTTAGTGGGTTTAATTCCAAATTGCTTTTCAACTGAGGGGCTGACTTCAATAATTTTGCCTTTGATGTCAGTTTGGAAGAAAACATCCTGCACATTCTCAAATATATTCCTGTACTTTTCTTCACTTTTTTTAAGGGCTTCTTCAGCTTTTTTCCGCTCTGTTAAATCGCGAATAATAGATGTGAAATAAGTATCTTCTCCCAATTTCCAGGATGAAAGTGACATTTCACAGGGAAATTCAGTTCCATCCTTTTTTAATCCGGTAACCACAGTAGTTTTTCCTGTTTTTTGTCTTTCACCAGATTCGAATAGTTCCATTCCCTTCAAATGTCCGTTTTTATGTTTTTGGGGAACAATGATTGATACTGGTTTACCATAAAGTTCAGATGCAGTGTAACCGAAAAGTTCCAGCAAACTATGATTGAAAAAGGTGATGATACCCTTAGAATCTGCAGTTATAATAACATCTATAGCAGACTCAGTAACAGCACGGAATTTTTCTTCACTTTGCCTGAGCTTTTCGTTGGCTTTCTCTCGTTCCGTAATATCAATACAAAATACGGTAAGCCCTATTACGTCCTTACCTGATTGTATAGGGTTATATATGTTTTCCCAATACCTTCTACTGAAGTTTTCCTCTCCATAATCTTCAAGTTCTATGAAATTTTCACCAGAGAGTGCACGATCAAAATTAATTTTTGCTTTTTCCCTATCTTCGGGATAAGAAATATAATCTAACATGTTTTTACCAATTTCAATGCCCACCCCCCAAATATTTTTCATGGTCTGCTTATGGGCCTCATTAAAGAAGATGTATTGATAGTTGCAATCAAGTGAAAAAGCGATTATATTTTCAGGACCCTCAAAAATGGAATTAAACGTTGCATAGGCACGTTTTAATCCTTCTTCTGCTCTCTTACGAGCAGTGATATCTTCAACCATTTCAATGGCTGCAACAACATTACCCTCCTCATCCTTTATAGGTGAAGAAACTATTCGATAATTAATAATTTCACCACCCACAGGTGTATCAGTTACAGATTCATGAACTTCTCCATCCTCTAAAGTCTTATATGTTGGACAATAAGTACATCTGTCTTCTTTAGGTGGATCATTGAATGCTTTATAACAGATCGGCTTTTTTGAAACATCTATATGGGGGAACCATTCTTTCATCTGGTCGTTTAAATCCAAAATTTCCATTTTTGGACTTATAAACGATACACCAACACCAATATCATCAAAAAGAGCATTATATTGTTCTTGAGCAGATATTAAAGCATTTTCAATATGTTTTCGCTCTGTAATGTCACGAACATAGCTTAAAACAAGTGGTTTATCTTTATATCTAATAATCTTAGAATGTACCTCCACCGGCAATTGTGAACCATCTTTTCTGAAATGTGCGGTTTCAAAAGTAAATTCTCCTTTTTCCATTAAATCTTTAATTCTTGGTTTTATCAGCTTTTCATAGTTGGGAACATCCAGGTCGTGAAGATTCATCCCCAGTAACTCTTTTTTAGTGTAACCACGTGTTTTATAAGCAGCTTCATTCACATATACAAAATTTCCGTCAAAATCATGCAAAAAAACAGAATCAGTAGCCGAATCAAGAAGTTGCATCATAAGTTTGGACTTCTCTAACTGAAATTCCTTATCAGCCAGCTGTCTTTCTAACTCATGGATTCTTTTTTCCAGTGCATCCAGCTTATTCGAAAGATCTTCTTGATTCGAACCTTTCAATTTTAAGCCCCCAAAAATACTGACACAAAATCCTCATGTTGATTATGTTCATATCAGTATTTGTTTTTAGTGATACGAAAATTGTTTTCACAGTAGAATTTTTAAAAAAATGAAATCAACCAAATTAAGTAGAGTTTTATTAATGTGCTTCCCAATCATTAAAGTATAAAATGAAAAATGTATAAAATAGCATGTGAAATTTTGACATAAAGTGTTTATTTTAACAGAAATAGTGTAATAAAATTAAAATTAGAGGAAATGAATTTGAAAAAAGCACGTATACTTGTCCAGGGAATAGTTCAGGGAGTTGGATTCCGGCCAAATGTTTATAGATTAGCTAAAGCTTTAAAACTTAATGGATATGTGCGTAATCTTGGTAATGTGGTTGAAATAGTGGTAGAGGGTGATGAAAAAGATATAAAATCTTTTAAAAATGATCTGAAGGTTAAAACCCCTCCCATATCAAAGATTGATTCGTTGCAAATGAAATGGTTAGATGAAATTCCCTCTCCAGAGTTTGATAATTTTAAGATCCTGGAAAGCTCAGCTAATTTCTCAGGATCTTCTGTAATACCACCTGATGTTGCCACCTGCGACAGTTGCCTGGAAGAAGTGATGAAAAAAGGTGATAGGCGTTATAAATATCCTTTCACAGCATGCACTGACTGCGGGCCACGTTTTACGGTTATCCGTTCTGTTCCTTACGATCGTGAACGCACTTCCATGGAGGAATTTCCCCTCTGCCCGGATTGTACAGTGGAGTACGAAAACCCTGAAGACCGGCGTTACCACGCTGAAGCAACTTGCTGTCCAGTATGCGGACCTGACGTTTTCCTTTACCGTGACCAAAAGATTGAATTAGAAAATCCCATCAAAGAAACTGCCAAACTTCTGGATGAAGGCAATATCCTTGCTATTAAGGGTATTGGAGGCACACATCTGGTGGCAAAAACCACAGATGATTTACCAGTCATTAAAATGCGTGAAAGGTTAGGTAGAATGAACCAGCCCTTTGCCTGTATGTCTCCCGATGTTTCCACCATTCGGAGTTTTGCTGAAGTAGCAGATTATGAGGAGGAAACTCTTTTATCTCGGAACCGACCCATTGTCGTGCTTAAAAAGAACAAAGATTACTATTTATCCCCCTATGTTGCACCTGATCTTCATAATCTGGGAGTGATGCTTCCGTATTCTGCACTGCATCATCTACTTTTCACCTACACCGATGCCCCGGCTTATATTATGACTTCTGCTAACATGCCTGGCGAACCTATGCTCACCCAAAACCAGGATATTATAAGTAAGCTGGAGGGTGTGGCTGATTATTACCTCCTGCACAACCGAGAGATTGTTAACCGATGCGATGATAGTGTTGTTCGGTTCCGTGGGGGCGACATGGCATTTATCCGCCGATCCCGAGGTTATGTGCCCGAACCATATGATTTTTCAAATATTAATAAGGACTTAAATGTGTTGGCTCTGGGACCAGAAATTGATGTTACTTTCTCCCTTCTTAAAGAGGGCAAATGTTACATGTCCCAGCACATAGGAGATACCACCAAATATGAAACCTTCCTATACCTCCAAGAGGCCATCGAATATATGATGGGAATTACACGAACAGACAGGATCGATGTGGTGGCTTGTGACCTTCATCCTCAGTTTTTCACCACTAAACTGGCTCATGAACTGGGTGAAAGGTTTAAATGCCCTGTTTTGAAGGTTCAGCATCATCATGCCCACGCTACAGCCCTATCTGTGGACTGGGGTGTAGATGAGCTTATATGCATTGCTGCTGATGGTGTTGGTTATGGTGAAGATGGAAGTGCCTGGGGAGGGGAGATTCTTTACTCCAACGGCCCAAAATATGAAAGATTAGCAAGCTTAATGCCTCAAAAAATGCCAGGGGGAGATTTAACCACTCGCTATCCTGCCAGGATGATGATGGCTATGCTTTATCCCCATTATGATGAAGATGAGATGGTAGATCTTATGAAAACTCACTACGTTGATTATTTCCCTCACGGAGCAAAAGAAGTCGACATTGTGGCCAATCAAATGGATAGAGAATTTAATCTCACAGAAACCACCAGCACCGGCCGTGTTCTTGATGCTATTTCTGCAGCCCTGCATATCTGCGGAGAAAGAACTTATGAAGGTGAATGCGCCATGAAACTGGAATCTACAGCTTATACAGGTGAAGATATATTCGATCTGCCTATTAAAATCATCCAAAATAATGGTATGGATGTTCTGGATACTCCCCAGATACTTTCATCAGTTTTAGAGAAGAAACTGGAAGGAGAGCCAGTTAAAGATCTGGCATGTTCTGCTCAGCGGGCTGTTTCTCAGGGATTGGCCGAATTGGCTATCCTGGCAGCAGATAAAAAAGATGTTGATGCAATTGGTGGATCTGGAGGGGTTTTCTACAATGAAGCCATTAGCATGACCATTAAAAAATTTGTAGAAGACGCGGGTTATCGTTTCCTCCAACACAAGAATAGTTGCGCAGGAGATGGCTCTGTTTCACTGGGTCAGGCAGCAGTGGCTGCTTTACAGTGCCAAAAAAATATTCAGGAATAATTAAAATAAAAAATAATAATATTCATGATAAAAATAACTAAAATATAAATAATTAAGGTTCCTCATCCCCAGATTCTTCTTCACCAAACATAACAGGCAGGTTCAAGGAACGTGTTTTTAGGGCTCTTTTTCGATGATCTACCTGTTTTAGGAGATTTTCAGCGTGTTTTTTTGCTTCGTCGTAATTTTTTATAAGCTGTTCTAGTTCAGGTGAAACATCCTCCCCTAGACGGGCGCGTTCCTCTAACAGTTGCAGTTCCTGGAATTCATGACCTGGTGATTTTACCCTTATAGTTCCATGACTAACAAATATCTGGAATTCCACGTCATTGGAGATATCATAGTATTTTCTTGGCCTTCCTCTTTCTATTTTTTGGAATGATGAGCTAAGAAGTCCTGCTTCCTCCATAGCCCGCAGGTGTTCTATGATGGCCTTCTGACCAATTTCCAGTTCCCGGGATATCTGGCTAACAAAACGTGGCTCATCTCGTAAAAGGTCAAGTATGTCTCTACGGGTTTTGCAGCCCATAACATCCAGTAATAACTCTAAATCCATCATTGATCCACTTTTTCCTATCTTATTTTAAGACATGTTAATTTCTGATTTATTCATTCACCTTTAAATTATTAGCCTATCTAAGAAAAGTTGAAGTTTTAAAATTTTTATAAAATTATGATAACTATTTGTTACTATAGTTCAATTTTTTAGAAAGGTTTATATAACCTTTGGTTACTAATAATTTATATAACTTTTGGTTACTATAACCATGATTATCAGAAAAGTTTATATAACAAATAGTAACTATAATGGTAAAGTTACTTATCTTCCCATCCATCCAGTAAAGGTGAACAAATGAGCGAAGAAAAAGAGATGAAAAAATTACAAGACGATCTAAAGGATTTAGAATCGCAAATACAAGAAAAAGATGATGAAATTCAGGAAAAGGAAGAAGTAATCATCAAAAAAGACCAGGAACTAGACAATTACAAAGAGCAATTATTAAGACTACAAGCTGATTTTGAGAACTTTAAAAAACGAACAGAAAAACAGTTAAGTGATCAAATTCATTATGCCAACGAACAACTCATTTTAAAAATATTAGATGCTTATGAGGACCTGGAAAGAGCCCTTGAATCCGAAAAATCAGATGATCTAACAGAAGGTGTTCAGCTCATTTATCAGAAGCTCAAAAAAGTCCTGGAAGGAGAAGGATTAGAAGAAATCTTCAGCAAAGGAGAAAAATTCGACCCATACCAACACGAAGCACTCATGGCAGAAGCCCATGATGATTTTGAAAATGGAGAAATAATTGAAGAACTCTGTAAAGGTTATAAATTGAATTCTAAAGTTATAAAGTATTCTAAAGTTAAAGTTTGTAAAAAAAATGATTAATTAGAAATTATATAAAGTAAGAGGTGAATTTACATGGCTAAAACAGAAAAAATAATTGGAATTGACTTAGGAACCAGTAACTCCGCTGCCGCGGTGTTAATTGGTGGTAAACCAACCATTATCCCCAGTGCAGAGGGAGCCACCCAGTATGGTAAATCTTTCCCCAGCTACGTGGCCTTCACCGATGATGGTCAACGCCTGGTAGGAGAACCAGCCAGAAGACAGGCTGTAACCAACCCCGAAAAAACCATCACCGCCATTAAAAGACAAATGGGTACCAGTTACAAGGTAGATATCTCAGGAAAACAGTACACCCCCCAGGAGATCTCCGCTTTCATCCTGCAAAAGATCAAAAAAGATGCCGAAGCATTCCTGGGTGAAGAAGTTAAAAAAGCAGTTATCACCGTACCTGCCTACTTCGATGACAACCAGAGAACCGCCACCAAAGATGCTGGAACCATCGCAGGATTGGATGTAGTAAGATTGGTCAACGAACCCACCGCCGCCAGTCTGGCCTATGGTATCGACAAATCAAGTGAAGATGAACTGGAAATCATGGTATTCGACTTTGGAGGAGGAACCCTAGATGTAACCATTATGGAATTCGGAGGAGGCGTATTCGAAGTTAGATCCACAAGTGGAGACACCAAACTGGGAGGAACCGATATGGACGCCGTAGTCATGAACTATCTGGCTGCAGAGTTCAAAAAAGAAACCGGCGTAGACCTCCTGAATGACGATCAGGCAGTGCAAAGACTCCGAGAAGCTGCTGAAAAAGCCAAAATCGAACTATCCACCACCCTAAAAACCGAAATCAACCTACCATTCATAACCGCCACCCAGGACGGACCAAAACACTTAACCCACACCCTTACCCGGGCAAAACTGGAAGAACTAGTTGACTCCATCATTAAAAAATGCTCTGGACCAATGGAACAGGCACTTAAAGATGCCAAAATGGCCAAAAATGATGTGGACAAAATTATCCTGGTAGGTGGACCCACCAGAATGCCCATAGTCCAGAAATACGTGGAAGACTACATTGGAAAAACAGTAGAACGTGGAATTGACCCCATGGAATGTGTAGCTGTTGGAGCTGCAATTCAGGGAGGAGTTCTCGCAGGAGAAATCAAAGACCTGGTATTACTGGATGTAACTCCATTATCTTTAGGTATAGAAACTCTAGGAGGAGTATTCACCAAGTTAATTGAAAGGAATACCACCATACCCACCAAAAAGAGCCAGGTGTTCACCACTGCCGCCGATAACCAGACTTCAGTGGACATACACGTCCTGCAGGGTGAAAGATCCGTGGCCACTGGAAACACCACCCTGGGCAGATTCCAACTGGTTGGAATCCCACCAGCACCAAGAGGAATGCCCCAGATCGAAGTAACCTTTGATATCGACGCCAACGGTATCCTCAATGTGTCAGCTAAAGATATGGGAACTGGTAAAGAACAGGCCATCACCATTACCGCCCCTAACAAATTATCTGAAGACGAAATCGACCAGAAAATCCACGAAGCTGAACAGCACGCTGAAGAGGATAAAAAACGTCAGGAAGAAGTGGAAATCCGAAACAATGCAGATTCCATGATCTACACCGCTGAGAAGACCCTGGATGAACTGGCAGACAAAGTACAGCCAGACCAGAAAACCAAGATTGAAGGACTGGTTAAAGAACTCAGGGAAGTTGTGGGCGGAGATGACCTGGAAGCCATTAAAAACAAAACTGAAGAACTAACCAAAGCTGTACAAGAAGTTGGAGCCGCCATATACCAGCAAGCCCAGCAAGAACAGGCCCAGCAGCAGCAACAGGGTCAGGAAGCTCAGGACGATGTAGGTCAAGATTCCCAGGATGATGACACCATCGACGCTGACTATGAAGTTAAAAAATAAGCCCAAAAATTAGACACCACCTAAGAACCTTTAGTGGGGATGAATTTTTTACTCCCCACACCCACACTTTTATTATATTTATTTTACTAAAATGGAAACACACCTAAATATCAATAAAAAAAAATTCATGAAAACGTTGATGTAATTCATTAAAATCTTTAAAAATTAGTTTTATGTTAATATTTTCATTCATTACCAACACATTCATTTGAGGAAGATTAATCATGGCAGAGAAGCGAGATTATTACGAAGTCCTGGGAGTGGAAAAAGGAGCCAGTAAAAAGGATATTAAAAAGGCCTACAGAAAATTGGCCATGGAATATCACCCTGATGTAAGCGAAGACCCCGAAGCTGGTGAAAAATTCAAAGAAATCAGCGAAGCTTATGCTGTGCTTTCTGATGAGGAGAAAAGAGGTACCTATGACCAGTTCGGTCATGCTGGAATGGGTGGATTCAGCCAGGAGGATATCTTCAACAACATCAACTTCGAAGACATTTTCCGTGGATTTGGCTTCGGAGGAGGCAGTGGTGGAGCAGGTGGGTTTGAAAGCATATTTGATCTGTTTGGATTTGGAGGAGGCCGACGTAACGGACCCCAACAGGGCGATGATGTGCTTTATGAAATGAGAATCACCCTGGAAGATGCTGCTCATGGACTGGAAGAGGATATTGAAGTTCCTCATAAAAAGACCTGTCCACGATGTAACGGGTCTAAGGCAGAACCAGGAACTGAAAGCCGAACTTGTGATACATGTGGAGGTAGTGGTCAGGTTCGCCATGTTCAAAACACCCCCTTGGGTCAGTTCGCAACTATCAGACCATGCAATACCTGTCGTGGTGAAGGTAAAATAATTGACACCCCCTGTCATGAATGTCATGGAAAAGGAATTGTTAAACAAACCAATACCATCCACGTTAAAATTCCAGAAGGAGTGGAAGACGGATCTCGATTACGTGTTCCTGGCGAAGGAGATGTTGGCAAACGTGGCGGACCACCAGGAGATCTCTACGTTCTCATAAGGGTGAAACCTCACAAGTACTTCAAGAGGGAAGGAGCCAATCTCCACTATGAAAAACCAATTAGCTTTGTTCAGGCCACCCTGGGAGATAAAGTTGAGGTACCCACCATCGATGGCACAGCGGAGCTCAAAATACCTGAAGGAACCCAGACTGGAACATCATTCCGGATGAAAGGTCAGGGAATGCCACACCTACGTTGGAATGGGAAAGGAAATCTTTACGTGAAGGTTAAAGTGATAACTCCCAAGAAACTCAGTCCCCAGCAAAAAGAACTTCTGGAAGAATTTGCCGAAATCAGTGGGGATGAGATTTACAATGAAGAGAAAGGTTTTTTTGATAAGGTCAAGGATGCCATCAGTCACTAAAAGGATTCCATCAATCATTGAATAATATTCTTCCCACACATCTCAACTCATCTAAAACTTTAACTTTACTCCCCTTTATTTTTAAGAATTGATTTATGATAACAGCAAAGCAAGGTAAAATTATTTATTTTATGGAAGCAGAAATGCATTTAATTAGAGTTAATGTGAAAAAACATTTTAAGATGTGATTCTGTGAATACCACCAACGAAAATCAGGACATAAACGTAGAAGAAATACTGAATAAGGTCCAGAGTTACTTTGGTTTTGTACCCAAAATCTTCCAAGTTTTATCAGATAATCCCCCTGCACTGAAGGCTTTTTGTGATAAAACAGAGGTTATGATGGTTGATGATTCTTTACCTCCACTTACTAAGGAATTCGTGTCCATTGGGGCCGCTGCTGCTCTGGGATCACCCCACTGTCTCAATACCCACCTTGAAGTTGCCAGAGAGTTTGGAGCAAACGAAGAACAACTTTTGCTGGCCATTATTATCGGAGCCTCCATCACAGAAACCACTGCCCTTTCCAAATCATTGCGGGTTTACCATGATTTTAAAGAAAAATAAAATAAATGCCTGGAAATAAAGGAAAATAAATTATTTGGGGCTTATTATAATATGAGATTTATTTAATCCTAAAAGTTTTTATATTGTCTTTTTAAATCTAAAAAATCTTAATTCATTT
>MVPY01000037.1:62500-67210 GCA_002067065.1 Methanobacterium sp. PtaB.Bin024
CTTATTATCTGATAATTCTTTTAATTCTGCATTTAAAGAGTATCCTACCACAGTTCTTATGGCAACAATAACCGCCAGAACTATGAGATCGGTTAAAGTGGGTTGAAGTATGCTTTTAATCAGATCAGCAGCAATGAAAAACTCCAGACCCAGGACTATTTTAGTGGTGAAGTCCAAGCGTATGTCATGGTATTGGTAAGATTTTCGCAAAATTTCTTTGGCTAAAATCTCAATAACTGCCCTTATTCCACCGTAAAAAACTAAAATAGCCCCAAATACGGCTAAAGAATAAGAAATATAATTAACAAATTCTTCCAACATTTTCCAATCTTTCTACTGTTTAGGTTTTTCTTCTTGGATTTCATCTTCTGGATTTTCCAGTTTTTCCAGGCGAGCTTCAATGTCTTCCAGTTTTTTGTTGGTTGTTCCACTGTACTCTTTGAAACGTTTTTCCAGAGATTCTATATCTGTTGAAACCACTTTAAAACGTTTTTCCAGTGCAGATAAATCTTTTTTTGTGGCCAAGTCCCAGTCTTCAATTAGATGGTCACTCTGTTCATTTAGGAAAAGATCTATTCGATGGGACAGGTTATCGGTGCTGATGGGAACATTGACTTTTCCTTTGATTTTTTCACTCATTCCTGAAACCTTCTCACTAACTCCAGAAACATATTTTTCACCCATTCCAGACATCGAGCCCTCTCCAGAGACTTTTTCACCCAGGTTACCTGCTCCTCCTTGCACCTTTTCACCGAAACTATTGGCCTCACCATATACCCTTTCACCAAGAGTAGTTGCATCACTTTTCATTCTGCCAAGATTAAGTTTGCGGTTATCTTGTAAATAATAGTACAAGAGTACGACTACAGCTGCTACTAAAACCAGTATGGCAAATGCTTCTAACGGAGTCATTATCTATTTCCCTCCTTTTTCAACGCCTTTACCCTTCTTTTCCATTTGTTTTTCCTTTTTATCTATTTCTTCTAAGAGCTTCTGGAGTTTTTCGTATTCTGCTCTGGTTTCAAGGCGGGTGACTCTTTCATTGATTTCACTGTGGAGAAAACCAACTTTTTGCATCATATTTGAGGTTTCACCTCTGATCTGAGAAAGTCTCTCCTGCTGGTCTTTGGGAAGTGGTATCACATTTTCCATGAGACGTTTGGATTCTAAATCTTTTTCAACCAGTTCAATTTTTTTGAGTTCAGCTTGTTTTTCAAGGAATATTACATTACTCTGGGCTTCTCTAACTTTTCTCCATTGCATCACAATAACTATTATTGCCACCAGTGCTATGACTGCAATAATGAGTAAAAAAATGTTCTGTGGAATGCTAACAGTGTCTGCCATGATATTCCCCCTATCTACACATTATCTAGAGTATTAAATTCATCTTTAAGCTGTTTTAAGCCAATTAAGAGTTGAACATTAATGCTTAAAACGTTTTCATCTGTGGCCAAATACCTATGCTTTAATCAGTTCATAAGCACCTAAACTTTATTGACCTCCAGATGAAAGTTACATATAAATATGTACATTTATATAATTAATGCTTTGTGATATGGCTGTTATTTAAGTTTCATACAATATTTTGCGACAATGAAAACTTACAATTACATGCACATGAGAGATTAAGTCCGAAGAATTACAGATACCAGCTAAAATAATTAAATTGTTTATTTAACTCAACATGTGATTAAATGATAGAAATGTACCAAAAAGCAGGTAAAATTGTAAAAGAAGTTAGAGAAATGGCAGTTAATGAAGTTCATGAAGGAATGAAAGTTTTAACCCTGGTGAATCTCATTGAATCCGAAATCAAAAAAAGAGGAGGCTTACCAGCTTTCCCCTGTAACATATCTATAAATGAAGTCACTGCTCATTATACTTCACCATCCGGAGATAAATCCATTTTAAAAGAAGGAGATCTGGTAAAAATTGATCTTGGAGCCCATGTAGAAGGTTACATAGCCGATTCTGCCACCAGCGTGATGATCGGTTCAGGAGAAGGGCCTTTTCGATCGGGAGACAAAACTTACACTCCTGAAAAACAGGCCCAAATGATTGAAACTGCTAACAATGCCCTGGAAGTTGCTATTAGTAATGTTCGACCAGGTTGCCAGTTGGGTAAGATTGGTACGGCTGTTGAAGAATACATTAATTCCCAGGGGTTTGTTCCAGTTGCAAATTTAACTGGTCACAGTATGAGTAGGTGGATCCTTCATTCAGGGTTATCCATACCTAACGTGAAGGAAAATAACCCTCATGAATTAGAGGAAGGTGATATTTTGGCAATTGAACCCTTTGTAACTGATGGTGTGGGCATGGTAGGAGACATGAAAGACACATTTATTTTCAAGTTCCTACGTGACCGACCTTTACGCCTAAATGATGCCAGGAAATTACTTGAAATAATAAAAAAAGATTATAAAAATCTTCCTTTTGCTCAAAGGTGGTTGGAAGAGAACACTAATATAAGGAAAGTTAATCTAGCCATGAGACAGCTTATATCTTCCCGGGCTATTTATCCATACCATGTGCTTCGTGAGAAAAGTGGTGCCAGGGTTGCCCAGGCCGAACATACCGTGATTGTGGAATCAGATGGCTGCAAGGTATTAACTTAAATAGAACACTAGTAGAAGAGTAAATTCCTACTTTTATACTTTTTAATAGTTATAATATATTTAAAGACTATTTTTAATGGAATTTGCAGCTTCAAATGCCCTATCTCTTCCACTATAATCTTCAATTTGTTCATACATCTTTGAAGCCTCTTGAAAGAAGTACAAAGCATTATCTTTATCTTCCTGCTTTTCACATGTCAATCCCACATGGTAAATGGCCTCTGCCATATTTTGATAGTCATCTATTTCCTGAGAATATTCATAGGCGATCTTAAAGCAGGTTGCGGCTTTATTATAACCACCACGCCTTAGACTCATCACACCCTCCAACATTAACTTAGATATCCTTTTCTCCTTTTCTTTCAACCTTAAACGATAATATAAAAATATCAGGCCGGCATACGCCAAAAACATTGCCCCCGCAATCAAAATTACATCCATTTCAGTACCCCCATCCACTTATTTAATATTAAACCAGTATCCCTTATGTTTTTTTACCTATTTAAATTCAGTTTATGTTCATTTACATCTATCCATTAAATTCATATCTTTCCTGATTTAGGTTTCTATGGTAAAATTAAAAACTGAAGTTCATTAGAGTCAAAAATGAGAAATACTGTCATGACCATTTAAAAAAAAGATAGACATAATATTTCAGAATAGCTTAGAAATAGACTATGAAATAAAATAGACTATGAAATAAACTTATTTAAAAAATAGAAAAATGTAGGGATATTTTTATCCCTTACACGTTTGCTAGTGGGTCTTCTTTTTCACCGCTGCCTTTGTAAGGTACAGGTAGGCCCATGGCCTTCCGTTCATCGATTACCTTCATGGCTTTGGTTTTCTTGTCTGTGGCCAGTTTTTCAAGTAGGCCTAAACCTGGTTTCACATCATCCATTGATTTGGTTTCAATGACTCCAGCTTCAACAGCCTGTTTGAATATGGTTTCACCGGCATCGGTTCGGACAAATACTGTGGACCAGCCGTCTGGGGTTCCCACTGAACCAGTTGATACGTCAGCTAATTCACAAACATAGTCAAGACAGACTTTGCATCCGTTCTGTTCGTATCCGTGGGTTTCTTTGAGTGGGATGGTCAGCATTTGGTCTGCAGTTTGGATCCAGAATTTACCTTTTCCAATGTCCATTTTTTCCACTAGGTCGAAGTCAACACCTGCTTTTTCGGAGATGAAAGTTCTCAGTGATTCATATGGGAAGTTTTCCATACAGAAAATACCCAGCATTAATGCTATTTTGTCTGCTAGGTGTCTTACTCCAAATGGGTAGGACTGCATTTTTCGGATTCCCATGCTCTGGCAGGGTATGGCCACGGTTCCAACTTTCTCTAAACCGTACTGTCGGACTGCTTTTTTAAGCATCCATACATTTGGGGAGAAGGTGTATTTGGTTCCAGAGGCGGCTAGTATCTCATCAGAAGACATGGCTACCATAGGTTCTGGTTTCCACATTACATCAGATGGTCCTGCTACTACAGCCCCGTCGATGATTCCTTCATCTAGGGCATAGCAGAATAAACCGGATACTATACCTCCATCCTGGGCTAGTTTCTGGATTTGTTTATCGGTTGCTCTTGCTGCAACAACTTCTTTGTAGGTTCCTAATACCATTTTTTCACCTCCTATAACCCCAGGTCCTGGTTGATCCTGTCAGCAGGCCACCAACTTCGTGGACACTGTGTGTAACAGATTCCACATTTAATACATCGGTCACTGTTCAGTTCTGGTCTTCCATTAGTCATACTCAGGGCTCTGGTCTGGCAAGCCATGGCACAGGTTCCACATCCAATGCATAGAGCCTGGTTAACGACTTTGCTTTGTAAGTCGCAGCCACATGCTTCGGTGTAACCTGCTAAGTCCATCATTGGTGCTAAATAATCCATGTCACCATTAATGGCAGCAACTACTGTCTTTGCGATTATCTCTGGTGATGGTGGGCAGCCAGGTATGGCCAGGTCCACTTTTACCAGGTCGGCAATGGGCACGAATGATTCATGGTTTGGTTGAGCTTGCTGTCCTCCTCGGGAGTATCGGGTGAAACAACCAGTTGCTGCACAGGACCCGAAAGCC
>MVPY01000038.1 GCA_002067065.1 Methanobacterium sp. PtaB.Bin024
TTCTGGTAAAGTCAGGGAAATTGCCAGTGCATGGGGAAGGTGGAGGGGATTGGCAGCTTATTATATGGTTGTGGCGGAGTTACTGAATATTTAAGATTTGATGAATATTTTGATTTTATTTCTGATGATTTTTCTGAGACATTGCGGGTAAGTTTGTTAAAAAGGACACCAAAACATTCGACAAGGTTTATGTCGTTCTTTATTTGTAAAATAAGTTTAGATCAAAAAAAAGATAAATGTGGATCCATAACCACTGCCATGAAATATAGATCTAAAATTGTGACAAAAACTACTAATGATGGGACATTTAAATTCACAAGCTTTGTTGCTGCGTCTTTTTTAGATGTACGCTTGATGAAAGCATGTAAACCAACTATAGCGGGTATTATTGATGCTATGATCAGTACTGGGAACTTTAAAGTTGGATAAATCCCTGAGATAGATAAACCTATAAGTGATAGGGTACCTAAAACCCCTGCTAAACCTATAATAATAAAACCTGTTATCCTTCCGTTTCTAACTATAAATGTGTTTTTGCCTCCTTTTTT
Organism: Methanobacterium sp. PtaB.Bin024; assembly: GCA_002067065.1. GTDB lineage: Archaea > Methanobacteriota > Methanobacteria > Methanobacteriales > Methanobacteriaceae > Methanobacterium. Next base: position 549 of record MVPY01000038.1, read on the forward strand.
ATCTCCTTCCATGTCTGGAATCTCCACACTCAAGATAAAGTAAACCATGAAGATCATAAATGGTAGAGAGAATAGGAAAATTTTTAAATCCAAAAATCCAGTAATAGCCACATAACCCAATGCAGGAAGAAGAAACCCGCTTAAAACTGTTGAAATCTCACCTAATCCCCGATAAGAAAATTTAAGAGGTGGAGCCGAATAATACCATGCGAGAATGTTCCCCATTATAACCATTAGCATAAAAGTGGGGGAAGAGTAAATTATTGAGAATATTAAAGCCAATGTAAGGAATAGTACAATTAATAAAAGAGCAAATCTTTTGGCAAATGGTCTAAGTTCGGGGTTTTCAATTAGGATACCACTGCCTCCTGTGAAACGAGTGGGCTGGTTGTAATGATCCGATTCATAATCCCAATAATCATTACTGTAATGTATAGATAAATGAGCGAGAAATAGGACAATGTATCCCCATAAAAACCTATCCCATGAGAGAGGAGTGCTGGTAATTACAGCTAATAATGCGCCGGTAGTGTAACACAAGAAACCAAATAAAAGAAATTGCATGCGCCCTAATTTAATAATTAGTCGTATTTTGGCCAATTTAATGGTGAACCCCCCACCAAATACTAAGAATATTCCCCATCTTATAGAATGACATTCAAGTGGTTGTTATTAGTTATATATTACAATTAATTTTTTATTTCTTTTATTAATTAAATTCCTTATCAAAATGAAAAACCCTAATAAGATTAAACCTTACTAAATGAAAGAAAGCGCAGGGGACGGGATTCGAACCCGCGCGATCCAAAGGATCATGGGATTAGCAGTCCCACGCCGTACCAGGCTGGGCCACCCCTGCAATGATTTAATTTTTCATGAAATGTATACAAATTTTTAAAAAAGTGGTGATCAAAACATTGTCTAATCTACTATTTAAAGACAAGGATTCACTCACATCTTTTAAATCTGATTTTGTATATGTTAAAACTATCTTTTTATAGTTTTGATCAAACTTTTAAAAAAAGCTTGGTTTGAAGTGGGCGCGTTCAAGGGTGGACAGGTCTCCTAGCTGCTGGTGATCCAGAAACCCAGCTCCGCCCCGTTGCTCCACAAGCATCAGCTGTTCAGGGTAGAGCTGCTTCTTTCCAGACCTGACCCGTTCCCCTGGTTAAGACAGTTTACTCCAGCCCTCCAGCTGGAACCCTGCCACCACTGATCCTGCGGGACGAGGTTTCTACGCTAAGATCCTGGGCCAGCAACTATTCAAACTGCCGCCCCTTGAACTTCGACTGCACCGTATAGGGGATGTGCGCTTACAGAGGACCCCTGACCCTCCAGTCTAGCCCAGTTACTGTTGGTTTTGATGGTATTTTAAGGTTGCGATTTTTCAAAATTTCACCATTTTCAAAAACAATAAATCATCTATCTCAAATATTAATCCACATCATCCCTGCATGCATTGACATTTTCAGCTTCCCAGTTTCTTATGGTGATTTTTTTTAATTTGATTAAACATTATCCGTTTTTTGAGTTTTATAGGGCTATATATTTTTATTTACAACTAATAATTCATTTTAGAACAGTTCGTTAGTTTAAAAACCGTTTATAACAAAAAATATATTGAAGCAATGTCATATACTGTTTATTGATAATAATGCCAAATCTTAATGCCAAAAAAATGGAGGGAAATAATGAAAGCAGATGCTGTTAAAATTGGTGAAGGTGTGTACTGGATTGGAGTTATGGACTGGGACATCCGGAGTTATCATGGTTACACCCTGAAAGGGACAACTTATAACGCTTATTTAGTTTTTGGAGAAGATGAGGTAGTTATAATTGATAACACCTATCCTGGCTCCTCTGCACAATTGTGGGGAAGAGTGGAAGACGCCTTCGAAAAAGAAGGACGGGAGTTAAAAATTGATGTTATCATTCAGAACCATGTTGAACGTGACCATAGTGGTTCTCTGGGAGAGATTCACAAACGTTTCCCAGATGCCCCTATCTACTGTAGCCAGGTGGCAATTAACGGCCTAAAACAGCACTATCCTTCACTGGAAGGTGCTGATTTCCATCCAGTTAAAACTGGTGACACACTGGAGGTGGGTGGTCGCAAATTTGCTTTCCTGGATGCTAAGATGCTTCACTGGCCTGACAGCATGTTCACCCTCCTGACAGATGAGGGGATCCTGTTTTCCAACGATGCTTTTGGCCAGCACCTCTGCTTAAGGGAGCGATATGATCATGAAATTCCTGAATATGTGCTGATGAATGCTGCCCAGAAATTCTATGCTAACCTGGTTACCCCGGCTTCCATGCTAGTGTTGCGCAAGTTCGAAGAGGTTAAAGAATTGGGATTGCTTGATAAGATCAAGATGATTGCCCCTGCCCATGGTCAGATCTGGACCGACCCTGCAAAGATCCTGACTGCTTACAGTAACTGGGCCACAGGCCAGTGCAAAGATAAGGCTACTATAATCTATGATACCATGCATTACTCCACCCGTATGATGGCCCATGCCCTGGCAGAGGGTCTTATGAGTGGTGGTGTGGATGTGGAGATGTATTTCCTCCATGAGGATGAACGCAGCGAAATAGTTAATGATATCTTAGACAGCAAAGCCCTGCTTTTAGGAGTTCCAACTATCTTTAATGGCCCTTATCCAAGTTTTGGAGATTTGCTCTACTACTTAGAAGGACTCAGCTTCCAGCGTACCGGGATCAAAAGACTGGCTACCACCTTCGGGTCTAAGGGTTGGAGTGGTAAAGGTGCGGTGAAAGTTGCTGAGACTCTGGGAAAATGCGGATTTGATATTCTGGACACCTTTGAGGTTACTTATGTGCCCACCAAAGATGAACTGGATAAATGTTACCAGATGGGTCAAGAAATGGCTCAGAAGATCAAAAAGATGTAGATTTAGGAAGATGTAGATTTAGGAAGATGTAGATTTAGGAAGATGTAGATTTAGGAAGATGTAGATTTAGGAATAAATTTGGAATAACTAAAAAAAAATTACGTGTGAACATCAAATAATGGAACAAGGAGGGGAATTATGAGATCATTGGAATTTGAAAGTGGGATGGATAATGAAAGAAAGATTATGGTGGCCATATTCTGGACTAACCGAAAGGCTGCTAGAACTGAAGGGTGCTCTCCTTTCCTTATAAAGAGAATTAAAACCCCAAATGAAATTTACACACCTGATGGGAATAAGTTGCTCAAATTAAATGGTGAAATCATGGCAGATATGGTTCAAACCCTTGATACAGGTAAATCGATCCCTATGGAATTTCATATTGGAGAAGAGAAGTTAAATGTCATTCTCAGTGCTGATTCTTATTCAGTTTCCGCAGAAAGAAGTCCAGAGATCGAAGAGGAGATAATTGAAAAACTGGAGATGGAGTTTCCCAAGAAGTTTCCCAGTTTATGTGACTCTTTCAAGCCAAGGGTAGTTCCTAAAGGATAACTAACTGAATCCAGAATATTCAATATTTTCTTTTATTTTTATATTTTTCTTAGTCTATGTGAAAATATAACATTAAATCTAAGGTTTAAGATCAGACCAATTTAAGCAAAAAATAATCACCAAACATTAACAGGTTCAATTAAAAATTAACTTCATAAATCTTCCTGACTTTTATTTCCTGACTTTTAAAGTTGAATAGATCTTATTATGTCTCCATCAGAAACAATACCCACCAGATCATGATTATCTAGTACTACTAACTGGTTTATGATCCCCTCATCTGAACCGTATTCCTGCATCTTGTTCACCGCAGTTGACAGGTCATCTTCAGGTGAGACATATATTACCTGTTCAACCATAACCTCTCCCACTGTGGTTCCTAATTCATACTTATCCAGGATGAGGTTGTGACCTAAATCTGTGGCAGTTACTATTCCCACTAGGGTCTCCCCATCTATTACTGGTAGTGAACTTATTTTGTGTTTCATCAGCTTTTCAAAGGCAAATACAACATCCTCATTAGGAGGTACGGTTATAACCTTACTGCTCATTACATCCTTAACCTTTAGTTTCAACATCGTCTTCACTTCCATAGGTCTTTGTAATTTCTTCAATAATGGATTCAATGGTAGTTGTGATATCTATGTTCTCAATGACTGGCACATGATACTTGTTAGCTTGGTTCTCGAAATATTTATGGGTTCTTCTTATAGCTCCGAAATAGTTCATATATCTTTCAAGAGGCCTTCTAGCCCATTGTTGCCTGCATCTTGAGTAGAATCTTCCTTTATGGACTTCTTCATCTTCAAGTGTTAAAATGAACATGTGCACATTATGTCTGGAAACCAAATCTTCCCTGATGAATCCCGGTACGATGTGAACACCTTCAATAACTATACTGATACCTTCAGTTATGGATCGTTCAATTACAGCCTCCACACCAACACTCACAGTGTCCACATGGTCCCTGAAACCAATAATAACCTCATCCAGTTCTGGGGATGGTGGTATGCGCAGGGAGCGGTAAGCAGTGTAACTTGATTCATACAGTGTGGGTAGAAGTTCTTTGGATGAAGTTTTACGCATTACCTCACGGATCATGTCCGTGCTGATCATATTACGGATTCCCAGACGGTTAGCCACCTCAAATGCTATGGAAGAAGTTCCTACTCCTGAAGAACCACCTACCAGAATTACCAAGGGGTCCTGACATTTTCTGATCCTTTTCCACAAACCATACTGGGATGCTATTTCACTATCCTCCTTTTTAAGCCTCTGGCGAACGATAGTGACCAGATCATCCAGTTTAATAAGAGTGACACCATCCTTTTTAAGTTGAGCTTCAATCTGTGAAGAGAAGGTGTAAGCTTTATTGGGATCCATCTCAGCACGGGTCAGGGACCTGGCCAGAACTCCCTTTGAAAAGGGTTCCCTATATTTTTTACCACTTACTTCTCCTTCAACCATGATCATTGTTTATCTCACCTCAAATAAGGGGGATCGTAAAAACATAAAAATCAAGATATTATTTGTCACCATCATTTAAATCATTTTCTGTGGTGATTTTTTTATCCCCTAAATAGAGAAGGGTAAATCTCCAGCTTAAAGTTTAATAATTCCAGTTTCGATTTTTTCCTCATCATGAGAATCAGGAATCTTAATTAAACAGGCATGACCATGAGAAAGTTCCCCAGGGTTTATTATTTCGGTATTTCCGATCTTATCAGTGCCTCTGGCTTCATGTATATGACCACAGATATTTATGGTTGGCTGCAGTTCTTCAATTATCTTACGAATACTTTTACTTCCCACATGCTCCCCTGAAGGTAACAGGTCAGTTTTCGTACCATACGGCGGTGCATGAGTGACAAAAAGAGTTATTTTCTCTTCTTTAACACCTTCAAGGGCTTTTTTAGCCTCATCGTAGATCTGAATCTCTTCAAACTCCAAAGGGGTATTAAACGGTGTTGGATTAGACCCTCCAAAGCCACATACTCCAATATTTTTTATCACCATACCTCTGGCGTGTAGGTTAACAGCCTGAGAGTTGTCTATATTGATATGAAGTGATCCTGGATCGCAGTTACCAGGGATTGCCATTACCGGGACTTGAAACGAACAGATTTCATTTAATATGTCCTCCCCTAATTCTGCTGGGCCAAAATGGGTTATATCACCAGCTATTATTATCAGATCCACTTTGTTATCCTTAAGATAATGCAATATGGGTTTAATATTTCCATGAAGATCACTGACAGCCAGGATTTTCATTGGCATCCTCCTATATCACTCTGATTAGTTTTTTTATCAAATTTTTTCAAATAAAAGTAAGATTAAAATGTTAAACATCTAATTAAGTTAACAATTAACATCTGGTAAGATCAACTATTAAACATCCTCTTCTATTTCTTTTAACTGTTCTTTAAAGAACGATGAAAGTTCCTGGAGACTTTTTTTGAGATTTTCTTTATCCCCATAGACTGATATAAGATCATCTTCCTCAAACTCAATTATAACATTGTGATACTCGGCTATTTCCTGAACCCTGTCTTCGGAGAGTGGTGCTTTGAAGTTAACACGAATCATTGAAAAACCAGAGGGAGCACCAACCACGAACTTGGAATCTGTCTTCTTCTGAGGATATACCACCTCGCCCCTGGAGGCTTTTAACAGTTTATCCATCCATTGAGCACTGTATTCTTCGCCTATGCCATCAGCCAGGCCCATTAATGTATTTTGAACCTTAGTTAGAAATTCATTGATTCTACCTACCTCAACCTGTCTTTGAGGGTCGGTAGGATCCACTTTGTAAAAATTTATGGTGGTTTTGGCCATCTGAATGTTTTTAGTAACCTCTTTAGGAATTTTTAATCCTTTTTTCTTAAGATCAGTTAAGAGTTCCACCAACACCAGCCAGGTCTGTTCGGCAGGTAATTCATTCATAAGTAACCTTCCAGGACCTGTTTGGAACGATGATTGAGTTTGGCATCAGCTTCCTTAAGTTCTTCATCGATTTGTTCAAAACTCGTGTATGAGTCTAAAAACAGCACGTGAACACTTTCTGTGCCAATTATATCCAGAATTGCTATATCATCATTTTCATCAAGTGATTTATTTTCTATTGATGCCTTGTACTGTACAAAAGGACCATATTTTTCTGGTAATTCTTTGTATTTGAAAATTCCAGCGAGACTGGCTACGAACAAAAAAAACACCTCTCTTAATTTGGTATTAGATCAATCTTTTTTAGATCAATCTTTTACTTAGAATTAGTATTTAATCAGTATTTTGAAAATAAAAAACTTTTCTAAAAAAAGAAATTAAAGGGAGAATATTGTTTATTCTCCACCGGTTATTTCATCTAAGTAACACTTGTCCAGAGCAGAGTCTGTGCATATCTGGTGGGCGTCTACGGTTAGTTCTTCTTTAGGCAGTCCCATGGCCATTCCATAGAGTTGTGCCAGGTGGAAGACAGGGATTTCAAAGTCTGTTCCGAATTTTTCATTGACTTCAACTTGTCCCACGTCAAACTGCAGGTGACAGAATGGGCAGACATTTACAATGGCATCTACACCTGCTTCTCTCATATTGGTGAGTTTTTCTTTGGTGAAATCAGCGGTCACGTCCAGGTCTCTGGATCTTAGACCACCACCTGCACCACAGCACATCATTTTGTCTTTGTATGGGATTGATTGGGCACCGGTTACTTCCACTAGCTCATCAAGGATGGTTGGTTTCATTGGGTTATCTATACCTATTTCTGAGCTGGGTTTTAGGAAGTGGCAACCATAGTGTACGGCTACTTTGAGGTTTTCCAGTGGGTTGGTTACTAATTCAGCAAGTTTATCCATTCCCACATCGTTGTAGAGAATTTCGGCAAAGTGTCGTACTTGAATTTCACCCTTAAATTCGCGTCCTGCTTCTGCTAAGACTTTGTTGATCTTTTCCTTCATCTCAGCATCTTCATGGAGCATGTGGTTGCTTTCGAATAAAGATCCGAAACATCCATTACACTCAGTCATGATGTCGTTTCCCTGTTCTTCAGCTATGGTGAGGTTTCGGGCAGCAATGGCAGCCCAGGTGGTTCTGTCAAAGGAACCAAATACTCCAGGTGCAGGGCAGCATGATGCTCCTTCCATGTCTTTAAGACCCACGTCTAATGCGTCGAAGAGTAATCGGGTGGATTTTTCGATACCTGGGTATCGGTTGTTCATGATACATCCTAAGAAGTATGCAAATTCTTGTTCAGCCATATTTATCACCTTAATCTATTGCTCCTGTTTCCCAGTTGTAGCCTATGAGGTTGTCGAATCCTGTGGCTTTCACTATGGTCTGGACTTCTTCTAAGGCTTCTGGGAAGCTGTGGGTTGTTGGTGGTAGTTCATCTAGGCCCACGCTTTTTCTGAGTTCTTGAGTTTGTGGGTTGATAGGTACACCGTGGCCAGTTTTAATTACGAAACTTCCCACCATTTTATGTGCTTTTCCCATGTATCCTGCTTGGGCTGCGTAGTTTCGCACGATTTTCACTATGTCTACGATTTTAATACCTCTTGGGCATCTTTCCTGGCATTCGTAACAGGTAGTACACATCCATAAAGTATCATCAGGAATGACATCCTCTTTTAAGCCTATGAGGGATCTTCTAACTAATTGTCTTATCCTGTAAGGGGTTCTTCTTCCTGATGGGCATGCAGCAGTACAGGTACCGCACTGGAAACATATTCCAAGTGATTCTCCACCAGCATCCATTATTTCCTGTTTGAAATTTTCATCTATATCTGCTCGGGTTACTATGGCTTCATCCTTTTGAAGTAAAGTCATACTTTCACTCCTTTCTTTTTTTGGCTCTTCTTTTGATTTAACTGGTTCTTCAACTTCAGCCTTTTCCGGTTTTTCTTCTTTTTTGGTCTCTGCTTTCTCTGCAGCAACTGGTTCTTTGGTTTTCTCTTCTGCCGGTTTATCTTCAACTTTTTCCGGCTTCTCGGCTGCTGGAACTTCTTCGACTTTCTCTTGTACTTTGGTTTCTTTTTTTTCAACCGAGGGCTTGTCTTTCTCTGATTTCACTGCTTCTTCTTTCTTTTCTGGCTCATCTTCGCCACTAAATACGTTTTTTAAGCGTTTTAAAAAGCTCATTATCTTCACGCCCCGGTCACCCTACGGTTCTCTTGGAAAACCATGTGATTTCCAGTTCAAAATCTAGAGACCAGTATATATAAAGGTTGCTAAAAATTTGCTTACTGTCACCTTTTAGGTTACAGCATTATGTAATGATTTATATTGCATTCTTTTAGTCACATATATGTACCAGACAAATGAGAACTTTTCATAGATCAATCCACATAAATAATCAACATGTGATTCTGGATCAAACATAAATAGTACTAATAAATATCTCAATTAAATAAGTCAATTAAATGGTGTGTAAGAATGAGCAAACCAAAACCCGATGTTAAAAGGATCTATGCCAGTATTGCAGTTGCATTTGCCTGGCTGCTCTTTTTGGCCCTGTGGCTTTTCTACTATGCCACTAATTACAATCTGATCCAAAACCTGGGCATTGGACTGGCCTCCCTGGTAGTAGCAGGAATAATCTTGGTGGTAATGTGGGTGCCTTGGGCCATGAAGCAGGAATAAACATGTTAGAGATAAAACTACATGACGGACCAGCCCGACAGGGCAAATATCAGGACATAGAAACACCAAATATTTTAAAATCAGCCCAGGAACTAATGGTTGATGATGAACCCATGCCCTATGATGTTCCCAGAGAATTGGCAGAATGGTCTGTTCAAAATACCCTTAAAAAAGCTGAAAATGGAAAGGGCCTTGCTGTTATACACGGCTCTAAATATGTTAATCTTCGCCTTGAATGTGCTAATACTCTTGAAGAAATGGGTTACCGCCTTTTTCTGGTGGCGAACTCTGAAGAACTTCTTAAAAGACCACGTGATCTTTTAAAGATCATTATTAATCTCAGGAAGAATATGAATCCTAATTCAGCCCTATTTTTTCCCTTTGCCGAGCTGAACTTCATACCTCTCCTTGTGTATCTGGGAGTGGATTTATTCAATCAAACAACTGCAGATTTTTATGCCCGGTTAGGGGTTATGATGACTCCCCAGGGTAATTATGATCTGAAAGAATATCCAGTATATGATTTAAATTTCGAAGAACTCAAAGAGTACAACAGAAATTCTCTGGATTTCGTTTTAAGAGAGGTCAGAGCACATATAAAGAATGGTACCCTACGTAATTTAGTAGAAGAAAGGTGTTGTTCTTCTCCTGAGGCGATGTCTGCTTTAAGGATCCTGGACAGGGACTATAGTGATTTTTTGGACAAATATACGCCCCTCTACTAATTCTACGCTCTTTTAACCCTTTACTTTTTTTAATCACAGACCATTTTCTTAACTGATTCAACCAGATAATGGTATTTACCAACTTCTTCAGTCCCATGGATGGCGAATCCATATTCTTCCAGTATTAACTCCACATCATCAGGACTCAAACGAACATCAAAAGATGGTCCCGGTGGTCCCTCAACCTTGTCAAATTCCACCACAGCAAAGGTGCCCCCTGGCTTTAAGACCCTCTTTATCTCAGTTAGGACAGGTATTAAAGTTTTTTCACTGGCAAATCCATGAAGAACATTGACCATGACACATTTATCAACAAGATTATCATCTAAAGGAATGCCAACAGTCATGTCTGCCTGTATCACTTCTATGTTTTCTATTTCATTCTGACTGGCCTCTTTTCTGAGACTATCAAGGCTGGGTTCATATGCATCCAGTGCATAGACCCGTCCACCAGATTTAACTATTTTCGATGCGGCCAATGATATATAACCATCTCCACAACCAGCATCCAGTAACTTATCACCATCTTCTAACCCAATTGACTCTAGAATACGGTTCGCATCTAGGACGCCACGAGAAGATTTACCATGATGTTTGTGGGTATGTTTTTCTGTTTGCATTTTTTTGGTCTCCATATTGTGGTTTATTCATTTTTTTTGGAAAATTTCCATTGAGTTTGTCATTATTATCAGTTTTCAGCCCTCAATCTATTTCTTGAAAACAGTACCACTCCAACAATAAAGAGGATGATGGTTAGAATTAAAGCCCATCCTACTTGGTAGGCAATGGTGTCCCATCCACCCCCAAAGGTTAGAGTGGACCTGAGGGCATTGAGAACATGAGTCCATGGCAATAAATCATAAATCTGGAATGGCTGACCCCATATATTGGCTATTACTACCTGTGGGAGTTGGAAGAATGCACCTACCAGGAAACTGGTGGGTACACATATCAGGGGAGCCATATTAGCTGCTTGACGATCATTACGGGCGAATGCAGCTATGATCATTCCTAGAGAGACTGAAGCTACTCCTCCAATTATACCCACAAACACAGCCAGCAGGAGTGTGTATAATCCCCCTTGCCAGTGAAATCCCACTAAAACTGCCACGATGAGAAGGATAATAACTTGTGCTGCTGCTACCAGAGACCATGGTAACAAACCACCCAGTAATAAGTCAAGGGAGGTCATTTTTGATAATTTTAATCTGGCAAGTGTGCCTCGGTCCACCTCCCTGGTGAGAGCAACTGCCACGGTGGCAGCTAAAAGCAGGATGGCAAACACCATCATACCCGGAGCCATGAAGTCAAAGGTGGTAAATGAGCTTGTGCCAGGGATGGCCTCAACTTTACTCTGAAGATAGTTATTTGAATCAACTCCCAGGCTTCCAGTAGATGCATTCTGTACTTGGCTGACAATTTTATCCTTATATTGCTCTAAAACTCCAGTTAAGATTGCTTGGCTAACACCAAAAGCTATGTATCCAGTATCTCCCCTGATAATTATGGTTGAAGTCACATTGGATGATATTGTTGATGTAGAAGTACCGGTTGATGATTGTTGTAGAGTGGCTGTAATCAAGTCCACTACCGATTGTGAGAAGTTTTCTGGGATGATCAGCTCTGCATCAACAGTTCTCTGTTTTATTTTTTTATCAGCATCACTTTCTGTTGTCTGGGTGACGTTGAAAAGGTGCACATCTGTGTTTTCGTACTTGGAGTCTTCTAAGATTTTGGTCAGATTATTGCCAAAATTCACATGTTCCCCTGTTGAAGGCATGGTAGCGCCTTTATCATAATTGACAACCGCCAGGTTGTGGGGTTGGTTGCTCTCTCCCATTCCTCCAAAGGCAAATCCAAATACTAACATGAAAAAGAGAGGGAAAAGAAGAATCATCATCAGACCTCTGCGGTCACGTATGAGTTCTTTGAAATCTTTTTTGGCTATGCTGATGAACTTCATTTTTACTCCCTCAGGCCAGTTCCTGTTAAATCTATGAAAACATCCTCTAATGTGTTCTGTCGCATGGAAAGGTCCACTACGTTAAGTTCAAGAGACTCTACTTTGTCTATTATCCTTGGAAGTTTCCCAACAGCATCCAGTGCCCTGATGTTTATCTGACCGTTTACTTCAACTGCCGACTGCACATCTTCCAGTTCTTGAATTGCATTAATTGCCTCCTGATTCTTCTCAGGGTCTGAAATCTTCATTTCCACCACATCACCCCCTCCTATTTCCTTTTTAAGGTTGGAGGGTGTGTCCAGTCTGAGCAGTTTTCCATGGTCAATGATGGCAACACGATCTGAAAGTCGGTCAGCTTCATCCATAATGTGAGTGGTTAAGATAACAGTTTTTCTCTCATCATCACGTAGACTTCGAATGTAATTCCATAAAACCCGACGAGACTGGGGATCCAGGCCTTCTGATGGTTCATCCAAGACCACGATTTCTGGTTCGTGAACCAGAGCCAGTGCCAGGTTCAAACGACGTTTCATTCCCCCTGATAATTGTGTGACCACGGTGTCTGCTTTATCTGTTAGGAAGAGGTCATCTAACAGTTTTTGAACCCTTTTAGTTAGTTTATCCTTGGGTACTTCGTACATATCTCCAATAAGAGTCAAACTTTCCTTGCAGGTGAGATGATCCCATAGTACCAGTTCCTGGGGACATATTCCAATGGTTCCCTTCTCTATCGTTTGAACTTCCTCTTCATCAATGAATACCTGTCCACTGGTTGGGCGCAGGAGTCCCACCATCATACTAATGGATGTGGTTTTCCCTGCCCCGTTGGGTCCCAGGAATCCAAAAACCTCGCCACGATTTATTTTGAGATTGAGTTTTTCTACTGCCCTGAAATCGCCAAAATCTTTGGAGAGATCCCGGGCCTCCATAATAATATCACTCATAGTATTATACCCCACAATTATCTTAAAATATCCTTTATCCTTCTGCAAATCACATCAACAATCTAAACAATTGTTACTTTTTTATTCCTTATTGAATTTATCATATACCCCACAATTATTATTGCTATGGTGAAGCCGAATATACTCCCCATAGTTCCCAATAATGAGAATAATGTGCCCATTACTACAAGTAACACTCCGATCTCTATCCATTGCCAGTTAACCATAGTTCTAACTCCTTTCTATTATTCTAAATCCATTAATTTTTCATAAAACTCTATTGAACATTTTAATTCACGAATACCATATTCAAGAACAGTACTCGAAACGTGCGACATTGAGGACCCATGTTTTTCCTTTTTTTCCAAAGCATCCTTAAGTAAATTTAATTTAGATTCATATACTGGTTCAATAACTTTCCTTCGGCGTTCTTTGGGTATTAAATCAAAAAAAACTGCCTTTATTTTAAAGTCAAAATCATCTATTCCTGGTTCTGCAGGGGTGGACACCAACTCAACTAAGTGCTCTTTACCATCTTCAGTGATATGATACACTTTTTTGTTCACCTTTTCACTAGAAATCAATTCTCCCCTGACAAATCCGTTTTCCTCCATTTTTGTCAGCGTAGAATATAGGATATTATTATTTAACTTGAAATAGGGATTTCCAAAGTAATGTTTGACATTTTTTTTAAGTTTGTATCCATGACTTGGCTGGAAGTAGATCATGCCCAATATTATAAGATCTGTGTTTACCATTGAATCACCTAGAGATTAACTGAAATTTTGAAGGTCATTTCTATGTATGTTAAATTTAACATAGGTTACTTTTAACATAGTGACTCATGTAATATATAAGTTTGCCCATTACCCTGAAGTCTAAGATAATAAAGATCAGTGACATATATGTAAACTGGTGATGGTGATGATCGATAGAATTGAAGTTAGTATGATTAATGAATCCGTACACAACTTCCGTAAGGGAGAGTTTGGAGTGGAATCTATTGAAATCCACGAAAAACGGGGTTTAATTGAAATAATTTATGCATCTCAGGAAACCGGGACAAAAACTGTGTTTATTCCCATGGAAAATGTTGAAAAATGTGAGTTCATCCATAAACCAGAACTAAAGGAAGATTAATTGAATGCTCTCTTGAACGGGAAATTTATTGATTTCCTAAATTTGATGAGAGAAATAAAAAAAAGAGAGAATCAACAGATTAATTATTTATTCAGGCAGTGTTTTAAAATTTATTAGATAATTATTATATTAGGTAATTATTAGAATCTATTCAGATAGTACTTGGAATAATGGAGTGGTTAAAACCTGTTCAGATAGTACTTGGAATATATTGCACCTAATGGATTATGGGCCAGTACTCTGTCTTTTACAACCAGAGTGGTTACTGGTGCCTGGGAATGTGCTGTGAATAATATGTCATGACCAATACAGAGTCCAATTATAATATTAAGATCAGTGTTTTTTTCATTGAGGACTGTTACCTGGCCAATAGGGTTACACATGGATTCTCTACGTTCTTTATCTATTTTTTCCAGCTCGAAATCTTCTTTACTAATCCCACATACTTTGCAACATACAGAGTATACTTTAAAATGTTTTTTGAATATGGAACAAATTACATTTGCTTCTTCTTCTAAACCCACACAGAATGCCAGTCCTATCCTTTTATAATTCATCATCTTTGAAAAGATGATTATTTCTTCTATACGGGTTTTTTCCATGTAATATCTGGATTCAATGGCAGTAGATTTTTTCAATATTTCGAGTTCGTGTTCTTTGTAAAGTTTTTTAACTTCTTCTTTGATATTCAAACAGTCTTTTCCATTATAACAATCTTTCTTCTGGCAGGAAGCACAATTCAACCCATCCATCTCCTTTTGATTTATTAAACGTTATTAAATTTGAAATGATGAAAAAATTATTGCAATGGTTCCTAATCATCATCCCCTTTTAATAATCCATGATAATTCTAATAAATCTAATAATTTTAATTAATTCTAAAAATTCTAATAATCCTAATGAATTTAATTTTAATAATTCCTGATGATTAGCTCCTTTATTTCTCCTCTCCCCGATGTTTTGGAATTTATGTTACGCTTGGCAAGAACTCGTTGTATGTTATATCCCTCATATAGTTCATCAAAGAAATTATCATTAACATCATGGTTTTTAGGGTCACTGTTGCTTAGAATAAGATTTGAGCCCTTTTGATCCATTTTTTTGTAGAATTCTGCCAGTTTTGTCTGGTCTTCATCATCGAAACCTTCACTGGAATATCCTGTGAAGTGTGAAGTGCTGTTAAGTGGCCTGTAGGGAGGGTCCAGGTAGACCAAAGTGTCTTCTTCTATGAATTCCTCAGCATGGGCAAAGTCTGCGCAGAGGAGCTCTGTTTTTTTAAGAGCTTCATGCACATACTTTAAGTTTACTTCATCACAAATCTTAGGATTCTTGTACCTGCCAAATGGTACGTTGAACTCACCATTACTGTTGGAACGGAAAAGTCCATTGAAACATGTCTTGTTAAGAAAGACCAGATAAGCTGCCCTCTGGATCCACTCTGGGCCATAGTTAGAATAATCAATCTCACCTATCTGCTGATTGTAAAGACCTCGAATATGATAATAATTCTCTTTTCGACTTTTTTCTGATTTATGGAGATGTTCATCCTCCATATCCTTTAATTTGTCAATTAAGTTAAGATGATCATTTTGAAGAACCCTGTAGGTCAGTATGAGTTCTGGATTGATATCCAATAGTATGGACTGTTTAACCTGGTAGTTTCTTTTTAAAAAAAAGAACATGGCACCTCCACCTACGAAAGGTTCCACATACCTTTCAATAATACCACTATCCAGTACAGATTGGGGTAATCTTTTCTCCAACTCTAAAAGGAGTTGAGTTTTGCCACCTGCCCATTTGAGGAAGGGTCTGGGAACTTTAAAATTTTTGGATGAACTTTTTGCCATTTTTATCCTTATTGATTTGATTTTAATTGTCTAAATTTTATCAAACGCCATGTTCAATCTTCAATCTTGAACTTCAACGTAACCAACTATTGCTATTTCACTATTTATTGGTCTTCCAAAATATTTTCAGGGGCACCACCCAAAATAACAAGTCCCTCAGCTTCTAAAAAGTGTAAATCAGCTGGAATTATAATACAATGAAGAGGGCCTCCAAAATCTTCATCCACTAATTTCCTTATTGGGCCTGCTCTAACCAGAGGTTCCCTGGAACCTGCACGGGCAATCACCACAGCCAAAGTATCATCAGATATTAATCCTCCCTTTCGTTCGTCTTCAACACGCAGAAGGTACTCCAGACCTTCATTTGCAGCCATATAATAATCTCGGTGAGCCTGGATATCCAGTAAAACAAGTGTATGTAATCCCATCTTTCTATTTTCATTTATGACATGATAGGGGGAGTGGGGGAAGTAGTTTGCTTCTGGTCGGGGTATGGTTGTGACTTTACCAAACTTGTATGCCTGCAAACCTGCAATACCAGGGGCTGCTGAGAGTATGGATGATGCATGGATAACCCTGGTTTTTATTCCTTTCTTACGGGCTTCCATCAGAATATCTGAATGAGTGGTGGCCATCAAAGGGTCACCTGCAGTTAAAAATGCAACATCTTTATCTTCAGCCTGTTTTATAGGGAGATTGTCTTCCTCAACTTCTTCCCGTTTGAGTATGTTTATTTTCATCCCTGCCAGGTTTTCCAGGGATTTTAAATCCCCGCCGAATAGGCAGGCAGTGTAAAATTCAGCGTAAACCACATCGGCAGATTGAATGGCTTCAAGACCATTTATGGATATGTCTTTTTCATCATAGAGTCCCAGTCCAACCAGGTAGAGCATTATTTTCACCTTCAACATCTAATTATGAGATGGAGAGTTTATAAAATTTTATTTTAAAGACAAAAATAAATGATAATAGGTACAATAATTGATGAAAGAAATAGTAGAGGAATTCCATGATCGGGTTAAAGGTCCCTAAAAAAGAAGCAAATAACATTCGCCTTATTCTACAGGAGAAAAGTCTCCTTAACCATGACTGGAAGATCAGACGTTCAGATGAGTATGTGTATCTTCCTCTAAATCAAGAACCTGATGATGAGCTTTTAGGAGAACTGGGCCTTAATAGTATTGATATCGTGGATATTGATTTTGAAGAACATAAAAAAAGACCCCGTAGTATGGAAGATTACCTCCAGGGCAGGATTCCCCCTGAAAAGATGGATGAATTCAAAAAATCCTTTGACATTATTGGAGATGTGGTGATCCTGGAGATACCAGATGAACTGGAAGATGAGAAATATCTCATCGGAGAGGCAGCCCTTAAATTCACCAAAAGAAAATCTGTTTATCGTAAAAAAAGCAAAATAAAGGGTATTGTTCGCACCCGAGAACTGGAACACCTTGCTGGAGAAGACCAGCCTGTGACAATTCACAAAGAGTATGACTCCCATATAATGTTAGATGTTAAAAAGGTTTATTTCAGCCCCCGTCTGGCCACAGAAAGGAAGATCGTAACAGATCAGGTACATGATGGGGAGATAATCCTTGATATGTTTGCAGGGGTGGGACCCTTTGCCATTAACATCGCCCGGAGACACAAAGTCCAGATATATGCTGTGGATATCAACCCCCATGCTGTGGATTATCTTAAAAAGAATATCACTTCAAATAAGCTTAAAGGACAAATCACAGCCATACAGGGAGATGTTGCTGAGGTATTAAAAAATCTCAACCCTGAGATGGATCGAATTATTATGAACTTGCCGGGTACTGCCTATGAGTTTCTTCCCCTAGCGGTCGAACATCTAAAACCTGGTGGAACACTTCACTATTACCAGTTCAGTCGTGACTTTGAAGATCCAATAAAGAGGGTGAAAAAAGTAGCATATCCTCGCCATGTGGAGATATTAGATAAAAGGAAAGTCAAATCCAGGAGTCCTGGTGTGTGGCATGTGGCCATTGATGCTCGAATTATATGATGCCTGAATGATGTATAAGAACCTATATGCTACCCAGATGATACATGCATACCCTCAGAAAGGATCAATAATTCCATCTTCGGTTATAATCCCAGTGATCAGGTCACTGGGCACCACATCAAAGGAGGGATTCCTCACTTCTGTTCCCATGGGAGCGGCCTGACAACCAGCAAAACTCAAAACCTCAAAGGGATCTCTTTCTTCAATTTCTATATCATAAATACTGCTTTCATAGTCAAAGGTACTCTTGGGTGCGGCTACATAAAATGGCACATTGAAATGTTTGGCTGCCAGTGCCACCATCAATGATCCGATCTTATTGGCTATTCCTCCTTTAGCCACACGATCAGCACCAATAACCACTTTATTTATTTGACCTTCCTGCATCAGACGACCAGCAGCCCCATCAACAATGAGTTTTACTGGAATGTTTTCCTGTTGCATTTCCCAGACACTTAACCGTGCCCCCTGAAGTACCGGGCGGGTTTCATCACAAACAACACTGATAGTTTTGCCTTCATCATTAGCTGCCCTTATAACCCCCAAGGCGGTTCCGTAATCAACACAGGCCAGTGCCCCTGCATTGCAGTGGGTCAGGATTGTGTCACCATCATCAATTACTGTGGCTCCGTATTTTCCCATACGACGGTTAGTTTCCATATCCTCTTCATACATCAATAATGCTTCTTTGAGAGGGTCATCAGACTCCAAAACCCGGTCAACAGCCCAGAAGAGGTTTACTGCTGTGGGTCGGGCGTTTTTCATATCAGTAGCTGCTTTTTCCATATCTTCATCAGCAAGGTAGGCTAAAACCATTCCAAATGCTGCTGCCACACCTATAGCTGGTGCTCCCCTGACCACCATTGTTTTAATAGCAGTTATAACATCCTGATAGGTTCCACAAACTAAATACTCAGTCTCGTGAGGTAGAATTGTCTGGTCCAAAAGGTAAAGAAGATCATCCTTCCAGTACATGGTTTTCATTTTCAAAACACATCCTCTATAACAAATTAAATTTCATATTCAAACACATCCTTTACAACAAATTAAATTTACAATCAATTTATTGGATGTGATAATTAAAAGAAGTTTATAAGGGATTTTCTCATATTAAAATCCCTAATGATTTTAAATTTTTAATAATGGCTGGCTGGTGTCATATCAAGGTGTTTATCATCTTTTCCAGGTACTCCATAGGCATCTGCCCGGCACTGGGTGCAAGCCCTGAACACTGGTAGGATTTCCTCAACTTTGTCCCTTACACTGGAAAGCTCATCACAACCTGGTCTTGGATAGTCTTTCATTTTATAGAGTGGTATGAGTGGTATGATGTTCATCAGATTAGCACCACGTTTTTTCACTTCTCTGGCAATGTCCTGGATGTGTTCATCATTTAATCCTGGGATGAGGACACTGTTAACCTTCACCACCACTCCCAGTTTGGCTACTTTCTCGATTCCTTCTAATTGTTTCTGGGAGATTATTTTAAATGCCTCTTCTCCCTCATAGACTTTCCCCTCATAGATGGCTCGGGAGTAGATCTTCTTACCTATCTCAGGATCTACAGCATTGACAGTTACAGTGATGGTGCTGACGTGGGCTTCAGCAACTTCTTCAGCCATATCTGCCAGTAGGAGTCCATTGGTACTCATACACTTGATGAGGTCTGGGAATTTTTTGTCGATTATCCGGAAAAATTCTAGTGTCTCAGGGTTGGCCAGGGCATCTCCCGGCCCTGCTACTCCAACTACACTTATTGGCATTTCTTTTATGACCTTTGAAACATGGGTCACTGCTTCCTCCACAGTCATGATTCGGGAGGAGACTCCGGGGCGATGTTCACATTTGTCGATTGCGCGGGTGCAGAAGTTGCACTGTATATTACAGCGGGGAGCAATTGGTAAGTGAACTCTTCCCACCTTATCATGCATTTTTTCATTGAAACATGGATGTGCTCGGGTTATATGGGCAAATTTAGATTCATTCATAAAATTTCCTCTCCAGCTTTTAGTGGATACTTTGGATTTATTCTCTTTTGAAGGCTTATTATTCTTAGGAAGATTTAGGTGTTGTTATTTCATATGATTTTTTATTTTCTTTCATTTCTTTAACGATTTTGCGGGTTTTTTCCAGGTATTCCTCTTTAATATATTCATCAGAACAGGTCAGGGCTATTATGTTACCTTCTGAGAAGTGTTCCATTACCCTGAATCCTTCAGGAACTATGCGGAATAGGGCATCATAGATCTTCTTTTTGAGATCTTCCTCAGGATCATGTACCACCAGTCCCTCAAGTTTGACCTGAGGATCATCAATTATAACCTCGTACCGGCTGGGCTGGTGTATTTTGTTTCTTCCCTCAATTTCCCAGAGTTTTTTAAGAAGTTCAGGAAGGTAGTTCTCATCTTCAATCCTAATAAATACCTCATTAGCCTCAGCATCGTATTTATATTCAGCAAAATCATCTAAAAGTACTGGTGGGGCTGTTTTTTGGTACTGGATGGCAATGATGAAGATTGGGTCGCGAGGATCAATATAAATACGAACATCTTTTACAGCCCGAACAATCTGAACATCCTGTAGTATTTGCCGGAGAATCATGTCGTAGACTTCTCGTCCAGTTTCATCATAGCATTCTACCTGCATTTGTATCCTCCTACAAATTTTTAGCTCCGAATTCCTTCGTATCTCCCAATCCGGACACCAGTAATGCAGCTCCCACTGCTCCAATATGCTGTGAGTTTTCAGGTACTATTACTTCCATTCCACCCAGGACCGTGCTAACTGCTTCTACCAGTCCACCTATAAGGCTGGTTCCACCAACCTGAATAAGAGGTTCTCTAACATCAATCTCCTGGAGTTGCTGTTCATAAACCTGTTCTGCTACAGAAAGACATGCTGCAGCAGCCACATCTTCTTTTGTGTTTCCTGCTGCCAGGGATGTGACCAGGTCCTGAATTCCGAATACAATACAGTAACTGTTCAATAAGGATTTTTTAAAGTCTCCTTTAAGTGCTAATGGTCCCAGTTCACTGATGTCCACACCTAAACGTCGTGCGGTGATCTCCAGGAACCTTCCAGAGGCCCCGGCACAAATTCCACCCATGGTGAAATTGTCAGGGATTCCATCGTTAACTGTGATAACCTTGTTATCCATACCACCAATATCTAAAACCGTAGCTTCTCCCCTTTGGTGTCCAGCCAGGTAAACTGCTCCTTTGGAGTTAACAGAGAGCTCTTCCTGGATAAGGGATGCATTTAAATGTTTACCAATGTTGAGTCGGCCGTATCCTGTGACTCCCACTCCTTCCACATCATCAAATTTATAACCAGTGCCTTGGAAGGCCTGATCCATTCCCTCCTGAGCAGAGGCTATTACATCAGTGGTGGGCAACCATCCCGTGCCTATGATCTTATTATTTTCCATTAACACCACTTTGGTGGTGGTAGAACCAGAATCAACACCCAGAGTTAGGCCTTCCTGTTTTTCCCTGGCAAGCAGACTTTTGCGAGCCACTATAGTTGAGAGGGCTTCCATCCTAATGAACAGCTCATCAGCTTTGGTTCTCTCAGTGAATGAATAGGTGACCACAGGGAGGTTGGTGTTCTGCTGTATGAATCGTCTTACTTCATTCCGGACCAGTGCTCCTTCTGCACAGCGGAAACATGTGGCTATGAAAACGGCATCAGCATCTGATTTACCCTCTACCAGGGACATAGCTCTGGCTATCATTAATCGTATGCTGCTTGATGCAGCGTTAAATCCAAATTTATGATATGCTTCATCTATGTAGTCCAAGTCAGCTTCAGGGATGATTATCTCCGCTCCAAATGTGGCTGCAGCTTTTTCTATCTCTTTCTGCACTCCACTGTACTCGGTTCCGCATGAAATCTGAGCTATTTTAACCATGGTTATTCCCCCCTTGTTCCTTGGTTTTATCATCTTCCAACTTAGAACCTTCTGATTCATCTGATTGGTCTGTTCCTTCTTGTTTTTCCAGTTCATCCAGGAAGGTGTTGATCTTGTTAATCACTTCCAAGGTTTCTTCCCGGGTTTCAGGATAATGTATTTCCAGTACTGGGATACCTCTCTTGCGCAGGTAG
This sequence comes from Methanobacterium sp. PtaB.Bin024, assembly GCA_002067065.1. Classification (GTDB taxonomy): domain Archaea; phylum Methanobacteriota; class Methanobacteria; order Methanobacteriales; family Methanobacteriaceae; genus Methanobacterium. The sequence continues at coordinate 22,405 of MVPY01000038.1, forward strand.
TACATGGAGAGTTCGTTGGTACGGGCGCAGCCAATACATCCAAAACCATATGGGGCGTCCTCCATTATTATAGCTGCTTCAGCTTCATCGATTATTGGTCCGAATATAGCCATTCTACCCCTCACACCTGAGGGTACTTCAATGGCTGCATATTTAAGGCCTTTTATAGGTTCTTCCTCGGTGATGTTAAATGGTGGGGAGTCTATTTCAGGGTCTGTGACTTTTTTGCGCATTTCTTTCTGTATTACCAAAGGTTCATGACCTCTCCGTTCCACCATATCAGCCAGTATCAGTGAATTAGGTGGGAAAACAGCTATTTTCACTTTAGACCACCTCGTGAATCGTTAAGTTCTTCTGGTCTTTTTGTAATTTCAATTATATCACTGTAAATGCCCTTAGTTATGTCCACCACCCCCATGGCAGCTATGGTTTGTCCTTCTTCAATTAGGGGAACCACAACGACGGGTGTACCCTTGTATGCTCCGTTTTTGGGAATTGTCTGAATTTGTTTACCAGTTTTTAGTACTTCTTCCAGGATGGGGCCTGTATAATTGTAATCTAAGACTTTGCCTTCTTCAATACGGACACCTGGATTATTGCTGGTGCGCATGGTGAATGGTAATCCGTTTACCAGTTGGTGGATGGCCATGGCAATAGTTGCTATTTCTTCTCCAGTTGCTGATGCATTGATATTCATTTTTCACACTCCTGGACTACTTTTCTGAAATCTTCAGGGCTAATTTTTTCAGGTTTTTTTAAGGAAACCTTTTCGGGGTTTTCCAGAGCATCACAGACATATTCTAAGAGTTCATATTCCTTTTCTAATTGATGGAATCCTTCCCTGGCTGCTCCTCTTTTAGCACGGCATCTTCGAGGGTCTCCTGGTGGGAATCCACGGTCTTTGGTAAAAATGTTGGATGGATCCAGATCTCTTATCTTTTTAATGGCATCCATCACCACTTCCTCATTTCCATGTATTAGGGCCCCGTAACAAGTGGATTTGATGGTTAGGGGGAGTTCCAGCATGTGTAACTTCCCTACCAATTCGCTTGAACTTAACTGGGCTTTAGGTCCTAATACAATCATTCTGGTGACTTTGTCATCCTCTGATGACTCTTGATTATTTTCTGGTGACATAAACTGTGTCCCCCTCCTTATATTTCTCCAGATGTTCCATTCCTTTTACCACTCTTCCAATGATGTTGGTTCCCTGAAATGGTTCTCCTGTCGGGCCAAATTCCTCGTTGTCCTCGAAACGTACCCCTACCATTCCAATATGACGACGAGACATATTAGTGACTCCAATCTCACCTGCCTTCACCTTGCCTTTAGGAGTGTTTTCAGGTATCAAACCTTTAGATTCTTTGGGAACGGCTTTAAACATCAATAGTTTCATCCCAGGAAATGCAAAGTGGACGTTTAATGATCCTACAGGCGAATCCAACAGTCCGGTGATTTTTTGGAAGTACCAAGTTGAACGTGGTGCCTCCTGATCCAATTCCAGATGCACCAGATCTTCTTTAAGGATTCCGAATGTTTTCACTTCTCCCTGGCCAATGATATCCATGGTGTAGTGAGGTTCCTGTCGTACCACCACCGCGTTATCATCATCCAGACCTTCACGGATCTGTTTAACTCCATTTTCCTTTAAGAATTCTTCTGCCTCTTTTTGAGTCATGGCAAGGGTCATTACCCTGCCAGGATACGTTTTAAAGGTTACATCATCACCATAACGGGCCATATCCAGTAATTCCATGCCTTTCTCCACTTTTCCCAGTACATTATGAGAAGGGGTGGAAACACGATCCTCCCTATAAATGTAAACACGCCCTACTCCTTTCCCCGTATTACGAAGGGTTATAGTTCCTCTTTTTCGCTGGTCTATCTGTTCAGTTTCTTTATCTAAACCTTGCAAGGCATAAAATCCAGCGAATGAATTGGAATCATAATCAACACGGATTTTCCCAGATTCTTGAAGTGCATAGAAATGTTCCACTGATTGGGGAGATTTAGGATTGGGTTTAACCTTTACATAGGTGAATATCTGGTTTCCTTCTTCCAGGAGGGTTTCCAGGTTGGTGATGGCAGCGCTTTTTATTATGTTCTCCCTTTCCATGACTGGTTTTATCCCCAGGATCTCATCATCATCATTGAGTTTCATGATGGTTCTTTTACCACCCACCACTCTTGCAAAAACTCCCCTATTTTCTTCAGGTGCACCATATGTAGCCTTATGGTCTGCTTTGATAAGTATGATATGGGTGGCATCTGAAGTGAATCCTGAGAGGCTGAAAAGTACATCCCAACGATGATAACGGTATTCTTCTCTACTAGGGATTAGTTCTGTTTTTATAGGTCCAACAGCCACTTCCTGAGAGGTGATCCATCGTACACCCATCTTGGAAAATTCATGGTAATTGTTTTTCCATGTTTCAACTAAACTTTCCGGTGCATCATCTGCTATTTCAATGATGATGCTTCCCTGGTTGGTTTTTATTTTATACTTGTTGACATGTCGTTCAACTTCTTTAGTACCCTTAACCAGACCCAGAACACATCCTGGAATGTAGGGTGCTCCCACAGCATCTATTGCATCCTGTATTGTTGAACCTTCAGCAAGATCTACATTTTCTCCATTGACCTTTACCCTCATTAAATTACCCTCCTAGGGCATTTCCTCCTGTATTCCCATAATTTTGTCAGTATAAAAATCAAAAACAACTTCCTTATCATCACCAGATGTTAAATAAAGTTTTCTATCCAATGTTATACTGCCCACAACTCTGGTGGTTATATTAACCTTTTCTAATATTTTGATAATGTCTCCAACTTTATCTTCCTCTGCTGTAAGCACGAAACCAGCTCCGGGGTAAAGTTTAAGCCAGTCCTCCAAATTTACATCAGTGTTACGGGGTATCATCTCCAGTTGGACTGTTGCCCCTACATTAGATGCTTCTAAAAGCATTCCCAGAGTTCCTATTGTGCCTGGGTTACTTATGTCCTTCCCAGCACTTACTAAGTGTTTACGTGCAAGTTCATTCATGGCCATGATTTGCGCCTGGACCAGTTCTGCGGTTTTCATAGTGGTGGTATCCCAGTTCAGGTGAAACTGTGGATGCACGTTCCCCTCAAGATCAATTGCCACCAAAACTTTATGTCCAGGTCTGGCACCACAACTGGTGATAAGATCTTCACGGTTCATAATTCCTGTTATAGACACATCAAGGGAATTATAGGGTGCATCTGGGTGGACATGTCCTCCTACCATAGGCACACCGAATTTTTTCACTCCCTCGTTGATTCCATCCATGATCTGTGCACATATATCTTCATTCTGGGTGGATAAAACATTGGTCATTCCTAAAGGCATTCCTCCCATGGCTGCAATGTCATTTACATTTACCAGAACAGAACAGTACCCAGCCCACCATGGGTCAGCTTCCATTAATTTTCCCCACATTCCATCGGCAGCCATGAGTACCACTTGGCTGTTTCCAATTTCCAGGGCGGATGCGTCATCACCAAACCCTAGAAGTGTCTTTCCTGAAATATTGTAAGTTTCTTCCAGGAGGCCAGTTACATCTTTTATCAGATTTTTCCTGGTAATTCCCTCAAAGTTTCTTATAGAATCAATCAATGATTTTAAATCCAAGAGTTCACCCCTTTTAAGGCTGATTATTGTCCTAAATCAATTATTGTTTTATAATTGGATATTATTATAATTCAATGACATGATCTACTAAAATTCATTCTCCTAAAAACATCTCATTTTACTGTATAAGTTTATAATTACTAGTTATCTCACTTATTATCTGTAGTAATTTACTTTTAAAATTTTCTATATTTTCTATTTCTATGGTTTCTTTACGGTTAAAAAGTTCCAAAAAAACTTTATCCCCTGCTAAATCATCAAAACCTGCGTCAAGTTCAATTATTAAAGAACCTTCAGCTTTATGTCCCTCTTCAACTACTTTATCAACATCTCCATCTGTTATACCTATTATGGGAACATTGAAGCGGTAGAGTATATCAGCGGCCACCAGTGTGGTATCATCACCAACAGTTACCACCATATCCGCATTTTTCAACCGGTATATATCCTCAGCAGCATGATTAAGATAAGAAACAGTGAATCTATTGTTAGATTTTTCTGATTTTATTATTCTAGGCTCAACAATTGATTTACGTAGTAATCCAGTTTTTACTATTGCTCTTTCAAGGTTCACAGTTCCCAGTTTCTCAACACCGTGTTTTTTAAGCTCTCCACCCACAATATCAATTATTATGCCATCTTCAGTTATTATTGCAACATCTGAAGATTTGGATTTGCCGATAACTATGCCGTTGACAAATATGTTCTCATCCGGTGATACACCAGCAATTTTCCGGCAGATACTACCTGAAATTGCCTGGCAAGGATCTTCATTAAATAATTTTTTCTTGATCTGATCTGGAGATACCCGCAACAGACCCAACTTAATTGAAACATCCTCTGCCAGTTTCTCAAGGTCCCCTCTCCATGCTACAACACTGCCATCTTCTTCCCCAGGCCTTTCTATCTGGATGAGAGGAGGCTGACCTTGAGAGTTATTGTACACTTTGTATCCGAAAGCATGGCCAGTTACACTGGATTTACCATAGTTAATGAGAAAAATAACATCACAGTTTTCCTGATTGAACTTGTCAACAGACTGACTGGGGAAAAGCTTCTGACTGATATCAATCTTATCTTCCAGATGCGCATCTATAACAGCGGTTCTGCCCATAGTACCACCCAGTCGAGATTTAACCACACCATAATTTCCTAAGAATTCTATGAACTTCTGAGCATAACCAGAATCAACTATTTCTGGTCCATGTACTACCAAGCCAATCTTCAATGGATTCATATTTCACCTTTAGCATCAACAAGTTTTTATAATTACCTCCGAACAGTTGGATGATAACCAGTTATGATCCACTAGAATGCCCAAATCAATCTTAAAACAGAAAATAATTTACTAAAAATCTTGAAAAACATTAATACCATGTGTTGATTATAAAAAAAGAGTTATTTTTTTATTCTTTTTCTGTAAACAGTAGAGCCACAGATTTCACATTCATCTGCAGGGTAACTTGGGGAATATTTCTTCCTGCATCCACGACATATCTTGATCCATCCATATACTTCATTTATTCCCTCGGTTAGAACACTTCTATATGGAATCTGTAAAATCTCTAATATATTTTGGATGGAATAATCATCCGTAACCACAACAGGATTAAAACCACTTTTAAGAGTTATTGCTAAGGCCACTAATTGTTTATCAACTTCAGATAATCTTAAAATATCACCAGAATTTTTTATCGCCGTTTGAACCTGATCCAGTGAATCAGAATCAGGTTCTTTGATAATAAGTTTTTTTTCTCGTAAAGCAGATTCAAGAGTCATCTGTGACTTGAAATCCTTTATTTCAGATATGACCCCATTTGTAGTGACATTCCGATTTTTTGAAGATATGAATCCTCCGATAATTCCTGATGCATCAAGAACATAAACCTTCTCTTTCATAGGCCCACCCAAATCCATTATAATTATATGATCATATAATTGTATGTTTATTTTATTATAATTTACTTAATCAGTAACTTTCAACATTATATATGGATTATCATAGCTTATTCATAACATTTAACCTATCATTAAAGCTCTTAACACATACATATTACCCATGGGAAAGGTTTTTATGTTATTAAAAGAATAAATTATATTGTTGGGGGAGGGTGACATTAGACTCCTTTCACAATTTTTCGCCTGCGAAAAACCGCCTCCGATTTGGACCTAATACCCTCCCTTCAATGGAAAGCGGAATAAACGATGCGAACTTCTTTTTATCTTAATAGATGGTTTTATAGTGTGATATTTCTATTGATTATATGAAAGCAACTTATCACTCATAAAAAGAATATTATATTTTAAATATTATATTTTAGGTATTGACCTTTAATAATTCATTGGTAGATTTTTACTAAAGTTGTATGGAAGATTGTGACAGAATCTCCAGTTGTTTACAGATATTTTATGGATATAATTCAGATTAAGGACATAATAGGAGGGGAACAATGGAAAGTCAAAGTATGGAAGAACACAAAAAACACAGCCCAAGGAGGGTCAAAGTAGGAGTACTCACCCTTAGTGACTCAAAATCCCAGCAAAAAGAATCAAAGAATCCAGAATACGGGAAAAATATTCCCCCTAAAGATGATTTATCTGGTAAAATAATAGTAGAATCGCTACAAAATCAGCATGAATTAGTTTCTTATAAGATCATACCCGATGATGCAGACCTTCTTTTAAAAAATCTGAAGAAAATGAAGGCTAAAGGAGCTGAAGTCATTATAAGTACAGGGGGTACTGGCATTGGGAAACATGATATCACCATAGAAACCATAACCCCCCTTTTTGAAAAAGAATTGAGTGGTTTCGGAGAAATATTCCGTTATGAATCATACAAAGAGTTAGGAACTGGTGCCATATTATCAAGAGCAACTGCAGGGGTTTGGGAGGAAACAATTCTGGTGGCATTACCTGGATCTCCCAATGCAGTTCAACTGGGGATGGAAATAATAAAACCAGAACTTGGACATCTGGTTAAACACGCAAAAAATTAACATTTAAGTTATTTGAAAAAAAGCCCCTCAAAAGTAACTAGTAAAGAAACTTAAAAAAATGGGAAAAAACAGAGAAAGAGAAAAATTTAGGGACAAACTAGTAAATCTAGTTTTAATACTAGTCTAGTTTTAATGTTAGTGAAATGATTATTTAAAATCGCTGATGGATACAATAGGTTCTAATTGCAGTCCTTCTTTTTCTAATCCCTCAACTGCACCCTCTTCTCGATCAACGATGACAAAAGTCCGTTTGATTTTCCCCCCATTATCTTTAACTGCTCGGACTGTTTTTAAAAGAGATTTTCCAGTAGTTGTAACATCTTCAACCACTATGACATTATCCCCCTGTTTTAGATCGCCTTCAATAAGTTTAGATGTGCCATAATCCTTTTGAGCCTTACGGATCATGAGCATGGGTATACCAGATTGCAAAGCCACTGCTGTGGCAATGGGAACAGCCCCCAGGGCAGGTCCGGCAATTCTATCGATTTCATCATCTTTAATCAGGTTAGATATGATTTTAGCTACCTGAAGTAGGATCTGAGGATCTGTTATGGCTTTTTTCATGTCAACGTAGTAGTCACTCTTTCTACCTGAAGAAAGGGTGAATTTACCGAATTTAATAACATCATTGGCCTTCAAAAGGTTTATAAGAATTTTTTTATCCTGTTCCATCCCCATTAAAATCATTCCTTAAATATACCAACATTTTTAAATCTGACAAATTAATTCCCTAACTAACCCTAATTAATCTATGTACTTAAATTTAATTTTAAATTTTAAATTTTTCCAAATTTAATGCCCTTCTGACATCTTTTACATATTCCCTGTTTTGAGATATAACATTGGTTGCATACAAGGCTGCCACACATAGAACATGTGTACATTTTAGTAGGTTTACCACAAATACTACATACTCCTCGGACTTCCATAAAATTACACCTATTAACCCCTCTAGGTTATATGATTAAATTTATGGAGCTTCTGCTGTTGAAAGACTAATTATAGGTTTTTTGAGGTTAAAGATCATCACTGGTAACTGATAAAAATCTGGTTAAAATTCGTAACTTACTCCCTCTTCCCTACTTTTTAGAAGCATTTTATCCCCTATTTTACTAACCATATTATAAGGAATGATAGTTTCACCTTTAGACAAACCAAGTCCCTCAGATATTCCACCTTTCCCCACTATAAATGCTTGAATTTGGTTAGTTTCCAAGTTCACTTCCACATCTTTAACCTTTCCAATAATCACAGCCGAACTGTCCAAAACCTCTTTACCAACTATTTCTTCCACTATTCTCATGGTATCACCTACTAATATTAAGATTTCATAAAGCATACCTAAAATTTAAACAGATATCAAATTTCATATCTTAACCTTAATTAAGTTTCAAGTTGTACTTATAGTTTCAGGAATTAAGGATGTTAAAGCATATTAAGAATACGAACAACCGATTAATAACTAATAAAGATACACTACAACTTTAATTCAAATAAAAAAAGAAATTTTAACCTTAAAAAATAAAAAATGGAAAATGGAGTGTTATTTCCCAACCCCGTTGAAACACTGCTCCATATGTTCTTTGCTAGGCTTTTTAGTAAGTAAACTCACCACTACTGTCACCACGAAGGCTATGGGTAGTGATATGATAATAGGGTCCACTGTTGGCCATGGTAGTGAAGGTACCAGTACTGCACTTCCAGTTAATGCTTTAACAATACCTAAAGCCTCTGCTGATTTCTGGAATTCTAATATCAGCCAGAAAAAGCTCAAGAAAGTTCCAACCACCAGGCCAGATATGGCACCGGCTTTGGTGCAGCCTTTCCAGAATAGTGCAAATACATACATGGATAGGAATGCTGCTGCAGTTATGGAAAACCACATGGATGTTCCCACAGCTATGATGTTTGGTGGTAGGATGAATCCCATGATAACTGCTATGATCATTGCGATTGCAATTCCAAGCCTCGCAATATATACCGAAGCAGCTCCTCCCGTTTTTTTGGTTAGTGTTTCATAGATATCCCTTCCTAGGGCAGTTCCCTGGGTGTGTATCTGGGCACTGAGGGTGGACATGGCCGCTGATAAAAGGGTGATCATGAATATATAGGCAAACCATAATGGCATGGCAGCAGTGATGAAAGCAGGTATTATCTTATCTGCATTACCATTTACCACTTGTATAGCCAGTTTTCCAGCGGTGTCAAAGAAATATAAGTTGGATAACGCCCCTACTATGAAAGCAGTTCCAGTCATTAGGAGGATGAATATTCCACCCACGAGTACAGCACGGTTCAGTTCACGGTTGGATTTAACAGTCATGAAACGAACAACCAGTTGTGGTTGAGACAGAACTCCTATTCCCACACCTAAAATTAGTGTGCTGACAAGGGTCCACCAGAATGGGCTTCCCAACGCGGGCATGGATGTCCATCCTGTGAATCCTGTGGCAGTTGCCTTGGCAGTTGCATCAGCTGGCACAATATTAACCAGGTTGGTAAGTGCCTGATTAGCATGTTCCACACCACCCAACATCCAGTAAGTGGCCACTAGAAGTATGAACATTCCAATAAACATTATACTTCCCTGCAGGGCATCAGTGTACATCACACCCCTTATTCCACCGAAAATAACGTACAATGCCACAATAACTGCCAGCACTATTAAAGCTACAGAATAGTCAATGCTGAGGGTTGTTTCAGCAAATCGGGCCATACCAATTAGTACCACTGATGCATACAGTGTCATTCCTAAAAATATTACCAGTCCACTGAAATATTGTATGAATTTACTATCGAAACGTTTTGATAAGAACTCCGGGAATGTCAGGGCTCCTAAGTTGTGTCCCATTTTTCGGGTACGTTTTCCAAAGAATACAAATGCGATGAAAATTCCCACCAGTATATTCAGGAATGTTAACCATAAAAGACCCATTCCATAGACTCCGGATACACCACCAAAGCCTACAATGGCTGCTGTGCTGATGAATGTTGCACCGTAACTTAAAGCCATGATAAATGGGTGGGTTTCTCTTCCAGCCACCATATAATCATCAGCAGTCTTGGTTCGCCTCCAGGCCACATAACCCACATAACCAGTCAAAAATAGGTATATTATAACTATAATACTTAACATCAATAACTCATTCATTTAACTCAAACCCCCTCCCTTTTTTTATCAGAGAGTTGTGAAAAGATTTCTATGCGTCGTGTTCATCCCATAGACCTAATTCATCTTCTTCCATTTCCTTCTCTTTTTTGTGCCACTTGACTTCTTCTTTTACCTGGCCTTCTTCATCTTCGCCGCCTTTATTCCAATTTAAAATTCCGTAAATAACACATAGAAGAGTTACCAGGATGCATCCAATGTATGCCCCCCATATCCAGGGATCATTTATTCCTAGGACCAATTTCTCACCTCCTTTAAAAGCTGATTATTGCAATAGTATTATTTATCATTATAATTAATGAACAACTCTTTTTATATATTTCTATCGATTTTATAATGCCAAGCAGAACTTGGAATCCTCATGAGCGTTTAATGGAAATAATGAACAACGTAGTTGCCCCTAATACATAATAACATATCATCAATTTATGATAAAATTTTTGCACTTAGAAAATGTATTTCCTATAATAAAAACCGTGCAGAACTTTCAAACAATATAATATAAAAACATTAGGATATAATTAGCTTAATGGACATCCAATTTGGAATTTAAATCAATTTGAGTGGTAGAATTGATGCATTAATTAAAAAAAATAGGGGAATTAACTCTTCCATTGATTATAAGCATAATCCAGGAATGTTATGAACTCTTCTGTCGCTTTTTGATTTCCAGTGGAGTTAGGATGATCATCACCATTGTGGTATGGTGATACTCCATCGTAATCTGATGCATAAATGTGTTCTATCTGGCCATTGTTCCACCGGTGGTGTGAATTCACCTCAGAGAGTACACAGTATAAATCAAATACATAAACATTCTTCCCAGTATAATCAGATAACCATCCATTTTCGGCATCAACCAGCCAGTTACATAACTCACTGGTTAACTGGTAACTGCTAACAGTTTCTTCCCCTGGAGGGGTTATAAGGATGAACATCTTATCAGGATGGGCGGCAAAGTATGTTTTAAGGTTATTGTAAATTGCTTTTTCATCATCTATACTGCTGCCCACTTCACTTAAGGGGTAACATGATTTGAACATGATAATTTCGTTTTCTCCACCAGGGTTGGTGATGGTGTTAGTGTAAACTGTTTCTGCATTGTTGCTGTAGACATATGGCATTTTAACATCGTTGAACCACAAATACCAGTCCTCTGTGTTAGTATTGTCTCCGAGATTGTCATCTGGCTCAGCATCCCAACCGTAGTTAGTGTCAGTGACATAATAATTGTTAGCATTCAAAACAGCCCCTAAATTACCATTTCCATCTGCAAGCCAGTTACTTCCACAAGAATGGTGTATGAAAGTTAGTTTCACTGTTGATGATGGACTTTGAAGACTAATAATATCTACCCATGATCTAACTGCTATATTCGCAGGTAATGTTTTAGTGGTGTTGTAAGTGTTTAGGATTTTACTGTAGGTATAAATAAGATTCTCATATCCAAAATAAGACCCCAAAGTACTGTACGAAGAATAATTAGGAGCCACCATATAACGATCCATATACCTCTGCACCCTACCAGCAATAGAAACATAAGAAGACACCGACAAATAACCCACCTTCTGATTATCCTTAGGCGAAACAGCAACCCTATAATTACCAGCAAGAATCGTAACCGACAAATCATTCCTATAAATCTTCTGAGTCACCATAGTCAAAAGCCTAAGGAACGTAGGCATACTCAAAGCCGTAGTTATTACCGCCCCATTAAAATTAGTTCCATTAATAACCACACTACTCGGAAGTTCACCATTAGACTCAACATACCCCTGAACCCAACAAGCAGCATCAACAGTCTCATCAACACCAAAACTACCAACAAAATTCTCAACAAAACTCCAAGGCACCACCTGAACATTCACAGGCAATGTTTTAGTAGCATTGTAAGTAGCGAAGATTTTACTATACGTATAAATAAGATTCTCATATCCAAAATAAGACCCCAAAGTACTATACGAAGAATAATTAGGAGCCACCATATAACGATCCATATACCTCTGCACCCTACCAGCAATAGAAACATAAGAAGACACCGACAAATAACCCACCTTCTGATTATCCCTAGGCGAAACAGCAACCCTATAATTACTCACGAGATCTACAGATGTAAGATCATTATTGTAAATTTTCTGAGTCACAGTAGTTAAAAGCCTCAAAAAGGAAGGCATGGAAACGTTGATACCACCAATAATAATATTATCCGGGAGTCTGTGATTAATTTCCACGAAAACTGCAACCTCACCAGCCGCATTAGTAACCATTGGAATATTAAAGATTATCTGGTTGTTGGTTATGGTATTACCCAAAGAATTTGCACTCTTTATTAACAAACTTTTTGCAGATATGGTGTTTCCAGTTATAATGTTATAATTACTGTTTTGAAGGTCAACTCCGACATTGCTACCATTGATGTTATTCCCATTAATGCTGTTTTCATTGGATTGATTAAGTTTAATCCCGTTTTGGACGTTGTTGTGGATGGTGTTCTGTTTGATCTGGTTATTTTGGCTTTGCTGAATTTCAATCCCACTATCCTGATTGTCGGTGATTGTATTATCATCTACAACATTACCTGCGGAATTATCACTTATTTCCACTCCATCCTGGTTATCTGATATATTATTTCCTTTTATGGTGGTATTATTGGAATTTTTGATATCTACTCCAGTACCCGTATTAGAAGTAATCTGGTTATCCTCTATCGCAACATTTTCAGAATTTTCAACTGTTACTCCAGTCGAATCTTGAGTTATGTTGTTGTTTTTTATGTTTTGATTGTTTCCCCCTTCACAATACACTCCCCTAATATTATCAGAAATATTGTTAGAAGATATGGTGTTGCTACTTCCTGATACGAGTATTCCTATTTGATTTCCGGTTATGTTATTATTAGTAACAGTACAACCACTTGCTCCGGAAATGGCTACGGCTGAAGAGGTGGTGGCACCATTTATGATAAATCCACTGACTACTGAAGCATTACCACTACTGGTTATGTTGATTATTGGGTTTTCAAGATTGGAGGGAGTTAACACTGTGTTTTCCCCACTTCCATTAAGGATAATTTTTTTGTTAATTACTAAATTTTCATTGTAGGTACCTGAAGCTACGTTTATAATTCCCCAGGAAGTTAAAGCGTTTATGGCTGCAGTTATGCTTTTCATTGGCCCTGTGGTTCCACCTATAAATGTAGCACTGGTTCCATTCCATGAATCATTTCCGAGATTAGCGTCTACATAGAGTGTAGTTACAAGATTCCGGTCACCATGGTACCATGCATCAGCTGCACTTTCATCATAGGCCGTGGTCTGAGCAACAGATGGGAACACCCCATTCCAATCACCAATAAATGCAGCATAACCATTATTATTTCTCCACACTTGCACACCATTGTAAAGAGTGGATGTGGTGATTTTTTCTCTGTTTTGATTGTTGGCATCCTGGAAATTGCTGGCACCATCTAAAAAGTCATAAATTATCTCCGCACCATTCCAGGCAGTTGCATAGTAATTGGCTCCTGCACCATTGAACATCTGGGCGAAGTTGTAAATGGTTTCAATTGGATTAGCCACTTGGTTACTTTCAGCCCATCCTGTGGAAAAACAGACATGGAGTAAGAATACAGGAATTCCATCTTTAAATGGGGCTGTAAAAAGATCACCATAAAATCCTTCCCTCATCTGGTCATTAATCCCCCATATATAATCATCGGACCCCACTAATGCAAATGGGGGGCTGGCAATGCCTCCAGCATCATCATAATGTCCTGCTTGATAACCACCATGCCCAGCATATATAACAGCATCTGCACCGTACATACCCTTTAAAATATTTTCAGTTGTGGCATTATCCCTGTACAAATCTAAAACAGCATATCCTCTCTGTCTGAGATCAGCTGCTAATTGACTGGTCTCCTGATATGAGGTTGGGAAATCACCTGCTGAATCTCCAATTATTAAGATATGTGCTTCTGAAACACCAATACTTCCAATTAGGGAAAAAAACAGGATTAATGTTAAAAAAACAGTTTTTATGTTTATTGTTCCAGTTGCCACACCCCACACCTAATAGATTTTAACTTTAATAATTATATTCAACTACATTATATATGATTTTATTTATTTAATGTGATATTCTTCATAATATCCCCTCCATAAAAAGTGGATTCTAAAAAAATCTGAAAAATTTAATATAATTTCTGATTCTTAAATTCATTCAAATACAATATAACAATTTTCTAAAACCCCTATTTAAAAAAAAATAAGTATTTCAAAGGAAATATATGCAAATGATGTCCATTTATTAAATTTTATGGAATCCTTGTTATAATTAGGAGTCTGGAGAGTTTTAAACTATTATCCTAATTATTTTGAAATATTCCCCATTGTAAATTGTGGTTCCTGAACTAGTCAAAGATTCAACAATTTGTGATTGCCCATCCGAGGAACTGCCCATGTTATTTCCAAAACCGCCCTGCAACATGTTTGTATCGTTGTTCATATTTCCAGAAAGCTGCATATTATCATTTGTCATGTTTCCTGCAGTATCTGTCATGTTTCCAGGAGGCCCGCCATTAGTAGAGTTCATATTTCCTGAAGGCATACCTGTACTGTTGGTCATGTTTCCAGGATGTTGATTACCCCTATCCATTTGACCTTGCGCCATGGTTGATCCATCACTACCTGTGCGAATCATATCAAGGGAGTTGGGTAAAAGTGGTGGTCCATAAGGCAGCAAAAAACTTAAAGAATAATTATTATTTTGATCAGCTCCATTAATTATCCCATTACCACCCGTGCCGCTAATCATGTTGCTCTGGTTTGTTCCAGATGCTCCTGCTCCTGGTGTTCCAGTTCCAGATGTTGTTGAAGAGTTTCCAGTATCTGATAACGATGATGATTGACCATCCTGTGTACTCACTGAATAAATAGTGGCATTTTCATAATCCTGAACTTCCTGAACATTTTCAATTACAGTAACATTGTTACCATTTCCAATATCTCCCAAAACATATTCAACCCAGTATTTAGTCTGGAAATCCGCAGCAAGGATAACAATATTTTGATCGGTCTGGTTTTCAAAAATTGCTTTCATTTCAACCAGCTCATTGTACTCATCTGTAGTGATAGTAGGCTCTAAACTGTTAAAAGACTCTGAAGCTGTATAATAACATGAAAATGCAAAGATCACTGCAATCAATGCAACTATAACAGTAGTTACTCGTTTTCTGGAAGGATATTTTACTAACAACTCAGTTTCTATGAATTTCAGTCCCAATGGAATCAGGAGTCCAATAGGCAGGAAGGCCATTAACAGAAATCGGGATTGGTACTGTGATGAAGGTATAACAACCAGAACAGCCAGGACGGCGGCTAATGAGATGTAAACCCATGATAAAAGAGTGTTTTTACTAATTACAGGTAAATCAGCGTTAATAATATCTTCTTTTAACCCGCGCCATAGTATGATGATTGATGATGCAACCCCCAGTAAGTAGGGTAAGCTTAAAAATATTATCCCAGAAACCGGACTGGATACTGATCCTCCCTCTGTTACTGTAGATGAAGAGTTGAAGAAGGACAGAACAGTGCCGTATTTAGTATACATTACTGGATATACCATGAAAAGAACTGCTAAAAAGATTAACACCATGAAACCTAACAGTCCTAAAATCTTCAAGTCAAATATGGGTAATTTATGCGTTTTAAATGACTTTAATAGTATACTGAAAACCAGTAGTGAAAAAAACAGACTAGCAGCCAGTGCTCCAGTGTAAATATGAGTTAACAGATTTAAACATAGTAACAGTACAGTTAGAATTCCATATTTTTTCCATTGTTTAAGGTCTTCGAACCACCTAATTGCGAAGTACAGGAATAATAATAGAAAGAGAACACCCACCAGGTTTTGCATGAAATTACCTAACATGGAAAAATAGTTCACATTTACTGTCACCATAAATGCGCTTAGGAGTGCTGGTATCCTGGATCCGATCCGTATTCCATCTTTTTTCTTAACATAGCATTCTGTGATAAAGAACGCTGGAAATGCCATTAACGAACCAATAAATGCCATTCCTATTTTCACACCTAAAAATGAGTTTCCTGCTAAAACTACGAATGGTGTTAAGAGATAATAAGCTAATGGTGGATCGTTACTCATGGGAAATCCATATTGTAATATATTACGTACCTGAATATCATAAAAAGCACCGTCAATCCCATAAGAAAGGGAATAACGGGTTAAAACAAACATATCAAGGGCGAAAGAGAATATGAAGATGGCCACTAATATCACTAAATAATAATTCTCTTTAAGATAGTTGGTGGCTTCACTCCAAGAAAGCCCTCTTATTTTTCTAGAAATTTTGTTTTCATTCATAAAAATACCTAAAAATTGTTATTTAATCCTTCTTTAGAAATAAATTGTTTGAATCTTTAAAAACGTATTTTATACTCTGATGAGATTTATGTTCTGATAAGTTTTAAGGGCTCTAAGCCTTTTAACGTATGAAGCGATTTTTTTCCAAGTGATAAAATAAGCTTAGAGCCCTTTATAACCAATTAAATGGTTATCATGATTTGTTAATTGACCATAAGATCATTTTAGTCAGTAGTTCTGTATCTTGGGGATCCATTTCAGGGTGGGAACCACATAAGATCACCCTCCCTGAGCCATAATTTTCACCCATGATTGCGGAATAATCTTGATAGCCGGTTTTGTTATCTGCATAACAAGCAAATGAATAAACATCTGAACTGGTAGAATACATTGCAGGACCATTCTGATGATGTAGATTTAAGGTAGACTCATCAGACAGCACACTTCCAGAGGATGTGGTTGAGATAGATAGCAAACCTTCATAATTCACATTTTTAGCATTTACACCTGATGCGAGTCCCCATCCGGAATAAAGTCCATCAATACTGTTAGAAGCAGAATATGCTCCTGCACATATACCCAGATATCCATTACCACTGTTTACGAATTGCTTAATGGCATCAGCATCAATATTGTTGCTGTTAAGATAGGTTTCAGTGCTTCCTCCCGGCATTATCAAGACATCATATGACGATAATGTGTTTGAGTTGATTGTGCCGGTAGTATCATATTCAAAGTAGTAACCTGGTGTGAGATTCATATTATTGCTTTCATCGATACAGGCCTTTATCCCTGCAACGCTTTCCTCCATTGAACCATCACCACTGTAGATCAAAACTTTAACCACCGTAACACCGTTTGAAATATCATTAGCATTTACATCATTCTCATAATCCTGGTAAGCACTCACCAAACTTGTGGCAGATATTATCAGGATAACAATGAATGCTGATAAGTATATCACTTTTTTGGGTATGAAAACCCCTTTTATGATAATTCCTTTTATTTAAAACCCTCCGGCATTAAATATGCCATTTGATGTTTATTTTCTTAAATTACTAGATAAAAGTAGTTTTTCCCAGATTTAGCCGAAGTTTTACCAGTTAAGTACAATTTTCACCAGTTAAGTACAAATTATACCCAGTTTATACCCAATTCTAAAAAAAAAATCTACTAAAAAAAACCAAAATTATGGCAAACAAAGAAAAAAATGGAATATCAGACTGAAAACCAACATTAAACATATTTTAAGAAATTTCTGCCAAAATATATAATTAAAATAGCAATATGGGAAAATAAAAAGGAATCTATAAAAAAAGAGGGAATAAGTTATATGGTGTGGTCTGTGGTGTGTGGTTGAAAGCCCTCAGTAGGAATTTCAACTGATTTTTTATTTCCAGCTTATCTTTAAAAGTGCGGATAGGGCAATCAACTGACTTACATTAATAAGGAATAAAGCATAATCTTTTCCCTGTTCTTGTGTAAAAGACCCTGGTGGCAGGGGTGGTGCCAAAAAACCCATGGAAAGAATGTTCTGTACAAGTAAGAAAGTTCCAAATATCAGAAGACCAAGGGTATATTCAGATTTCCACTTGACATAATTCTTCCAGTAAACTGAAAGTAATACCACTATAATCGATATATTAGCTAAAGCCACTGCCATGCCCACATATTTTAGCACTTTATCCACTCCATATCCCTATTCCTGTTTAGATTCCTTCCATATCCTTTTAAATGAATCGAAGTTTTTCTCCATAGTATCAGAAAGCATGTAAACTGTTCCGTATTGCCCTTCCCCACAAGTAATTACAATGTTATTTTTGGCCAAAACATTCAGATGATGTTTTACTGTCTTATAGTCCAATCCAAGAGTTTTAGCAAGCTGATTTGCATTATATGGACGGTTATTCAGTTCATTGATAAGTTTGGCACGGTTAATCCCGCCTCTTGTTCCTGCTATCAACCACCAGAGTAAACCTTCCATATATATCACATTTCATTCCATATTAATCTGTGAAAAAATTCATGACTCCTGACTCTATTACAATAAATGATTATATAATCAAAGGATTTATACTATTTAAATTTACCAGAAATCACAAGGGTTCACACTACTACCAAATTTTGAATTTTTCCATATCTATTTTAATTAATGCCCTACATTTACTTAATCTATGTTAACATCTAACAGGTCTTCTGAGTGAAGTGGATTGTACCATTTTTGGGCGATAAATGTGGGTATAACTGTACTGATGATAAGGACTCCTGTGAGGATGGAGTACTGCATTTGGTTTAAATAACCGGCAGAAAGACCGAACAAGCAAGCTATAAGTCCAAAGGTAAGGCCCGTGCTGAGAAGTAGGGTTGTATAAGTCCGGTCAGCTTCAACATATCTGCGGGCGAAGATGTAAATTCCTGCCATTTTACTCAATTGTCTTGTTGCAAGTAGGACAACAAACAATGGAATATTAGCAAGTATAAAGTATAAAGATAATTTCATTCCACCTATTATAAAAAAGATGGGAGTGATGAAGGCAAATGCCACTGTCTTCATTCTTTTTTTAACTTCTATGCTCTGCGTAGTTTCTACCAAACGCCGTGACATTGAAAGTCCCAATATAAATGCTGGTAAAATGGCCTGAGTACCTCCCAATTGGGCGAAAACCATGAAAATCAACAACAACATGAATATATATTTGATTTCAGGCTCAATAACCTTGTTCTGGAAACGTTCATTGTCGAAGATAAGATGTGAGAACTTGGTTGCAAGTACAATGACTAAAACAGAGATAATATAAAATAGAAGAGTGTACAATGTGGGTTTAAAGAATAAAACACTTAGTGCCAGAGCTGTAGCTAAATTGGTGATGAATGTGGCTGCCATTATCCTCTTCCCTGCAGCAGTTGTCAACAGGTTATTCTCCACTAATACAAAATAAACCACAGCCACTGCTGTTTCAGAAAGAGCTGCACCTGCCAGAAGTGACGCCATATAACTCCAACCATCAAAAAAGTAGGTTAATATGAAAACAGTGAAAAATGGGAGGAAAAAAGATGCCAAACCAATGGAAAGGCTTTCCCTCAGATTATTTTTCATGAGAATGACATCTGTTTCAGCACCAGCAAGGAAAGTAAGGAAGATTCCGCCAAAAGTGGAGAGGAAAATCATCCAGTCCTGGATGTTAATAAGATTCAAATTCCCTGCAATAACTCCAAAGACTATTTCAACTATAGCAACAGATATTCCAAATCGTAAAGATATGAGACTTGCTAAAAGAACAATTATTCCCAGAAAAACTAGGCTTAAATCCACGTAAAACATATTTCAATCACAATATTTAGTTTTAGAATTTGACTATTTTAATCTTTAGTTTTATTTAATCTTTAGTTTTTAAAAAAAATCATGAATTACCCCTAAAAAGTCCATCTTAATCACTTTCAAAGCATATTGATCGTTTTTAAAATAGAATCAAGAGAAAATTAATTGTTTATCATTCTTTTTGTTCTTCAAAAATAAGAGTGAAAGCTGTCCCTTGACTCCGATCGAGTTCCAATTCACCATCAATTTGTGAAGTTAAGTTATTCACCAGTTGTAATCCCAATGAACTGGTATTTTTATAATCCAAATCTTTTGGGAAACCAATTCCATTATCAGCAATCTTTAAAACAATTTCCCCATTTTCATGGTATAACTCTACGTTGACATGTCCACTTTCATCACCAGGGAAGGCGTGTTTCATACTATTTGTCACTAATTCATTCACAATAAGCCCTAACGGAACAACAGTATTAATATCAATCTTCAGATCCTCAACATCAACATCTAGTTTAACACGGCTGGGATCAGATATCATAGTGCGGTAGAGATCGTTTGCAAGACTTCGGATGTAGTCCCCCAGATCTATTTTTTTAAGGTCTGTAGACTGATACAGTCTTTCATGTATCATGGCCATGGATTTAGTCCGGTTCTGACTTTCCTTGAAAACATCAAGCGCTGCCTTATCCTTAATATAATGTGATTGTAGACTCAGTAAGCTGGAGATTATCATCAGGTTATTTTTAACCCGGTGGTGGATCTCCTTAAGTAACATCTCTTTTTCATCTAAAGATTTAGCTAAAGCATCTTCAGCAATTTTGTGTTCTGTTATATCCTGATTAACCCCCCGAGTCCCTATTTTTCGACCATTTTCATCGAACATTACTTTAAAACGCACGATTATGAATCTTCTTTCACCATCGGCACGTATTATTCCGTGTCGAACTGTGCTGAAAAAACTTGGATCTTCAGCTTCAAAGGTTTTTTTAAGTTCCCTTTCCATTAATTCATATGCACTGGGATCTACGAAACGCTCAACATATTCCTGGGCTGACATTAAGTTACCACCCACCTCTTCAGCACTGGTACCGTAGAGTGCATAAAACTGATCATCAAAGGTGAAAAGATCCTTTTCAGTATTATATTCCCAGTAAACCATTTTGGCCATGTCCATGCCAATTTTCAGACGATTTTCACTCCATTTAAGCTCATTTTCTGCAGTTTTTTTGCTGAGAGCCATTTGGATAGCAAATTTGAGTTCAATTTTTTCATATGGCTTGACTAGATAACCATAAGGCTGAGTTTCAACCGCCATTCTAACTAAAGATTCATCGGAATGAACTGTGGAAAATATAACAGGTATGCCAATCTCTTTAATCTTAGAAGCAGCTTCAATACCATCCATATCTCCTTCAAGAACAATATCCATCAAAACAAGATCAGGTCTAATATCAGATACCTTTTCTATAGCTTCTTCACCACTGGAAGCAACGTAAGGAACTTCATAACCAAAAGATTCCAATGTGCGCTTAATATCCATTGCTTCTGTGTTTCCATCTACCATTACAATTTTAATATCTTTCACATAAATCAACTAAACAACAGTAGGCTAAACTGTTCTTTATTGTTTGAGCCATTTCCCTGTACATATTTGAGTAGGAGACATGTATAAAGCTTAGGGTGTTAACTTTTCAATATTACTTAATGATAATTATACTTTGTTTTTATGTATCCACCTATCCATCCACAGACAGCTCCATTAATAACTCCTAATATAATATATGGTATTAAATAGAGGAATGACCCTGTGAAGAGACTTCCTAAGAAGAAAGAAATAGCCCCAGTAACCACTGCATTTTTAATTCCAATAATCACATCATCAGATAGATAGCCAACGGCTAATAACAGGAAAAAAGTTAAGAGAGTGAAAATACCTTGGGTGAAAGCCAATATCAATGTTATCACTGCTGCAACTGGGATTACTAAAATCCAACGGATGTTCTGGAAATTAAGCTCATTCATTATAGAATTCATAAACCCAGGTTCCATCCCATAAGGATTCTTATGAGAAGTTCTATGAACTCTACCACGATTTTTAAGATCATATATCCATTTTCCGAAGCTATTATAATAGAATTGGACCAGTCTATTTTTAAACTTCCCTGGCAGAGAATACAAAGAATGTATTCTCTCTTTAAAAATCTCGCTATTTGTACTTTTCCTTTCGATTGAGATTTGTTTCCAGGTGGGATCAACGATATCTAAATTTTCAACATACCTTAGTTTACCACCACAATCACATTCACTGACAAAATCTTTTGGAGACTCACCTGATTGCAGTTTATAATAACTCTTACATTTTCCACAAATTAGATAACCCACATGAACACCCAGTAATTTGATAAAAAATTATTAACTCAATTCAAGACTTATATATCTTTCTACTGCTCATTTGTATACATATTTTATAAATAAGACAAAAAACACCACAAAAAGGATAATATTTACGATTAATCGTTGCCAGAATAAATGCCTGAGAAACAGGTAATCTATGGTGAAGACTAAGATAATATAAAACACGACAAATAAAACCTTAATTGATGTTTTAACCATTTTAATCGTCTATTTTTATATCTTGTTAAAATTAAATACAATAATATAGGTTTTTTGTTTCTATCCTAAATTAAATCTTCCCTTCCTGAATCTTAGCAGAAATAAGAATAGAAGTAAATCCATTTAAAATCTCTAAAATTATCTTAAAAATTCGTGACAACCCCCCATCCTACACTGCAGATTAAAGTATCCTCATAACTCATTTTCTACAATTGAATAAATTGATTATTCCTGTTTAGTAGAGTTTTTTAACACTTTGTAGGCCAAATACTCGTTTTTAAAGATTTAATAAAAAATGTGAAAAGGTTGTACAATCTAATATAAAAAAAATATAAATAATTATAAAAAATTAATATTTGAGTGAGGTAATATAAAAAAAGTATATGCTACCTCAATGTGGATTAAAAGACGCAGATGATTCTATATTATGTAATATTATGGTGGAAAATTAAAAAAAAGACACAATAAGGGATATTTTGTGGGAGGAGTACCTATGTTTAAAATGGAGAGTGACTTCACATATTTAATGCCAATTCATTTCGGTGGTGGAAAGTTTGACCCTGATTCCAAGGTCATCCAGAAAACACAGTCCCTGGCCATCAGTTATGAAACTGATCCAGCACTTCTTGAAAATTATATTCCAGAAGGGTTTGAGTTATTGGCCCCCGAAGTCCAGGTGGTCTTCAGCAAGTTTACTGAAATCAACTGGTTGCACGGTGGGCAGTACAACCTGATTAACGTGGCTGCACCCGTCCGTTTCCATGGGAAAAAGGATGAATTGGATGGATCCTACACCCTGGTTGTCTGGGAAAACAAAACCGCACCTATACTGGGAGGCAGGGAACAGACTGGAATTCCAAAGATCTTCGCGGATATTGAAGATTTACACATTTTAATGCCCCACTATGCCACCACTGTTAGTTATGAGGGGAACACCTTCTTGAATATGGACTTTGAAGCTGAAGGGGAAATAACCGGGAATGAATTGGAAACCTTAAAGTCAATGTTCATATCCCAAAACACCATCGGATGGAGGTACATTCCAAAGGTAGGGGCCCCAGGGGCTGAATTAAGTCAATTTGTATTGTACCCCCAGGGTATTGAAGTGAAAAAAGCTCAAAAGGGAACAGGCAGTCTTAAATGGACTGAAATGACACCCATGCAGAACCCCAATCAGTTCTGGATCATTAATAGCCTCGCTGCTCTCCCTATAAAAAAGATAACCCAATCCATATTGTTGGAGGGTCAGGCAATACTCCGTGCCATGGGAGCCAGGGTTATTGAATGAAGATAAGGATAATAACATGAATGGAAATGAATAAAAAGGTAACATAAATATGGGTAATGAGAAGGGAGAATGGAGGAGATGTTATGAGTAATTCCAAGTATTATCAGGATAAAATCTGTATTGTTACCGGTGCAAACTCCGGTATTGGATATGCATTGAGTGAAGAACTCTTAAAAAGAGGGGCAATTGTTTACATGGTTGGCCGTAACCCGAAAAAGGTTGCAAAAGCTGCCGAACAACTTTCAGAATTTAAAGATCGAGTTCATACTATAATAGTGGATGTAACAGTCCAGGAACAGGTTGAAAATGCTATTAACGATACAGTGAAAGAAACTGGTGGATTGGATTTCTTATTCAACAATGCAGGTGTGGGTGGCACCCTTCAGTTTGAAACTGCCACCATGGAGGACTGGAAAAATATTATCAATGTCAATCTGTGGAGTGTTATTTACGGTACTCACACTGCAGTACCCATCATGCTGGAACAGGGATCTGGACACATAATCAACACCAGCTCCATTGCCGGAATCACCCCCCCACCATTCCAGGCACTTTATTCACTTACCAAATACGGTGTCACCGGCCTCACTGAATGTTTAAGATATGAATATGCTGAAAAAGGCCTTCATTTTTCCACCATCTGCCCAGCAAACATTGCCACACCCATTTTCAAAAAATCAATTGACGGTACGACCCACGATGAACTAAAAATCCCTGATGACGCCTATCCAGTAGATAAAGCAGCGAAATTTATCCTGGACAGGGTTGCAGAATATAATGGAATAATAATAGTCCCTGAAGAACCCTACACTGAAATGTGGGAAAAATACGTGCTTAAAGACGCAGAAATAGAAGAATTCATGATGCAAATGGCACGTGATCGCAGAGCGGCCTATGAAAAAGGTGGAAATTACTACTAAAGTGGATGCAAGAGGTATTTAATTGCCATCTGAAGTTCCACCAAAAGAAAAGAGTTACTCCAGAATAAGAGTAGAATCTGATCTATCCCTGGAAGTAGTCATCCTACTCGTCCTGGGAGTATTCATGCTCCTTTTTGGGATAGTTTTGTTTAAGATCCACACTGGAGAACTACCCTACACTCCAGATAGTACCTACGGACTTTTCCTGATCATTGTCTCCTTCCAAATTGTCACCATGGGAAAAACACCCTTCGGTGATATGCGCAGATCATGGGCAATTGTTACAATCGGAATCTGTACTGCAATTATTGGAATGACTGCCTGTTTCATTCCCGGAACTTTAACCGAGATCGTCCGCATACTGGTAGGGTTAATGTTATTTGTAGGAGGAATATCTCTCCTTTTACAGCTACTTCTCTCTGAAAATAAGGCAAAAACTTGGATGAAAACTTCCAAATTGCTACAGCACCTGACCCTGGCCTGTGGCCTGGTTTATACTGTAGCAATCGCTTTAGGTCTTATAACCCTCTTGCCGGGCATAACTATCGATCCTGTAACTGCAGTACTCCTGATTATTTATGGGATCAGTATTTTCTATCTGGCAGGGTGTATCCAGAAGGTTTCCCAGTTGTATCCACCTGAAAAATTTCCGGAATTAAATACAACTGATTCAAAAGGAGGTTTCCGATTATTAAAGGAAGCATCCATTTCTCTATCCCTGGCTGTGCTGATAATGCTCGGAGTTCTTTTAGTACTCCTGGGGGCTCTTCTTTTCCCTATAAATCAGGGTGTTATTCCATTTTCTGCTGATGGAGAGTTAGGTCTGCTGCTGGTTATAATGGCCATTCAAATGACTGCCCTAGGAGAAACACCCGTGGGTGAATACAAGCGTTCCTGGTTACTGGTATCAATTGGAATTATATTTACTGCTCTAGGAGCTTTCGCCTGCATTGTTCCTGGAATCCTGACCAGTACGCTTCAGATATTACTTGGAACCTTAAACATCCTTGGGGGTGTTATATTACTATTCAAACGGTTTTTCCCCATTCTGCAGGAGATGCGACACCCTCCCTCAGAACCAGTTGTTTTACCTTCCATACTCAAGAAAATGCTCATAACCCAGACTATTCTGAATATTGTGGCCATTGCCTTTGGTTTATCAATGCTCCTACCCGGCCTGATCCCCACCATGTTGGTTCCAGGGATCGTTATTATCAATGGACTTCTTCTATTTGTGTTAGGATACATGCTTCAACAGATAACCAAAATTGAAGAGGAAACAACACCCACTGAAACCATTTAAAATCAGTTCTTGGAGATAATTCTCCTTTTCCATTTTTTATTTTCTTTAGAGTTATGCTTATTTCAAACATTTTAAAGCTTATTAATGAAAATTTTGTTTAATAATGCTCCTAAATCATCTTAGTTTAATGGATAATTATTTATTTTTGATATAACAATTCCTGACCCTGGTACATACAATAATATAGAAAGTTTATTGTAGAAAAATTTCTTAATATGATGAAACTGAAGTGAAAGTAATGATAAGAAAAGCAACTTTAGGTGATGTTAACCAAATAGCCGTGGTGATAATGAGGGCCTGGAAAGGAGCATACACTGGAATCATTGACCCAAAATACATCAAAACAATGAAAAAGGAGAAATATATTTCTATTTTCAAAGATAACATTTCAGAGGAGAAAGAAATAATCTTTGTGTATGATGAAAAAGGAGATGAGAAAGGAGTGAAAGGTTTTATATCTGGAAAGGAACAGTACGGGAGATATGATTGTGAAATAGTTGGATTATATGTAGATCCAGAAAATCAGGGCAAAGGAGTAGGGAAACGATTATTCCAGAAAATGGAAGAAGAGTTCATTGCCAGAGGCAAAAGAAACCTTATAGTTTGGACGCTTGAAAACACAGCTAACAATAGTTTTTATGAAAGAATGGGCGGAGTTAAAAAAGAAAAGAAGTTATTAGAATATGGTGGAAAATTATACTCTGGTGTGGGTTTCAAATTTGATTTAAAACCAAAAAAGTAGTTAAAGTTTTAACATGATTTTAAACCATGACATGACCCAACATTCATTGCAGAGAAGGGTGTCTGCATGGCTCATTTTTACAACAGGATTCCACTGATAATTTACTACATGATAATATTAAAATAATCACTGCGAATTTCAATGATAATATTATTTCCAAAAAAATCCTTAAATAAGTGCTTATGGTATCGCAATGGTTTTATAGAGGTTTGTATTATAGTACATCTAAGAATTATAATCTATAACATCGTTTACACATGGAGCCAACGAAAAACCGCCGATCATTACACTGATTAAATGAGTACTACCTTCCTACATTGACACCGAAGATATTTCAAAGTTGCATTTTTCCATAATTTCAAAATATATTTTGGCATCATGGTTTTAAGGGAGTATAATTATGGTAGAAATAAAATGGACTACTGTGAGAAGAGGTTTATTATTATCACTCCTTCTGTGGCTTATTCTTCGAGAAGTTGCCGGGGATGTTGGCGGCATACTTGGATTTGTCATAGCAACAATGGTTGTGGGTTACAGAGCTGATGAAGGTTACATAGGCGGCGCAATGCATGGATCACTAGTTGGTGCTGTTGGTGGTATTGTAGGTGGATTAATCATACTGATATTATACCTCATCGGATTAGGAGATATAGCAAAACAGCTTTGGCCAGTTACAGGAGTAATAGAAGCCATTATCGCCATAGTCCTATACGCAATTGTAGGTGCCATTGGCGGTACCATAGGCTCCGCCATTAAAAAATTGCGTTAATCAACCACATACCAAAGAGTAGGATAATATCCTGTTTTCATTTAATTTATAAAAACAAAGAATAATTTTTTTTATTTTATTGCAGATTCTTGGCCAGCGCCCACCCTAAAATGCAAACAAAGGTGTCCGCATAACGCATTCTGTAATAAAAATTATATTAAAAAATTATATTGGGTTTATAGTTGATTTTTCTATTTTGAATGATATCGTGAATACATATCATGAATAATAATATCATTCACCAAAAACTTCTTTAGTAAAATTTTCAAATCCAATTCTTTGAATTAATCTTCCCATACGAGTTTCAATGCCTTTTTCTTTGTAATAATCAAGAATTTTAGTTATATAATCGATAACCTCATCATCGGAGAGGTTTTTGGCTATTAATTCCCCTTTTTTAGTCTGGATGCCACAAGTTCCACCTACTAACATCCTCCAGCCTTTAGGAGTTCCTATTAGTCCTATGTCTCTTACCGCTGATTCAGCACAACAACTCGTACAACCTGAAAGTGATATTTTTACTTTATGAGGTGTTTTCATCTTATGAAATGTTTCATCAATCCTCAATCCCATTTCAACCGTGTTTTGGTATCCCTTTTTGCATGAAGTGTTTCCTGTGCAAAATTTAGCGGCTCTTACACATTTTCCAATGAACCCACCTGGTTCCATTCCTAAATCATCCCAGATATTATCAATATCTTCCTCTTTAATACCATAAAACCCGATTCTATGTTCAGAATTCATTTTAATAATTTTAACCTGATATTTTTCTGCTACATCTGCTAATTTGCGTAAAGTGGTTGGATCAACTAAACCACCTGGAATATATGGAATTATGGCATATGTTTTCATGTCCTTTTGAACTGCAGCCCCTTTTTCAGGCATGTTTTCTTTCTTTACTCCCATATTTTCACCCTAATAACTATTTAGAAACTCATAACTATTAAATTTATTCGAAATGTATTATGATAATTCATGGCCAGTACACCCCCTACACTGCAGAAAAAGGTGTCCGCATAACGCATTCTGGAATAGAAAAAAATCCTTCAATTTATTTGATTATCTTTCATTATATTTTCAAATCTAGTTTTGCTAATGAGATGATAACTCAATATTTCACCACTATAAATAAGGGAAAATGATCGAAAAGCACTGCATGATAAATTACCTATAGTCAGATGGCATTTAGCAATGCTTTTTGTGAATTTGAATCTCTCTGAAGAAGAAACAGATAAGTAGCATCTAGTCCATATATTTTATTAAGATAGAAGTGTCTTTGCCAAAGTATGGTCAATTTCCAGTTTAACCGTACTAACCCTTGCGTGGTTTGTAGAATGATGTAATTGGGGGTGACGTTTATGGATTCTAGGGGTGAGAAAGACTTTGAAAAGTTTTCTAAAATCGCGGTTAAATTTTATGATTACATAACCCGGGGAACTCTCATTAAAAGGCAAAATGAAGAAATTGCACAATTTTTAATATCAAAAATCACCACTGGTAATTTATTGGACGTTGGAACAGGCCCTGGAAGACTTTTTATTGAAATAAGCAAATTAAAATCAGATATTGAACTTTATGGATTGGATATTTCCAATTCAATGATAGAACAGGCTCAGAAGAACCTAAAAAATAAAAAGGTAAATCTAAGAGTTGGAAATATAGAGAAAACAGAATATGAAGATAATTTCTTTGACATTATCACCGCCACTGGAAATTTATTTCTTTGGGATCATCCTCAAGAGTGCTTGGAAGAAATAAGACGCATATTAAAATTTAATGGCTCAACTTATCTCTTTGAAACATATAATGATTACGATGAACATGAATATAAAATAGCATTAAAATCTACCCTTAAAAAGGAGAGTATTCCCCGAAGAATATTGATTCCATATTTTTTAAACAATCAGCTCGATTTTACCTACAAAAAATCAGAAATAGAAAAAATAATAAACCAAACCAGCTTTAAGAATAGTTACAATATTGATAAAATAAAATTAAGTGGATTACCAATATGGTTAAAAATTGAGCTTAAAAAAACCAATCATAACTAAATATGATAAAATATTGGGTTTAAATAACGAATTCGTGACCCAGACCCACCTTAACCTGCGGATACACCTTTAAAAATTCAATTATTTTCTCCAGTGTTTCCTGTGCCTTCTCCACACTCCAAGTGTAATCACTGGATGTTACACCTAATTCCAGGTTTTCATGAATGAAGGCTGCATCCATAGCAAGCAATATAGGTCCATCAATGGAATTTACAAGAAAAGAAACATGCCATGGTGTGTGTCCAGGAGTTAATATGGCCCATAATGATCCATCGCCCAGAAGATCCACACTGGGACCCAGAGGAGGCATATAATTGGCCTGGGAAAAGTCGATTCCATATAATTCTTCCAGTCCTTCCAGGAAATCACCATGAATTTCTGGATGATATTCACCATATTCTCCCTTAACTATTACATAGGGAATGTTTTTTGGAAGTTCCCTCACCCCTGCTGCGTGATCAGCATGTAAATGGCTTAAAAAAACCATTTTTAAATGAATTCCATTTTGCTTGATGTGTTTGGCTATATTTTCGCCCTTTTTCTGTTGGAATTCATCTACATCTGTGCCGTCCAGTCCCCCTTTCGGATTCATGGCGTAGGAAGCGTCAAGCCCTGTATCTAAAAGAAAATCACCCTTCTTATCATGGTGCACCCAGTGGGCCAGTATGGGAACTTCCATTTCCTTATCAATGATATTTATGGTACTGGGATGATCAGGATTAATGGTTCCCTTTCTGTTGATTATCACTGAGCCTGTCTTGAAACTTTGAACACTGATAGGACGTGGATTCTGAAAAACTTCCTCCCATTCAATATTCTTCCTTTTTTTATATGGAAATTCTCTGAGTTTCATGAAAAAATCAATATTTTATGGGAACCCTTTGCACTGAGTTCCCAATTTTCACAGTAAACTATTCTTCGTTGGCCTGATCAATTCCTTTAAAGCATTTATCCAGGAATTCCTTTTCAGGAGGCTTGGTAAGTAATGTGACAATAATGGTCATCACAATTGCCACCGGTAGGGCAACGATCATTGGATCCACGGTGGGCCATGGAACCGTGGTTATGATAGTAGATTGCCCTGTTAAAGCTTGAGACACTCCTAAAGCTGCTGCAGATTTTTTGTAACCGAAAATTAACCATATTAGACTAACCAGTGCTCCAGAAATTACTCCTGCGATTGCACCTTCCTTGGTGGCCCGTTTCCAGTAAAGTGCTGCCACGTAGATTGCCAGGAATGCTGCAGCGGTTATACCAAACCACATTGCGGTTCCCACAGCTACAACACTGGCGGGTAGGATGAATCCTAAAATAACTGCAATAATAACTGCTATCACTATCCCTATCCTAGCCACCCTGACTGATGATCCACCAGTTTTTTGGACTAATGTTTCATATATATCCCGCCCAAAGGCAGTACCCTGCACATGGAACTGAGAAGAGAGTGTGGACATGGCCGCAGAAAGAAGAGCTATCATAAAAATGTATGCAAACCATAAAGGCATAGCAGCAGTGATGAATGTTGGTATAACCTTATCCAGGTTACCTCCCGCAGCTTGAACAGCAGTCTGACCAGTTGTCTGGAAGAAATAGACATTTGACAGTGCGCCTACCACGTATGCTCCGAAAGTCATCACAAATATGAATACTGCTCCAATCAGAACTCCCCTGTTCAATTCCCGGTTGGTTTTAACTGTCATAAACCTAACTACCAATTGTGGTTGGGAGAGCACTCCAATACCAACTCCAAGGATGAGACTTGAGACTAATGTCCACCAAAATGTGCTGCCCAGGGCAGGCATAGATGTCCATCCCGTGAATCCCGTAGCAGTGGCCATTGAGGTGGCGTTGGCAGGTATCACATTTACCAGGTTAGTGAGAGCCTGATTGGCGTCAGTTACACCACTCAACATCCAATAAGTTGTAACAACTAAAAATATCATCCCAAAGAACATTATACTTCCCTGCAGGGCATCCGTGTACATAACGCCCCTGATACCACCAAAAATAACATACAAAGCCACAATAAGAGCCATTAATACTAATGCAATATTATAATCAACTTGTAAGGTTGTTTCAACAAACCTGGCCATCCCAACCAGGACTACAGATGCATAAAGGGGCATTCCAATAAAAATAACAGCACCTGAGAAGTACTGGATGAATTTACTGTTAAAACGCTTGGATAAAAATTCAGGGAAGGTTAAAGCCCCTAAATTGTGTCCCATTTTCCGGGTACGTTTTCCAAAAAAGACAAAAGCAATAAATATTCCAACAAGAATGTTCAAAAAGACCAACCACAGGATGCCCATACCATAATTAGCAGCAACTCCTCCAAAACCGACAATTGCCGCCGTACTGATGAACGTGGACCCGTAACTCAAGGCCATGATGAAAGGGTGTGTTTCCCTTCCTGCCACCATATAATCATCCGCACTTTTAGTTCTACGCCAGGCAACATAACCAACGTAGGCATTTATCAATAGAAATATCAAAACAACCATACTCAGTATCATTAAATCCATGAAATCACAACCGATCCTTTTCCAATAATTTTATCATTATTATTGATGATTAATGAATATATGGAGAGCATATATAAATTATTAAGATATTAGTTGTTGAAAAAAAATGGAAGTATGACTTAACCATTGAAAATGGACCATTGCACTTATCTACCAAATTTAAATAATGCTTAGGTTCAAACTCTTTCATATTCCTTAGTTTAATAAGTATTAAGGATAATTACCTTTAGACTAAATCAGTAAAGATTAATTACCCCTAAACTAAATGAGTAAATAAAATAATTAATTAACGGTAGTGAGATTTTGAGCGAGAATGGCCCCCCAAAACTGAGGAGACCTGGAAGTGACAGTGAAAAAAAGGGTTCTGGCAAGTTCAAGAAAACAGAAACCAATATTAAGGATGCTATAGATTCTCTTAATATTAAAAAAAAGAAGACTGACATTTCTAATAAGGTTTCTTCCCTTAAATCGAAATCTAAAAAGAATAAAGAGAAAAAGGAAGGGCCTTTGAAACTCAAAATACCTGGAGCTGAAAAGGAACCAGAAACCAAATCTGATACCCTTAAAAAAAATGTTAAATATATTCTAAGGGAAAAACCATTATTAGGCCTTATAGGCCTCATTATTCTAATTATTATAATAGCCACCGCTGCAATGTGGGCTATGGATGATAAAAACATCATAAGCCCAAACAATATCACCAACAACCAGACTAACACCATTAAAAATCATTATTCTGACGGGAACATATCCTTTGATTATCCAGAAGGTTGGAATGTAACCCCTAACAATAGCAGTACTAGCAGCAGTCAATTTAATCTTATAGTTACTGTTTCCAAAGATGAGAATAACAGTTTATCCATCTTTGAAGAGAATCTGGGAACCCAAAACTTTACATATAGTGTTGCTTCCTGGAGGGCAAACATTATAGAGAATGGTTTGATCTACTATGAAGGTGATCTAACTGTAGATAACTCTAGTGCTTATGAATTTATGGCCAACTACAAACCTGGGGATAAAGTTTTCACCATTAGGGGGATAGCCTTCCAAAAGAACAATACGGGTTATTATCTAATGTTTGTCTTTGATGATGCTCTTTTGAATTACAAAAACGAAATGGATAAAGTTATAAACAGTTTTCACGTAACTGAATCAACAACACAATGAATATGATGAATATTTAAGGGAAGTGACCAGGAGATTGAATATGATCTGGAATGAAGAAATCGAATGCATGCCACCAGATGAAATGAAAAAACTTCAGCTTAAAAGATTACAGGATACAGTTAAAAGAGCCTATGAAAATGTGCCTTATTACAAGAAACGTTTTGATGAAGAAGGTATTAAACCAGAGGATATCAAAACCCTGGATGATATCCAGAAACTTCCCCTAACCACCAAAGATGATCTTCGCGCTGCCTATCCCTTTGGAATGTTTGCAGTTCCACGGCGAGAGATTGTGGAAGTCCACACTTCCTCTGGGACCACAGGAAAACCTACTGTATCTGGATACACCAGAGAAGACATCAAAATATGGAGTGAAGTCATGGCCCGTGGTTTGACCATGTTTGGACTTACCGAAGATGACATCATCCAGAACACCCATGGTTATGGCCTTTTCACCGGTGGTTTCGGAGTTCATTACGGTGCACAAAATATAGGGGCTACTGTGATCCCTATTTCAACTGGACAGACCCGTAGACAGATCGAAATAATGAAAGACTTCGGTACTACTGTTTTAATAGTAACTCCATCCTATGGACTTTATCTGGCAGAAGTAGTGGAGGATGAAGGTTTTACCAAAGAAGATCTTAGTCTGAAATCTATAGGTTTTGGAGCTGAAATGTGGACTGAAGAAATGAGGCAGGAACTTCAAAAGCGTTTTGATGCACCAGCATACAATATTTATGGTCTTACCGAGATCATGGGGCCTGGAATCGCTCTTGAATGTTCTGAACAGGATGGTTTGCATGTGATGGAGGACCATTTCTATCCAGAGATTATAGATTCAGAAACCACGGAAGTTCTTGGGGATGGAGAAAAAGGGGAACTTGTTCTGACCACTTTAACCCGGCATGGGATGCCCATTATTCGTTTTAGAACCAAAGACGTGACCAGTCTGAAAAGTGAGACCTGTCCCTGTGGCAGGAGTCACAGGAAAATTGACCGGATCACTGGAAGAACTGATGATATGCTTAAGATTCGTGGAGTGGCTGTATTCCCATCCCAAATCGAGAAGGCACTCTTGAAGATGGATGGTATTGAACCCCATTATCAGATAATCGCCACCAGACCACAACACCTAGATGAACTTGAAGTTCGAGTGGAAACATCACCTCAACTCTTTTCTGATGAAGTAAAAGAATTGGTGGGAATCAAAAAGAAAATAGAGGATCTTATACATAATGAAATCGGTTTAAGAGTTCAAGTTACTCTCGTAGAACCAAAAACTCTGCCTCGTAGTGAAGGTAAAGCTGTAAGGGTTATTGATAAAAGAGAATTGTGAAGGGGGATTAATATGAGAATAAAACAGTTATCTATATTCTTAGAAAATAAAAAGGGTAGAATGAGGAATGCTCTGGATGTTCTGGCTGAGGGAGGATTCAATATTAGGGCTCTTTCCATAGCAGACACATCAGACTTCGGCATATTAAGGTTAATTGTTCCAGAACCAGATAAAGCCAAGGAGATCCTAGAGAAGAACAATTTCGTGGTGAAAATGGGCTATGTCATTGCTGTGGAGATGTCTGACCAACCTGGAGGGTTAAGCACCATTCTGGGAATACTGGATGATTCTGATATCAACCTGGACTATCTTTACGCCTTTGTGGATGAAAAAGAAGAAAGAGCCATTGTACTACTACATCCTGAGGATATAAATGCCGGAATTGAAGCCCTCAAAAATGCTGGGGGAACTATAATACCCTCAAAGGATGTTTACAACTGGTAGACTGAAGATATACTCCCTAGGTCAATGGTTTTGTTAAACTGTTGACATGAACCTTTATTTTTTAATAATTCTTTTTTATGATTTTTTTAAACCTCTAATAGATTTTTCTGTTT
Organism: Methanobacterium sp. PtaB.Bin024; assembly: GCA_002067065.1. GTDB lineage: Archaea > Methanobacteriota > Methanobacteria > Methanobacteriales > Methanobacteriaceae > Methanobacterium. The sequence goes on from MVPY01000038.1 coordinate 57,205, forward strand.
TTTTCTAGGTTTTCCATGTTATTATCCTGAACTACTTATCCTAACCTAATTTATATCTTTTTATTTTACATCTGGTGTGAAATGGTTTTGAATATTATTCCTTTTCTGTAAACAGTTTAATGGAGGTGAATATTAATAATGCACCTAATATGATTTTTAACAACTCTGAAGGAGCATATATAACTAAAAATGCGCCGATTGAAGCGCCTATTATAGAGGCTATTCCCATGGGCACGACTAAAGAACTGATTTCTGATTTTACAGAATACATTTTGTTACGAGTATGTCTAGTAATTCCCACAACCATGGTGGGTAAGCTGATGATTAGACTCATTGTACCTGCTAATTTGACATCTATCCCAAAAATTAGGATTAATATTGGAATTATAACCTCTCCACCAGCAACCCCTAAAAGGCTACTTATAACCCCAATTAATAATCCACATAATACTGCTACAATCAACTCTATATACAAGCTGCTAAATGTTATTCCCATCGAACCGAATGTGATGAAGCTTTCACTGATAAGTAGCAGCCCCATAACTAAAAGGAGTATTAACAGTACTTTTTTAAACAGAACATCCGATATTTTAGTGGACATTCCTATTCCATAGTAAGCACCAGTAGTAGAACCTACAATAATTGCAACCATTAACAAGATTTGGGGAAGAATAATGGAAATATCAAAATTATTCATTCTAAAAAAAATAGCCGATAAGACTGTGATTAAGCTTATCAACATATTTAATGCCACTGCTCTTTTAGCAGGTTTATTAAAGGTCTTCAATAAGAAAGGCAGTCTGAATTCAGCCCCACCTAAACCTATTAAACCACCTAAACAGCCAATAGGTGCTCCTATGGCGAACGATAAAAGAGATGTTTTTTTACTATCCATTCTGTATACCTCTACATGTAACTCATATTTTTTCTCTGATTAACCACTGCTTTTTAAGTTATCTATGATTATATTAGTTTTCAAATAGTTATCTATGATTATATTAGTTTTCAAATAGTTATCTATGATTATTGATATATAACACTACTCCAATCTAAATTATCCATTTAAAATCATCATTTTTGTTTGTTAATTCCACCCGTCCTTCAATGAAACTTAAAATAAAATATGCCTAAAATATTGCTTAATATAATCAATATGACGATTTAGACTTTTTTCTAAAAAATGAAGTTCATGAGTTGTTAACTGTAAATAAAAAGTCCTCAACATCATCAATAAATTTCAGTGTCCCTATCTCTATTTGCTCTGTTAAATCATCTAAGTCACTGAAATCTGGATCTTCAACTAAAACATGTTCTACAATAGAATCAATACCTTTTATAGTTGGTGGAATATGATATTTATCCCAATCGTCCTCTTTAAACAGTTTCCAGTATTCGTTTTGAACTTTTTTATTAGATCCTGCTAGCCAAACTTCAAATCTGAAGGTTTCATGAATAAAAACTATGGCAACCTTCAATTTTCGATGTTTCAATGATTCTGGGGAGAAAGAAAAGTATGTCATGTCCATGTATCCCTGATAAATGCTGGATACTGAATATTCAGGATATTTATTCTTAAAATGTGTTCTTAAATCCCTTATGTATCCCATCAACCCTCTATAGGCCTCCTGGATATGACCCTTCTCCAATTGATTTCTGTATTCCTGCATATATTCATGAAATTCCATATTAACCCCCACAACCTAAGATATGATTTTCATAGATTCCTATTTAATTTGCTGTGAACAATACCTAAACCCTTCCTCAAATGCCTTCATGTTTATGGGAATACTCCTTTCTGGCAGGTTATCCTGCATTGATTCTATGATTATTTCCTTATCAAGTGGGAATGCTGGTACTGCTGCTGCACCACCCAACATGACCATGTTCAAAGATAGGATATGGCCTGCTTTCTTGGCAATATCCTCTGCATCCATGGCAATGACCTTCTTTGTTTGAGACTGGAGTTCACCTAAAATGGTGGATAAATCTGGATAAGGATGTTCACTTTGCCTGATATTGAAGGGATAGATTGGTGCAGTGTTCATAACCACATAACTGTTTTCGTTTACCATGTTGATGGCCCTCAATGCCTCTAATGGTTCAAATGCCAGGAGAAGATCCGCACCTCCTTGTTCAATAAGTGGGCTGTATGATTTGCCGATTTTCATCTGGGTGGATACCACCCCTCCCCTCTGTGACATGCCGTGTATTTCACCCACCACCACAGGTAAACCTTTTTTCATGGCAGATTCACCTAGGATGACTGAAGTTTTGATGATTCCCTGGCCACCTACACCAGAAATGTAAATAGGGTACGGCTTCATTGTTATTCCTCCTCCCCTGCTTTATCTATTCTTTTAGCCCTTATGGCCTTTTCTGGACATGTCTGGACACATACATTACATTTTCTGCACATCAATGGATCGATCCTTATCTTTCCATCATCACGAGTGTAAATAGCTGGACAGGTCAGTTCCATGACACAAGTATTGCAATTGATACATTTATCATCCTGAACCTGGATGATAACATTTTTACCCCTCTCAGCACGGCTCTTAATTAACATGCAGGGGTATTGGGATATGACCACAGCCACTCCTTCAAACTGGAGGGCTTTTTCGAAGGTTTCCTGCGATTTTTTAACATTGAGGGGATTGATGGTCTCCACGAATTCCACACCACAGGCTTTTACAATGTCTGGTATGGACATTTCCGGTGCTTCCAGTCCCATACCATCCACTGGTAAGCCGGGGTGCGGCTGGCCACCAGTCATGGCTGTGGTACGGTTGTCCAGGATCACCAGTACGAAATGATTTTTATTGTGAACTGCGTTAATGAGTGGTGGTATTCCTGCATGGAAAAAGGTGGAGTCACCTATAAAGCTCACTACAGCCTGGTCTGTGGCCTTGGAAAACCCGCAACTGGTTCCAATGGATGAACCCATGGATAAAAGGTAATCTGCCACTTCATAAGGTGATTCAATACCCAGAGTGTAGCAGCCAATATCTGTGGGGAATATGAGATCATCAATGCCTAAGTTGGCTGCTGTTTGCTTAACCTCGAAGTATGCAGCACGATGAGGGCAGCCCGGGCAGAGAGTAGGGGGTCGGTTGGGAAGTCCTATAGATGTGTGAGAAGTTCCTTTATGAGATAGTTCCACACCCATCATCCTGCCGAACCCTTCCAATACAATGTCAGGGTTGAACTCATATATCATGGGAAGAGTTCCATCTAATTTACCATGCACTCTCTTTTTAAGTCCATGTTTGCCTATAACTGCCAGTACTTCTTTTTCCATTACAGGGTCAACTTCTTCCACCACTAAAACCCGTTCCACATTTTCCAAAAACTCCAGTACCTTTTTTTCAGGGAAGGGATAAGTGAAAGTTAGTTTAAGGATGTTGACTGGTAATTCATTCTCTTCCACCACATCCATAGCATAATTGAAGGCACTGCCACTGGTGATGATTCCAATGTGACCTCCTTGATCATAAACCTGATTCAAGGAGGAATTATTGGATAAAACCGTGATTTTGTCCATTTTCTCCACCAAATTTTTGTGCATTATCCTGGCTGCAGCTGGGACTGGCACGAAACGCTGTGGATCCTTATCAAAGTGGCCTTTTCCCTTAATCTTGGTTAATGGGCCAAATTCCACCACACTTCTCATATGGGAAACCCGAGTAGTGGTGCGTAGAATAATGGGTATTTCAAATTCTTCAGATAATTGGTAGGCGTATTTCATAAGGTCCTTTACTTCCTGGGGATTTGAAGCCTCCAGGAGGGGTATGTTGGCCAGTCGTGCATAGTGACGGTTGTCCTGTTCGTTTTGGGATGAGAATATGGATGGGTCGTCTGCAGTTAGTATCACCATTCCTCCACGAACACTGGTGTAGGCCAGGCTCACAAGGGAGTCTGCGGCCACATTTACCCCTACATGTTTCATGAAGGTGAATGATCTGAGTCCTGATGCTGCTGCTGCGGCTGATACTTCCAGGGCCACCTTTTCGTTAATAGAGAATTCAAAGTACATCCCTGCATCATGAGCAAGGACTGATAAAACATCTCCAATCTCTGAAGAGGGCGTTCCAGGATAGGTGCTGGCCACAGCTACACCTGCTTCCAGGGCACCACGTACTGCCGCTTCATTACCCATTAAGAATAGTTTATCCTTATTGTGTCTAGTGAGAATTTCTTTGATGTTCATGTTATCTCCCTAATTAGTATAAAATGACGGTTCATTCCATATAATAATGACTATTTACTTATTATAATGATCTTATTCCAAATTTGAATACACATGCAGAGTTATTAACGTATAAGTCATTTAAACACTGACAGTTAGACATGTAAATAGAATAGTAATGTATCTAATATTATAATATTTAGTTTTAGGTTTCAACTTTTAAAGGTTTTTTGATGTATTATATAATCTAAATGTTTTCACTGATGACATATCTATACACAAAAAATCAGCCCAGAATTTCATGATATAAAGTACTATTAGATGATATAATTGGTAAATAAACTGCAGATGGGTGTTTTTGGTCATGGTAGATGGTCTGATGTGCTGTAACTTGTTTTGTGTCTGTGGCTATAGGATTTCCAGTATTGGGATTGGGATGCAACAGTGGATATGCACTGGAGGAAACTTCCAGGCGGATTTTGTGCCCTGATAAAAAAACATGGCCCATGTCAAAAAGTTCTATACGATATTTCTCTATTTTGCCAGGTTCTAGAAGCACTTCTTCATCGAATCCCTGCCTGAATCTGGCTCTGATTGCTCCTCCAAATTCTTCAGGTCCCAGGTTAATGGCAGTACCATTGGGATATACATCCAAAAGTCTCACCACAAAATCAGTGTCTTTAGCATCACTGGAAGCATATAATTCCACAAAAACCGATCCCAAAATCATCACAGGTTCTTCCAGCGTCGATGTAGTGTAAACCAGAACATCAGACCGGTTTTCAGTACCCATAGAGCCAGTGGCGAAACTTCCCATTTCTACTACTCGGGGATTGGAAGGATCATAGGTATAATTATCATAAGTGGCATTTAAACCCATACCTGAGTTATTGGAACTGTTTGATGATGAATTTTTTGGAAAATTCCATGTTAAAAAGCCATTACCAGTTGAAGTATTAGCCTGGCCTCCACTTTCAAGGTACAGAGGAGTGCTGTTGGTATCTTGAGGAGGATAAGTGGTGAGATTTATCCATTCACTTAACCCAGTTATGTAGACTGTTACTTGGGGTAAATCTGATTTGTTAGTTGAGTTTGTCTGAGTTGAATTTTTAAGATAACGATTGAAAAATGCCAGATGAGTCTCATAAGTATTTACTTGAGCCCCTGGAACGGGTAGATCACCAATTTCTGAAGATTGTGCAGCTGAGTCAAAGGTTCCTGTTTGATTCCATGGCCCTATAATCAGATAATGATCCCCAACCTTGGATGAATTTTTGCCTATTCCATTCCAGTAGTACAGTGCTCCTGGCTGGTCTGTATCAAACCAGCCACTGGTAGTCATGGAAGGTATGGTGATGTTGTCAAAATCCTGTTCTGTAAACTGGATGCGCTTCCAGTAACTATCCATGGTGGGATGTTCCAGAAACTGACGGTAAATAGGCACCTTTGTTCCGGTTAAGTTATCTGCATTTATAAGGGGCCTGTGGTCGAATACAACAGTCCAATTAATGTTTTGGGTGTTTATATCCTGGGTGCGGCCGTTGTTTTCAAGTGTCCATGGAAGAGCCCATCCCATATAAAAAACACCCCCAACTGAGGGTATTTCTTCCATATATCTACCATAAGCGGAAGTTGGTGCTATGCATACCAGGTGGGGTGGTTTTTGAGCTGCTGCGAGCCATTGATCAGCACCCATATAATCAGATCCCATCATACCCACTTTTCCATTGGACCATGATTGGTTAGCAGCCCATTCAATTGTGTCATAACCATCCTGTCCTTCCTGGAAGAGGAATTCGAAGTCTCCTTCAGAGTCGCCTTTACCTCTAACATCCTGAACCATGAAAACATATCCATGACTTGCGAAGTAGTCTCCCATAGCAGTATAGTTCATTTCTGCCGTGTTTCGACCATATGGAGTGCGTATTATAATCACAGGATATGTGCCATTCTGTTGGGGGAGCCAAACATCAGAAACAAGTTTCACACCATCACGCATAGATGTTTTAATGCCTAGAATAGTTTTAACAGTGAAATTAGTGGTTTGGATCGTGGTGTTTTCAGTGAAATTAGTTTGATTGGTCTGGTTATGTTTAGACTGGTTCATGGTGTTATTTTCTGGTGTTAAATTATCCCTAGTTTGGTCACCACCACTTTTAAACTGATTAAAAATAGATTCATCATTTGTACTGGATGTTTGGTTTTCTTCAATCAAAATCAAACCATATAGAACACCTATAAAAGCAACGAATGAAATTAATACTACTGCAAACGGAGTTTCCTTCATATTCCCCCCAACTTAAATGGTCAGTTTATGATATGATTACTAATTACCAGGTGGTTGCTAAAAGGTTATTTTAAGATTGTATTATAATTAACTCATAATGAAAATTAAAATCCATGATATTGAAGTGAATTATCAGGTTTTCCATCGGAAGGTCAAATATGCTCGTTTGGAGATTAAAAACGGAGAACTTCACCTGATAGTTCCTCCTGCTGTTAAAGATTATCAAAAATTAATTGATAAACATGAAACTTGGATTTATCGAAAGATGTCCCGGATCAATGAGTTAAAAACTCAGGCTGAAGGAAGAAAATTGGATTTGGGTCGTTCGGATGAGGCATTCCAAAAACTGGTCCGAAATTATGTGGATAAAATCTCCCAGGAAATAGGAGTGGAATCAAATAGAGTGAGTTTTCGGAATATGAAGAGTCGTTGGGGTAGTTGCAGTTCAGCAGGAAACATAAACATTAACAGCAAGCTTGCCTATCTTCCAGAGAGTCTGATTGAGTATGTAGTGCACCATGAACTGTGTCACCTTAAAATAAGAAAACACAATCGGGAATACTGGGATGTGGTGTCTTTAAAGTACCCGAATTATAAAAAATATGAAGATGAACTCTCCATTTACTGGTTTCTGGTTAAAGATTTGAATTGATTGGCCTGAAAAATTTTATTAAGATAAACTGATTAAACCAGAAGTGTACTGGATAATTCACCATTTTCATTTATCATATATTTTATAGGAAGTAATGCTCAATATGTTATTGGTTCTATTTTATAACTCCTGTTTTTAACCAGACAGGCGATTCCAAAATAGAGTTAAAGTGATGATTAAACTTATTATAACACACATATAACCATATGAATCTAAATTATGCTAAAATAAGATTTTAAATGAATTTGGAGAGAGAAATGATAGATATAACAATTAAAAGATATCAACCCCCACAGGATGAGGAGCCTCATTTTGAAACCTACTCTGTGGAGGAAAAAGAAAAAATGAAAGTCCTGGATGCATTGAATTATATAAATCAACATCATCAGGCTAACATTGCTTATCGCAGCTCCTGCCGGGCGGGACAGTGTGGTTCCTGTGCCTTGAAAGTAAACGGAGAACTGGCCCTGGCATGCAAAAGAGAGATAAAAGATGGAGATGCAATAGAACCTCTCGATCTACCGGTTATTAAGGATCTGGTTGTGGATCGTGACGAGATAGATGGTAAAGTAAAGGAAATGGGTCTTTTTTTAGAGGATGAATGTGAAATTACCGAGTGCCCCGCCATCATCGACCCTGAGGAACTGGAAAACACCAAGAAGTTGAGAAGCTGTATTGATTGTTACTCGTGCCTATCTGCATGTCCTGTTCTCACTGTGAATGATGAATTTGCAGGTCCTTACTTCATGCGTTACTTCTCTAAATTTGCCATGGACCCCCGGGACTGCGCAGACCGGGCTGAAGAAGGATTCGATGAAGGTCTTTACTGCTGCACCTCCTGTGCTAAGTGTGTGGAGGTCTGCCCTAAAGAGATAAACACCTTCGGCGGTGCTATCGAAAAATTAAGGGAAATAGCCTGCCAGGAAGGTGTTGGACCATTACCAGCCCACAAATCAGTTAAGGAACTTGTTGAGAAAACTGGCAGATCAGTAGAACCGATGAAAGAGGGTCCTATGAGGGATGGTTTCATAAAAACTGTTGCCAAAAAACGAGCCAAAGAAGATAGTGATAATGAAGGGAAAAGGGAGAAAGTGGCCTTATTTACTGGTTGTCTTATGGATTATAGGCTTCCTGAAATTGGAATGTCCCTTATCGATGTTTTAAATAAACATGAAGTTGATGTGGAAGTGCCTGCAGGTCAGGTATGCTGTGGTTCTCCCCTGATCAGGACTGGGCAGACAGATATACTGGATGAATTGGTTCGAAAGAATGCTAAGGCTCTTGAAGGTTATGATACCATCATCACTGTCTGTGCAGGTTGTGGTGCCACCCTTAAAAGGGACTACCTTGAACATGGGGTGAAACTGAATGTGATGGATATCAGCGAATACTTGGTGGATAAACTTAACACCAAAGATATGAAGCCAGTTAACATGCGAGTAACTTACCATGATCCCTGCCATCTTATCAGGGGTCAGGGCATCAGCGAAGAACCCCGTGAAATACTTAATAAAATTAAAGGCGTAGAGTTTGTGGAGATGGAAGTTCCTGACCAGTGTTGTGGTGCTGGAGGTGGTGTGAGATCTGGTAAACCAGAAATTGCAGCCGCCCTGGGTAGTAAAAAGGCAAAAATGGTGGAAGAATTGGATGTGGATGCGGTGATCACCATATGCCCCTTCTGTGAAAACAACATACGAGCCAGTCTGGAAGCTGAAGGCCTTGACCTGGAAGTTATGAACATACTCACCCTTCTGGAGAAATCATATAACTCCCAGGAATAGTTTTTAAGAAGAATAGCTTTGATTAACCAATACATAATGGCAAAAATGATTGAAGAATGCTAGTAAAAAGGATTGAAAATAATTGTAGGATAAATTGAAGATACTGGTAGAATAGATGAAGAGGAATAATAATGATTTATGTGGTTTTTGTGGAGCCAGAAACTCCTGGTAATATAGGGTTCCTGGCCAGGACCATGAAGAATTTCGGTTTGAGCCAGTTAGTCCTTATCAATCCCTGCGAACTGGAGCACGAAACCTATTATCAATCTATGCATGCCCGTGAAATCATATACAATCGCCAGGAATATGATTCACTCCCTGAATTTCTAAAGACAGAGGGTATTGATTATGTGGTGGGAACCACAGGCACAGCTGGTGGCAGTTACAATATTCCACGTATTGCAATCACCCCCGAGAATCTGTCCCAATCCCTTAATGTTAAGGGACATATTGCCCTTTTATTTGGAAGGGAAGGAGACGGCCTTACTAATCAGGAACTAGAAATGTGCGATGTGGTGGTTTCCATACCCACCCACGAATCTTATCCTATCCTGAATATAACTCATGCTGCTGCCATCATATTCTATGAACTGTTCAAAAATGAAAAACAATATCCAGTGGAAGATTTAGACGAAGCATCACTAGAAGAAAAACAGGGCTTAATTGATTATGTGGATGATGTACTGGATAAGCTGGATTACCCTCCCCATAAAAAGAAAAATGCCTCACTAGCCTTCAAAAGGATGGTGGGAAGAGCTTTCATATCAGGAAGGGAAGCACATACTCTTAAAGGAATGTTTCGCAGAATAAGGGACAGGATAAATTAAATGAATTATCACCTGATCTGTTGATTAGGGTGAGGGTGAAAACTCTAATTGGAGTAGGAATTGCAGTCTCTAACAAACATCATCATAAAGTTCCTAACAAACATCATTAATTCATCAGAATAGTTTGAAAATATAATTGATCCAAAAGGAAAATAAGAAATAACAAAGAGGGAAGACAATGGCTATTTTAAGTGACCAGGACATTATAAAATATTTA
>MVPY01000039.1:5000-40290 GCA_002067065.1 Methanobacterium sp. PtaB.Bin024
TCCCATCTGTGTCATGATACTAATCTGGGCTAAGGTCTCCAGAAGAGTGGTTTTACCTCCACTGTTGGCCCCTGTAAGAAGAACCACATTGTCAGGTGATTTGAGGGAGTAGTTGATTCTCTGCACATGTAAAGGATCTTCCAATGCCAGATTAAGGTGTAAACCATCCTTAAAACTGAAACCATCACCTAAGATGGGTTCATGTAAATCATAGAAGTAGGCGAAACACCCCAGCGTAAATTGGTAGTCAAATTCAAGTATTTCTTTGATCTCAGCCTCAACATCACCCCTGAGCACTTCAAGTTCAGAAGCAGCATTAACTCTATTTTCAAAAGATTTGACCTGTTGTTTCCCAATTTCCTGCTTTTTAACTCTTTCCAATTCCTGTTCATCTATCTCCAGAGGATATTTCTGGATAAAAGGATCAAAACCGACACCAGTATCTTGTTTAATATCATCAATAGTATCTTTCAGGATCTGGTCGAAGATCTCCTGGATTTTAGGGGGCATACCTTTGTTTAGGAGATCTAACACCTCTTCACCAGACAAATCAACCTTTTTAATGGCATCTTCTAATCTTTTATCTGCTTTTTCTTTGGCATGGTTTACAGCATCATCAAATAATTTTTCATCCAAATCAGAAGACTCCAAAGAATTCAATCTATCTAGAACATCTCCCAAAACAGATTCGTATCCGAGTATCCTTCTTATGTTTAGAATATTCTCTAAAAGAACATGGTTATCATTATAATATGATAGAACAATTTCTGGAACGATTTCGAAATCCTCAACATCTCCGTTGACCATGGTAAGGTTAGATGTTTCCTCCAATTCTAGCACACCCTCCCTGTATACATAAACCACCAGTTCGAATTCATCCAGACTTCCCACTTCATTGATACTTAATATTTGGGCATGTTGATTAAGCCCACGATCCATTAAACTGGTGTAATCTTCTCTGGATTCAACTAAAATTGCTTTAGAAGTGTCATATTTCGGTTTCGATGTTTTAGTAAAGTCCACATTTTTCAAAAGATTCTTAAGATCATCTATGGGGAGCTGGGAAACCCTTTCTTTGGCTTCCATAACCATCTCCAGATTTTTCTCGATATCATGGGGATCTTTACCTGGACTGAGGAGAAGAACCCGATTTCGGGCGTAGTCTGTGCTGGCATATTGTATAATGTACTGGATAATTTCCTCGTAGATCTGAACGGATCTTTCTGTTTTCAGGAACTCTTCAGTGGGATTACCTAGAACTGTATTGATGATCTCCACTGCACGACGTTGACTTATTCCATCCATACTTGCTAGCCGATACACTTCATAATTATTTGCAGCGCGCAGGAATTCCTCCTGGCTACCGAAATGGTTTATGATCCTGGAGGCTAACTTATCACCTATACCTTTAATCTCACGCAGATCCAAATGTATCACCAGTACTGATTCACCATACATGATCCCATTAGATCATTGACTTAAAGCGAAATCGTTTAATTTTTGTGAATTCTTTAACTTAAACTTATTTGAACTTTTCCTGGTTTTAACTTTGCTCTTTAAGATATAAACCATGATCTGAGAGTTATAACCCTAACTCCCGAAAGCCTTCATAAAGTGTTATAAAGCTCAGTTTAGAATATTAGTATAAATTTTAAAGGGATACTCAATGCATGAAAAAGGACATATAATCTTATCAATATATCAATCTTTATGAAACTTTATTAAAGATTTTTTTAAGTTAAGGAATGAGTCTAAATGGAACTTATAACGTATCTATTAATTCTTGTGGCCACAGGCACATTTGTAGGCTTTGCTTCAGGTCTTCTGGGAGTGGGTGGTGGTTTTATCATGGCACCAGTCCAGTTCTTCCTTCTTTCTTCAATGGGCGTAGATCCTAACACGTCCATAAGGATTGCCTTTGCCACCAGTCTGGCGGTTATCCTTCCCACAGCTCTAAGCGGAGCTTATGGGCACTGGAGGCGTGGAGCTGTCATGGTAGTTCCTTCTATCTTTCTGGGAACAGCGGGATTATGTGGGGGCATCATTGGTGCAGGAATAGCAAGTAACATCTCAGCAGCAATATTAAGTGTTATATTTGGTTTATTAGCCCTATTCAGCGCATTATGGATGGTATGTTCCAAAACTCCTGAAACAGAAGAAGAAACAGCTAATTCAAAACCAGCATATGTTTTCTGGGGATTTCTGGGAGGTTTCTCCTCAGGACTTCTGGGTATTGGAGGGGGAGTGGTCATGGTTCCTATACTTAACATTCTCCTTAAATTTCCAACGCACAAGGCTATTGGAACTTCCACGGCCTTCATAGTCTTTGCATCCATTGGTGGAATCCTAACCTATATCTTCACCGGTATGAACGCAACTGGACTGCCTCCCTACTCAGTGGGATATGTTAATTTAGTGCAATTGGTGGTTCTGGCTGGTTTCAGCATACCTATGGCCAGGGTGGGTGTTAAAGCCGCTCATAACATTTCTGCTAAAAAGTTAAGGTACTTATTTGCCATCCTCCTGATATACATAGCCTTGAAAATGATAGGAGTATTTGAATGGCTCAATTTACCTTTTTAATCTCATTTTTTACCTTTTTAGTCCATTCTTTTAAAAAACATTTTATTCTTTTATTTAAAATAATGTTTTGTCCTTTTAAACAATATTCTTCCGTGTTTTTGATTATTAACTTTCTTCCACACCCCTAAAGAAGTTTCCTGTGGTGATCCCACCATTTGATATCTTTTTAACTCTTTTTTTAAGGTTATGCAATTTGTTATCCTGATGAGGATCACCATGGATGCTTGATTCTAAAGCAGTCTGGTAGAGTGAAAACATTTTCTTAGCATAATCAGCTGGTTTTTCCCTGGAGTCAATCACCAGACTATCAAAACCCAACTTTAAAAGGAGGGGAAGGTAATCAATAAGACACAGTTCCACAGAATTCAGAACATGAGTGCGACATTCATCATCGATCTCCACAGGAAATATCCTGTTTTTAGGGTCTTTTATTCCTAAAAATTGATATTGTGGATCTTCAAGGGATTCTCTGGAGAGTTTTTTATCCTTCACGATACAGGAAAGACAATCTTCACTTACCATGGCTTCCATGTTTCCCTGAACTAGGAATTCAAATTCATGTGAGGGCAAATCACTTGAGTTTAAGATCACCTTTTTTAACTCTTCCTGTGATAGTTCAGGGGATAAGGTAAAACTTTCTAAATAAGGGGACAGTTCATCTACAGTCAGGTGATTCCAGATGTTTAAAGCTCCTGATCCATATACCTTCACAGAATCAAAGCCATCATTTAAAGCCCAAAGAGCCCCTAAACCTCCAACCATCACGCCAAAGATTGTTTTCTCAGGCAAATTTCTAAGAAGACGGGTTGCTCCTTTAATATAATTATTATTAGTAATATCTGGCCATTTCCAGACTAAATCAGCTTTGTAAGTTTGGGCTAAGGATGATGCTTCTTTTAAAAGCAAAGCCATATTCTCAAAATAGATTTCATAATTGACATCAAGTTTCGAACAATTAAAACCATTATTAAAACCGTTATCATACTCTGAATTCTTTATTTTTGGTTGGAAATAAATTTTCCCACACCCTGCTTCAAGAACAGCTTCCAATGAGGAAATAGAATCCACGTAAACAGTTAATATAGTAGGGTGGTGAAGTTGTTTTTGGAGTGGTTTTTTATTTTCTTCCTCTAACTTCATCATTTTCCGTTTTTCTGTTGTTTTTTTACTTTCGATTATAAAATCCTTTTTAAAAGTGGACAAATGTTTTTTTGCACATTCTATTTCATCTGAAGACGGTTGATATGTATTTAATATTTTTCCCTGGACTTTTTCCAGTATCTGTCTGCGTAAATGATTTAAATTACCTAAGGAGGTGAATAGATTTCCAGGATAATCCATCTGAATGTCTCTGATAATGAAAGGGGTGCCCCCGGTTTTCCGGAGCTGATTAATAATTGCATCATCAGAAAGTGGCTGTTTTTTTGCTTTTTCCATTGCAAAATCGGCTTTATATTTAACTTCCATGTTTCCTAGTGAAGGTTCAACCACATCTACCTTAATTATGGGAACCAGTTCAGAGTTCCATCTTATTTCCAGGTTCAGTGGAGTTTTTTGGGGTAAGTGTGGATTATTCACCATCTCCTGGGCCTTATCAATCAGAGCTTTTCTCCTGGTTATGTACACTTCACTTCCCACTTTAACTGGTTTGTGCAGTTTTAAAAACAACTTACCCTTCCTGATTTCAGGATAATGGTCAATTACAGTTCCCCAGAGATCATCCTCCTCACTCTTTTCATCTGACTGTTTAAACAGAATTCCATCACCCTTTTCAGGCCTAACTATGCTTTTGATGTTTATAATTGTCTTTTGGTCGTGTTTATGGTAATCTACAACTTTGCCCAAATATAAACCCCGGTTACCTGGCCTGTTTCTTCCCATCATCTGCTGGTTGTCTGCACCAAGGATCCAGCCTTTAGTCAAACCCCGGTTGAAACACATTTTAAGTGTTGAAAGCTCTTCTTCACGTGGTTTCCATTTCCCCCTAGCTATCCTGTCTAGGGCTTTTCGGTAGACTTTAACCACACTGGCCACATACTCCGGAGGCCTCATCCTACCTTCTATTTTAATAGAATCCACAGGTGCCTTTGCTATCCTGTCCAGATGGGAGTATATTGCAAGATCCCTGGTTGAAAGGAGGTAATGATCTTTTAAGGGTATTTCCTGGTGATTCTTATATTTTCCGTACTTATCGGTTTTTGCCAGGATCAATTGATAGTTTTTACGGCAGGGTTGGGCGCACATACCTCGGTTACCACTCCTACCACCAATGAATGAAGAGAGGAGACATTGTCCTGAATAAGAGTAGCAGATAGCTCCATGGGCAAACACTTCCAGTTCTATCTTCCTGGAAAGCTGGCTGGTGACAGCTTCAATATCTTCCAGACTCATCTCTCTGGCAAGTATCACTCTCTGAAATCCGTTATTTGCAGCCCAAATCACTCCCGGGGGGTTGTGGATGGTCATCTGAGTAGAGCAATGCAGATCCAGGTCAGGTACAAGTTCATGGGCAAGTTGGGCCACACCTAGATCCTGCACAATCACTGCATCCGCTCCCCAAGAGTAGAGTTGTACAAGATAATCAGCTACTCTGGAAAGTTCAGTTTCTTTTATCAGGGTGTTTACAGTTACGTAAACCTTAACTCCACGCAGATGTGCGTATTCTAATGCTTTTTCCAGTTCAACTGAGCTGAAGTTCTGCGCAAATTGCCGGGCACCGAATCTTTTGCCGGAAAGGTAAATTGCATCTGCTCCTGCATTTACAGCAGCTTTTAAGGCTTCCATGGAACCAGCAGGGGCTAAAAGTTCTGGTATGTTTATTTTTGACATTTATCCTCGAATGATTAGTGTTGATTTTGTCGTAAGTTTATCTACGGATGGGAACAATAGACTACTCAAATCCAGTACAAGTTCAATAACTATTCAAGTTCAATACAAGTTCAATAATTACTCAAGTTCAATATTTATTATATGGGCAAATTATATAATAAAATTCTACAATAAATATGCTCAAGTGAAAATATGGAAACAGAACAGCTCTTAAAAACTTTGAAAATAGTTTTAATACTGGCACTTGTCATTGGAATCATCGGGGCGGTGTTCTACCTGGTTTATGGATTCACCATCCTTTGGCAAGCAATGGCTGCTGGCATCATTACCGGGTTTTTACTGATCCTGGTTTTCATCTTCATGGTTTTAGCACTCTATCTCTATCTGAAACTGGCACTAATTAAACGAGAACTTAGAAAATGCAGGGAAGAACTAGAGGAAATGGACAGGAAATCTAAAACAGATGATGATGAAAGCTGATTCTATTGAATAGTAATTTTAATTAGCTGTATTGTTTTTAGTATAGTGGATATTTGGTTATTTACTTTGAAAAGATATTTAAGTGTTACTATGAATCCCTATCTTGAAATTTTAAGACCTGGAAATGCTGTAATGGCGGTTATTGCCATTTTCTTAATGGCAGTAATCAGTGGCCAGTTCACCTTGGAAGCTCTAATGGCGGCGGTAGTGGTTTTCCTGGTCACTGGAGCTGGAAACAGCATCAATGATTACTTTGATCACAAAATAGATGCCATTAACAAACCAGAACGCCCAATTCCTTCCGGGAGAATCGCCTTAAAAATGGCACTAATTTATTCTCTCTTATTGTTTATCATAGGAATAATCATAGGATTTTTGATCAACTGGATTCTTGGGATAATCGCTCTTTTAGCTTCTCTTTTAATGATCTATTATGCCCGAGATTTGAAAACAAAATGTTTAATTGGGAACATGAGCATTTCCTTTTTAACTGGTCTTTGCTTTGTTTTTGGAGGTGTAGCAGTGGGTCAGATACTGGTTTCTATTTATTTGGGGATTTATGCCTTTTTAATGACCATGGCCAGGGAGATTGTCAAGGACATGGAAGATCTGGAGGGTGATAAAGAGGAAGGTGCCACAACCCTACCCATAATCTACGGGAAAAGAACATCTGCAATAATTGCAGCGATTTTCATGTTAATTGCAAGTTTAACCAGCCCTATACTCTATTTTATGGGTATATTCAACATATTCTACATTATAATTCTTATAATTGCCATTGTTGTTTTTGTTGTAGGGGCAATGTCCATATTGCGTGATCAATCCCTAAAAAACACAAGAAAAATATCTAAAAGAATAAAAATGGGGATGGCAATTGTATTTCTGGCATTTGCCCTCGGATCGCCATTCTTAGCTTCTTTATTCTAATTTTATATCTTTTTAATTTTCTATTCCCAATATTCAGCTATTAATCGAGGATTGGTTTCATCATAATCCTGTTCTGCAATGTCACTTTCACCAATTATATAAAGATATATACGTTCTTTTCTATCTATTTTCACTGGTTTCCATCCTTTAAATTTCCATACATATGAAACAATCCTGGTTCCTGGTTTGAGTTCTTCCTGGAGTTTTTCCTTTAATTTTTCATTGGTTTTTCCCCAGAGGAAAAGGATTACCACCGTGGCATGGCTGATGTTCTGGTGGAACAGGTTGCCCCAGATGATTTTCACCTGATCCTGCAGTCCCAGTTTCCTGATCTTCAGCCGGGACCAGGACACACGCAGGGGATCAGCTTCAACTCCCACTCCCCAAGCATGGTATCTTTGGACAGCTTCGATAACTATGCGACCGTCACCAGAGCCCAGATCATAAACCACATCCTCATCATCAACTTCTGCCATGTTAAGCATCTTCCTAACCACTTTCATGGATGATGGGGAGTAAGCAGCACCAATTGCCAGAGGCCATAGCATAGAAAATGCAATGATCACAACTATGATGAGTATTACTGGAATCACGATAAATAGAGTTATAATCAGGTTTTAAACCCCCTTATATTCATTCAATGAAATTTTTTATTCAAGGTTATGGTAGTCATAAATCCTCATTCATAATACATGGGCATCAGTCACTCAAGTGTCGGTTAAAATTAATTAGACAAATCAGTATTAGGCAGTTTATTAATATAAAATACTGGCATTTAAATTGAACATTAAAGATAATTGAAATGTTAAAGATAATAGGTAAAGATCAGACAATACTCCCACACTGTAAGAGGAAGAGGTAGGTTTTTCATGGTTAAAGATGATCTTTTGAAAAATAAAATGAAGATAAAAATCGTTGAAAACGGCCCATACATTGTTTCAGGTGGTGTTCGGTTATATGAGCAAACCATAATCACAGATGAGGCAGGTCACACCAGGGATCTGGTTGATGAAAAGGAAATAACCACCCTTGAAACTTACACCCTTTGCCGTTGTGGTAAATCAAAGGATAAACCATTCTGTGATGGAACACATAATGATATTGATTTTGACGGCACGGAAACTGCCAGCAGAAAGCCTTACATAGAGAAGGCTGAAATATTTGAAGGCCCCAATCTAAGATTAACTGACGCCCCTGAATTCTGTGATCACTCCAGATTCTGTCTCCGATCAGGAGGAATAAGGAAACTCATACAAGAATCAAACAATCCAAAAGCCAAACAGACTGCCATAGAAGAGGCCATGATATGCCCTTCTGGAAGACTGGTACTCTGGGATAATGAAACCGGAAAACCATTTGAACACCAGTTCGAACCATCCATAGTCCTGGTGCATGATGATCAGAAAAGATGTCAGGGTCCGATATGGGTGAGGAGTGGAATACCAATAGAATCATCTGATGGCACCCAATATGAAACCCGTAACCGTGTGACCCTCTGCCGTTGTGGAAAATCAGATAACAAACCCTACTGTGATGGCAGCCACTGGATGACAGCCGAAGAAAAACTGAAATTCAGGAAAAAATGGGGTTTGGATGAAGAATAATTGTAAGATGCCAATCAATTTAAATCAGTTTACAGTTATTCCTGTTGGATAGGCCATCAAATACCAAAAGATAAGTAATTTTCATCATCATCCCTCTTATTTATTAATTCAATATGTAATTGTTAATTTCATAAAAACACTCTTACTTCCGGATAATTTCACAAAACCCTAATTATCACGATATCAATGCCCAGATTAATATTTTACTGATAAGTTCCTAAACAATTAACTGATTATTTGAATTATAAACTATCTGAATTATATTTATGTAACATAAGGATAGATGAAACATGAATCGTTTATGGGGATATTTAAGTGCAGTACTGGTGGCACTGCTCTTTGGAATCTGGTTTACTCTGGATAAAACCTTACTGGGTTATCTACATCCTTTGGCTCTTGCAGCCATGGTTTACACTCTGGCAGGTGCCTTCCTGTTTTTGATACGCGTATCTCCTTTGCATGACAAAATTCTGGAAATTCTCCACAGGGAGAGCAAGGTGGAAATCAACATCTCCCGAAGAGATTACCTAACCCTATTTTTAACAGCCCTATTCGGAGCTGTGCTGGCCCCTGCATTATATCTAAATGGTTTGAATCAGATAACCGCAGTTAACGCTGCTCTTTTAGCCAATTTTGAAGTGTTGTTCATTATTATTTTAGGAATATTTTTCCTTAAAGAAACAGTTAAACCGAAAGACATAGTTGGTTTTGGTTTTTTACTGATAGGTGCAATTTTTTTAAGCACGAACAATCTTCAAAATCTCTCATTTGACCAGAATTTAGTGGGCAGTCTTCTGGTGATCTCATCCGGGTTTTTCTGGAGCCTTGACACCATTTTAACCAAATTCTTGAGTAACAAAAGGGACATATTCTTCCTCACAGGCCTTAAATGTTCAATAGGTGGATTTATTTTATTAGTAATCTCATTTTACCTGGGATTGAGCTTCACCCTCCCTGTTAACATGATCCCACTTTTATTATTCATTGGTTTGGTTTGTATGAGTTTTTCCATAGTTCTCATCTATCTGGCCATAAGAGAAATTGGATCTACCCGTACAGGATCCATTTACTCTACTAGCTCCCTATTCGGGGCATTAATAGCTTTTTTAGTCCTTGGAGAGCCGTTAAAGATAAGCCAGTTGTTGTTTGGGGTGCTGATGTTTGTGGGTATACTGATGTTATATAAAAATGGGGATGAAACTTAAATTGAATGGATGAAATATTCATAGGAATAATACTTAAATTTAATTTAGGGGGCAGTATGTTATCTACACTTATAAACAGCGCAGAATCATTTATTATTAGTAATGTGTCTTTAGCAGTCTTTTTAGGTTGTATCCTGGAGCAGATCATAGTTCCCATCCCTGCCAGTTTGATAGTTTTAACTTCCACATTCCTGGTTATGCAGGGAGCCAGTTTTTCTCTTATGAATTTAGGAATCCTGATCGTAAAAATAGTCATCCCAGCATCACTGGGAATAACTGTAGGATCTTTAGTATATTATGTACTTGCTTATAAGTTAGGAACACCTTTTATTGATAGAACAAGCAGATATTTGGGTGTTTCAGTGGAAGATGTGGAGAAGGTAGGAGAACACATCAATGAAAGCCGTTATGATGATATATTTATATTCATTGCCAGATGTCTTCCCATCATTCCAGCTATAGCCATTAACCTGTTCTGCGGGTTAATCAAATACGATATCAAAAAATATCTTATAACAACCTTTTTTGGGTCTGCAGTACAGATATTGGGTTGGGGCTTACTGGCCTGGTTCTCTGGAAACATCTACCGGGCTTTAGAGGCTAAAATATCCTTTTTAGGTAATGTGGTGTTGGTGATTATTGTATTGGCGGTGATTGGCATTATCATTTATAATAGAAGGCAAAGTAAAAAGGAGAATAATTGATATTATACATATTATCGATGGATCAAAAAAAATGATGAGTGGATATCTGATTAATTGATGGATGAAAGAAGGATGAGGTGACTAGACTAAATTAATGGGTTTAATAGCAAAGTGCATATTAATTAAATTTTTCTGGTGTTGAAATGAAACCTAAAACCTTTCGTAAAAAGGAAATATTACAAATAACTGAACACGCCTGTGATCTTCTTGAGGAAGGGAAGGAAGGGGAATTTTTTGATGAATTAGAAGTATTATTATCTTCTAAGATTCCCTTTGGCAAGCTAAAACCTATGGGTGAATATTTGGGGAAGCGTGGCTTGGAAAAACCTGACATCTATTTTGGTGTTCTTGATAATTTTTTCAAGAAGGATCTTGATTATGGTTACCGAGAGGGAATCTATAACACTGCGAAAATGAGAATGAGTGAGGAAGAAGTCCAAAAATCCAGAGTCTGGGGTTGGAGGGCTGGAATTGTGGGTCTGGCTTTAAATGAGATGAGTCATGACCACCCTGAGGAAGTGGTGGCTAAAACTAGAGAATACATATTATTGAGTTCGCACTGGTCATCATCAGATACATTTGCTGATAAAACTTTCAACTTGTTATTTAAGGAACGTTTCGCCTACATTGTCGGTGTTTTAAAAAGTTGGGCTGTAGATGAGAATGATTGGATACGCAATGCAGCGGCATTTGCGGTGCATGCGCCAGTAGAGAGAAAAATCATTAATAAAGAACAATTCCAGGAGTTACTGGGGGTAATAGATTTGGTGATGGAGGATCCTGCTAAAAATGTCCAGAAAAAAACAGCATGGGCTCTGAAGGTTGTAAGTAAATATTATCCTGATGAAACATACTATTTTCTGGAAAAATGGGCTGATAATGATGATAAAAATACTAAATGGATTATAAAAAATAGTTTGAAATATCTGGAAGAAGAAAGAAGAATTGAATTATTGGAAAAAAATGAGAATTAATTAGATCATTTCAGGGGGATGAAATTTTAATTTTTTTTGTAGGATTATCAATATTTTTGGGTAAATTTCAATCATTTAGGGGTATCTAACCATTCCACGACTTCTTCTGCGATTTCTTCAGATATATCCTCGATCCAGTCCTGTTCACTCCAGGTGCACACATCTTCCTCTTCAATATCTCCCACAATATCTTCCACACGGTCCTGATCGGTATAGTCACCAACAGTTGACTCGCAAAAACTGAACTCTTTATCATGATTATCAAAAGTTACATCCCAATTTTTTGAGTCCCGGAGTTCCCAGAACCAGTAATAATTTTTAACAACTTCTCCACTAGGATTCTGTTCACCGAATGATTCTTCTTCCTCATAACCGACAATTAGGATCTTATTATCTTCAAGGTAGATGTGTTTCTCCCAACTGTCCCCTTTTCCTGGTGCTTTTTCCAGTTCAGTTTCTTCAATCTGATCTATTAACTCATTTTTATCAATCATTTTCATAACCCCTGATACACATCCCTATTGATGAAACATAAATGGTAATCCAACTACGCATATAAAATTATGCACTTATCTTTATTTTAATGGATCGTTTCGTTTTATTGATGATAACAATCCAATAAATATGTCACTTTTTTAATATTTTAAACATCTAAAGACCATACTGATGCATTTAATCACTTGAAAAGGCTGAAAAATGATTACATATACTTATGACTATAATTTATTATATTGTAATGATCTACTATGAAGATATTTGAGGTTCCAGTTAAATGGAAGTTGATATTTTGGGGGCGGGTAGCTCAGATGGGAGAGCGTTGCCTTCGCAAGGCAGAGGCCGCGGGTTCAAATCCCGCCCAGTCCACTTAGAGCTCTAAAACCACTCTTACTATTCATGCATTTTAGATGGTTTTTTTAGCGGTATCAATAAGGAACTAAGTAGTCCAATAGAGAGCACGATAGTCACAACGATAAAGGCATCTTTCGTAGCATTGACTTTTTTATAATTTAACAGTGTTGGAAGAGCTTCTATTTCTTCAGATGTCTGATTTCCAAGCCCTAAATCCATGGCTATGTTATCAAGATGTACATTTAGTTGAGAAGCTGAATAACTTTGATTGTTCATTGTTAGGCTACCAAAACCACCCAGTATCAATATAACACCAAGAAGAGTTATTCCCAATGTTGAACTTAGGTTGATTCCAGTGCTCATCACGCAGGCCGCATCGGGATCCTGGTCCTTGCGAACTGTAGAAAAAATTAAATTGGTTGAATGAGGGAAAACAATTCCCAATCCAGCTCCTAGTAACACTATTCCCGGCATCATATCCAGAATTGTTTTGTCAGGACCTAAAATGAAGATCAGATACAGACTACCGGTTATGGTGACTAGAAATCCTAGAAATATTATGTAACGTGGCTGCACTTCTGTTGAAACCTTACCTGCTGTAAAAGATATGATAAAATCGACCACACTCAGAGGAATCAAGGATATACCAGTAATTAGGGCATCAGCGCCTAATACCATTTGCATGAACACTGGGATAACAAAAAATATTCCTCCTGTTGTGAAATTCACTATAGATCTTGTTAAAGTTCCAATACTAAATGCACGATTTTTAAAAAGTCTAAAATTGAACAAAGGCGGTTTTCCAGATTTCATAGTTTTTTCCTGATTGAAATAAAAGATGAGCAGGAGAATTACACTTGTAATAATGAAACAAGGCACTATGCTAGAATTTGTGGTATCTTTAAATAATAAAATGCCAATGACTAAAAAAAATAGACCTAAAGATGAAATTAAAGCTCCTAGAACGTTGAAGTCAGACCATTTCATTGTAGGTGGAAAGTCGAGTATTTTTCGGGAGAATAAGAGTATGATGAGGATCAAAATAACTTCAAATGCAAAGGCATAACGCCAACTGTAAAAAACGGTCAAAAAACCGCCGATAATAGGTCCTATGGATCCGGCGCATGCAGCCATGGCACTTATGATCCCTAAGGAGAATGCCCTCCTTTCACCTTCATAGGTACCAGCAATAATAGAAGTGGCGGCGGGTACCATCAGAGCAGCACCTATACCTTCCAGTATGGACCAACCTAAAAGGAGCATGGGAGCGTTTATGCTAATTGTGGCGATAAACGCTCCCACACCATAAATAAAAGCCCCAGCACGAAAAATTTTTTTCCTCCCTATAATATTTTGCATTTTAGCTCCGGGGATTATCAAACAGGTTATAACCAAAGCATAAATAACAATTATGGAGTGAATGGTCTCAATATTCGTATTTAAATCTTTTATCAATGTGGAAATTGCCACATTCATGAAAGTTTTGTCGATAACGATGATAAAAATAGATAATGTGACAATTATAAGGGTCAACCACCATATTTTTAGGTCTCCCTCTAATTTACCCCTTAAATAATGATTCACATTTATCATTTAATTACATCCATATACTTAATTTATGGGATATAATTTATGGGATATATTATTAATCATGTTCTAGGGTTCTAGATTTTTCTTGTTGAAAAGAGAATTTTATACCTTTACTTTTCTTATTTTACATATTATTTGTGTGTTCATTTATAAAAATACAATTTATTTTAACTCTATGAGAATAATTAGGTTTATGAAACGTTAAATCTGAGTATTGATGTTTATATACACATTTATTTGGCGAATAAAATGAAACATCACTTAAATTACAGTAAAAAAGACCCGAAATATCTCTTGTTGATGCCACACCAATAGACTGGATTACAACACCAAACGTAAAACACCGTTTTAAAAAATACCTAGCAAAACAACCTAAAATGGAGCTATGCATCCTCATATGGATTTTATATAATGACAAACTTAAGACCTTAAACATTTATTTTCATGTCATTGATCTCAAATTGAATTATTAATGAAATTAAAATAGAGTTGATGGAATTAACATATTTTATTGGGGGCTGGTAGCTCAGGTGGGAGAGCGTTGCCTTCGCAAGGCAGAGGCCGCGGGTTCAAATCCCGCCCAGTCCATTTGCTACTTCTTAATCTCTGAATTTTTGGGTAATTGATAGTAAGTCTGTAGATTAAATGTTTAATTAGTTAAATATTTAATTAGAGAGATTTAATTAGATTTAAAGTTTAATTAGATTTAATGGTTTATCATGGGATTTTAATTTTTTTTATCCATTTCATCCAGAATAGTATTTATGTTATCTTTTGCATCTTCAATGGTGCCTGAAGTATTGATAATATGCCATCCCTGGGCCAGTTTAAGTGCCTTTTTCCTCACCTTGATAAGATCATCCATATTCTCAAACATCTCCTCACTATCACGTTGTGACATCCTCTGAATGGACTCTTCTGGTTCTAGATCCAAAAAAAACATATATTCTGAGGTGGGCAGGATCAGACAAAAAAATTGGTAAAGAATTCTGGCCAGGGGAAGGGGTAAATAGGCTACTCCCATCAGATAACGAACCATAATAATATTATCAGCTGTTCCATTATATTTTTTAACAGAACGAATAACATCCATTGCATAATAAACCGATGCTTTAATCTTATTAATTTTTCCTCTACCCAGCAGGGCTTTTTTAGCCTTCCGACCATAGGGATTATCACTGGAAGGATGTTCCCTTAGAATAACACTTTCACCACGGGAATGGTATTTTTTTTCAATGAGTCTGGCCTGGGTGGT
This sequence comes from Methanobacterium sp. PtaB.Bin024, assembly GCA_002067065.1. GTDB lineage: Archaea > Methanobacteriota > Methanobacteria > Methanobacteriales > Methanobacteriaceae > Methanobacterium. The sequence goes on from MVPY01000039.1 coordinate 20,001, forward strand.
CTTGCCCGACCCATCCAGTCCATCAACAATGATAAAACGCATATTAATCCACTATGATATTTTTTACCATCCATTTTACTCAGTGATTTGTTATATACAATATCAGAAACTTTTAGTCAAATGATGTATTCTATATTGTCAGCAAAATATAAGAAATCACGGCTGAAAAACAGGCTGTTAAATTATCCAGGCCTTTGGGTGTCACTGCCTCAAAGATAGTGGCCACCAGGGCCACAATTGCAATCACAGTTATGCTGGCAGGAACACCATAATAGACTAAAACTATCCCGAGAGCAGCCATAAGTACCAAGAACATGGTTAAAGATCCTTCCAGACTTTTCTCATCTCCAGATATGTTATATTTTATTTTACCATACTGTTTCCCGATTAAAGCCGCCATACCATCTCCATAGGACATGGCAGCTATGCCCACTGCTATAATCCAGGGCTGGTCAAAGAAGATCAATGCCAGCGCAGTCCAGGATATAGAATAGTATACCAGGCCTAAGCCATGACCTGAAGTTGAAATCCGGTCCTTGAACTTCAAGGGAGAAGACGGACTCATTAAAAATGTTAAAATAATGAAGGGAGCTGCTGCCAATAAGGCCATCACCCATCGAGATGTGAATACGGGCAGAATAAAAAGAATATTACCCACCATGATATGCAAGAATTTCCTGCTGAAGTTGGGATACTTCTTGAGTACTTTTTCAGAGAGGACCAAGAGTAATATTACATAACCATAGACCAATACCAGTCCTATTATGTCACCGGCTTCCATGAATCTTTAGTACTTTTTTAAGGTATAAGACAATTTCCATATTGTTTGCAAGTAGGAAAGTGTCTTTAACTTTTATTATCCATATTTTTTATATCCATTCGCAGCACTTCATGCATTCTACGTTCGGATGGATTATAGGGGAGGGTGGTAAAATCCACACATTGGTTGAATTATAACTTATAAAGTTTAAAATATATTGAATTCAACACACACTCCCTGTTTTAGAGGGTGAAGATTATTAGTCAAGCCGTCATAGGAATATATATGTACATCTGTTTAGAGGGAATTGATGGTTCAGGAAAATCAACACAACTGGAACTTTTAGGAAAATGGTTAGAGGATTGCGGCCTCACCGTAACTTATATCAGGGAGCCTACAGATTCCATAGTGGGAAAATTAATCAGAAAAATGCTTAAAAGCCCGGATGCAAAGGATGAAAACTTCCAGAGAACATTAGCCCTTCTTTTTGCTGCTGACCGAACCCTACTCATGGATCATATTCGAAAAGAGGCAGATATGAACCGAATAGTCTTAAGTGATCGTTCTTTCTACTCCAGTTTAGCATACCAGAATGGTGAAGAATGGATCGCCCAGATAAACCATTATGCCCTGGAACCGGATCTGGTGGTACTACTGGATCTGGAAACAGAAACCGCCCTAACCAGATGTGATGGCTCAGACAGCTTCGAAGAGAAGGATTTCCTGGACGAGGTACGTGAAAGATACCTTAAACTGGCGGATCAGCACGATTTCATGGTGGTTAATGCCAATAATGGTGTTAACAAAGTACACGATGATATAAAGAGGATAGTGGCCCCTAAACTTGGTATGTGCATATAAAAATAATGCACATAAAACCAAAAAAAATTAAGAGATTTTAAATCAATCTATCAGCTATAATCAGTTAGTAAATAATATGTGAAGGGAGATACTGAAATTGAATAAATAAGGATTAAAATGGTTTAGAAATTGTTTTAAAGTTCATTTACAAATTTCTCATATTTAATCCCTTTCACCGGTTTCTAGTTCTTTTAGACGCTGATTCAGTGCTTTTACAATATGGTCCTGAGCATTTTCCAGGTTTTCCTTTGTGCCGTAGAGTATGGGGCCATCATCAGTGTTTTTGAGTTCAAGGTCAAATTTGATTATAACTTCAGCCATGATCCTTTCAGTGATTCCTGCAGGAATCCTCATCTCATATAGCATCTCTTCTCCCATTTGGTAACACCTTCTTTATTTGCTTTTTATATTTTCATCGTGCATATTTAAGATAGTTTTCTATTGTGGGGTTTTAAGATAATTTCGCACTGGCTCTAAGATATTCACCAAACACTCGGCAACACCATTTTTCAGATCCAAGGGGTGCAGATCTCCCTCACCATACATTTTCAGGAGTTCATCCTGGGTTAATTCCAGATTTCCACCAAATTTCTCAGGCCTTTGGATAAGAAGTGTATCCATTTCGCTGAATATAAAATGATGGGCTATTTCAAGGATGGGGTTTCCTTCAACCTCACCTGGGGGACAGTAACTCTTTTTAATCTTCTTTTTAATTACTTCTGGTTCATCATCAATGGCTATGAAGTTTTCTTTTGAAGAAGACATTTTATCTGAGCCATCTGTACCATGCAGGAGTGGGGTGTGAATGCATACTGGGGATGGGAATCCTAATTTCGGTAGATTGTCCCGGGCAAGCATATGGATTTTACGTTGTTCCATACCACCAACAGCCAGATCAACATTTAAAAATAGCATGTCCACCACCTGCATTAGAGGATAGATAACCTCTGCCACCTGATGGTCCTCAGCATCCCTGGTTATCTGAGCCATACTCCTCTTAGCCCTGGTTAGGGTGGTTGAGAGGGCTAACTGATACACTTTCATGGTGTAATTTTCCTGGGTCTGGAAATTACTTCCTAAAATGAATTGGGTATCTTCAGAAAGTCCCAGGGCCCTGAAACACTGTTTGTTATATTCAGAGATTTCCTTTATTTCCTCTAGGCTTCCTTTACCATTTAGGTAAGCATGAAGATCAGCTAGGAGAATCTTGATCTTAAAACCTGCTTCCTGCAAGTTTTTCATTTTTTTCACGGTGATGGCATGACCCAAATGGATCTTTCCTGATGGTTCATATCCAATGTAAGCTGTTTTTTGGTCTTTTCTGAGTTTATCTTTGAGTTCCTCTGGAGTTACCACTTCCAGGGTGCCTTCTGTTATTTTATCAATTGTTGAATCCAGGTCCATAGTAATCACCAATGATCAGTGTTCATAGTCAATTATTTCTTTCTTTCCTTCTTATTTTCTTATGCCCTTATCTTTTGGGTGGTGTAATGTATATTTTTCCCTTAATCTCAACTACTTCCACCTGATCTCCAATATTTATTTCTGACATTCTAGGCAAGATATCCAGATCCAGGGGTTGATAAGTTTCAGGGTGAAGTAACTGGATTTGAGTGGGCTTTTTAGAAGTCACAGTGGTAATCTTTACATCATCCCTCCTGGCTACCACTTCCAGGTTGGAATATTCACGCCAGGATAAGGATGTTTTATCCATTGTTTTAAGGTCTTGGATTGTGATCTTTCGACCATTTATATCAATTATCTGACCAACATGTTCTCCATGGGTTAGAAAGTCTCCTTTCTGGAAAAAGGGAAGGCGCAGGGATATCCATATCCTGTATAAGTCCTTACCAGTAGATTTGTCCCTACCCATAAGGCGGGGTGATTCTCCAAGTATTCCACCCATATTCTCTTTAAGGGAATTTGAAATCTTCCGAGCTGCTTTCAAGGAGCCCAAATAGTAATCTATTCCCTCTTTAAGTTCTAATCTCTGGGAAAGATAAGCCATACGGTTTTTAGGGAATAGTTTCTCCAGTTGATGTTTAATGATTTCATCAGCACTCTGGATCTCATCAGATTCTAAGGATCTATCATCTGCTCTTAATTGCAGTACTGCTTCATAGTAACCTGAGACATATTTACTGCATTCAGGACAGACACTTCGGTTAAGTTTGACATTTAGTTTATATTCCCTTTTTGTGGGCACTCCTACAACTTTACCACTGGCGATCACCAGTATTTCCAGGATGGAACCCTTCTGATTAAGCAGATCTATTTCCAGCACCACATCATCGGCATCTTCATCAGGAACTGATTCACGGACTATGGTTTCTGCAATAAGTTCTTCCTCAGATTGTCCTGTTTCCATCCATTTATCACCAACATGGGTGGCAGAACAGTGTGCGCACAGTTCAACCTCTAATTCTGGAGGAATATGTATCAAACTGTTTCCAGCAGCAAAACATGTTTTGCAAAGGCCCTTAAACAGTTCTTCGTCTTCTTTACCACACTCAATACAGAACATAGTATCTAATCTTTAAATTTTCAGTATCCAATCAATAGAATTTGTAGTTTAAAAAAGAATTAAATAAAAAAGGGAATTAAAGGGTTTTCAGTGGAGCCTTAGCACCGCAGGCCTCACATTTGAGGATGAAGATACGGTCTTCCCTTATGATCCTGGTGTCGGGACGGTTGCACTCATGACACATGATGAAACGTTTCACATAGTCGTCCATCCGGTCATTGATTAAGTAATGGGTGAACTTTCCCTGCATTATGGCCCGGTTTCCTTCCAGGTTTCCAGCTGTACCCAATTCTCTTAAAAGGAATTTAAGAACATGTTGGGGGTCTCTGTTCATGGCATCAGCCACTTCACCAAAGTTCTGAATAATTGTACGGTTTCCCTGGATTATGGAGTAGGCCTTAGGCACAGAGAATCTTTTGGTTTCACGTGCCTGTGGGGGGATCTGTTTAACGGCTCTATCCAGTAATTCTTCATAATCGCTCATATTTATACCTCCATAAATAGAATTTCATAAAAACTCGTTAAATGAATTTAGCTTGAATCTAGAAAAATTTAAGATATTTCCAGCCTAGGCAACACGGAGATAACCTTGCTGGGGTTCGTAAATGATTCCTTTTCGTTTTAACTGACGGATCAGGTCTTCAACCTTTTCCTCGCTCATATTATATCTATCTCGCATTTCAGTTATAAGTATATTGGTGGGTGCACGTCCTCCATATTCCTCTTCTAATTCTTTGATGATTTCCTGAACCACTCTGATTTTATCCCGATCAGATTTCGGTGTACGTCCCTCAACCTTGTCAATATCAACTTTACCAGTCTCTGGATCGTATCCAACCTGTTTTAAACATTTTTCCTGGAGACTGACAGCTCGCTTAGCATCATCAGCAGTCACTTCTTGTCCTAATCTGATTTTAGTACTTGCCTCGGCCAGACGTACCAGTGCTTCCAGTTGTCTGGCAGTTATGGGCACGGGAGAATCTTCATCAGCTGAACCACCACGCATACCGACGTAAAACTCTCTAAGAACATCTATAGCTTCATTAGTGAGGTGGGGATGTACGTCCCGGCGAGCATAAGCGATATATTTCCTGAGGAGTTCTGGATCTATTTCATAAGGGATTGATGTGTCTTGATGAATATTGAGTATGTGACTGGCCAGGGCACTGTCTTTTTCAGTATCTGGTTTATCCTCGACCACGAATATGAGGTCAAAACGTGATAAAATTGTTGAAGGAAGGTTAATTTGCTCTGCGATAGATTTATAACGATCGAAACGTCCAAATTTAGGGTTAGCAGCTGCCAGCACAGAGCACCGTGAATTTAAAGTGGCCATAATTCCTGCTTTGGCTATGCTTATGGTCTGCTGTTCCAGTGCTTCGTGGATGGCTGAACGATCTTCTGGTCGCATTTTGTCCAGTTCGTCCACACAGACATTACCTTTATCTCCCAGTACCAGTGCACCTGCTTCTAAGGACCAACCACCGAACTCGTCTCTTACTGCAGCAGCAGTCAAACCTACTCCACTGGTTCCTTTACCACTGGTATAAATACCCCTTGGTGCCAGTTTAGAGACGTATTTGAGCATCTGGGACTTACCTATACCTGGGTCCCCTACAATGAGAATATGTATGTCTCCTCTGATTCTGGTTTTGTCTTCCAGCTCTTTAGCAGATCCACCGAATAGTTGCAGGGCAATTGCTTCTTTAACTTCTCTATATCCTTTAATTGATGGTGCGGTGGAATTAATGATTTTATTGTAAACATCAGGATTAGCAGCCAGTTCCTTGATCTTTTCTTCATCTTCTGTGCTGATATCTAATTCTTCAAACTCCTGTTCCAGGGCACTGATGTAGTTACCATAAATATAATTGTGGAAACGCTTTGTTTTCTCATCCCTGACCGTTTTCATGGTTCCAGTAATTCTTACCACGTCTCCAGGGGTTACAGTGTCCACCAGATCATCTTCCAGCACAACATTGATCTGTCTGGGTTGTTCACCTCCAGAAAGGTTTTCCAGGGGTTCCTGAACCTTAGTGGTTTGAGTATCCAAGAATTCAGACTCTTCCTGGAGGATACGGAATGAACGACCTCCACATTCCTGACAGAGTGCAGGTTCAGTGAGAATATTACTTTTTTGCTGCACTTCATGGAGTCGCATGCAGCTACGGCACTCAAAAATAGCCTTCATGATCCTGGGACGAATTTCGTCTGTTTTACGGACGATACCATCCACTGCCACGAATTTACCAATATATTTACTGCGCAAATAACGTAATGGTATATTGTTTCGCACGTTTTCGAAGCGAATATGTAATTCAGCATTCTTACGAAGAGGGTCAATGTTTTGAATGGCTTTAGAAGCAGCTTTAATCACTTCTTCTGGTTTCTCGATTAACAGGTCTGCTAGGTCCGGGTCGAACATCTCTAGTTCTATATAATCAACTAGAACTGATCTCTGGTCAGGATATTTCTCCAGGGCCTCAAATACAGTGTCTTTGTATTTGGTACTAAAGAATTCCTCGAACTTGGCCACAGGATTTTTTGTTTTGTCAGTGGTAGATTGAGCTGAAGTTTCCATCGTCTAACTATAATCTTTTCTATTATTAAATTTTACCCATTGAAACTTAAAGATAGTATCTGGCTTGAAATCAGATAAAAATCCATTATTACTGCTGTAATTAATATTAATTATTTGCTAACTTAAATTTAATATAATGGGGCCTTATTATAATGTAATGGGGGTGTGTTATAATGAATTCCTTCTATATTAGTAATAAATTTATTTATATAATTAATAAAACAGTTATTTTAAAACTGGGATTAATATACTGAATTTTATTAGGTAGAAATAAATAATAATAGGGGATAAATGATAAAAGTGATTAAGTATAATGACATGTAACTGATAAATTGATTTATTATTCGTTGATGTGGGATTTAGTTCCCATAAATTGTGATTAACATGAGTTTTAGTTTAACTAATTCCTTCATAAAGGTGAATAAATGAAAAGATCAAGATTGAGAATGTTTAAGGTCACTTCCATGACTATATCGGTTTTGGGGGTGTTGATGATAGTGGCCACAGTGGCCATACTGGCTTACTTTGGATTCCAATCACTTTCCTCTTTTATATCTGACGATGCCAGCAATAGTAATGCTAATGATGAATTAGCATCTATTAAATCTGATTATGCAACTTTAGAAGCCCAATATAATGATTTGGAGGTGCAAGTGGAGGCAACTAATGACAAAGATCTGATTGCTGAATTTGATAATGCAAAAATAGAGCTGGTAGACGCAGATCAAGCCATCACTGATGTTGAAAGTGCAATTGCTGTTGGTAAATCGCCTGATGTAGTAAATGAAAGACTTGAAGAAGCCAAGTCTCAACTGCAAACGGCTAAATCAAGTTTAGTTACTATAAGGTCTCAAGTATCAGGGTGAGGGCAATAGATAAAGTTAATTAATTAGCTCCTTATTACTTATTGCCTAATCCTTTTTTAATTCTATTGGCCTTATTTTTAATTCTATTGGCAGTATGATCTGTTTAGTTAATGTTAATTTTTTCTTTCTTCCCTTCTGAAACCTCTGCCCACTATGTACATTTCTCCACTTTTTTTCTTGGAAGAAGGAGGTTTAGTGGTTTTAACTGTTTGAAACTTTTTTTTAATATCTTTAAGGAGTTCTGGATATCCTTCACCCTGGAAAACTTTCATAATGAGGTTACCTTTATATTTTAGGATTTCATCACTTATCTGCAGAACACTCTGTGCCAGATCAATGGATCTGAGCTGATCCAGATCTTTTATTCCAGATAGTTTCGGGGAGGCATCAGATATGATAACATGGGTTTTACCCTGTAGTGTGCGTTGGATTTCTTCAAGAGTGTCTTTCTGGGTGAAATCTCCTTTTATGCTCCAAAAATTATCTTCATCAAATGTTTTTATTCGATTAAGATCCACTGCCACCACCAAACCGTCTTCACCCACAGCTTCAAGGGCTACCTGCGACCATCCACCTGGAGCAGCCCCTAAATCAACAACTAAGTCGCCTTTTTTAATTATTTTAAATTTACGATTTAACTGCAGTAGTTTAAACGAAGCCCTAGAACGATAGTCCTGTTTTTTAGCTTTCTTATAATATTCTTCATTCTTCCGTTCTTGGTTCCATCTTCGACTCATTTGCTTTTCTTCTCCTTAACTGCAGGGTTTATTCTCATTTTGAGGGGGTTATCATTTGATTTAGGATTTATTTTTATTTGGGGATGTGATTTTTTAATTTGGTTTATTTTTATTCTAGATTTTTAATTCAGGGTTTTTTGAAATTGAGGGCTTTACAGACAGGATCTCCAATTTTAACAATCTTGGCATCTAATTGGCCATCCTCAATTTCTATGATCATTACTGAAGGATCTGAGAGTCGGGGAACTGTGGGACTTCCGGGGTTCAGTAAGAGCATATCTGGTAACTCTTTGATGAAAGACCAGTGAGTATGGCCGGTAATCAAAACTTCCACATCCATTTCCAGACCAATATAACGTAATTGTTGGGTATCTCCCCTTGGATAAACTTCTCCGTGCGTTAAACCAATTTTAATGCCTTCAAGATCTAATTTTTTCCTTTGAGGAAGTTTCAGACCAATATAACGATCCATGTTACCCTGAACACATACCGTAGGTTTCATTGATTCTAACTGTTTTTTAACTGAAAGAGAAACAAGATCCCCTGCATGTAATATGAGATCAACATCTTGAAAAACTTCAAATACTATTTCAGGAATACTTTCTGCTCTTTCAGGGATGTGAGTGTCGGATATAACACCAATTAACATTTTAATCTCCTATAAAATCTGGGTTAATGTGAAATTCTGATTTTACTTGCAAGATATAGAATTTGCATGTTTTGGTAATTCTTATAATTAAGATTTTTATTGTCAAGTTCTTTATAAGATCAACATTAATATCTGCATCATCAACTGCAATAACATTTATTATAATCTAATATCATCAATTATATTCGATGGGAATAATATCATCATGATTAAACTGATAGATAATTATTATTAATATTATAATAGTTATTATTTAATTGTCCAAGTGATTTTTATGCATGAAGTTGTAGTATGCGAAAAACCAAAGGCTTCAGAGAAGATAGCCGGCGCAATACCAGGTAAAGCTGTAAAAAAGAGTTATAAGCGGGTACCTTACTATGAAATTGAAGAAAATGGTAAAAAAACCACAGTACTCTCTGCTGTAGGTCATTTATACTCTCTGTCACCTTTGAAGAAGGAAAAAGGCCGTATGTTTGAAGTGGGATGGGTCCCGCTCTATGAAAAGGATAAGAGCAAAAAATATGTTAAAAATTATATCGATGCCATAAAGAAGTTCTCTAAAAATGCTGATCGTTTTATTCATGCTTGTGATTATGATATTGAAGGTACATTAATAGGTTTCAATGCTTTAAAATATGCTTGTGGGCAGGAAAGTATTGATAAAGCAGTACGTATGAAATTCTCCACATTAACCAAGGAAGATCTCTTAAAAGCTTATAATGAACCCATAGACTTGGATTTTAATCAGGTAGACAGTGGAGAGGCCAGGCATGTTCTGGATTTTATTTTTGGAGTAAACATATCTAAATACCTCACTGATTCAGTGATGAAAGCTACCAGTCGTTACATACAACTTTCTGCAGGAAGAGTACAAACCCCAACCCTTGCCATTCTGGTGGAAAGGGAGAAAGAAATTCAAAATTTCATTCCTGAGCCTTATTGGCTCATAAAGGCGGAGATTGAAGGGGACATAATTGCTGACCATAAAAAGGGAAAAATATTCGATAAAAAAGTTCAGGAGGAGATACTGGCTGATTGTGAGGGTAAAGATGCCCTGGTAAGCAAAATAAACATTAAAAAAACTCCGCAATTGCCTCCAGTGCCCTTTGACTTGGGTTCATTGCAGTCTGAAGCATACGGTGTATTTGGGTTCAGTCCCAAGAAAACTCAATCCATTGCTCAGAACTTGTATGCTGAAGGTTACACCTCTTACCCCCGTACATCTTCCCAGAAATTACCCCCTAGTATTGGATATAAAAAGATACTGGGCAAACTGAAAAAGAATGCTGCATTCAAAAAACAGATCGAGAAGTTGAAAGAACCAATAAAACCTCGTGAAGGTAAGAAAACAGATGAAGCTCACCCTGCTATCCACCCCACAGGTTTGGTTCCTAAAGGACTGGGAAGAGATTACCAGAAATTATACGAACTTATTGTCTACCGTTTCATCAGTGTTTTCGGTGAAAACGGCATCATGGAAACCATGAAGACAGAATTAGATATTGGGGGTCAGCCATTCAGTTTCAGCAGGAAAAGAATGGCTAAAATGGGATGGAGAGAACATTACCCATACCGCAAGGTTGAAAATGATGAGTTTCCGGCTCTAAAAGAGAAAGATAGTTTGGATGCTCTGGCATATTCGGAGGAAAAAGAGACTAAACCTCCTGCCAGGTACAATCAGGCTTCACTTATCCGGGAACTGGAAAAAAGAGGACTTGGAACAAAATCCACACGGGCGAACATCATATCTATCTTGTATGATAGGAAATATGTGGAGGGTAAGAAGATCTCAGTTAACCAGCTGGGAGAACACCTTATTGATACTCTTAAAAAATATTCAGAGAAGATCACCAGTGAAGAGCTCACCCGTGAATTTGAAACCAAATTAGATGGCATAATGAAGGCGGAAGTTAAAAAAGATAAGATAATAGCTGAAGCCAAGTCAGAAGTAAGTTCTATACTGGATGATATCGATGCAAACAAGATCAAAATAGGGGAAGAACTATACGCTGCCTACAGGGAAAGCATGATAGTGGGTAAATGTAAATGTGGTGGCAACCTCATCATGATTAACTCCCCAAAAGGAGGGAGTTTCGTGGGTTGTACTTCTTATCCTGAGTGTAAATCAACTTATTCAATGCCTCGTGGAGCTACGGTCCTCAAAACAAAATGTGAGGAATGTGGCCTGCCAATGATATCCTTTGGAAAACCCAGACAAAGAGCCTGCATGGATCCCAAATGTGGACGTGACGGTGAAGAACCTACACAAAACGAGGTTGTGGGTGTATGCCCAGAATGTGGAAAGGATCTCATTAAAAGAAGGGGCCGTTATGGTGAATTTGTAGGATGCAGTGGTTTCCCACGATGCAGATACACTCGTTCACTGGAAGAAAAACAAGATCAAAAATCTGAGAAAACTTGAAATTTAATATTATTACCTTTTTTCATTTACCTTTTTTATTTTTACTATTTTTGGCATTGTTTCGGTGCATCCGACTGATTTTCATTGGTTTTATCATCAAAGATAAAAATATCATTGATTAACCTTCACATAAGTTGTTGTTATTGTATTTAAACATCATGGTAATAAATTCAACCCAAAAAAAGTTACTTAAGCACCTGTAACAAAGGGTTATTTGGATATTCAAAGTTAGTTAGGAAGTGTTTTTATGGTATTATAACTTGTTAATAACCTCCAAAGACTTTATACTTTAAATAGTTTAAACAGTCCAATATAAGATAAATAGATAAAAACACGTTTACAAATTATCACAGGTTTAACCAAAAAGAGTAATAGGGGAATGAAAAACATGGAAGCAAATGACATCTTATCCAAATTAAAACCAATCCTAATAATCCTAGTTATATTTTCTCTGGTATTCTTCCTTCGCGCAGAAGCCGCAGATATTGGTGGAGTGCCAGACAATTATCAATCTTATTACCAGGAAGATTCGGGTCTTCCTTACTTCAGTGAGATGGATTCATATTATAACTATCGTTTAACCAGTAATTTCCTTGATCATGGTTATCTGGGGGATACCATTAAAAATGGCACTGATTGGGATCTACATTCCTTATTCCCCCCTGGAAGGAGTGCAGAATATCCTCCCCTGATTGTTTGGATAACTGCATTTTTCTATTACCTGGCCAACTTATTCGGTGATTATTCCCTATTAGAAGTTAGCTTCTGGACACCAGCCATAATAGCTTCCCTGTCTGTGATTCCTGCTTATTTATTTGTAAGAAAGATCAGCAATGACTATGGAGGGATCACTGCCGGAGTACTGGTGGGTGTTGCCACATTTTATTTCTCCCACACCTTTGTTGGTTTCTTTGACACCGACATGTTCAACATGATCCTACCACTTTTGGTAGTGTGGTTCTTCAGTGCGAGTATCACCACCACTGAAAATCGGAAAAAAATGATATACGCTGTTCTTGCAGCTCTTTCCATGCTTGTGTTCTCCCTGGCATGGGAAGGATGGTGGTACATATTCTATCTAGTAATATTCGTTGCTATAGTCTATGCGCTGGTATCAAAATATCTCTTTAAAATGGATAGCTTTAAACTATGGTCTGAATACTCTAGTAAGAAGCAATGGCTCCTTGAACAGCCAGTTTTGCTCCCATTACTTATATTTTTAGTGTTGAGTTTGGTGTTAATGTTTATTGCATGGGGTGGTTCCCTATTCACATCCTTGCTGCAGCCAATCAGTGCAACTAAACTTCAAGCAGCAACACAAGCCAGTTCTTATCCTAACGTATTCATATCCGTAGGTGAACTGCAGATTCCGGATATATCAACGGTAGTGGCTGATGTTGGGGGAATTATACCATTTGTTTGTGGAATACTTGGATTGTTCATGATCTATTGGAATTTGAGGATCAAAAAAGCCAAGGGAAAAGGCAAAACCAAACCTCCGAAAAAGGATAGAAAACCAAAAAAGGGAAGAAAATCCAGGCGAAAAAGGACACAAGAACCTGAAGAACCTGTTAAAGAAGAAAAACAGGATTTAGGTGGAATAAAACCGGATAGGAGTACATATCTTTATTATGCTATACTGTTCTCAGTATGGCTTTTGATAACAGCTTATGCTTTTACCAAGGGTGTAAGATTTGTGGAAGCCTTTTCACTCCCAATAGCACTGTGTGCAGGAATATTTGTAGGTTTCCTGGCAGATTATCTAAGAAAACACATAGAAAACCCCAATTATCATGTCATAGCAATGGCCATAGTCATAGTGCTGGTCTGTTATATACCTGTAAGCTCTGCTAACGCCATATCTAACTCAGTGGTACCGGGTACAGATGATGCCATGGTTGACTCTCTTTTATGGGTGAAAAATAACACTTCTCAAGACACGGTAATGACATCATGGTGGGACTTTGGACACCTATTTGCTGCCAAAGCTGATCGTGGAGTAACCTTTGATGGAGGTTCACAGAACAATGCCCGGGCATACTGGGTTGGTAAGGCATTATTCACCAGTGACGAGGCCCTTTCTTCAGGTATACTGCAAATGCTAGCCTCCAGTGGAGATGAGGGATACAACACTCTGGAAAACTACACCAATGATACTGGTAAGACTGTTGAAATCATGGATAAAATTCTGGTCACAAATAAAACTGCAGCTCAGAATATATTGACTTCCCAATATGGTTTAACCACACAACAGGCTCAAAATGTCTTACAATATACTCATCCAGACAATCCTACTCCTAGTGTTCTTATTACCAGTATGGATATGGTTAGTAAGGCTGGCTGGTGGTCCTACTTTGGAAGCTGGAATTTCACCACTGGAAATTCAACCAACTACATCTACTCAATGGCCCAGGCAACTGCCACTTCATCAGACAGTACGGTTAACATCACAGGCGAAAACAATGTAACTGTTCAGATCACTGGCGATAACGTCACAGGTGGTCTGCAGGTGAGTCAAAACCAGGTTGCTCCACCTCATCGTCTGATAGTAGTAACCAATAATACCACTGCAGTGGACACAGTGGTTAACAACGACAGTACATTTTCCATATTAGTACTTTATAAAGACAACAACCTGATTACAGTGGCCATGAGCCGGGAACTGGAGGATTCCATGTTCACCCGCCTGTTCTTTGAGCAGGGATCTGGATTAACACACTTCAAACTGGCCCACGAAGAACCATCAACCGGAATATCTGAAGTAATGGTGTGGGATGTGAGTTAAAACTCCATTCTGCCATTTTCTTTATTTTTAATTAAAACTTTTTTAAGTGAAAAACCCTATATTAGAAATAAATGTAGTTTTTAGGATAATTCAATTATATTAAAGAATTAATATGAATTTGATATTGACAGATTATACTCTTATTTTAAAGTGAGCTTTATGGACATCGAAGAAAAGATCCGTAAGATTGAAGAGGAGATCGCAAAAACTCCTTATAACAAGGCCACATCCCACCACATTGGGAAACTCAAGGCAAAAATCTCAAAATTAAGGGAAGAATCCATAAAAAGAAGCTCATCATCCACCAAAGGAAGGGGATTCACTCTTAAAAAAACAGGAGACTCCACAGTTGTCCTGGTTGGTTTTCCTTCCGTGGGAAAATCCACACTCCTCAACCAGATCACCAATGCCCAATCTAAAATTGGAGCATATGAATTCACAACCTTGGATGTCATCCCTGGAGTCATGGAATACCGTGGGGCTCAGATCCAGATATTTGACATTCCAGGGATAATTGCCGGTGCTTCCAAGGGAAAAGGAAGGGGAAGAGAGATCCTCTCAGTGGCCCGTAATGCGGATTTAGTTGTAATGGTACTGGATGTATTCAACCCCCATCACAAGGAACTGATTAGGGAGGAACTCCTGAACATTGGAATAAGACCCAACCAGACAGCTCCTGATATAAAGGTGAAACGCAGAAAAATAGGAGGAATTAAAGTAGCCTCTACGGTTCCCCTTACCCACATGGATGAAGGCACGATCCGTTCCATACTCAACGAGTACGGGGTGCACAGTGCTGATGTCCTCATTAGAGAAGATGTTACCATTGACCGATTCATTGATTCCCTGGATAGTAGTATTGTATACATACCCCTCCTAGTGGTGGTTAACAAGATCGATCTGGCAGAAGAATCATACCTAAAAGAACTTCATGAAAAAATGCAGGATGCGCTCTACATCGCTGCAGATAAAGGAATGATGGTGGACGAACTTAAAGGGGAAATATTCAACCGTTTGAAGCTTATAAGAATTTATCTGAAGCCTCAAGGTAAGAAAGCTGATTTAGAGGAACCTTTAATTGTTAGAGATGGATCTACTGTGGAAGATGTGGCCGGCAGACTTCACCGGGATTTTCTTAAAAACTTCCGCCACGCCAAAGTATGGGGTAGTTCAGTGAAATTTCCTGGTCAGAAAGTAGGACTGGATCATGTATTGGAAGATAAGGATGTTTTACGTATAATAATCAAAAAGTAATCATCAAGAAAAATCAAGTAATTTTATTACAATAAATTTTAATCACAATTATGAGGTGTAAAAAAGATGAAACTGGATGATATCATAGTATCAAGGGGAATTGTAGAAGGATACATGGAGGAATTATTAGATTATATGGATATGGATGTGGCCATAGGTGGAGGAGGACCATCTGGCCTCACTGCCGGTTACTACCTTGCCAAAGCCGGTCTTAAAGTTGCCCTCTTTGAGAAGAAGCTCAGTATGGGTGGTGGAATGTGGGGTGGTGGAATGATGTTCAACAAGATCGTAGTCCAGGAAGAAGGAAAACGAATCCTGGATGAAATGGGTATTAACTGCCAAGAATATCAGGAAGGTTACTACTTGGCTGACTCCATAGAATCTGCTTCCACCCTCTGCTCAAAAGCATGTCAAGCAGGACTTAAAGTCTTCAACCTGATGGAAATTGAAGACGTGATGATAAAAGAGAAGGGAGTGGAAGGTTTAGTGATTAATTGGAGTCCCGTTGAAATGGCAGGTCTTCATGTAGATCCCATCACCTTGGGTGCAAAAGCAGTGATAGATGCCACTGGACATCCCTGTGAGATAGTGAAAGTCCTTGAAAATAAAATGGAAGCACCCCTGAAAACTGAAACAGGAAAGATAATGGGAGAAAAATCCATGTGGGCGGATGTGGCTGAAGGAAAAATCATGGACAATGTAAGTGAAGTGTACCCCGGATTATATGTAACTGGCATGGCAGCCAACGCAGTGCATGGTTCCCCCCGTATGGGTCCTATATTCGGAGGAATGCTATTATCTGGAGAAAAAGTTGCTGAAATACTGATTGAAAAACTGAAATAAAACATTCAGATGATCTCAAAATAAAACGTTCAGGGTATTCAAATTAACATTAAAATAAATTAACTGAATAGATAAGAACGGACTTAAGAAATGATAATACTACTCACAGGAACTCCAGGAACCGGTAAAACCACCATATCGCCTTTACTGGTAGAAGAGTTGAACTGCACACTCATTGACATTAATCAACTCGTTGATGAAAAACAACTCTACACAGGATTAGATGCCAAAAAAGGTTATAAAGTTGTGGATATGGCTGCTTTAGAGGGAGAACTTCAAAAGATCATTGATAAAAAGGAAGATGATCTGTGTGTGATAATTGAAGGACATCTTTCCCACTATTTCCCTCTGGCAGATTTTGTGATTGTTCTGCGAACAGAGCCCAGTGTCCTTGAAGAGAGACTCACAAAAAGGGATTGGGAATCATCCAAGATCCACGAAAACCTGGAGGCAGAAGCCCTGGATATCTGCACCTGGGAGGCCTACCAAACACATGGTTCAAGGGTGCATGAGGTGGATACCACTAATATAACTCCACAAAAAGCAGTTAACATAATTCTAAAGATTATATATGGAGAAAAATCACATCCGCCTGGTGATATAGATTTTTCAGGGTTTTTAACTGGATAAAACCTCTAAGGGCTTTGAGAATTATGTAGATAATTGTTGGGGAAAGCTTTTTAAGGGGCAAAGTAGTAAACTGTAATATTATTCTTAAGTACACCCTCAGGTTTTTAGGAATTAACCCCTATGAGTTACACTCCTGATGAAACTTAAGATCTCCGTATTCTGGCATTTATATGTTCCACAAGGGGTTAATAATTTGAGAAGAGGAAGAAGACCGCGATGGATGATTAATATAGCTCTAGAGCGAATGGAAATCCTCTTAAACCTTGCAGATGGAGAGTTTTCTATTCATCCGGAACGTTCCCATCGCTACGTGGAAATGGCCTGGAAAATAGCCACCAAATACAACCTGAAGATGCCATCTTCATGGAGGGGAAGGTTCTGCAGGAACTGTCATAAGTTTCTAAAACCAGGTTCCAACTGCCAAATACGATTACATGATTCAATGGTAAATATCAAATGCTTGGAATGTGGAGAAATCATGAGAAAGCCTTACATTAAAGAAAAGAAGGCAAAAAGGAGGAATAAAATTGAATCCCGCACATTCCAAGAAGGAGCTGATGCGTAGGTCACTTTCCACCATCACCTTAAACATAGGCAAATCCGGAGTTAACCCCGGTGTTATGGACGAAATTAAACGCCAGCTTAAGGAACGAGAAGTGGTGAAGCTCAGATTTTCCAAGGGTATATCCCATGAGAAAGAAAACTATATTACCCACATCACCGAAAAATCAAATGCTAAACTCATTGATTTTAGAGGTAACGTTGCGGTAATCTTCAAAAAAAGAAGTAATTAGGAGAAATAATATGACTACGATTTATGATGTGCCTGCCGATTCGCTAATTAGCGAAATCGCCAAGGAGTTAAGTGAAAATAAAAAGATAACCCCCCCAGAATGGGCTCAGTTCGTCAAAACAGGGGTTCATAAAGAGAGAAGACCTGAAAACCCTGATTGGTGGTATGTGCGCTGTGCATCCATACTTCGCAGGGTATACATAGACGGTCCAGTGGGCATAAACAGTCTCAGAACCTACTATGGTGGAAAAAAGGACAAAGGCACTAACCCTGAGAAATTTAAACGAGGTAGTGGTTCTGTAACCAGAACAGCCCTTCACCAGTTAGAAGAAGCAGGTCTAGTTGAAAAAAGAGAAGAAGGCCGAGTTGTAACTCCTGCCGGAAGATCTTTCCTTGACAAAGCCTCTTTCAAACTGAAAAAAGACATACCTGAACTTGCAAAATATTAAGGAATATATAATCAATTTAATAAGGATACTAAAAAGAGAGGAGGTATAAGATGAGCGATATTGAGGAAATAAGGCGAAGAAGAATGCAGGAACTACAACAACAGGCAGCGGCACAACAAGCTCAACAGCAATCCCAAGATGCCCAATCCCAGGAACAGATGCGCAGAGAACTAGAAGCCCAAAAAAAGCAGGCAATGATGCAAATACTCACTCCTGAAGCCCGCAGTCGCCTGGCAAACCTCCGCCTCACCAAACCTGAGTTCGTGGAACAGATCGAACTGCAGCTCATCCAACTGGCCCAAATGGGTCGGATTAAATCAAAAATCACTGACCCTCAGCTTAAAGAATTACTACGTAAGATGGCAGGTCAGAAAAGAGATATTAACATCACCTGGAAATGAAAGCCGCGGTGCTATACAGTGGAGGTAAAGACAGCTCACTGGTAGCTGTAATGCTCCAACGATTAGGATATAAAGTGGAACTGGTAACCGCCAATTTCGGTGTTTTCCCTTCATGGAAGTCCGCATCCAAATCTGCATCTTGTTTAGGATTTAAACATCATGTCCTGAGCCTAGATCACACCATAATGGAAGAAGCAGTTGACATAATATTAAACGATGAGTTTCCCAACCATGGAATTAACCAACTGCACAGAGAAGTCCTTAAACTGGCAGCAGAAAAATATCCGGTGTTGGCTGATGGCACTAGAAGAGATGATAGGGTGCCCAAATTAAATTTAAATGAGATTCAAAGCCTTGAAGATTCTAAAGGTGTTCAATACTTGAATCTGGCTGGATGGGGTCATAAAACCATAAATCAGCTGTCAGAGCAGCTCTTTAACCTTGTGAAAGAACCCACCAACATGGATAATAATTCCGACTATGAGATTGAAATACGATGTCTCATAAACCAGATGGAAGGTAAAGACACAGCGGATAAATTATTTCCCCCACACATACAATCAAGAGTAATAGGATGGAGAAAAGATGAGTAGAAATAAACCATTGGCCAAAAAGTTAAGATTGGCAAAGGCAGGCAAACAAAACAGACGGGTGCCTCTATGGGTTATGATGAAAACCAATCGTAAAGTTAGAACCCACCCGAAAATGAGACACTGGAGAAGAAGCAAGATAAAAGCATAATTTTAATCTGAGGAGTGAATAGAGATGGAAAGAGTTTATGTTATACCTCTCCGGGATGCTAAAAAGGTTCCAAGAACCAAAAGGTCACCGAAAGCAACCCGTGTTGTGAGGGAATTCATCCAGAAACACATGAAATCTGAGGATGTCAAACTGGATGCATCGGTTAATGAAACAATATGGGAAAGGGGAATTCAGAAAATACCCCCTAAGATCAAAGTTAAGGCAACCAAAGAAGATGATGGTTCCGTACTGGTCACCCTAGCCCAATAGGTGAGCTCCTATGATTAGGAGAGTTAATCTGGCAGGCAATCCCAATTTAGGGGTTTCCCTGGCAGCCACTGACAAAGTGGCCCTGGCACCACCTAACCTGGGAGAAAAAATGGTACAAGTTGTGGAAGAATGCCTAGAAGTACCTGTAGTTAAAACTCCTATAAGTGGAAGCAGCCTGGCCGGAGCCCTGGCAGTAGGAAACTCCAGTGGAATTTTGGTATCCAAATATGCCTTTGACAAGGAGATAAAAACCATAACAGACTCTGGTTTAAAAGTAGAACGGATACCTGACAGACTCACTGCAGTGGGCAACATAATACTTGCCAACGACCATGGAGCTTTGGTGAACCCATTACTATCTGAAGAAGCCATAGAAGTGGTTTCCAGGACCCTTGACGTGGACGTGGTCAGAGGTAGTATAGCTAATTTCAAAATCACTGGATCAGTGGCAGTAGCCACCAACAAAGGAGTACTTGTCCACCCCTCAGCAACCCCTGAAGAATTAGAATTCATGGAAAAAACCATGAAAGTCCCTGCAGATGTTGGAACGGTTAACCAGGGAACAAGACTGGTGGGTGCAGGTACAGTTGCCAATTCAAATGGTGTATTGGTGGGAGAAAATACTACAGGTCCGGAAATGGCAAGAATCGAAGAATCATTAGGTTTTCTTGAGGGATTATTATGAAGACGAAGATATATAGAGTTCAAGGTAAATTCATCATGG
>MVPY01000040.1 GCA_002067065.1 Methanobacterium sp. PtaB.Bin024
CTCTCAAACAAAGAAACCAAACTCAAAAACACAATATACAACATCTACAGAACAACACAAATCAACTAAAAAAAAGGGTTTCTACAAAACCTAAATAATAAAATTATTTAATTTTTCATTGCTGATGCCAATTTTAGTTACCTAATTTGTTTTTGTTTTCTTTATTGAAGGATTTAAATAAATAAGAAAATAGAATATAATTACTCTTAACGATTAAATGTGGGGTTTAGATTTGCCAATAAAAGATGGTATTTTTATTGATAATGATGGTCTTTTTGACCTTGATGAAGACGAAGAAGATAGTCCAAGAGTTACCTTTGAAGTACGCAACCTATACTCGTCAAGGAAATATTTAGAAGCACTACGAGAACAGTCTAAAATCCTTCAAAGAAGGAGAGGTAATTGTTCAAGTTGGATTGCTGAAAATGATTTAAATGCAGTTGTATGGATTGCAGATGAGGGGGAAATAAACTTGGGAGTCCCTGAAATTTACAGCTTTCATGCGGTTAATGTAAATGCTACATGGAGAATAGTGGATAAAGTAGTAGAAGCAATAGACAATCTGAAATAGAACAATAAAACGTATGAATCCCCAAAAAGAGTAAATAAAAGAGTTTTACTAAGTTTTAAAAAAAATGATATAGTTCAAGAAGAAAAGGACTTCAAGATGTGATTAAATAATACATAACTCAAAATAAGTAGTTAGCTTTTTACAACATCATAGAAACAGGACTGGAAAAAATATATATTTTTTGGAATGATTATAAACTGAGTATCTCCTTCTTTTTGGCTTCAAACTCTTCTTCAGTGATTATACCTTTTTGTTTGAGTTCTGCAAGTTTTTCTAAATCATCAAGATTATTTTTATCATCTTCATTTGATAATAATTCCCTACTCTTTAATATTTTTGCTTCGATTATATCTTTTATCTCTCTAAACTCAGGTTCCCATTGTTGATGAAATTTAATTTTTGTTTTTGGATTAGGACGTCCATACATTCCTACATTAAGACCAGTATTTTGGCCATATGTTAATAAAGCTCCAGGTTGTTGTTTGTTCATACCTCTTATATTAAATTTAATGTAACCTTTGCCTATTCCAAGAAGACCCGGATTAGCCTCTTTAAAATCTATTGAAATTATATCTTCAATTAAATAGTCTTGTTTTCCAGGTAACCTAATACTGTAATCATACAATTCTAATCTCTGGCCACTAATACTTTTCGCGACCTTTAAAAATCCGTATTTCTTCTTTTTCTCTTCTAGTTTCCTCAGTTCATCTTCAACTTCTGCTCTTAATTTAAGTTGCAGAAGCTCCTTATGTGATGGTTTACTTTGTTTTTGATTTTTGACTTCTGTAATGTCTTCTTCAATACCTTCAAGACTTTCGGCATTAGAAACAGTATCAAGGTATATCAGATTGCCACCGCATTCGCACTGAAAATCTGCAGGATTTTCATCATCTTCTATTTCATATTCATTCCCACAGTCTACACACTTTGTAACTACCAATTAAACCCCTCAAAAACTAATTATATTATTTTAATATCATTACCTTATTGTTTTCTGTATATTGGTTTTAAAAAAAATTCAATTACTAACATTATGAAATGATATCTGTTGGTACTTTGAGTTTCCTGATTGTAACTTCCAGGTAATCACCTTCATTGATACCTGCAACTGTGAGGAGGTTATCAGGAATATAGACCTGTTTACCTTTACGTCGTGTAATTGAAGTGTATCTTTCATCTTCTACCATTACTTATCACCATCATCCCATATGTTGCAAGTGATATATACTTGTTGCCATTTTACCAGTTAAAACTAAAAAAATATATTGATATTTGTTTTTGTTGGTTTATGGTGGGTTATGTAATTTTTATACACATTGACTTTATCAAATATGCACCATTCAACCCATATGAAATTATAAAAAATACGTTGATTTCTCATTTTAAAAAACAGCATAATTCAGGGTTTCAAAAGCATAACAAATTTTAAACAGATTCCTCATTGAATTAAATAATGTAATGTACTGTAATGTATCTTTGTTATAATCACTTCTTCAATAATTCAAGGTATCGACTCCGAAAAAAGTGGTTTCTGGGTAATGCAGATGTCACAGTAGCCATATTTTTAGAGAAATAGTGTTGCCAAATTGAACTATCACTTACCAAGATATGTACTAAACTTATAGAATATGCTGGTAAATTTGAGTTAATTATGGTTTTTATCAATATTAACTTAAAATAATACTGTAATAAAATAGTAATGGTGGTTACATTGATTCAGTTTCATCCTTTTATGATATCTGATTAAACCAATGAATACTATTAAAGTCCTAAAATCTGTTTCTTCTTGGCTTGAAACTCTTCTTCTGTGATAATTCCCTTATTTCGCAGTTCTGCGAGTTTTTCCAAATCATTCCAACCAATTTTACATTCTTTGGGTTTATTAGTCTGAATATTTTTTTGGTTTTTTTCAATCTCTCTTTCTAATATTGATTTTAATTGAACGAACCTAAATTTCTGTCCAGAACTTATACCAACTGCTTCTGTTTTTTCTTTGTAGACTGTAGACAGTTGATCACCTTCAATAACACCATGGGTTTTTTCCCGGTAAGTGACTGAAAAAATCCACCCTTTGACATGAGCAAAAGACTTTTTAGATTTAGATACTTTCTCATGAGCAGATTTTTCTTCGAAGAGTCCTACTGAAATAATGTCTTTAAAAAAAATTTTTTTGGGCTTTCTTATACTAAATAATGGGCCTAAATCCGTTAAAATGAGAATTCTATCTTTATACACCCTAATTTCCCTTAACTGTTTGTAAAAGGCCTTCTTTAATATTTCTATCTTTAATTCTTGCATCATGTTCTTGTTTTAGTCTTTCTTTTTTTATTTTTTTCTTTTTATTCAATATTTCCGCTCTCTCCCATGAACCAACTTTACCGGCCATAGATCCGCATTTAGGGCATGTTTGATCTTTATTTAAATTGCCAGTGAATTCACATGCTACATTAAGACATCCCAAACCAAAATTCTGTTTATTTACCCTTTTTCGCTCTGCTGTTTTTTTCAGATATTCTAAATTATTATATCTATTCATTCCAACAGTTTGTGATGTCTTCCCACATACAGGACATTTTTCTCCTTCAATTAAAAGTATGTTTTTGCATTTGTGGGAGGGGCAAATAACTCTTTTTTCTGGGATTTCAAATGAATTTCTAAGTTTTGAAGCTTGTTCAGAACTTATATCAATTATTACTTCTTCATTGTTATAATTAAAATATAATCTGGACCTTATTCTATCTTTTACAATTTTAGGATTATCTATTTTCTCCCGATCATGTTGATAAATATCAGTTATTTCTTTGTTAGCCTTTTGGTAAATTCTTAAAACGTTATGCGTAATTTCGATATCATACAATAATGATTCAAAATATTCACCAATATCAAAAAATCTGCTACACTTCTCACACTTTTTAACATGATATGGATTAACTTGTCCACATATAGGACAATTTTTCTTCAGCCCTTCGAGTTCATCGATATCTTGGATGTATGTTAAATTGCCACCACATTGGCACTGACTGTTAACAAAGTCTTCTGGCGATTCTCCTTCTTCAAGTTCGTAAATACCATAACAAACATCACAGACAACGTATCCAGGAGGCTTTAACTCAATTGGGTTTCCACATTCACTGCAAAAATTAGAAATTGACAGGTTTACAGTTCCACAATCAGGACAAACTAAATTTGAATCACCATTGGCTGATTCAGTTGGTTCTAAGATTATATCCTGGGCTTTAGTATCTTTTCTCCTTACTTCAAGCCTTTTTTTTAGTTCTTTATTCGATACCATGAAACAACCCCTCACCTGATGATATAATAAGACTTAATCATATCCTACAAATTTTTTTCGAATACAATAATTAGAAATACATCTTAGAATCCCCTACAACAATAAGGATTCATACCAATTTAAGGCTTTTACAAGTACCAGGACTAATCCAATGCTATCTAGTGTTAAAAAAGCTAAATTACTTGTTTAACAAACATTTTTAGGGTATCATATGATTTTTGGTATTTTACAGGTTTTTCATCTCTAAACATCCTTAATGCTGTTTCATGTCCACAATTAGGACATATATGGATGACTTCATAGGATTTTATCACCTTGTCACTCCATTATAATTCTATTTATATGATGTGTCATTCTCAGATGGACAACCAACTATTAAATAAGGGTCTAAATCATAATAAGGCTCTTTTAATAACTGTAAGGCTAATACCCTGCTTAATAGGGTAACGATAATAACCTTTTTATCAACATCTTTTTTGGATGCCTTTTCAATATACTTATCAGCCAACTCTAAAAATTTATCCAATGATTTGCCTTCTTTAATCCTCACAATCATTATTGTCCTATCATCTTTTTTTAAATTAATATCTAAACGCCCAATTCTTGCTTTATCATCATGAAAAATATATCAACAATCTCATCCCATGAAAATCTCTCAGAAACGTTATTCTCTATTAAAACCAGGCCATTTTTAGTTAAATGAACTGATAAAGCTACACCTTTTAGATTTTTACCATGCAAATTTATCATAATATCTTATCGCAGTTATCTTAAAGTGTCTTTAAAAAAAATAATTTAAAATTTAACTTCTGGAACTTCTCTTTTTACCTCTTCTATTTCGAAGAATTCTGCTTCCTGGAAGTTAAATGTGGATGCTATCATGTTACTGGGAAACATCTGGCATTTGTTGTTGTACATCAACACTGTATCATTGTAAAACTGTCGGGAATAAGCTATTTTATCCTCAGTTTCTGCCAGCTGACTCTGCAATTCCAGAAAGTTTTCATTAGCCTTTAACTCAGGATAATTTTCTGCCACAGCAAAGAGGCTTTTTAGTGTATCTGTTAGTATGTTGTTAGCCTCAGCATTTTCTTGAACAGTTTTAGCATGCATAAGACCGGCTCTTGCTTCAGTCACTTTTTCGAAAACTGTTTTTTCGTGTTTAGCATATCCTTTAACTGTTTCCACCAGGTTGGGTATCAGGTCTGCCCGCCGATTCAACTGAACATCAATCTGAGACCATGCATTTTTAACCCGATTTCTGAGTTGAATCAGACTGTTGTAAAGAGAAACAATGAATAATACCACTACAATCAGGACAATGAGTACAATTATTTCGATTATCAGTTTAACCACCATTCATATATTTTTATCATATTCTTATTAATACTACACCATTATCATTAATAAATTTAGCCCCAAAAATATTCTATTAGTTCAGTTCCACCCTAACCATCCAATCTAAAGAAGGGAAGTCTTCACTTAACAGGCATATCCACTAAAATTTCATTCATAGCTATGTATGTGCGAAAATGCCATTTTAAAATCACCCTAATAACTATAATGACCTTTATTTTTCCTTCGTTTAGCTGCGTTAAATATTAATAGTAACATTGAATAATAGTATCTTAAGACAATCATGTTTACATGATAAAATAAGGATGAAAATTCCACCATTACTTCAATTTCATCCTTTATTTCTCTAAAAATCGGGGGGCATTGTGTTGAAAAACCTTGGAACAGGGGTGATGTTGGTTGCCGCAGTTTTAATAGCTGTGGTTATTGTAATTTTACTCCATAACCCTGTCCTACCCGATGATAATAATAATCTGGAGAATTTTCAAACCCCCTTAACCCCTGAATTATCACATGATTCATCAGGAGATCTTGTAAATCCCTTCTTCTTAAATGTGAATGCGTACTCAAAAACCACCACCCAGAATCAGGATAGTGGACAGGAAAAGCAAAATCCGTCGCCTGAGTCACCCGATATTAATAAAATCATTGTTTTATTCAATTCATACGTTGAAAATCTTTTTAAAAATAGTCTTATCCCAGGAGCAGCCGTGGTAGTGGTTTATAAGGACCAGATCGTTTACATGAAGACTCTGGGAGTGAAAAAGGTAGGAGAATCTGATCCCATAGGTGTGGACACCATCTTCCAGATTGGCTCCTGTACCAAGGCTTTCACTGCCACTGCAATTGGATCTCTGGTGGATGAGGGTTTGATGAGGTGGGATGACACTGCCCAGCAATACTTCTCTGATCCTAATGAATTCACCCTGCAGGATCCTGTAGCCACCCAACAAGCCAATATGAAAGATCTGCTTTCACATCGCACAGGTATGCATGAAAACGCCGGAAACGAACATATACTGGATTTCAACTATGACTTTATGGAAACACTCTATCGTATGAGGTTTATAGAATCACAGAACGTGTTTCGTACTAAATTTGCCTACAACAATATCATGGTTTCTCTTGCTGGCCATTCTGCTGCCCGGGCAGCATCCACTACCTGGCCCCAGTTAATAAAGGAAAAGATTCTACAGCCCCTAAAAATGGATTCCAGCGTATCAACCTACCAGGAATATGTTAACAGCCCCAATCATTCCGGTACTCATGTTATAATTGATGGAGTGGCCTACTATGTGGATCCACTCAATCTGGATGGCATGGCACCGGCAGGAAGTTTAAGCTGTTCTATAAAAGACATGGGTAATTGGCTTCGTTTCCAACTTAATGAAGGGGTTTTCAATGGGCAACAAATAGTTTCATCTCAATCTCTGGCTGAAACACATACTCCTCTGATTTATGTCGGATCCGATCCAGACACGGAACTGTGGTATGCTCTGGGATGGGGTGTTATGTACACTCAGGGTCAGATATTCATAGTCCATGCTGGATCAACCCGGCTATCTGCAACTCAGGTCCGCCTTTTACCTTCTGAGGATCTGGGTGTTGTGGTTATGGCCAATGAAGGCCCTGAAGGAAGTAAATTTTGTGAACTAGTAGCCAGTGAATTAATGTCAATATATTTAAAAAACCAACCAGTCGATCCTTCAGTTATCCCTGGAGAAGATATGGGAGAATTTCAGCCAGAATCAACCATAGCTCAGCCCCCAGCCACTATTCCTCTCCCTTATCCTATTGATAACTACGTGGGTACCTATTACTCTGATTATTATGGTAACATTGAATTCGAGAAAGTTGATGATAGTAACCTAAATTTATACGCTGGAAATAATCCAGATCCTTATCCCGTGACCCATTTGAATGGTAACATCTTCGTGGATGTTTATTACCAAAAAAATATCACCTTCAGTAACTTTGAAAATGACATTCCTCAGGAAGTCCACACTGATCGATGGGATGTGAATGGTGATAATGGAACTTTCAACAGAGTTTAATTAACCTTAAACTCTTTTTTTGATTTATTTTACCATTTAATGATTTATTTTAATATCATAATAAGATTCCGTGCATTTTAAGTGCTTAAAAACCTTAATATTTTTTTAAAATCAAAGAAACACCTAAAATTTATATTATTTCATTTACATATTAATCCCAGAAATTCCTTTATTAATCCACTGACAGAGAGAGGTCAACTTCAAGTGTAAAAATGCAGATCAATGAACTCCCTCCTGAGGAGGTTTACACTGAATTAAACAGTTCTCAGAATGGTTTAACCAGCAAAGATGCTGAAAAAAGGTTTGAAAGTTATGGACCTAACCAGATTGAAGAAGTTAAGAAAAAACCGGTTATTTTTAAGTTTTTAGCCAATCTCTACCAGCTTCTGGCCTTACTCCTCTGGGCAGCCAGCGCCCTTGCTTTTTTAAGTGGAACTCCCCAGTTAGGATTTGCCATTATCGCAGTTATCATCATCAACGCTATTTTCAGTTTCTGGCAGGAGTACAAAGCAGAACAGGCCCTGGAAGCCTTGAAGAAGATATTACCCTCCCAGGCCAAGGTAATTCGCAATGGTCAAAAAACAGAAATATTAGCAGCTGATCTGGTTCCTGGAGATCTTCTGGTGCTTGAAGAAGGAGACAACATATCTGCAGATGCCCGTCTGGTGGAAGCCAACCAGATGAAGGTGGATAGCTCCACCCTCACTGGTGAATCTAAACCCGTCCGAAAGGTGGCCCATGCCAAAAAATCAGCTGATAAAAGTCTTATTGGAACTCCCAACATAGTTTTTGCAGGTACCAGTGTTTCTGCAGGTTCTGGTAAAGCCATTATTTTTGCAACCGGTCAAAAAACAGAATTCAACCAGATCGCCAGTTTGACACAGGAAGTTAGTCAGGAGACCAGCCCCCTGCAGAAAGAACTGGCCAGGGTTACCAGGATCATAGCTGTGATAGCAGTGCTCCTGGGAGTAACACTCTTTGCAGTGAACCTATGGGTGGTTAAACTCCCACTTCAGACTGCTTTTATATTTGCCATCGGCCTGACCGTGGCTAATGTCCCTGAAGGACTGCTCCCCACAGTCACCCTAGCATTAGCTGCATCGGTACAGAAGATGGTGAGGAAAAATGCCCTTATAAAACGTTTATCCAGTGTGGAAACCCTGGGATCAACCAATATAATTTGTACTGATAAGACAGGGACCTTAACCAAAAATGAGATGACAGTTCGCAAAATTTGGCTTCCATATGAAATAATCGATGTTACAGGCGCAGGATACTCACCTGAAGGGGAGTTTTTACATAAAGGCAAACAGATCGACCATCGGGAAATCAGGGAACTTCAACTTTTAATGCGTTCTGCCACCTTCTGCAATGACTCCAAACTCATTGAACCTGCTGATGAGAATAAATGGAAGATTATTGGAGACCCTACTGAAGCAGCACTACTGGTAGCTGCTAAAAAGAGTGGATTTAACTGGGAAGAAGAGCTGACAAAAACTCCGAGAATTATTGAACTTCCATTTGATTCTCAGCGTAAATCAATGAGCAGCATACATAATGATAAGGGAAAACAAGTAGCCTATGTAAAAGGAGCTCCTAAAAAGATAATTGGACTATCAAACACCATATCTGTAGATGGAGAAGTTAAAGAATTTTCTGAAGAGTTTAAAAACAAGATAATAACCAAACATGATGAATTAGCTGCTTTAGGACTGCGTATTCTGGCAATGGCTTACCGTGACCTTCCTACCAGTTATGATAATTATCGTGTTGATGCTGTGGAGTGTGATCTAACCTTCCTGGGGATGGTTGCCATGCAGGATCCACCCCGTCCTGAGGTTAAACCAGCAGTAGATGACTGTCATCGGGCCGGAATTCGTATTATAATGATTACCGGGGATTATGGCCTCACTGCTGATGCAATTGCCAGAGAAGTCGGTATTGTAAGTGACGAACCCTGCAGGATCATTAAAGGTAAGGAACTTAACCAGATGACAGATGACGAGGTTAAAGAAGTCCTGGTTTCGGGTGAAAATGTTATATTCGCCCGTGCAGTTCCTGAACACAAAATGCGAATAGCTGGAATACTAGAGGGCATGGATGAAATCGTAGCCATGACTGGAGATGGAGTTAATGACGCTCCAGCACTTAGAAAGGCAGATATAGGGGTGGCCATGGGTATTACAGGTACTGATGTTGCTAAAGAAGCCTCCGATATGATACTCACCGATGACAATTTTGCTACCATTGTGGCAGCCATTAAGGAGGGTCGTACTATCTACGAGAACATACGTAAGTTCATCACCTACATTTTCTCCCACGAAACCGCTGAAATTGTTCCCTTTGTTATGATGGTGCTTTTCAGGATCCCCTTACCTATTACTGTGATGCAGATCCTGGCTATTGACCTGGGAACAGATACTGTGCCTGCTCTGGCCCTGGGAGTGGGCCCTTCTGAGTCTGATGTGATGGACAGGCCACCTCGGGCCCGTGAAGAACGTCTTTTAAACTTTGGAGTTATATTCAGAGGTTATATTTTCCTGGGAATAATTGAAGCTGCCCTGGTGATGTCTGGGTTCTTTTGGATCCTCATAAGCAGTGGCTGGACCTGGGGTCAGCAGCTTTCATTCTCTGACCCGGTTTACCTGAAGGCCACCAGTATGGTCTTTGCCGGAATAGTACTGGCCCAGATGGGAAACCTTCTGGGATGCCAGACCAGCCGAACCTCAGTATTCAAAGTGGGTCTGTTTAAAAACAAATGGATATTAAGAGGAATTGCTTTCTCAGTGGCTGTGCTCCTGGCCATAATATATATTCCCCCATTGCAGGGAATATTCCAAACAGCGGCACTGGGAGTATATGATTGGCTTTATCTGATTACATTCGTGCCTATAATGTTCTTTGCTGATGAGGTCCGCAAGTATTTTATTCGTAACGAATAAATACGGGCTGTCCATAAAAAACAAAATAATGGTTGATGGAAGCAGGAGATATTCAAATTGAAAAAGTCCAAAAAAGATGCACCGATAATAAACTTTGTTCTGGTCCATGGTGGTAATATGTCTACAGACACCTGGAATAAGCTTGCTAAAAGTAATGATTATCCTTCAGGTGGCCTTTTAGGAGGTAAAATATGGGATAGTATTATTCCTGATCTTGAAATACATGGTTATCGTGTTTTTGCTCCTACATTAAAGGATGAACATCATAGTAATCTGACTGAACACATCAAACAAATTTGCAGCATCATCACTGAAAATAATCTGCAAAATGTGATACTGGTGGGTCATAGTTATGGAGGGATGGTCATTACGGGTGTTGTTTCCAGAATACCCAGAAGAATCAAACATTTAGTTTATCTGGATGCTGCATTCCCTGATCCTGGAGAATCACTCTTTGACCTTATTATTTCTGGTGGGCGTGACCCTCTGTCATTTCCTGGACTGGAAGCAGCAGCACCTTACGTGGAAAAATTGCAATATGATGCACAGAAAATAAGATCCTTGCCTAAAACATATATTCTCTGCACAAAAAGCGAATTTAATATTGTTACGGATGTAATCAAAAGAAGAATTGACGCTGACAAAAAAGGATGGACTTATATTGAGTTACCTTCATCCCACGTACCCATGGCCGATTTACCAGAAGAATTTTCTCGAATACTTCTCGAAACTGCAAAAAAGGTGGTTGAAGATCTTTAGATCCAAAAGGTGGTTGAAAATCTTCAGATCTTACTTTCTTAATTTAAATCTTAACTTTTTTTCAACAATAAGGTTTAAATCTCAGGTTTAACCCCTACTTCTACTTTTTTTAGGGGTTTTAGTTCTAATTCATTTTTATGGTAATCAACACTGAAAGCGTAGGCTATAATCAGTACCTTGTTTTTTTCTGCCTGTTCCAGTGTACCTGAAAATTCTGGATCCATCTCCCAGTTTGGTGAAAATATCTGAGGATCATCTCTGGGGATTAAAAATAGCACTGCAGAATCCATTCCCTCTTTTTTAGCTTTGATAAGTTCTTCTAGGTGTCTTTTCCCCCGGATCGTAGGTGCATCAGGGAATTTTGCATGTCCCTCTTCAACTAGGGTGCAGCCCTTCACTTCCAGGAGCAATTTATCAGATTTTTTGTGCTTTTCTTTTTCTAAATTTTCTCCAGATGCCAGAAGAAAATCAATTCTACTATTTCCAAATGTGTATTCCCTTCTTTCTACAGTGTAATTTGAAAATTCAGGCACGGCTTCATATTCAATGAGTTCTGCTGCCAGATCACTGTGGAAACCGGAGTTTATAAGCACCCATATGCCTCCACTTTCAACGGCAATAACATCGTATTTTGTCTTGCGGTTGGCCACATTTTCTGCAGGACGGAGGAGTAATTTGGCTCCAGGTAGCAGTAATTCCTTCAGTCGGCCAGGGTCCCGTAGATGGGCCTTTTCAATTACAGAGTCCTCTGAACATTTTTTAAAGATTACAGTGAACCTGTTAGGCCTTTCTTGAAATATTCCCTTAATTATGTTGTTAATTTTCAATTACTCACCAGGAACGGTTTCATTTTCTATCCTGTAATAATAATTTCTTCTATCTTATAATGATAAGTTATCAACCACACTGGCAAATTCTTCGGCATGTTCCAGTGTTTCATTGAAAGACGCATAAGTATAGGTTTCATAAACCATTGCCGGTGTTCCTGATTTTATTATGGGTATGGTTACATATGGGCCGCTGGTAGGTCCACCATCAAATGGGGGGACGTAAAATACAAGCCAGGATATTTTATTAACAATCAGATGGGCTAAATATAAGGAACGACTATCATCTGCAGGGACAGAGATAAACCTGGTTTCAGGATAATCTCCTTTGGTGGAGTGAACATCTATCACCAGATTATAATTCATTTTCTTTATATTTGGTACTGCATAGTCAAGGGCCAGTTGCTGGCCGTAAATCCGTCCCTTGGTATAATTATCTCTACTTTTGGTGACAGTGATTTCATAGACATAATAACAGTGTTTAAATGATTTTTCACTGCTGATAACGGTTTTCATTGCCTGATGGGCTTGAACTTCCTGGGGGTGCACTCCCACCACGTAAGCAACTTTAACTGGCGAATAAATATTTCCATATGGCCCATAACGTACTACAAAACCATAATCATGTTCTCCTAAGAATTTAACTGTGGAAATAGGATCATTAGATTCTATAGGAGTGGAATTATCATTGAAAGATTCATTAAAATAGAATGATATGCCATTTGGGCTTGTGAATGTTCCCAGAAGGATAATGGCCAATATTAACGTAATTAAAGCCCCTATTTCCCTGTTCATTCTGTTTCCCCCTAGTAATAATCAAATGTCCTTATAGATGCATAAACTTTATAAAATATTTGGTCCTGTAAAGTCAGCCACCGATTCACTATACCTTGTGCAAGATTAACTTTAGTATACTGATCGGTTATATGACTATGTTAACAGAATGTTTATACAAGCAATGTAAATTAATGAATGAATGAAAAAATTTAATGGATCAAGCTGATAAATGTGATATGATCCATGTTATATGATCCAACGTCAATGAACATTTAATATCTGATAATTAAGAATATTCCAATGGAATCATAAGATTCAGAGGTGAAATATAATTGCATCCAAGACCTAGCCCTATTGCCGCGTCTCTCTACACCCTAAGAGACTTAAATGCAGATGTAATAGTTTTACATGGCCCCCACGGCTGCTGTTTCCGTACCGGCCGTCTTTTGGAAAACGACGGAGTGAGGGTGGTTACCACTGCCATGTCTGAAAATGACTTCATCTTCGGAGCCTCAGAAAAACTGGAGGAAACCCTACAAGAAGCAGAAAAACTATTCCACCCCAAACTAGTTGGTGTGGTGGGCACCTGTGCCAGTATGATTATCGGCGAAGACATGGACGAAGCTGTTAACAACGCCAATATATCAGCCACGGTTCTAACTGTGGAGTCCCATGGTGGTTTAAGTGAGGGAGATAACACAGAAGGAGCAATAGCTGTTTTAGAGGCAGCAGAACGCAAAGGCGTGATCCCCCATGAAGAAACCGAAAGACAAAGCAAGATGCTTAAAAAAGCTACTGAAATCGAAAAAACCAGGGGAATGGCCCAGGGAAAATATATAGCACCTTCTTATGGGGATGACAAGGAGGAGGTAGCTCAGATACTTCTGGATGCCTTTGCAAATGGAGATAAAATAGTCCTGGTACTCAATGCCAAGAAAGAAACCTCTTACCTTTTCTCGGACATCTTAAAAATACCTTTCCAAGATATCTATCCTGAAAACCATCCCACTATAATTGCAAATCTAGATACAGAAATCGGACTTCCCCGTATCAGGCAACATGCCCATAATATCAAAACAGAACTGGATAAGAATGGTATTAAAGTCGATTTAATAACAGGTGGGTTGGATGAATATCCTGTAACTGGAATAAAAGCAGTAGAATGCCTTGAAAAAAACAATTTTGACATAGTAGTGGTTGCAGGAGTTCCCCATGCTCTGCCCATTGAGAAATTGAATTGTAAATCCATTGCTATTACTGATGGTCCAAGATTAGTGGAACCACTTAAGAATTTAGGATATACTTGGGTGGTTACTGAACTGGATGCTCATGCAAAAACTTTGGGAACTGATAAAATCGTTTCCTCAGATTTCGGAATTGTTTTAAGGGAAAAATTATAATCTAAAACTATGATAGCTATTATCGATTATGGCAGCGGAAATCTGAAAAGCATCCGCAACGGCTTCCAGCATGTTGATGCTGAGGTCCTGGTGACCCATGATAAGAAAGAACTGGGAAAAGCAGATGCAATGATCCTCCCTGGTGTAGGTGCCTTTGGAACTGCCATGCAAAACCTAACCAAATATAAAGAAGTTATTTATCAGCATATTCGCGATGAAAAACCGTTTTTAGGAGTTTGTTTAGGTCTGCAAGTTCTTTTTAGTGAAAGTGAAGAAAATCCTGGAGTCGAAGGGCTGGACATCTTCCCAGGGAAGGTGGCTCGATTCCCGGGAACTCTAAAAAATGAGGGCCTGAAAGTCCCCCATATGGGCTGGAATAAGCTTAACATTAAAAAGAAATCACCCTTACTTGATGGAGTAGGCAGTGATTACATGTATTTTGTCCACTCCTATTATGTGCAGCCTGATGATGATGAAATAGTGATTGCAACCGTTGATTATGGTGTAGATGTTCCAGCAATGGTGGCCCAGGACAATGTATTTGCCACCCAATTCCACCCGGAAAAAAGTGGTGCAGTTGGCCTGGAAATACTGAAAAACTTCCTTAAAAGAGTTTGATGATTATTTTTTACCTATAACAAATATTGAGTAAGAAAAATTTATATATTTGTAATACAAGAAGGTGTAAGTGTGGATATAGAAGGTTTCACCAGGCGCGCCCTGGTAGATGGTGACGAAGAATCTGTTCAAAAAAGTCTCCAGAACAAAATATTGGAATTTAAAGACATCTCCCCTCAACAGGCTAACCAAATGGCAGAAGCAGTGCTTGATGAAGTTAAATACACCCTGAAAATCGAAGACCACCCTGATGAATCCCTGAAAAACCTCATACACTATCCCAAATCAGGAATAGGTATGGGAGAGATGGGAGTTGGATCCCGGGGTGCAGGAGACTTCTTTGTCCACCGTCAAATCGCTGAAATTGTTAAAAGCAGCCACACCGATGCCTTCATAAACCCCACAGCCCAGGATGATGGAGGAGTGGTTAAAGCACCCGCAGGAGCAGACGAAGTGTACATCACCACTGCAGTTGATGGAATACACTCCCGACTGAGTGAATACCCATTCCTGGGAGGTTTCCATGTGGCCAGAGCCTCCATGCGGGATGTTTGTGTCATGGGTTCCCAGCCAGTGGCCCTCTTAAGTGACCTGCACCTTGCAGATGATGGAGAAGTGGGAAAACTCTTCGATTACACTGCAGGAGTGTGTGCTGTATCAGAACTCACCGGAGTACCCCTGGTAGCAGGAAGCACCCTCCGAGTTGGTGGAGACATGGTCCTGGGAGACAGACTGGTCAGTGCCGTGGGCACTGTTGGAATATCCCCCCATCCACCCACAGCCAGGAAACGAGCAGAAGCAGGTGACGTGATCCTACTAACTGAAGGTTCAGGGGGCGGAACCATAACCACCACAGCCCTATATCATGGCCTTTTTGACGTGGTATGGGAGACCATGGACATCAGTTTCATACAGGCTTCAGAAGCCATATTAGATGCCGGCCTGCTTCCAGAAGTGCATGCCATGACTGATGTGACCAACGGAGGACTCAGGGGTGATGCTCATGAGATATCCCAAACCACCGGCCTGGGATTGGCTTTCTGGGAGGATGAAATACGGAAACTGGTAAATCCTAAAGTCCTGGAGATGCTGGAAAACCTGGACATAGATCCCCTGGGTGTTTCTGTGGACTCTCTGATGATTATAGCCCCAGAAGATGTGGCACGTGAAGTAGAAAATGCGATTTCGGGAGTTGGTGTTAAAATAGGTCGGATAGGTGAGGTTGATGATACTGGAATTCCCCGACTGGTAGGTGATCAGGGGGAAACAGAGCTTAGGCCACTTTTCCGTGAAGCAGCCTACACCAAGATCAAGAAATTTGTGGGTGACCTGCAGCCTGAAGACTTTGAGGAAATGAAACAAAAAGTGGAGAAGGCAGCCCGTGAAGCAATTCTTAAAAAAGACAGAGTTGTAGAGAGAATAAGGGAAAATCAATAGGAATTACACTAATTTGTAGTTTTTAAAATAATAAAGGAGTCATACATTAACTGTGAGAGGTATGGATGAAAAGGGATTTGCTTACACTCTAGATGCGGTTCTAGCTTTAATACCAATTATGATTGTCCTTGTAGGAGTTAGTAATCTTGCCGCATCTCCTGAATCCCACATTCAAATTCAGTTCACCCAGAAAGCCCAGGATACCATGGACTTGATGGTCCAATATAAAGATGGTAATGGGATGTCTGTTTTAGATACCATATCCTCTATCCTAAGCTCAGGAAACAACAGCCAAGCCAGTATAAACAATGCTGGAAGGATTGCATCCAATTTTCTCGATGACCAATTGTCAGGTAGGGATTATCTTTTTACAGAAGAAAACCAGTTAGGTGGGGAAATCTTAGCCGGTGAACTGGACCATAAAAACACTGCAAATGTGGCCACTGCCTCCCGGAACTGTGGCAACTACACCTTCCGTATCTATATTGAATAAAATCAGCACTTTCCCTGCTAAAGCCAATAAGAATATTTTATTAATTACTATTTTTAAAGAGGATAACTAAAGGAATAAATTATACTTGAGATTTGCATGCCCAGTTCTAATCAAAACCAAATGCAATTTAAAGAAAAACTTGCCAATACCATATCCACGCTAACTAACCCTTCATTTGTGGCCATTCCAGTATTTCTGTGGATAAATTACACACTGTTGCCACATGGAGAATGGTTGTGGTTTTCTGCTGTTAGCATCTTTTTTATAAGTTTAATGCCAATTATAACCAGTTTTTTATGGATAAAAAAGAAGAATCTGGAAGCTGATATGCCCCGCCGACAAGATCGGATTTATCCCCTGTTACTGGTGATTCTTGCCTATATCATAGGAGTTGTGGTTGCATACATCATAGGAGCACCCCAACTGACTACGGTTTTAATGTTTTGTTACCTTACCAATACCATTGTTGTGCTCTTATTCAGCCTGTTCTGGAAGATCAGCATACATGCCATGGGGATCGCTGGTCCAGCAACTGCAATCATATACCTATTCGGATGGCCTGGACTCATCTTCAGTTTGCTGGTTCCTCCTGTAATCTGGAGCAGGTTTTACCTGAAAAGACACACCGCTGGCCAGCTTATCACCGGGACTGTTTTGGGTTATCTTTTAACTGCTATCCAGATCTACATTCTAATAGGGTTTTGATAATTAAAAAAAATGGTTCCAACAATTATAAACACCAAAATAAATATTGTAGATGTTGATATACGGGACGTGTTCTGAGTGGAATGCGAGTATTTTGATAAAATAAAGGACCATAAGTACGGTGAACTCCTGTCTGAAACCGGACACTGGCTTATCATCCTGGCCCCTGACCAAAGGAACCTGGGAACCTGTGTTGTGGCCCTTAAAAGGGATGAAACCGAGCTTTCAGGCCTGAGTGCTGATGAATGGGCTGACCTGGCATGTGTTGTCAGAGGACTGGAATTTGCTGTTAAAAAGGCCTTCAGTGCCACCATGTTTAACTGGGGCTGTTTGATGAACTCCTCCTACCTAGAGGATCCTCCTTCACCCCATCTGCACTGGCATTTCATCCCCCGTTACCAGAAACCAGTAGAATTTCATGGGAAAACATTCGAAGATCCCTGCTTCGGTAGGAGCACCATGCATGACCGGGGAAGATCTGTGAAACTTTCAGAAGAGTTCATATCAAATATCAAAAACGAAATATCAAAATATTTGGAAATTTAGATTAGTTCTCCTAGTTTAATTACCATTAGCCAATGGTAACTATCCTATTGACTTATAAAATATCTACCTGTCCAGAAAATAGATACTAAAGATACAAAATAAATATCAAAGAAATATCTAAAAAACACTTAAATACAAAAAAAATCAACTAGTTTATAGGTTTCAACTAGTGCTTGTTGGAACATTTAATTACTATTTTACTCATGCATGCCCTGATAGTGTAGTGGATATCACGTAGGATTGCGGATCCTATTACCCGGGTTCAAGTCCCGGTCAGGGCACTATCACTCTCTAATTTTTAGAAATAAATTTATTCTTTAAGGTTCAAAATATCCTTAGGGTGATTAGTAATGGGAAAAGAAGAATTAATCAGTTATTGCGGCCTTTACTGCGGTGATTGTTTCGGTTATCATGGTAAAATAGCTTCACTTGCAGATGAACTGAATAAAGAACTTAAAGAGGTTAATTTTAAAAAAAATGCGGATTTTTTCGCTGAAATACCCATTTTCAAAGCATTTAAGAATTATGATCGCTTTGTAGAGCTACTGGAAACTTTAAAAGAACTTAAATGTGAGGGTTGTAGGACTGGGGGTGGGCCTCCTTTCTGTGAAATCAGGAAATGTTGCAATGAAAAAGGCATTAAGGGCTGTTGGGAGTGTGAGGAATTTAAAGATTACAATGAATTAAAAGAGTGTGAGAAACTTCAATTTCTAAAAACCCATGGAGATGGCCATATAAAAAATTTAGTGATATTAAGGGACAATGGGGCTGAAGAATTTATAAAAGGGGATAGGAACTGGTAAAACAGTTTTAGTAGAATAATCTTATCTTCTTTTAAACCTAACCTCTTCATTTTTGTTCAATATTATGCTTTTTTTCCATTCATCCCTTGTTTCTGGATAATCTGCACGGTAATGTGCTCCTCTGCTTTCCTCACGTATTAACGCGGCTTTGGCGACCAATTCAGCAATTAAAATCATGTTTTCAAGTTCCAGGGCGTCCTGAAGATGCTGATTATAGCCAACAACATCTGGAACCATCATGTGGGTCATTTTCTCTTTAATTACATTGATGCTTTCAAGAGCAGATTTCAGGCCTTCTGCCTGTCTGATGATGGCTACATTATTCCACATTACTTCCTGCAGTTCTTTTTTAAGTTGGAAGGGATAGTAATCTCCATCTTTGAACAGTTTTTGAATTCTTCCTTCTTCCATCTCCAGTGATGAATGATTTAATTGGAACTTGGATTTTGATACATTTAATGAGGCTGCTTCACCGGCTCGCCTTCCAAAGACCTGGGTGTCAGCCAGTGCATTCCCACCTAGGCGGTTAGCTCCGTGAACCCCACCTGATGCTTCCCCAGCCGCATAGAGGTTGGGGATGTTGGTTTCACCGTGTGGGTTTATTCTAGCCCCTCCCATGAAGTGATGGGCAGTGGGTGCTACTTCCATAGGCTCTTTTGTGATGTCCACTCCCACGTCCTGGAATTGTAGGAGCATGGTTTCCAGTTTTTCTTCAATAACTTCTGCAGGTAGATGGGTTACATCCAGATATACTCCACCATTTTCTGTACCTCGGCCTTCCATTATCTCATTGTAGATGGCACGGGCAACCACATCCCTGGTGGCCAGCTCTCCACGAGGGTCATAATTGGTCATGAACCTTTCGCCCTCGGAGTTTATGAGTTTACCTCCTTCTCCTCGTACTGCCTCTGTTACCAGGACTCCTCGGCGGGAATCAGGGTATAACATGCCAGTGGGGTGGAACTGGACCTGTTCCATGTCCAGAAGATCGGCCCCTACATTCCATGATAGGGCATAGCCGTCTCCTGTTTTTTGTAAGGCATTGGAAGTTACTGGATAAATCCAGCCCGCACCTCCAGTAGTTATAATGGTTGATTTAGCTAAAAAGGTCACAAAATGTGTGTTTGATAATGATATTCCACACGCCCCTCCTACATTTCCTTCACTGTCCTGTAGGAGTGTGGTGATCATGATCTCATCCACAGTTTCTATATCCAGACGGGTGACCTCCTCTCTAAGGGCAGTCATCATCTCATGACCAGTGCGGTCTCCCTGGAAACATGTTCTGCGGTAGGTTTGACCCCCAAATGGCCGTTGGTTCAGTTCTCCTGATTCCTGGCGATCAAATAATGCACCGTAACTTTCCAGTTCCGTTAATCTGTCAGGTGCTTCTTCCACCAGTATATGCACCAGTTCCTGGTCATTTAGGTAGGCCCCTCCTTTGAGGGTGTCATCTAAGTGGGCTTGTGTACTGTCCTCAGCATCCACATAGGCAAATGCTGCATTGTATCCTCCTTCTGCTAGAGTGGTGCACCCTGATTTGTATGATAATCCTTTTGATACTATTATTACGTCTTTTCCATGTTTTTTGGCTTCTATGGCTGCTCTGCATCCGGCTCCTCCGGATCCGATCACCAGCACATCAGTAGAGTAGGTCTCCTTTTCCATGATATGAGATTGCACCCCTTTTTATTTAAGTTTTTAAAGTAAGCCAACAGAAGTTTAAGAGTACAACTAAAAACAAATATAAAAATGATCTTAAACAATTTCTTATTATTTTATAATCACCAGGAGGATGTGCAGTGAAGAAGAAGGAGATATTGAAACTTGCAAAGAGGGATTTTGAAAAGGCCTGGGTAGAAACCGGCCTGAACCTTAAAAGACCCCATCATGATGATGAATATCCTCGACTGCACCTTAAAACCGGGCAAACTCACCCGTTAAATGACACCATTGCCAAATTACGGCAAGCATATCTCTTGCTGGGTTTTTCTGAGGCCATCAACCCATTATTCATTGAAGATGATCATATTTACCGTCAGTTCGGACCAGAAGCCCCTGCCGTCCTAGACCGCTGCTTTTACCTGGCTGGCCTGCCACGTCCAGATATAGGGATCGGAATGGATAAAATTGAGCAAATAGAAGGCCTAGGAGTAGGTTTAGATGAAGATAAGATCCAGTCCCTAAAAGAAGTGTTCCGCAGTTACAAAAAGGGCAATACCAGTGGGGATGATCTGGTACACGATGTTTCCGTTGCCCTGGAAGTGGAAGGGGAAACAGGTCTCAGAGTACTGGAGAAAGTTTTCCCAGAACTTAAAGAACTCACACCCATCTCCAGTAAGACCACTCTACGTTCACATATGACTTCAGGATGGTTCATAACCCTGGAATCAATGGTTAAAACTTATCCATTACCTGTAAAGCTGTTTTCAATTGATCGTTGCTTCCGCAGAGAACAACGAGAAGATGCAAGCCACCTCATGACCTATCACTCAGCTTCATGTGTCTGGATGGATGATGAAGTATCCCTTGACTTAGGAATGGCAGTGTCTGAGAGTTTATTGGAGTATTTTGGTTTTAAAAAGTTCAAATTTTTACCTGATGAGAAGAAATCTAAATATTACATCCCTGGCACCCAGACTGAGGTCTACGGTTACCATCCCCAGTTAAATGACTGGGTGGAAGTGGCCACCTTCGGATTATACTCCCCTATAGCCCTGGCAAGATATGGAATCGATCAGGAAGTCATGAACCTGGGTGTGGGAGCAGAGAGGATGGCCATGATCCTGGGCGGATATGAAGATATCCGGGAAATGGTTTACCCCCAGATCTACACTAAGAGAAGTCTCACTGACCGTGAATTAGCTTCCATGCTCCGTATGAACCTTTATCCTGTGACTGATGATGGGAGAAAGCTTACAGAATCTATTATTAACACCGCCAGGGAAC
Organism: Methanobacterium sp. PtaB.Bin024; assembly: GCA_002067065.1. Taxonomy (GTDB): domain Archaea; phylum Methanobacteriota; class Methanobacteria; order Methanobacteriales; family Methanobacteriaceae; genus Methanobacterium. Next base: position 21,530 of record MVPY01000040.1, read on the forward strand.
ACAGCGATGTAGAATCACCCTGCGAGTTTACCATCTTTAAAGGAGAGTTTTTGGATAAAAACATCACAGTCAAGATTGTGGAACCAGAAGCAGGAACCAAACTACTGGGACCAGCCAGCTGGAACAGAATATATGTCTATGATGGAAACATTGTGGGAGTGCCCCATCCCAGCTCCCTCAACACACTACAACCACTGGATGATGTGATTGAAGATGTCATTGCCAATATGGGGAATGAGATCGTAGATGATCTAGCTATACAGGCCCTTAGAAACGGTATTCCGACGGGTATCAGCTACCTGGATGGGGTGGCAGCCCAGGTCGCCTATCGTATAGAAGAGATGGTGGTTAGTGGGAAAGAATCTGCTCGTTTGAGGACAACAATAGCCAAACTACCCTCTGATGTCAACCTTAAACTTGATGATGTGGCCATGCGTTATATCACCAGTAAAAACAAGGTCATTGACATTCGTGGTCCTATATTCTGCACAATTACTGGGGAAGTTAAAGATTGATCTGTGATGAATACTAATCATGTGGAAATAATTGGAATACTATTACACAGAATTGGAATATGAAAGATAATGCCTTCTATTAACCTTACCCAACTTTTAACCAACAGTCAACATTCATTAGCAGACAAAGTGGCCCAAAAAGACTGCTTCAACAATATTACGAAGGTAGCAGGTGCTGATGTTTCATTTTCAGTTGATAATGAAGCAGTTGCCGCTGCTGTGGTTCTGGAAACCGAAGGTCTGGACATATTAGATAAAAAAACATTGAATATTGAATTATTTTTCCCATATATGCCTGGTTTTCTAGGTGTAAGGGAGGCTGATGCCGTAGTTTCTGTTGTTAACACCCTTGAGCATGATTTTGATATTTTGATGGTTAATGGCCATGGGATTATGCATCCTAATGCTTTTGGACTGGCCTCCCATGTAGGTGTACTTCTGGATGTTCCCACCATGGGTGTGGCAAAAAGGTTAACTGGTGGAAGTTATATAATGGAGGCCACCCAAAGAGAACACGCACAAGAAGAAGTTCAACTTATTAAACATAATAATCGTGTGGTTGGGGCCTTTTTTAGGGGAATTTATGTGAGTGTTGGCCATAAAATGTGTCTTGACACAGTTCTAGATGTTGTTCGACAAACAAGTATTTATAAAACCCCTGAACCTTTAAGACAAGCTCATATGCTGGCAACTGAAACCTTCATAAATCAGTTAAGGAATGTTGAGGATTTAAAATATTGAGGATTTAAAATGGAAATTATAGGAACAGTAGTCTCTGGAACAGGTGAAGGCAGTTATTTCATGTCTTTAGAAATTTATAAGGAGAAATTTCGGGAAAAACTTGGATTTGAACCATTCCCCGGGACTCTTAACCTGAAAATTTCAGAAGAAGATACCAAGTCAATAAATGATCTCGAAGATGCGATGGGGATCATTAAGGGTAGTAAAGGCTTTGGTGATGTTAAATTTCTAAGAGCCCAGTTAAACGGAGAAATAGATGGAGCAATCTTGTTTCCAGTTAAAACCCAGCATTCCAGTAAGACTTTGGAGTTCGTAGCCAGAGAAAAACTCAGGAAAAAACTCAAACTTGAAGATGGAGATGTGGCCACCCTTAAAATAGAATAAATGATTTATTAAATCAGATTGATTATTGGTTTTGAAGATTTAATATATTATAAAAACCAATCAGTAGACGTGAACAAAACGAAATTGAGTTTAAAAAATTTTAACCCAATTTACTATGAAAAAAATCTAATCCTGTGATTATATGATAAAAAAAGCAGTAGAAGCATTTAAGAATGGAGAAATAGTTTTAATATTTGATGATGATAACCGGGAACGTGAAACAGACATGATCATATCTGCGGAGTTTATGACACCCCAACATATGACTACCATTAGAAATGATGCTGGTGGACTGGTTTGTGTTCCCCTATCTTCAGAGATCTCAGACCAGCTGGGCATACCATTCATGACTGATATGATGGAAGCTGCCACTGATAAATATCCAGTTCTGGGAAAATTATCACCTAATGACATTCCTTATGATGAGAAATCAGCCTTTTCCATAACTGTAAACCACAGGAAGACCTTCACTGGCATCACCGACAATGATCGGGCCTGCACCATCAAAGAACTTGGAATTTTATGTAAAAATGGGAATTTTGCTGATTTTGGTAAATATTTCCGTGCCCCTGGACATGTAACTCTTCTTAGAGCCACTGAAGGCCATGTTTTAAATAGAAAAGGACATACTGAAATGAGTGTGGCCCTGGCAGAAATGGCAGGGTTAACTGAAGTGGCAGTTTGCTGTGAAATGATGGATGATGTGACTGGTAATTCCATGGTCACCGATGATGTGGCCAAGTATGCCAAAAAACATGATCTTGTGTTTTTAAGTGGTGCAGAATTAATTGAAGGTTACCATGAGTTTAAAGGCATTTAATTGCCTTAAAAAAATCGATCCCCCTAAAATTTAAAGCGATCTGAGAAAAATTTTTAATGATCTATAAAAATTAATGATTATAAAAATTTATGATCTATAACGGCCTATGAAAAATTAGTTCATGAAGTCTTTTAATATCTCTTTATAGGACTTATAACCATTGAAATCTGGTTTTTGAGCCATTTTCATGATTCCATCAACATCCAGATGTTCTTCAACAGTTTCCATAGCCTTCAGACAGAAGTCTTCCAGTTTTATCTCCACCTCAGGAGTTCCTCCCCTGGCAGCTAACTGGGCCTTGGGAACCCTGCCCACCCATTCAAGTCCAGTAACATTTTTAAGATAATCCGATGCAGTTTCAGCTATCCCCTCATGGTAAACTTTATTTAAGATAACTCCAGTAGTTTTTATACCCAATTTCTGCATTATATTCACATGAGAGGCCAGATCAATGGCTGCAGTTTCAATACCTCCCTTGTTACAACCAGTAACCAGTAATGTTGGGATATTTCCTGCTATGGCAATTTCTGCAGCTGAAAATGGAGTTTTTTCATTTAAAAGTCCTGTGAAGATGCTCATAACACCTTCTATTAAGATTAAATCGTAATTTTGTCCTTTAACCGTTTTAATTACTTCTTTTAAGTCTTTCCAGCCTAGGCCACCTATCTGAATGGATGAAAAGTTCTCCATTTTCTCTTTATTCAGGTAGAGTGCCGGTACCAGGTCCCTTATATCTGGACCAACCTTCAGTACTCCTACCCGGTAACCTTTTTTTCGGAGTGCTCCCACTAGTCCTGTGGTTAGGAATGTTTTACCAGAATCAGATCCTGTGCTGGCAATCATGAGAAATGGAGGCATTTGTGAAACATCATTTGAACCCTTAAAAACACGGTAATCTGAATAAATATCCCATCCTATCCCTATTTCTCCTTTAATTTTCTCGACCAGCGCATGATTGGCTGATTCAATCTCCTGAATATCCTGTCCATCTGCATCAAGGTAACCCAGAATATTATCCCTAAGGGATGGATTTTCATCCAGAGATGCATGGACCATGGTTCCCACCACGTTCCCCTCATCATTCCGGACCCCTGAAAGTATTTTACGAGGATTATCCGTGTAATCTGTCCTTTTAACCTTTGAAAAGAAGACTGGCTGTGCGTCACCCCTTATATCACCATAGGTGTGGCAGTGAAAACCAGTTACACTTCCTCCCATCATTCCTTTAGTCAGGAAGGATTCATCCACTACCTCGGCTTCCACTCTATCAGTGCCTATCATGGGGTGGAATGTGACATCCAGTATTCCCAGGCCCGGGCGTTCCACTGGACAGGGAGATTTCCGGCCAATATCTGTTTTATGGGCAAGAACCTGGAACCCGGAGCACATGCCCAGTATGAACTTACCCTGGCTGTCCATTTTCCTGATGACATTTTCAACTTCTGGGCTGATGCTCAGTGATTCCATGATACTTCCACCAGGAAGTATGAGACCATCCAAGACTTTATGACCTTTTTTACCATTTACTAGCCCATTATCCTTTAAAACATGAGTAGGTAACTCTCCGAAGTTCTCGAAGTTAGGTAGTGATCCTTTAACATACAGGATGCCTATTTTTTTCATGGAAGCCTCGTTTTAGTCTTTTAGGTAATTTAATTGGGCTTTCGGATATTCAGTTTTCCAAAATAAATAAAAATATAAATATGTTAATTCAGTACTTCATGGGCAGCCATGAGCTTAACGATCTTTTCATCATCCAGTGGTTTGGCCTGTAACTGCATTCCCACAGGTATTCCATTAACATCTCCAGCAGGTGTGCTGGCGGCAGGAATACCAGCCAGGTTGGCTATAACTGTCAGGATGTCGTAAGCATACATTTCCATTGGTTCCAGTTCAGTGCCCACTTTATGAGGTAGTTTAGGAACGGTTGGACCTACCAAAACATCCACATCCTTTAAAAGACCAGTTATTTCTTTTCTTATAAGTGAACGGGCCTGTAATGCCTTTTTATAATATTTACCACTGAATTCTTTCTGGCTGATGTATGATCCCATGTATATCCGACGCAGCACTTCTTCTCCACACACCTCTTCGATGCGTTCACCATATTTTCTGCCATCATATTTTCTGGTGGCAGAGAAAAACTCCACATAGTTTATGAGGTAGTAGGTAGGCAGACATAATTTGAGATAATCAAAGTTCAATTCTACCACTTTTGCCCCTGCTTCCTGCATTTGCTGGATGTTTTCTTCAATAATATTAACGATGGCTTCATCAGAGACGTCAAAGAACTCCTTTACTACACCCAAGCGCATGTTTTTAAGTGCATCTTCAGAATTAGCCATGCTTTTGGTGAACTCAGGTACTTGCCAGTCAATGGTGGTGCACTCACGACGATCCTCCCCAGCGATAACCTCTAACATCAGAGCCACTCCACTGGCATCCAGAGAGAAAGGACCAATCTGGTCAAAACTCATAGCTAAATCCAGTAGTCCTTGACGGCTGACAGCACCATATGTGGGTTTGAATCCCATCACTCCACAGTGAGAGGCAGGGTTGCGTATGGATCCTCCTGTATCAGAACCTAAAGCAATATCGCACATACCAGAGGCCACTGCTGCAGCACTTCCACCACTGGATCCACCTGGAATTCTGCCTGGTGCCCGGGGATTGTCTGTGGGACCTTGGAATGATGTTTCAGTGGAGCTTCCTGCGGCAAATTCGTCCATATTGGTCATTCCAATAATTATCCCATCTTCAGCCTTTATACGCCTGATTACTGTGGCATCATAACTTCCAATGTAATTTTCCAGTGTTTTGGAGGCGGCGGTGATATGGAAATCCTCCACATTAATGTTGCTTTTGATCCCTATAACCAGCCCAGCCAGTTTTCCCACTTCACGTCCATTTTCTATATTATCATCGATTTCTTTAGCATTTTCTATTGCATTATCAGTGTTCAACTCTAAAAAAGCTTTTATTTTAGGGTTATCGTTATTAATTCGTTCAATATATCCTTCTAAGTTTTCTAACGCTGATTTTTGGTGATTTCTGATTGATTGTGATTTTTCTAAAATATTCATGTTCCCACCCAGGGTATGTGAGTAGCGATTTGTACACTTTATTCATTACTATTGTTTATTCTATTACCACTTGTTGATTTGGGAAATGAATCTTATTATATTTACCATTGGTCCACCAAGTGTGTTCGACAAAAAAAGGATAGCATCTTTTCTCATCCTCTCTCATTTATCTTAATAATTGAGGAGATAAAATAAATTCCCTAGATCAAGGACACCCAACACATAAAGGACCATTATAAGGATTGGTTGATGTATTAAATAAATTACAAGAGAGTGTCTACCAAGAAAGCTGAACATTTTGATTAACAGATTTTTTGAAAGGTCTGGAAGGGAATACTTCCTCTTATAATCTGCGTATAAAACCTTTCCCATAAACAGACCCAGTGAAACCACTCCCAACCAGGGAAATAAGGGGAAATAATCCACTGTGACAAACACGTCAGGCTTTAAACCCAACCATAGTAGCCATGGGAAGCCAACTGTGAATTGTGCCAGGATGAAGCCGAAAATTATGAATACAATTCCCAGGACCAAGTTAAGGTATTTTTTATCCAAAAATGGATATTCCAATATTATGGCAAGTCCAATGAAATGCAGGATTCCGAAGACTATGAAGTCCTGGGGGATGAATATCCGGGTGATCAAGGTGATGAACAGTCCCAGGATTAATAATTTCACCCCTCTTTTCAGGTATTTAGGGAATAAACTCCTTTTTTCCTGATCTTTACGCATAATATCTACACGAGAGTAACTTAAGGTTAAGGATATCCCCACCAGGAAAATAAAGATGAATGCAATTATCCTGGGAAAAATCCAAAGAGCCCCTGAGGATAAGTTCAAGGAATATATTCCAAAATAGGCCAGATCGAACATTAAATGATATGTAACCATCATCAAAATGGCCAGTCCCCTTAGAACATCTATTTCCCAGAAACGCTTGTAGATATCCATATAAATACCTATAGTTAATTCACATTCTACCAAATATCTAATAATTGGTGCTTACTGAATTAGAACATGGACTTATTTTTTGTGATTATATTCAAGTTATCGTTCTTTTATTATTAAATCCATATGCCACCTTTATTTCCTAAAAAGTGTTCTTAGATGCACAAATAGTTAAAGTTAAATGTTTAGGTCGCTATAATTAAATTACCGTGAAAATCTTGTGAATACCGTGAATTGAAATATTTGATTATTTAATTTGGATTAATTAGAGGTGTAATTTGGATTAATTAGAGGTGTAATTTGGATTAATTAGAGGTGCAAAGATGTCTGGAACTCTTTTATTAAAACAAAGTGAAATAAAGAATCTCATAAGCATGAAAGAAGTTGTTAGTGCTGTTGAAACAGCTTTTAAGGCTTTTGCGCAACGTGATGTTCAAATGCCTCCTAAAGATTATTTATTTTTCCACGAAGGAGATCTGAGGATCATGCCCTGTTACGTGCGGAGCACAGAGGAAGCCGGAGTTAAATGTGTGAATGTTCACCCCAAAAATCCTCAGAATCACAACATACCCACAGTAATGGCCATCATCGAACTCATAGATCCTGAAACAGGATTTCCACTGGCAGTTATGGATGGAACATGGGTAACAGACATGAGAACCGGTGCAGCTGCAGGAGTGGCCACTAAATACCTAGCAAAACCCGATTCAGAGACTTTAGGAATAATTGGAGCAGGTAAACAGGCCTGCACTCAACTGATGGCTCTTAACGAAGTAATGAACATTAAAAAAGCCAAAGTATATTGCAGGACATGCAGCACCAGAACCAATTTCGCCAAAACAGCATCTGAATTATATGGTTTCGATGTGGAAGCTGTTGATTCAGTTGAAGAGGCTGTTCGTGATGTAGATGTGGTTGTAACTACCACCCCCTCTCGGAAACCAGTTATAAAGGCCGAATGGATTAGTCCAGGAACTCATATCAATGCCATGGGTGCTGATGCACCTACTAAACAGGAGCTGGAAACCAGATTACTCCTTAACTCAAAGATCATTATAGATTCATGGGATCAGGCCAGTCACAGCGGGGAGATCAATGTTCCTGTCTCGCAGAAAGTTCTTAAAGAGAAGGATATCCATGCCAAAATTGGAGAAGTGATCATTGGCAAAAAAACCGGCAGGGAAGATAATGAGATCACTGTTTTCGACTCTACTGGCCTGGCTGTTCAGGATGTAGTAACCGCAGGAATGATTTACAAAAGAGCCAATGAACAAAACATAGGCACAGACTTCAATTTTATGGAATAAAATGGAATAAAATTTTTGGGCGGAATCAGCCCCTTTTCTTTACCTTTTTCTTTATTTATAGGATCTTTAGCTATAGGAAATTTTTTTCAGGACAGGTTATGTTATTTATTCTTAGAATGTAAATTATAGAATGTAAGTTATGGAAGTTTATGATTTAAGGAGTCTATGATTTCAAATGTGGATTGAAGTTTTCTTATTCACTGTGGCATCATTTTGGGTTGGTTTATCCGGTGCCATGGTCCCGGGGCCAATGCTCACTGTCACCATCTCTGATTCACTTAAGAAAGGATCTAAAGCCGGGCCACTGGTTGTTCTGGGACATTACATTGCTGAGATAACCCTGATGATACTCTTGGTGCTGGGTCTTGGCTGGGCCATCGGATCAAAAACAGCAACCATGATCATCGGCGGTGTGGGTGGTTTGATGCTTATTTATATTGGTTATACCATTGCTAAATCTCCGGTACCCTCAGAAATCCCTGAAAAAGAAGAATCTGTTGAGAAACGGGGATCAATTCTTAGTGGAATAATAACCAGTGTAACCAACCCTTACTTCTACCTATGGTGGGCTACTGTAGGCTGGGCTTTCATGCTTAAAGGAATAGAGCTAGCAGGGATTATCGGAGTTTTAAGTTTCTTAGTGGGCCATTGGGGCGCAGATCTTGCATGGTTCAGTTTAGTTTCTTTCTTCACCAGTAAAGGACGACATATGTTACCTGGAAAACGTTATAAAATCATGATGATTATTTGTGGGATTTTCCTTGTGTTTTTAGGGGTTTACTTCATTTACTCCACATTAATAGCGTAAAGAAATAGGATACTAGAATAATTCCACTCCATTTTTAAAGGAGGATGTAATTATTTAAGTTATTGTTTACTATTAAGAAATATGAAAGCAGTAGTTTTTGATAACTCCGGAACCCTGATTTCAAGATACAGGGCAATTAAAGATATTAAATCTGGACTTATCAGTGATCACACCAGTTCCATTGATCTGGTAGACCAGCATCCTTACCGGGCCCTGGTCGTTCTGCAGACTGATCCTGCCACTTGTATTAACAATGCCCGTTCAAAACAAAGTATCCACCAATTCATTAGCAGGAATAATGTTCCTTTTGATATAAGCTATTCTTCGATAGATATTAATAAAAATAAATTATTAAATATTATAAAGGATGATAAAACCCAAGTTAGTGATATTCAGGATACCATCAGGACGGTTATTGACAAAGGATACAACGTGCAGATATGCAGTGGTTCCGGTTTTATTGTGAACTTTCATAGCGGTCAGATCGAGTTTACCATTACCGCTGGTGGAAAAATATTCCCTGAAGTCCCCCTGGTGGTGGAAGAACTTAAAAGGAGAGGTCTTCGTATCTTTGTTGCATCAGGAGATCGGACCAAGTCCCTGGAACAGCTAGCCAGTTTCATTCACATTCCAACCGAAAACGTCTTTGGAACTGCCCATTCCAAAAGAAAAAAGGAAATTGTGCAGGAGCTTAAAGGAAAATATCGGGTTATGATGGTAGGTAACAGTGCCAACGATATCTTGGCACTTGAAGAAGCAGATGTTGGTGTTTTAACCACACAGCAAGATGAAAATCCATCTGCTAAAGTCTTGAATGCTGCTGATTTTGTGGTTGACAATATTAAAGATGTTTTAGATATCGATTTTTAACTATTTTAACCTAAAATTTAATATTACCAACCTAACTAATTATTGGAAATGCTTTAACAAAGGAATGGCTAGATAAACCAGGCTTGTCCAACCATAACCATACGTTTTAAAAAAAGGGATGAAAGTAAGGCCCAGTGCAATTAGGGAAATTGCAGGTAACATTAAACTGATCTTCAATGAAGATTTACTCCCTCCACTTTTACTTTCATCAACCAGGCCATTGTTAAGGGCATGACGCCAATTGAGGAACAGGAGAAATCCTATGGCAAAGAGGTTCAGATCAAAAAATACATTGGAAATCTGGAAATTGCCGTATTCACCTACAAAAAATGCTGAAAAAGGAACTAACGCCACAAAAAGCAACCAGAATACCATTATCCACAATAGACCATTGTCCGCATTTTTAATCCGATTAAATTGAGTGTGGTTAATCCTCCAAAAAACAGCTAAAAGGATAAAACTGATGAAATAACTGTAGAAGTTAGGTAAAAGACCATATAAAGCCCTATATATGTCTGCTTCGGTGGGATTGACCAGGGATGGTACAGTTATTCCCAGAACTAAGAGGGTCATGGCTATGGCGAAAATTCCATCAACCAGGGTTTCTATACGCTTGACATTAATCCCTTCCGGATTTATAACCTGATTACTGTCCTGCAAATCACCGACCTCACATGTGCATGCTTTAAATTAACCTATAAAGATCTTTCCAAACTCTTAATGGCACTGCGAACATCCCTGTTTTGCAGGAATTTGTAGGCTACTAGGAGACCTAACAGTAACAAAGGCACCAGTATATCCAGAACTAGAACTGCCCCTGCATTTCCAGGAGCATAATTACCTGTAGAAAACATGTTACTTATGTGGCTTATGGCATCGCCCAAAAGGAAAATAGAAACACCAATTATCGTAGCAGTCCAGAAGTTTTCCCTTACCCAATAACAAAGTATCCCCAGAACACCAAATGCCAGGTTAGCAAAGGCTACTTCCTGTTGAAAGGGACTTCCAGGGGCCCATCCAATATAAGAAGCTGTTTGAACCGCGAAAAATGTGTGGCCTATAAATGCCCATAAAGAACTGAAACCAACGGTGATAACCAGAAAAGAAAGAAGGAATGTTTTTACAATTTTTTTAAAGGTCAAAACTCGCTTGGAATAAAATTGTGCTGCCAGGATTACTAATGCTCCGATAATGCCCAGTATTAACCAGATATAAGCTAAGTCCATTTAATAACCCCCTCAAATGGCCAAAGTTAACTATAACCATAAAATTAACACTTTAATATTGCCTTCCATTATCATTTATTTAATACCTTGTTCTGGAGAAAAAATGGAAAAATTTATAAGCTATTCTTCTATTTATTAGTGGAAACTTCACATACCACTAAACATTTTAAACCGTGTTATTTACCAACATCCACTACAACAATATTTTATAAGCTTATTAAATTATATTTTTGGGTTCCAAGGCCAATTCCTTCCGCGTATCTGATTTGTATTCTACTATCAACATCCTCCCACACCCCCCTGAATTTATCACCACCATGATGGTGCTGATGTTCAAGTAAGGAGCCCTCCAATCCCATCTGCTGGTTCACCAGATCATACGATGCTGCATCCAAAGCAACTGGATCTTTAGAGGCCATTATTCCAATATCAGGAACAATTGGTGTATCACTGAATGCTTCACAGTCACAGTCAGGAGTAATGTCCATGAGGAAATTGATGTAACCCACCCTTCCTTTTTTATGTTTAACCGCCCCATAGGCATATTCTACCATTCTTTCTGAAAATTCTGGCAATGACTTTGAATCCAACTCGATAGCTGATTCTGGACAGTTAGATAGGCAGTTATTACATGCTATACATTTTTCAAGGTCAATTTCTGCCTTTTGATTTTGAAGGGTTATCAGCGATATAGGGCAGGAGTCCACACAGGTTCCACATGCAGTGCATTCACTGGTTATAACTGGTTTGGAGCACTGGTGTTGTTCCACCTTCCCTGGGGCAGCAGAGCATCCCATGGCCAGGTTTTTTATGGCTCCTCCAAATCCACTCATCCCATGACCCTTAAAATGGGATAAAATCAGCATGTTATCCGATTTTTCAATGTCTCCTGCTATTTTAACATCTTTGAAATGTTTTAAGTTTACTTCCACAGAAGTCCAGTTATCTCCTCGAATTCCATCAGCAATGACCAGTGGCGCCCCAGTAACTGCATAGGCAAAACCATTCTTTATGGCAGTTTTTAGGTGATCAACCGAATTATGGCGACTTCCATAGTAAAGAGTATTAGTATCAGTTATAAAAGGTTTAGCCTGGCAATCCAAAGTTTTTTCAACTAATGAACTCACGAGAACTGGTTTAAGAAATGTGTCGTTTCCTCTTTCTCCGAAGTGAAGTTTGATGGCTGTTAAATCTCCTTTATGAATGAATTCTGCAAAACCCGCCTTATCAAATAATTGTTTTATTTTGTTGGTTTTGTTTTCTTCCTTTCTTCTGGAACGGAAATTAGAAAAATACACTTTGCTAGACATGAACTCATAACCCTGTTGTGTAGTTCTTTTTTATTTCTCTGTTTTTTATTATCTAAGTAAAATTTATTTGGAGTTTATTTAGCAAGACCCACAATGACCTCTCTACTTTTTAAAACATCTTCATAGTTGTTGAGTTCTATTATTCCCAGATCAACGGCATTAATTAGTTTCAGATCAAGTGTGCCCTGACCCAGTGCCAGGTGCTGGTCTTTTTCTCCATTATTATCATTCAAATGGTAGTAATGAATATTTTCCAGTCTTAGAAACGACTCGGGATCTCCTGTGGTGTTGGCATGACCCAGATCTACGGTTCCATGGCAGTTACATTTATCCAGGAAGTAAGCATGTTCCTGGGCAGTGTTACAGAAGTAGGCATATCTATGGGGCATGTTCTCCACGGAAAATATAACATCCACATCTTCAGCATATCTATTGGCCTCAGTGAGAGTTTCTACAGAATAAGATTTTGCAATATTTCTTACCCGATCTTCAAGGCGATGTATTAGTCCAGGGTGGGTGGTTATGGCATTAGCGCCAATTTTAACCGCCAGATCAAGAGTTTCTTTGAGTTGACAGAGCGTTTCCTCCCTTATACCCTTATTTAAACTGGCAGGGTTAAGATCAATGGTGGGTGCGTGCAGGAAAACATCTATATCATAAGATGAAAATATTTCAAATCCTTCTCCGGAGTTAAGCATGTTTCTAGGCCAATAAGGACCTTCACAAAGTATTTCAATTAGGCTAAACCCATCTGCAGTTGCTATATCTAAAAATTCCTCAAAGGACCCCATGAACAATGCCAGGGTGGAAAATCCGATTTTCATGTTTCACAATTTTCTATCAGAATTGTGATATATTTTTCGAAAAAGTTTCCCATTTGATCCTATCCAAATAGAATCCTGAAATCATGCCCGTAAAACCGACCCCTTTATATAGTGCTATTTACATTAGATTATATCCCAACGCAATATATCATATTTTGATATATAAAAAAATTATATATTATATATAAACATCTCTAATTGGAGTTCTAAAATGGTAAAAGAAGATTCAAATGCTGTTGAAGCAGGAGATGATTCAAAAAAGCATGATTTTGAATTTGAAATCGAAAACCTGCCCAAATACGATAAAAAAATGATCAGGGGATTCATGAGAGGTTTCGGCAACATTATGATCCTTTGGCTCATCAGCAGGAAACGACAACATGGATATGAAATAATGACCCAGCTACATTCAGCATCCCCCCTTGATAAAAAAATGCCCAGCGCCAGTGTGATTTATCCTGTACTGCACAAACTAGAAAAAAAAGGACTGATAAGCGGGACATGGGAGCATCAGGGTAAAAGAAAAGTTAAATATTACGAAATAACTGAAGATGGAGAAGCTAGTCTTAATCGCATTAGGCAGATCATTGCCCATGGCAGAGAATTAGGCGCAACTGAGATGTGGAAAGAATTCATGGAGGATATGTTCGCCCTCAAAAGAAAGGAGATAGATTTATGAAATACGCCATAGAAACATTCAATCTTACCAAACGCTATGGAGACTTCACTGCTGTGGATGAACTGGATTTAAAGGTTAAAAACAAAAGTATTTTCGGTTTTTTAGGACCTAACGGGGCAGGTAAAACCACCACCATTAAGATGTTAACTTGCCTAATCCCCCCCACATCAGGAACCGCACAGGTGGCGGGTTATGATATAATAAAAAAACCCAACGAAGTTCGTCAAAAAATAGGGATGGTTCCACAGTTAGTAAGCCTTTATGCTGATCTCACGGCTCGAGAAAATGCTGAACTCTGTGCAGATTATTATGGAATGCCTGAAGACCTTAAAGAAAAGAGAATCGATGAATTGATGGAACTGGTGGACATTAAGTACGCAGAAAATAAGATGATCAAGCAAATGTCAGGAGGGCAGAAACAGAAGGTATCTGTGGTTGCCAGTCTAGTGCACCAGCCAGACATTCTGTTTCTGGATGAACCCACCATTGGTCTGGATCCCACCACCAAAAGCGTTCTATGGGAGCTTATAGACGAATTAAACCAGAAAGGTCATACTATAATTCTCTGTTCACATGATATGTACGAAGTGGACATGCTCTGCGATCATGTGGGTATAATCAACCTAGGAAAACTAGCAGCATTTGACACCCCCCAGGGATTGAAAGACACCATACTCGTACAGGAAGAAAGTGTTGAGAGCAATATAGGAAAAATTGTGCGTGAAATGGAGGATTCTACCACCAGCGACAGTGAAGATCCTTCCTTCTGCAAGTTAAAAGAAGCTGTAAATGAATCTGAAATAGATAAAGCCAGGGAAATGAGTTTAATGGTCACTGGTTCAGATGATGAACTGATTAACAAATTATCTCAAATCCCCTGTGTTCTAGATATTGAAACCCACCGGTCAGGTAGGTTGGCCTTTAAGCTGGCCAACACTGAAACTGCAGTGACCCAAGTTATTGCTGCAATTATGGAAAGTGGTGGTAACATAACCTCAATTTCAACCAAAGACCCTTCATTAGAGGATGTATTCATGAAAGTTACCGTTAAAAAGCCTAAAAAAGGAGAAGGTGAAGGAGAATGAAAAAGGTGGAAACCAAAAAAATCATATGGATGATTAAAAAGGACTTATTAGTCCTGTGGAGACATAAACCCCGTTTATTCTCCATTTTCCTTTTTCCCATACTCATGATCGCACTTTTCGGTTATGGTATGGGCGGATCCATTGAAAACATTCCCATAGTGGTGGTCAAACAGACAGACGGCCAAGTGACTGATGCTACTCTTAACGCCATTAAAAATAGCTCGCTTTATGATGTAAAGGACATAATTGGCGACCCTCAACGTGGGCGGGAAATGGTGGAATCTGGACAGGTCAAAGCAGCCATTATATTACCTCCAGATTATGAGGATCTTAACAGTAGTAATTCCAAGTCAGTGGTAGTTTATGTGGATTCATCAGACCAAATGGCAACAAGTGTACTGGTTCCGGCAACACAGGCGCTTTTCAGTCAGATATCTGCCGAAATTGGAATGGAAAAGCTTGAAGCCCTACAAGCACAGTCTACAACTCTGCAGGTGCAGTCCGAGGGAGTGCAATCATCTTCTGGGTTATCTGGTATAAACTTCCAGAACATCATGAATTCCATCAATTTTCAGATTAACAAGATCTACGGAGATATCAAATACATCGACTTTTTGGTGCCTGCAATTCTGGCCATGACAGTTATGATGGGTGCTATGATGAGTATGGGAGAGTCCCTGGCAGGAGAACGAGAACGAGGCGAATTGGCACGACTATTTATGACTCCTACCAGTGTTGCTACTGTGGTTGGGGGTAAAATAATATCCCGGCTTATCATTCAAACATCCACTGCCATGGTACTGCTTGCTGCAGCCATAGTACTGTTCAATATTACTATATCTGGCAGTATGTTACTCGCCATATTCCTACTGATACTTACCGCCTTGTGTTTTGTGGGTTTCGGAATAATGGTTTCTGCACGGGTCAGTACCCAGGAAGACTATATTCAGATGGTGATGCCCTTTAGCATGCCCATGATGTTCATATCCGGTGTATTTTATCCTCTAGAAACTATGCCATGGATATTCCAAAAAATAGCATATATCGCACCTTTAACCTATGCTAACAATGCATTAAGGGCAGTTATGTTACAGGGAGCTGGAATTGGAGACATATGGATTGAGGTAGTTGTTCTTCTGGGTTTCACAGTGCTCTTCTTTGCAATGGGTGTAACCCGATTTAACAGAGACATCTAGGAGATTAAGGATTATTGAAAATGTAATTTGAATCAGGTGAAATTATGAATATTGGAAAAAAACAAATAATCTTAGGATTTATGATAACCTGCCTTCTGGCATCACCTGTCGCCGTTGCAGGAGCAGATTGGAACATGTTCCATGAAAATGCTCAACGTACAGGTTACCTTGATCAGGCTGCTGACTTCACACCCACGGTCTGGTACTTTAGCACCCAGGGTGCTGTAACATCCTCTCCAGCCATCTTAAACAAAATAGCATATTTCGGTTCAGAAGATGGACATGTATATGCAGTTAATCTGGAAGATGGCACTAAATTATGGGATTATAAAACAGATGGTGCCATTGTATCCTCTCCTGCAATATCTGGGGACTATTTATATGTAGGGTCAAAGGATGGCTACCTTTACGCGCAAGATATTAAAAACGGGAATGTTAAATGGAAATACAAAACTGGTAATTCCATAGAATCCTCCCCCATAATTTATAACAACACCGTCTATGTAGGTTCAAATGATGGAAGGGTTTATGCTATTGATATAAACGATGGTACTAAAAAATGGGAGTATGAAACTGGAAATGCTGTTAAATCATCTCCAATTATCTCTGATGACACTTTACTTGTTGGATCAGATGATGGTAAAATATATGCCCTCGATATTACCAATGGAAATAAAACATGGGAATACACCACCGGAGATAAAATAGAATCATCTCCAGCAGTGATGAATGGTGTGGTGTACGTTGGATCAGATGATGGTAAAGTATATGCTGTTACCATCGATAACGGAACCCTTAAGTGGAACTATGATATGGGAAAACCAGTTTCCTCCTCACCTGCCATTGACACCTATGATAACAGTCTGTTTATCGGTGCAGATAACGGCAAAATGGCCTGTTTAGACACCCGAAACGGAGACGAAAAATGGGACTACAACGTCAGCAGAGCAATAAAATCATCTCCAGCTATTGTTGATAATAAAATAGTTTTCGGATCTGACGGTGGGACAGTTTACATAGTAAACAAGTACAATGGAAACGAGGAATGGACTTACAACCCCGGTTACGGCATTATTAACCAGCCTATAGAATCATCCCCTGCAGTTTACGGAAATATGATCTACATCGGTGCAGGTGACGGATCCCTGTATGCCCTGAACAATGATAAAATGAATGGTCCAACATCTCTATATGCCTACTATATAGGGGGAGCTATAGTAATTATCATTGCATTCTTAGTAGTGGTTCGAACCATCCGTAGCAGAAGGAAAAAAGAAGAGTAAAGGAATAATATTCCTTTAAATTCTATTTAGATGAACATTCTTTAGAATGTACTAGACAAAAGTTAAGACAGAAGTTTCCAGACCGAAATCCGCTTGTTTAAAATTTCTGTCAAAGTTTTATTTTTTTTAAACTCTTAAATTGATTTAAATCCATTGTAAAAATTAAAATATCATTTTAATTTGGATCATGCCCATTTATACGGAATGATAGATATGAAAGAGGCAATGCTGTTTTAAAAAGCATTATAAACTATTGATAAAGGCAAACCATTAATTTGAAGAAAATTAAGAGAAAACTGCCAAAATGGGAAAAAATAAAAAGCTGCTAATAAAGTAAAAAAATAAAAACAGTAGTTTTAAAAACTATTTGCTGAAATCCTTTGAAAGTTGTATTTCAATGGCAGAAACATTAGTTGAAGTTCCTTCGTTATTCATGATTTCTTCAGTGCATATGTCGATGCTTCCAATATTCACGTCGGTTATGAACCTGTTTCTGACTATTTCTGCAACATCCACTGCTCGAGAAATGGCTCTTCCCCTTGCTTTAAGTATTACTTCGGGTGTACCACCGTTCATCTGGGTTACTACAGCTAATACATAGTTCATTACCGGTTTGTTTCCAATGTACACTACATTTTCCTCTGACATCGCTTTAACCTCCATTGATATACAATGATTGTTTTGTGTTACTAAGTATTATATATATTTTATGCAAACTGTTCTTTAAGGAAATAAGAACTTTTAAGTCCCTAAAAATAAAAAAATATTGATAATTAGCGAATATTTAGGCTGATACAGTTTTTTATTAAGATATTTCATTATTAGATCATTTATTTTTCTACTTCATTTAAATTCGTCCTAAGGTGTCATCATTCTACGGAACGGAATATCACCACGAAACCATCAATTTCACCATCAATATTTCGAATGGGGGTTACACTACCATCAACGGTAATGGTACTTTCATCTTTAGTTGCGAGTATGGCCTTATTAAACGAAAATTCTTCTTTTAAAATAATATCTTCAGCAATGGGAAACTTATAATCCATAGGCTTGAATATATCCCGGACATCGTGGCCTAAAGCATCTTCTTCCAGCCAGCCAGTTAATTCTTCAGCCATGATATTCATGAACCTCACCTGTCCCTTAGGGTCAGTGGCTATAACCGCATCACTGATACTTCGAAGCATGGCCCCCAACCATTGATCATGTTTCCGGAGCCTTTTCTCCAGCCGATATCTATAGAGAGTAATTTCAATGGCAGTGCTAAGTTCACTTTCTTCAAATGGTTTTCGTAAAAATCCGTAGGGTTGTTTCAGGATAAATCCTGAAGGTTCAGTTACTTTTGCCCTTTGAACCGTTTTTTCATCAGAATAAGCAGTTAAATAGATAATTGGAATGCCCAGCTTGGATCTGATCTTTTCTGCTGCCTGGATACCATCCATTTCACCCTCCAATTTAATATCCATTAGAACTAGATCTGGTTTTAACTCTTCAGACATTTTAATGGCATCTTCACCTGAAGAAACAATGGCAGGAACCTCATATCCCACGCTATTTAGAGCCTTTTTTATGTCTTGAGCTGTTATTCTTTCATCTTCCACTATCAAAATATTTACAGTTGCCACTTCATAACCTCCCTCATATCTCCCCAAATGAATATTGACATTATATATTTTTACAATATCCCGTCAGATTATTCTTCTTGAACCTTAAAAACCACTACCAGACCAGTTACCCTTTTTTTATAATCTTTAATTGGGGTTACTGTGCCCTGAATCGTGACACGTGACCCGTTGCGAGATATTAACTCAGGAGTCTGCTTTTCAGGTAGGACTTCTTCCAGGGAAGATTCATCAGTCACTTCCCCCAATGGCAAAAAAACTTCTTCTAACTCTTTTCCAAGTGCTTCTGTCTTATTCCAACCTGTTAGAACCTCGGCTAAAGAATTAATGAACCTTATTTGGCCTGTGGAGTTTGTTGCAATCACTGCTTCTGTAATTTTCCGAAACATGGCAGAAGAGATCTGATCATGCTCTTTTTCCATCTGATGTCTGTAAAGGGTTATCTCTATAGCAGCATTAAGTTCACGCTCGTCAAAAGGTTTGTTTAACAGCCCCTGACCCTTAACAAGGAAACCGGAGGGTTCAGTAATCTTAGCCCTCTCCACTGTCTTTTCATCGGCATATGCTGTCAGATAGATTACCGGAATGTCTTGTGACTTTCTTATCTCAGCCGCTGCTTGAATACCATCCATCTCACCATCTAACTTAATATCCATTAGAACTAAATCAGGCTCCAATCTTTGAGCCTGCTTAACAGCGTCTTCCCCTTCAGAACATATTACTGGTACTTTATATCCAACAGACCTCAGTCCCGCCCTGATATCTTCAGCAGTGATCCTTTCATCTTCCACCACCAGAATAGTTGCACTGTTCACTTCCTCTGCACCCCTGACTTCACCACTAGATTTTATTTTTTATTTTTTTATTGTTACTTGTTAATATTTTACTGTTAGTTGCTAGTATATCCTTGATTCAATATAAGGATTCTTAAGAAGCACACCACCAGTTTTATCTTTCCATTAGAATCTTGTTTATTGCATCTAAAACAGCCTCTACACTGGCCATGACAACATCTTCAACTGTGGAACGTCCAGTAGCACTGTTACCTTCCTTATCAGCCACTATTACAAATACCTCTGCCAGTGCATTTGTACCTCCAGTTATGGCATCTATATGATATTCCCTGAGTTCTATCTCAGCTATCTTCATCACTAAACTTTGAATGGCATTTATAGCAGCATCAACTGGACCCACACCCGTTTTTGCAGCGGTTTTAATCTTACCCTCAATATTGAGTTTAACCGTAGCTGTAGGGAGTACGTTATCTCCAGTCATGACTGTGAATCCTTCTAACTTGACTTTTTCTTCTTTTGGCTTTCCTATGACTGTTTCAGCCAGGGCATGGAGATCTGCATCGGTTACCGTTTTCCCTTTGTCTCCCAGTTTTTTCACCTGGTCGTATAAACTGCAGAACTGATCTTCATCCATTTCAATTCCATAATCATCCAGTTTAGACCGTATAGCACGGGCTCCAGTGTGTTTTCCCATGACTATGCGGCGGGAGTGGCCCACCATCTCTGGTTTAAGGGGTTCATAGGTTTCGGCTTTCTGCAGTACTCCATGGACATGTATTCCTGCCTCATGGGCAAATGCGTTGTCCCCAACAATGGCTTTGTTCGGGGGCATTTTCACCCCTGTGATCCTGGAAACCAGTCCTGAAGTACCCACCAGGAGTTCAGTGTTGATGTTTGTTTTAACACCATAATTAACCATAAGGGCCATTACTACCTCTTCTAAGGATGTGTTTCCTGCCCTTTCACCCAAACCATTTATGGTTGCATGGACCTGCTGGGCACCGGCTTCCACTGCCACCAGGCTGTTAGCCACAGCTAAGCCAAAATCATCATGACAATGGACGCTTATAGGAATATTTACCGCATTTTTAAGGTCTTCAATGAGTTTACGCATTGCTGCTGGAACCATAACTCCCACTGTATCAGGGACATTGATTACATCTACTCCTGCATCCTCCACTGCAGAGTAGATCTCTTTTAGGTATTCGAACTCTGTTCTGGTTGCGTCTTCTGCTGAGAATTCAGCGATGATTCCATGATCTTTAATGTACTCCACCGCATCCACAGATTTGATGAGTATCTCCTCCCGACTCATGTGTAACTTGTATTCCCTGTGGAGGGGAGATGTTCCAATGAAAGTGTGAATGTAATCCACATCTGAGTCTATAGCTGCGTCTAAGTCTTCCTGCAGTACTCTTGCCAAACCACATACCTGTGCATTAAGTCCAAGACTTTTAATTTCCTGGGCAGCTTTACGCTCACCCAGTGACGCGGCTGGAAACCCTACTTCAATAACATCCACTCCTAAGCGATCCAGCCTCTTAGCTATTCTGATCTTTTCGTCCGGTGTTATAGCCACCCCTGGCGTTTGCTCGCCATCACGGAGGGTGGTATCGAATATTCGCACCTTTTCAGGTAATTTCATTTCTTTTTTTACATTCTCAATGTACATGGGAAGACCCCTTGTGGTTTGACATAATTATTTTTGATCTTTAGATGGGATTTAATAAAAAAATTGTGTTAAAAAATGAGTTTTTGATTGCGTCCTTAAGAGGAGAATAAGGCCCTTATCAGGCTCATGTGCCCATACACAGGCTCAAGAAATTTCTTAAACCTGGTGCCAGTCCCAGAATAAATATAGCCAGTTTTAACATGTTCCTGATGGTTTTATCCTCCACATAAGTGTCAATAATGTAAAGTGCAGGGAGTATAACTGCTATTTTTAAGGGGTACATTACTATGGCACTGTCTGCCAGTTGGGTGAGGGCATTGGGCAGTACATGCTGTTCACCATAACCATAGAAATCCACAGCTATAAAGGTGGTGCTGGCATCAAATATGTGGGCCAGGAGAACAGCAAGATTAAGCTTGTCCTTTAAAAGACTCCATTTCAGGCTAAGCAACACGAATGGGGCAGATACCAGAGCCCAGGATCCCATCACTTGGAATAATGCAACCGGGTTGAGATGTTGGGTGTAATATATGTTGGGGATGCACATGGCTACCCCCACAGTGAATATGATATAACGGTAGTCCCAGCCAGTCTTACGTTCAATTAAAACTGATGCTAAGAGGGTGAATATGGCTGAAAATCCTGTTAAAAGATATATTCCGGGGGTTACCAGGATGTAGGTTAAGGGATATATCCCATTATCTACCAGGGCACGTGCACTGGATCCGAAGAATATGAAGGGGATGAGAGGGATGAAAAGGTCCTTAGGATCTTTATCTATCCAGCGAAACATCCTGATGATTAAAAGAATAACTAAACCCAAGATGATACCAAATACAATGGTATTAAAGAGCGTGTACCCAGGGTGTAAGTAAACGAAGTTCTCATGGATGTACTGTATTAGGGAATCAAGGACCATGGCACTAGATAGGGTGTTAGAATATTTAAACTTATCTTAATTTATCTTAACTTATTCGATATGAGTAAAAAAGGAGAAATAATAGTTAGATGCGTCGGATCTTCTTATTTATAACCTCTTTAAGGATGAGAGGTAAAGGTGTGCGATCCCCGTAAACACTGGTCTTACCAGCAAGAATTCCATTAATGATGCTATCGACCGAGAAATCTGCTTCCAGTTCAGTGACACAACTTCCAATAGCTCCCAGAAAGTGAGCGTCACTGGAACCAATTTGAGGGACGTTTTTCTCCTCAGCCAGCTTCTTAGCCCTCCAGTTGGAGTATCCAAAAATGTAACGAGAGTTAAGAGTTTCCATGGCATCCACCTCCACATATTTCACATTAGTGAAGAGGCCGTCCCGATAGGCTACAAATGGATGGGCAGCTACTGCAATCCCCCCTTGGACCCTGATGAGTTCAATTGTCTCTTCTGGTGAGATTTTCTTGGGTATTTCCTCACTTATACCTAGAGCAACGATGTGCCCCTTGGTGGTGGAAACCTCCATGGCCGGGATAATCACCAGATCATCCATCCTGCCGAACTCTTTTAAAGCAGCTTCAGATCCTTTTAAAGAGTCGTGATCAGCGATGGCAATGGCATCCAGACCAATTTTACGGGAATGTTTGACTATATCTTTTACTGTGGCTGTAGAGTCTCCAGAGTACGTACTGTGAATGTGAGGATCGATGATCATTAGTAAACTCCTTTTTCAGTCATTATAGCATTGATCAGCCCAGCAGGCCCAGTCATCATCACATCTCCCCCCGGAGCGGCGTTATGTACCTTTAAATCCGTATCAGCAAGAATGGCACGTTTTGGTCCGGTGGCCACCACACATTCGAAGGCCCCAATTGCATCGATGGCCCATGCTCCATGGCCTCCATCCTCATGAACTTCTTCATGAGTGATGATCCCTTCAGAAAGCCTGTTAACAAGTTTTTCTATCTTTTGTGGGGTGAGGAGGCCTGTGTGGTGTTCGAAAACTCCGTGTATTTTCCCATCCATGAATGCTGCTGCCAGTGTGTGTCCATTACCCACATCCATAGCCACATATGTGTCCATTTCAGCAACCGATGGATCCATTGTGGCTCCACATATAGAAGCAAATTTGGAGTCCATGACCATGGGATCGTATCCTTTAAGTGTTCTAAGTACCCCTTGCATGCGGGTGAAATATTCTGGAGCTTCCCCATAGTATGCGAATTCTTCAGGAGTCCGAGGAATATCCAGTTTCTCCTTTATCTTCTGGAAGCGGAAGTTCCTATCTCCGGTTCCCTCCTGGTAGCCATGATCCTGCACTGCCACACCAATATAGTCAAAATCTAATTCCACACCGAAATTTGATAAGGAATCCCCAATAGCCTCCAAATCAACATCTTTAAGTTCTAATTCTGCAATTTCCGGATGTTTTTCCCTGGCAGGCACTATCTCCACCCCAAAGGATCTGACCCTTTCCAAGTCATCCCTGACTGTTCTGGCAGAGTTCTCAGTCATTAAAACCCGGTACCCCTTCTTGAGATGATTTTTTATGGCCCGATTAACAGGGCCTCCGCCCATGGTTTCTCCACTTAAAAAAATATCATGATGATGCTTTGTTATTCTATTTTCCATAATTCTGGTTGGAGAAGGAAGAACCAACTTCACCGCATTTTCCATGGATTCATAAGAATCGTATAACATTATATCCTGGGTTCCAGTACCCACATCTATAGCCAGTATTTTCATGGTTTAATTTTATGTTCATTTTATATTAAGCAATTCACCACCAACGTACACATATATACAACAAAGGTTTAAATAGTACGTTAACTATACTGGGGTTAACTAAAATCCAACATAAATAAAACCTCAAGAAATAGAAACAAAACAGTAAAAACTCAAATATGCATTGATTTTACAGTGGAAATTGATGTTTGCAAAAAAAGATTTTAGTTTTCATAAAATGACAATCATATGAAATATCAGGTTTTTTTAAAATTCATTGAATTTGAATTGAGTTTAGAGGTAAAAACCATGTACAGTGTAAAACTAACTGAAAAAGAAATCCCTAAAAAATGGTACAATATCGCTGCTGATCTTCCTGTGGAATTCCCACCATACGACCAGACCGAAGAAGGACATCAACTGGAAAATCTGCCAAAGATCTTCTCCAAAGGAGTGTTAGAGCAGGAATTATCCACAGAAAGATACATCAAAATCCCTAAAGAAGTAAGAAACATT
This sequence comes from Methanobacterium sp. PtaB.Bin024, assembly GCA_002067065.1. Taxonomy (GTDB): domain Archaea; phylum Methanobacteriota; class Methanobacteria; order Methanobacteriales; family Methanobacteriaceae; genus Methanobacterium. The sequence goes on from MVPY01000040.1 coordinate 45,878, forward strand.
TACAAACAGATGGGCCGTCCCAGCCCATTGGTCCGAGCTAAAGCCCTGGAAGCGCACCTGGACACCCCGGCCAAGATATTCTACAAAAGAGAAGACACGTCCCCTACAGGAAGCCACAAACTCAACACCGCCATTGCACAAGCATATTACGCTAAAAAAGATGGTATAGAACGTTTAACCACTGAAACCGGTGCAGGACAATGGGGAACTGCCCTTTCACTGGCCTGTAAACTGATGGGCATTGATTGCACAGTTTACATGGTTAAAGTATCCTTTAACCAGAAACCTTACCGAAAAACCATTATGGAACTTTATGATGGGGAAATTTTAGCATCACCTAGTGATAAAACAGAATTTGGTAGAAAAATACTCAAAGAAAACCCAGACCACCCTGGAACATTAGGTGTGGCCATTTCAGAAGCTGTTGAAGACGCTTTAAACGATGAAAAAGTTAACTACTCTCTGGGAAGTGTTCTAAACCACGTGATGTTACACCAGACCATTATAGGTCAGGAAATCCAGAAACAACTGGAAATATTCGATGAATCACCTGATGTCATGATTGGCTGTGTGGGTGGAGGTAGTAATTATGCAGGAGCAGCTTTCCCCCTCATCAAGGATCAGTTAGATGAAAAAATCGACTGTAAATTCATAGCTGTGGAACCATCCCACTGCCCTACCCTGACCAAGGGTGAATACTGCTATGACTTTGGAGACACTGCTGGACTTACCCCATTAATCAAGATGTACTCCCTGGGTCATAACTTCATACCCCCATCTGATCATGCAGGTGGCCTCAGATACCATGGCGTGTCACCATTAGTGGCTTTACTGACTCATGAAGGCATTATAGAACCAAGAACCGTTAAACAGACCGACGTATTCGAGAGTGGAGTAACCTTCGCCAGAACAGAAGGAATTGTACCGGCTCCAGAGACCTGTCACGCAGTTAAAGTCGGAATAGACGAGGCTCTTGAATGTAAGAAGACTGGTGAAGAGAAAAACATTGTTATTAACTTCTCTGGTCATGGCCTCCTGGACTTAGCAGGCTATGCTGATTATTTGGAGGGTAAAATAGAAGATTAACCATCTTTTATCCTTTTTTATTTTTTAATATAACTCATTTAATCTTTTTACTGCAAAAGTTACCTAGTTTTCAACTGGATCCCCAAACTTAGTCTTTTTCTTAAAAGTTTTTCTAATCACCCACCCCCCAAGTTCATCGCACTCTATTTATACCAGTTAACCATATAGATACAAATGAGACTTATAAAAGGAGGATCATGTTTATGTACCTAATAGGGGAAGCCTTGATCGGAAATGGTAATGAAATAGCTCACATTGATTTGGTAATTGGAGATAAGAACGGCCCTGCCGGAACAGCATTTGTAAATAATATGTCGAACCTTTCACTGGGCCACACCCCCCTGCTTTCAGTAATCAGACCCAACCTGATGACCAAACCAGCAACACTCATAGTGCCTAAGGTCAGCGTGCGCTGTTTGGATGATGCCAACAAAATATTCGGACCAGCTCAAACCGCAGTAGGCCGAGCAGTGGCCGATGCAGTGGAAGAAGGAATCCTACCCAAAGAAAATGCAGAGGATATGGTATTAATCATCAGTGTGTTCATCCACCCTGAAGCAACAGATTACCGCAAAATCTACCAGTACAACTACGGAGCAACCAAACTAGCCCTGAGAAGAGCCATGGAAGGATATCCATCTGTCGACAAAGTTTTAGCAGAAAAAGACAGAGGAGCACACCCAATAATGGGATTCAAAGTCACAAGACTGTGGAAACCCCCATACCTACAAGTGGCCCTTGATTTAGATAACCTACAAGAGATGGAACGCATAATTGAAAGCCTACCTGACAGAGAGAGAATACTCATAGAAGCAGGAACCCCCCTGGTTAAAAAGTTCGGAGTGGGAATCGTCAGCAAAATCCGGGAACTTAAAAAAGATGCATTCATCATAGCCGACCTCAAAACTTTGGATGTAGGTCGAATTGAAGTTAAAATGGCTGCTGATGAAACTGCTGATGCCGTGGCCATCTCAGGCCTGGGAACACAGGAATCAATTGAAAAAGCAGTCCACGAAGCCCAGAAACAGGGAATCTACTCTATCCTGGACATGATGAATGTGGACAACTTCACTGAAAAACTGGAATCCATCACCTACAAACCAGATATCGTCCTTTTACACCGTAATGTGGACCTAGAAACCCTGAAAGCTGAGCGTGGCGAAGTACAGGAAGAAATGACTGAATGGGGTAACATAACCAAGATTAAAGATATTCTGGGTAAAAAAGGATTGGTAGCTGTGGCTGGAGGTATTGTGCCTAAGAAAATGGATCAGGCCCTGGACAGTGAAGCAGACATTATAGTAGTGGGCCGTTACATCATCGGTTCCAGAGATGTACGCTACGCAGCCGAGGAATTCCTGGAAAAAATGCCTCAGGATCCAGACACCATGCGATTAGCCCTGGATGAAGATGAATCTATTTAAAACTTAAAAAATCTCAAGAGCATTAGCAAAATGCTCTTAAATAACCTTTTTTTACAATATTTTTTTACTAAATTTAACCTTACAGCTTGTTTTTAGTTTAATATAGGTGCAACAATTGTTATTTCTTAATTTTTTTAATATTTTAATTTTCCACCACACTCACATTCTTGAAAATCTTCTGGAGACTCCCCAGACTGTAATTCATAGTAACCTCCACATTTTTCGCATATCAGATACTTTTGATCTCCTGAAATGTAAAATAATGCCAATGCTCTGGCAAAAAACATGGCATAATACGGAACTATGATTAACAATTCTAAAATGCCTAAAATCGGATTAATATTTATCCCAAACTGAAGGACCATAACAACAAAAAATAACCTAATTAAATATCCCATCATACTTATTGCAAAAACTATAATTTCTACCACAATATACCATATTACTAAATCTTTCCATCCTATTTCATCAATTTTATTGAATATTTCACGGAATTTGAAGGCTGTGCCTATTTTACTATCGTGGCAGGCCATGTGAGCTACTGCAACATTCATAATCGGATACACAATAATGAGATATAGAGTTCCAATGTAGGACCAAATTCCTCCCGTTAAATACCAAAACATATACTGGATCATTTTACCAGCAGACAGGGGATGATATTCAATGATTTTTATGGCAGTTACAATAGTTGAGGGAAATAATATCAAAAAAGATATTATAATCAGAATAAGGGGAATCAAATAAATAATGTATACAAATGATATTTTAACTCCATTTATGAACATAAATTTCCAATCATCAAATTCTGGAGGTTTTAATACATTGTTTAAAGACAATTTCACGATTTTAAAATAATAACCATCAACTAAAACTATTAAGATAAAATTAATTACAACTAAAAGAGGAATTGAAATATTACTTAAAATATTTGTAAAATAATTTAAACTTGTCTCTGAAATCACAATAAGAATACCAAAAAACAAAAATTTCTTCCAATCTAATAACGGATATCTTAAAGAATCCCTTACAATTTGCTTAATATTCATACTAGGGCTCCATTTGAAATCATCCCCCCAATCAATATAATCACCCATCCATTATTCTATTCATAGTTACTACGCTTAAATATATATATCATACTCATTTATCATAAGTTAAATAGTTGAGAAATAAAATTCCAACATGATTTCAACCCCCTTATCTCAATTGCCCATATCTACAACAAAACTAAAAAAAGTTAAAACCTAATAAATTCAAATTATCCATTATGTGGGGGAATAAATGGTGACAAAAACAATTTTAGGAATATGTGGAAGCCCCAGGAAACAGGCCACAGAGCACGTCCTAACAGAAGCTCTGAACATGATGGAAGAAAAAGGGTATGAAACAGAACTGTTCACTGTTCGAGGAAAAGATATAAGTCCTTGCAGGAACTGTGACTACTGCCTACGGAAAAAGGAGTGTCTTTTAAAGGATGACATGTACCAACTTTATCCTCTCTTTAAAGATGTTCAGGGGATTATTATGGCAACCCCCATCTACAATGGAGGGATTAGTGCCCAGATAAAGGCAGTTATGGACCGTACCCGTGCAGCAGCAGCTGTAGACCTTGATTTTTTAAAACACAAAGTTGGAATTGCAATTTCTGTTGGAGGAGACCGTGCTGGCGGTCAAGAACTGGCTATTCAGCAGATAATGACTTTCTATATCCTGAACGGAGTCATACCTGTAAGTGGAGGACCATTTGGCTCTAATCTAGGGGCGAACTTTTGGTCCCAGGACACACTTGAAGGTGTGAAAGAAGATGAAGAGGGTTTCAGGAGTCTTAAAAAAACCATTAAAAGATTCGATGAGTTTCTGGAAAAATACCAAAATGAATGAATCATATCACGGGATTATCTGTACAAAACTATGAATATAATTAAGGGGAACTTGTGAATTATAAGGTATAAGTTATAACTAATAAAGAGTTTTATGGTCTTTAAAAACCGTTTTAACATTCCATTCAAAATTATTGAAAGTATAAATTAATTCTTATAAATTATAAGTTATAAGTTATAAGGAGCGTTGTGATGCGGATAGAAGTAGATGAAGAAAAATGCACAGGATGCGGTATCTGTAAGGAAGAGTGCCCTAAAGGGGCCAAGATATGGGATGTGGATAAGAAGGCCATGGCCACCAATCTACGCTTCTGTCACCTGTGCACGATCTGCGCTTCCAAGTGTCCGGAAAATGCAATACTTATCATAAGAGATGATGAAGATGAATCGAAAAAGCAAGATACAGAGGAAGACCTCTGAAACTAGCATAGTTCTTGAACTGGATGTGGATGGTACCGGCCAGTACCAAGTGGAAACCGGGATCCAGTTTCTAAACCATATGCTTGAATCTTTCGCCAGACACAGCCTTTTCGACCTAAAAGTGGAAGCAAAAGGTGATGTTGAAGTGGATGACCACCACACAGTGGAAGATGTGGGAATAGTCCTGGGCGAAGCCCTGCAAGAGGCATTAGGGGATAAAAAGGGAATCAGGAGGATGGCTCATGCTCTGATACCTATGGATGAATCACTGGCCATGGTGGCTGTGGATCTTTCCGGTCGCAGTTACGCTGTTTTTGACCTCCACTTCCATCAGGACAAGGTAGGTGATCTTAGTACAGAGAATGTGAGCCACTTTTTGGAGTCCCTGGCCCAGACTGGTAAGATCAATCTCCATGCCCGTTGTGAAGGGGAAAATGACCACCACCAGGTGGAAGCCCTGTTTAAGGCATTAGCCCGTGCCCTCTCAGATGCAACTAGTGTGGTCCATGACCGTGTGCCCAGCACTAAGGGAGTTCTATGAGGAATATTTGATAATTGTTTTAATAACTGCTGATTGCGAAAGGATGACATCAATAACATTTCCAAACATAAAATAAGCATTTTAAAAGGATATTATAATAAAACGTGAATGATGAAATACGAAGGAGGAAAAAAATGAAAACTCTAATTGCCTGTTATTCCTATTCTGGGAGAACCCTCACTGTGTCTCAGAAATTACAAGGCCATATAAATGCTGATTTAATTCGTGTTGAACCCGTGAAAGATAGATGGTATATGATAAAAGCTGTTCATGCATATTTAGAAAAAAAATGGCCCATTAAACCCTGCACTACAGATATTAATGATTATGATTGTTTGATTGTTAGCTGCCCCATATGGGCCAGCCGCACCCCACCTGGTGTTAACCAGTACCTGGAAGAATTAGAAAATACTTCCGGTAAAAAATGTGCTGCTCTGGTTACCATGGGAGGAAATGGTTCCCAGATAGCCACCACCCAAATCCGTAACACACTGGAAGACAAAGGAATGGAATTTATCGATAAACTGGTCATTGGAAAAACTGCCCAGGAAAGTGGGGGATGGGAGGCGATGACGCAGGAATTTGCAGAAAAATTCATTGAATAGTATGGGATTAGAATCTGATTCTAATCCAATTTTAAAAAAGGATCTTTAAAAAAGTAATTTATCTTAAAAAAAAGTAATTGTATATCTTATTCTTTAAAATAGTCAAAAATCCGGCCAAAATCTATTCCTGAGATGGTTATGCCCTCATATTCCTGGTATATGTTTGTTGCAGCTTCCTCAAGTTCCACAGATTTTATACCATGATCAATGGAAAGTTGGGCTTCAATGAATGCTGCCAGACGATCAACCGCATGGAGGAGTTCTCCATCCATAGGGGAGAATTCATTTTCATTGTATTTTTCATTGAGATCCTGGAAGTTAACACCCAAACAGACTTCATGGTTCTTCTGTATCTTGTTTGCGAATTCTGATTCAGAAAAATATTTTATATCCTCATGCCATGGTCGTGGCAAGAGTGGGAAAAGTTCTTCTTTCATCTGAAAATCTTCGTAATCCTTAACGATCTCCTTGAGTCCTTCAACTGATCCTTTAACAGGGGATATGATGTCTTTGGTGAGAACTTCAGGCAGATCATGGAATAGGCCAGCATAGAAGTTGTTGTAGAAACGTTTAGGGCATGCATCAACACCCATCTCCATGGTACAAATGTAACTTGTGGCAGCCACAATGAACATGTGCCCGAGTACCGAAGTTTCAGGTATGCGTGGAATATGTGCCCATCGCTTCTGGAAGCGGAGCTGGCCGCAAAGGTCAACGAATCCAAAGGACTTTTTACCTAGAAGGATCTTCTGCACACCAATCAGATCGTAATGATCCTCAATCTGGTTTTCAATGTTCTCTTTGGTCTTGTCAATACCATAAATAAAAGGTGCAGTGTGATAGATGATCTTGAACTCCCACTGGGTGGCCAGGTAGTGGGCTGCCCTTAAAATTCGTCTTTCCAGGGTGTTAGGTTGTTTTAAAAAGTAATCCTTAAATCTTTGCTGGAAATCTTCATCCAACCCACCCATATCAGTTTCTAATTTCTCAAAAACGTGTTTATTAAGCTCATAACCCTTTTCCTTCATCATCCTATGAAATACTGGAGGTTTGATGTCAGTTAAAACTGTTCTGTGAAGAAATTCGAAAATTCCACCCTCTATAAGTGCTATCCAATCCACACTACCAACACCCATATGGTCTTCCTCAAAACGAGCTATAACATATGCAATTACCATTTTATGAGCCTGTTTATCCAGTTCTGTGAATTTGACTGGACGGATATGGTCATTCCAACGTTGCATGCTGGCTGCTTTAGAAAAACGTTGGATGAGATTTTCGATCATATACTACACACACCAGAACATAATACGTGTGAACTTGTTATGTATCAACTGACATTAAATAATAATGGTGTGTTAAATTTCAGGATGTCTGAGTTGGTGTGAAAATTCATGGGTTATTTTGGGTTTATTTCATGAATTGATAGATTGAAGAGTGCTTTAGAAAATTATCCTAGAAAACCCAGAAATATACAGATCAGCCTAAAAAATGGTATAAAAGAGAAACCAAAACCACTTTAAAAACTATTAATAATGGATATGTGTCCTACCTACCCGATAATACCTGTTATAACCATTGGATTCGGATATCATAGTCAACAATTGGTTCAATGAATCTATCCTAAAATAAATTCACTAACCTACCATAGGATAATAAACTCAAAATCTTTAAGAAGTTCTACCAATATATTCTTTTTTGGAGTGGATTAACGATGAATTTAAACAAAATTTTTAAGTTAATAGGATTTGGATTTATAATATGGTTAATACCAACCTTAGCCACACTTTCAGTATCTTATTTAGGAGCCCTGAACTATTTCGATGTTATTTCGTCAGTATCTATAGCAGTAACTGTAATCGCACTCACCTACCTGTACTTCAAGGATATCAATGAAAATTATGTTAGAGAAGGAATAATCTGCGGTGTAGTCTGGCTAGTAATAAGTATAATATTGGACATTGTGTTGATCTTCCTTGGAATTAATAAGATAACCATAATAGAATATGTAATAGATATTGCTCCGATATACATTGTAATACCCGCCATCACCATTGTACTTGGACTGTATAGGAATCAAAACCAAGATACCCGACATGTTTAAGAGGGATCTCCATGGTAGAAGTGGAATTGAAATTCATTAGAACAGAGAAGATAAATTGGAAGAGAAGATAAATTGGAACAGATAATATAAGTTAACGAAAGCCACTTTATAAACTATAATTTAAAAAAATACGAGATTTTGAAACTGTTTTATTGATTCAGTTAAAATATATAACCAATTTTAAAATAAACAGAGATTGAAAAATAAAGAAAGATAACAGTCCATTAAGGACTGTTTTTGGAGAAAACACTTATTCTGGTTTGGAAATTAACACTGTCTTGGACAGGGTCTGACCTTGGGCACCGTGTGGTTTTCGCAGTACGGTGTCGTTGGCTTTTTCGATTTCTCGGGCTTCAGTTGCTAGTTTAGCAGCTGCAGCAATAAGTTCGTGAGCGGAAGCCACGATTGGTACGTATTTTTCCATTTCTTTAACCATGAAACAGCCTTTGAGGTCAATGTCACCTACTTTTGCAGCCATTTCATATGCAGCCAGAGCTTTTGCTTTGGCGTATGGGCTGGCAAATCCAGCGGCTTCGGTTGCTTTAGCAGCGTCAATGACTACTTTTGGTAGTTCAATTTCTTCTCCTGCTTCAACTGCTGCGATCATTCCATCGATGGTTTCCTGAACCACTCGGTAAGCACCGGTAGCGGCTAGTACTTTTATTACATCTGCGTTGAATGAGGCCATTTCAGTTGGGTCTAGGAATTCTCTTCGAGCTCCGATCATTGGGTCGCCCAGGACAACAATGTATCCTAATTCCTGTTCATCCATTTCTTCTCTTTTACCCATTCCAGGAGCGTCACCAATGATTAATGCTGGGACGTCCATTCCAGATAGTAGTTCTCTGGCTTTAGCTGGGCCTGGGGCACCCGGGTTTGGGCTGATGAATATTACGAAGTCAGGTTCGAAATCCATTATTTTTGGTACTACTTCTTCAACTTGTTCTGGGTTCATCTTTGCTCCGGAACCCACTCCTCTAACGTCTATGTTAGGCCGGTCGGCCCTTTCGTCTAAGACTAGGTCAAGTACAGGAGAGGTACCGATGTTACCGCTTTTAATAACTCCTATTTTTACTACCATATTATCACCGTTTTGCTATTTGAAAGATCGGCATAAGTATTTTTTCATTTAATTTTTTGGGGAAGGTTTATATAGGAGATCTTGAGGCCCTCTGAAAATGTCAGGTACATACAAACAAGATTTTTATAACAAGATTTTTATTATAAAATAACATCGCTAGAAAAAGATAATGCATATTAAAACTCTAAAACATGTCTTAAAAGACATATCACC
>MVPY01000041.1 GCA_002067065.1 Methanobacterium sp. PtaB.Bin024
GGACGGGAATTGAACCCGCGACCACGAGATTACAAGTCTCGCGCTCCACCAGACTGAGCTACCGAGGCATTTTAAGTTTTGAAATATTGCCTTATATAGTTTTTGGTGGAAAGGTTCCAACACCAATATTGAAAGTTATAATATGCTAATATTGGGATATTTTAGTAGTGATATTAATGGTTAATTCAAGTATTTATAGTTGATTTCAAATGTGATTTCATCTAATATAATTCAAAAAATTGATTCTATCTTAACATTATAACAAAAGAATTTAATATATTTAAAGTTTAACTTTTTAAAGTTTAACTTTACCTCTTAATGCTGCTTCCCTGAGCACCTCCACTGCAGGAAGTCTTGCACCTGCTATAAGGTTGATGGAAGCTCCACCTCCACTGCTGATGTGGCTGATTCCTGTTAATCCCATTTGATTGGCAGCTGCTGCCAGATGCCCTCCCCCTATAATGGAGAATCCTGGTGAGGAAGATATTGCATTTAAGATGTCCTCGGTACCCTGACTGAATCCTTCCTTCTCAAAAACACCTGCCGGTCCGTTGGCAAATATGGTGCGAGCTTTCCTGATGATGCGGGCATATTCCGTGGTTGTTTCAGTGCCCAGATCATATATGGGCAGGTCAGGAAGTTTATTCACAGGGTATTCCACTCGTTTATCATTTTTACATACTGCAAGATCCGTGGGTACCATGATCTGGTCTTTGAATTTTTTACAGAGTTTTTTGGCCTTTTTAACATATTCACAGTAATCTCTGTCTTCTATGAATTTCCGGTTGTAGTTGCGTATGTTCACCTCTCCACCCCAGAGGAATATATTAGCCACCAAACCAGTGGTAAGGATGTAATCAGCACTCCGTGATTCTAGGGCATTTTCCATGACCATTATAGAGTCATCCACCTTAACCCCACCTAAAACATAGACACATGGTCGCTCCACATTACTAACTGCACTGTATAATGCTTTAAGCTCCCTTTCCATCACCCTACCTGCTGCAGATGGCATTTTAAGAGCAAATCCTACCAATGATGGTTGGGAGCGGTGGGCTGCAGCAAAGGCGTCATTGATGAATACATCTGCTAAGGGCGATAATAGTCTTACCATGTGTGTTTCGGCCTGTTGTGATGGTTCTCGTTGGAGTATTTCCTCTGAATAGAAACGTACGTTTTCCAGAAGAAGAATTTCACCTTTTTTAAGAGCAGTTATGGTATCTCTGGCATTGCTGCCAAAGATATCATCCACATAACCCACTGGCCTGTCAAGAAGATTCGAGAGAGTTTCAGCATGCTGCTTGAGTGTGGTGAAGTCATTTTTGCCAGGACGGCTCTGATGAGCAAGTAAAACCGTTTTAGCACCTTTTTCTGCTAGTTCGTCAATGGTTTCTGCGTGCAGTCTGATGCGGGTGTCATCCAGGAGTAATCCAGTTACAGGATCAACTGGAGAATTTATATCAACTCTAAGTAGAACTGTCTTACCATCAAAGTCAAAGTCATCAATGGTGTAAAAATCAGGGGCCATATTGATTACCACTTTCCTGTTATTTAACTAACAGATGTTTAAACACTACAAATTATATCTTACTTACCAGATCTAGAAGGGCCTTCTTAGGATCCGGGGCCAGTATGATTCCAGATGCAAGGAGTACTCCTTCACTTCCCAGATCCAAGGCAGCTTTCATATCCTCCCCTGTAGAAATACCTGCACCACAGAGAACTCTCACAGCAGGATTAATATCTTTAATAGCCGCCACACTTCCCTCAACTATTTCTGGTTCAGCTTTTGACACCGGAATTCCCGATCCAATCAATTCAGGAGGTTCTATAGCTACAAAATCTGGACCAAGAGCTGCTGCGGCTGCACTGGTCTGGATGTTGTTGGTGCATACCACACTGGTCATGTCAGCTGCAGTGGCTTTACTGACAACTAGGTCAATGTCAGCCAGTTGCATCCTACGTTCAGAATGATTTATAAGTGTACCGGACGCTCCTGCTTCTTTTGCACATTCCAGTAACATACTCCCTGTGTGACCTCCGACATCCACAGGATCAATGTGCTGGGCTAAAACAGGTATTTCTACTTCCTGAGATAATCTCCAAATGTCAGCTCCCTGGGGTGCTGCTGCCATGTTCACTCCAGTTTCCTCAGCAACCTGTTCCAATGCCATGGCCAACTGCAGAGCTTTTTCTCCCGTAGACTCCAGATAGGTTTTAAAATTCAAAATTACAAGAGGGGTTTGTGTTATTTTCATAATCAGCCTCCTAAGATGTGCATTATACTGTATTTCTTTTTAGGGCTGAAATATAAAAATATTGTGGTTTAGATACACCACTTGAATCTACACCAATAAAATGCAAATATTTTCTCACTGAGTTTTCATATTAATCCATTGAAAAAAATAATCTTGAATATAGCTAGATTTAAATGAAAAAAGATTTTCTGTGAAAATAATCATTGAATAAACATACTAAATTTACCATTGCTTAAATCTGATTGATGAAGTGGTTGATTGATAGTATAAATTGAGTAAAAATGTTAAATAAAATAAAAGAAGGTTTGTTTCAACAGTTTTTGCGTGGAACTGTTGAATTTTTTTGTTTATTCTAATATGTAGCACGTATACTTTTTAACTGCTTGCAATTACTGTCCCGGATGAGCTACCACTGGTAGCATAGTACCTCTGGGCGTAACCATTACCTTTGTAATCATAGTCAACCCAACTGCTACCATCCCAGGTCTGAACTGATCGATGATTGGAAGACCAGCTGCTTGCGTACTGTACAATTCTTGCTTTTGTACCAGATGATGTTAATGAACTGTATAGTGCTGCGCTGTTGTCCCAGCAGTCTCCGGTTCCTTTTCCACCGCTCCAACTGCTACTGTAACTATTACTGTAGCTGTATGATTGGCTGTAACTTCTGACTGCAGAAGCATAGTATTC
>MVPY01000042.1:2500-52364 GCA_002067065.1 Methanobacterium sp. PtaB.Bin024
AGACAAAAGAATCTCCTGAAGAGAGGTATTGAAATAAAACAGGAAACCCGTGCTTTTTTAGAATCACAGATGATAACCGTCCCAATGCGACTTAAAGAGGAAGCAGAGGACTATCGGTACATACCAGACCCTGATTTACCGCCCATGATTGCTGAAGAAGAAAAAGTGGAGTTTATCCGTGAGGAAATGCCGGAACCAGCCCATATAAAAACAGAAAGGTTCACAGAAGAGTATGGTATCAAAAAAGACCATGCTCAGGTCATTACTTCCGAGTTAGAACTGGCAGATGCCTTTGAAGAAGTTGCAAAAGAGGTGGATCCTGAATTTGCTGCACTGTGGATGCGGGATGAACTCAAAAGAGTACTTTCCTACAACAAACTCACCTTCAGGGAAAGTGAAATAACCACAGCCCAACTGGTGGAACTGTTGAAGATGCTGCAGGATAAGAAGATAACCACCAAGGCAGGTCAAAGGATCATTGAACAATTACCCAACAACTCTAAAATGCCAGGTATGATAGCAGAAGAGATGGGCCTGGTGGGAGTGGTTGAAGATGACACCGTACTTGCAGCAGTGAAACAGGCCATTGAAGAGAATCCAGTGGCTGTTTCTGATTACTTTGAAGGTAAATCCAAGGCCTTGAACTTCCTGGTGGGCCAGGTGATGCGCATCACCAGGGGAAAGGCAGATCCTAATCTTACCAACCAGATGGTTGTTGAAGAACTGAAAACAAGAGAATAAGGATGGATTCATTTCATGGTGGTTTAAACCATGGCCAAGAGGATCCTGGACATGCTCATCTGGCACCCTGAAAAGGATATCCGGAAATGTCAGGTTACCTACTCACACCGGGGGCTTAAAGGAAACCTTAAAACCATCCCAGCAACAGATATTCAAGGTTTAGAACGGGGTTTCATGGTCATGGTAGACGGATCAATGATTCCTTATCACCGTATAATCAAAATAGAATGCGATAACATGTTAATTTGGAAAAAAAATATTAAAACAGGAGATGCGAATGACTAATTCCACTCTAGTTAAAGATTACATGACCCGGGAAGTTATAACTGTCACCCCAGACACCCCCAATGCAGAAGTGATCCAGCTCATGAAACAAACTGGGCACGATGGATTCCCAGTTAAAACCAATGGTGAAGTCATAGGCATGGTAACAGCCTTTGATTTATTGCTCAAACCATGGGTGCACCTGGTTGAAGATATAATGTCCACTGATATAGTGGTGGCAGCCCATTCCATGTCCCTTAACGATGCTTCCAGGGTAATGTTCCGTATGGGAATCTCCCGCCTACCAGTCATAGATGAAAAGGGCAAACTAGTAGGCATCATCACCAACACAGACATAGTACGCTCCCACATAGAACGATCAACCCCTATGAAGGTTCGCTATTTCAAAAAAACATTAGAACAATTATATAACATCAAAACCAGGCTGGTTCACGAAAAAGTACCCATAAATAAGCTCAGACCCACCCAGAACAAGGTCTATGCCGATGAACTCCAGGGTCGTACCTACGAACTTAAAAGGGGCCTGGCAGAGCCAACCATAGTGGTAAAGACTGGAAACCGTTTTGTACTGGTGGATGGCCATCACCGGACAGTTGCTGCCCGTAAATTAGGCTATAATGAAATTGACTCCTATGTGATAACTTTGGATGACGATATCAAATTGGGAATGGAGAAAACCGCAGATAAGGAGGGTATTTTCTCATTTGAAGATATTGAAGTCATCGATGATGCACAGCACCCACTTATAGCCATAACTGGTCCACTGCGAAAGGAACTGGATAAGGAGATTAAAAAATGAGTGACCAGATCATCAGAGAAGTTTACAAGGTCTTAGAGGGAAGAAGAGATTCACCTATTGACTCTTACACATCCCACCTCATGCAGGATGATGATAAACAGGCTGAGGATAAGATTCTGGAGAAAGTGGGTGAAGAAGCTGCAGAATTCATCATCGCCTCTAAGAATGATGAAAAACTGGTACCGGAAGCTGCAGATCTGATATTCCACACCCTACTACTCTTGGTGTATAAAGGAGTGGAACTTGACGAATTATATGACGAGTTTGAAAGAAGAAGAGGTTAATCGAAGTTATTTTTTTAGGTAGGGCTAAATAACCCCCCCAAACATATTTTAGCTCATGTTCAATGCAATTATTGTAATTGAAGGGTGATTAAATATGGAAAAAACAAACCTGGGAAGTAATCTGTTCATATATCCCATGCCTGTGACACTTTTAGGGACTAAAAATGGAGAAATCGCTAATTTTATGGCATTAGGATGGTTAACCAGGGTCAACGCTAATCCTCCACTTCTAGCTGCAGGTGTAAACAAGGCACACCTGACCAATGAACTGGTAAGGAAAAACGGGACATTCAGTATCAACTATCCTTCAGCAAACATTATGGAGAAAGTGGATTACTGTGGACTCGTATCTGGACGTAAAAAAGACAAATCCCAACTTTTTAAGGTAGAATATGGTGAACTGGAAACTGCACCGCTCATCAAGGAGTGTGCACTCTCTTTGGAATGTGAACTGGTTGATATTTATGAAATGGCAACCAACGACCTTTTCATAGGGCAGATCATTGCTTCACATGCTGCTGAAGAGATTCTCACCGATGGAAAGCCAGACATGGGTAAACTCAATCCATTACTTCTCACCATGCCTGATAACCATTACTGGAGTGTAGGAGAGAAGGTGGGTGAAGCCTGGAGTATTGGGCGAAAGTTGGATAAGTAAGATTAGAGGCAGGATAAGAGAATATGAATTTATTTTTAGTTTGAGGTTAATTATGTTGTATCGTAGTATGGGTAAAACTAGTGAGAAAGTCTCCATACTGGGCATGGGATGCATGAGACTGCCAACTCTAGGCAGCTATGACCTGATCGATCCTGAAAAGGCATCTCAGTTACTGGATTATGCTCTGGATCAGGGAATAAACTATGTGGACACAGCCTATCCCTACCATGGCCTCAGCAATGCTGAGGGAGGGGCCAGTGAACTGTTTTTGGGAGAATATTTCGCAGAAAACGACAGGCTTGATGAGGTTTATTTATCCACCAAGCTACCCACCTGGCTTTTGGAAGATGAAGGAGATATGGACAGATACCTGGATGAGCAGTTAAAACGCCTACAGACGGATCAGATAGATTTTTACCTCCTGCACTCTGTAAAGGAGAAGGGCTGGTTTAATCTGGAAATCCTGGGAATCCTTGAATTTTTGGACTCTGCCCGGTCAGATGGAAGGATTAAATATGTGGGATTCTCTTCACATGATGAGATCAGCTTTTTTAAGGAATTGGTGGACTCTTACCAGTGGGACATGTGCATGATACAGTACAACTACCTGGATGAAAACATTCAGGCAGGTAAGGAAGGTCTTCAATACGCTGCTGACCAGGGTATGGGAGTGGCGGTTATGGAACCCCTTAAAGGAGGTGTTCTGGCTGAACATATTCCAGCAGAGGTACAGGAGATATGGGACTCTTTTCCAGTCCAGAGAAAACCAGCTGAATGGGCTTTACGCTATTTATGGGACATACCTGAGATCAGCACGGTTTTAAGTGGGATGAACACCATGGACCAGCTTGAGGAGAACTTACTAACTGCAGAAGATGGACTGCCCCATTCCCTAACTGGAGAAGAAAGGGAATTGATGGAAGAGGTGAAGGAAGTTTACCATGGTAAGATGGTGGTGGATTGCAGTAGGTGTGGCTACTGTATGCCCTGCCCCAGTGGCATCAACATTCCACAAAGTTTAAGTTACCTGAACCAGGCAGCCATTCTGGAAGATGACACAGAAGTTAAAAACCAGTACTACTTCATGCTGAAGGACACAGAAAGAGCAGGGAACTGTCTGGAATGTGGATTATGTGAGGAGCTCTGCTCCCAGAATATTCCTATTCGGGAAAAACTGAAAGAAGTAGCACGTAAATTTGGGAACTGACGATAAGGTTCTTAATTAATTACTAAAAAAAATGATGATTAGGGTATTATAATCATAAAATACTTGTAGAGTAGAACATTTACTAATTCAGGAGGCTATAGGATGGAATTTGAGGATTTAATTCAGGAAAGATACAGTGTACGCAGCTATCAGTCCCGGCCAGTTGAGGATGAAAAACTAGAAGCAGTGCTGGATGCAGCACGCCTGGCACCCACAGCAGCCAATAAACAGCCATTTCGTTTAATAGTGGTGAAAACCGAAGGGAAAAAAGACCAAATGAAACGCATCTATCATGGGGACTGGTTTTCGGAGGCACCACTGGTCATCTGTGCCTGCAGTGTGAAGTCTGAGTCATGGACTCGCAGGGATGGCCGTAACTATGTAGATGTGGATGTCACCATAGCCATGGACCACCTCATACTACAAGCCACTGAACTGGGACTGGGAACCTGCTGGATAGCAGCTTTTGATGCAGAAGCAGCCAGGGAAATTCTCAAAATACCGGAAGGTGTGGAACCATTACTGTTCACACCGTTGGGATATCCTGCTGATGAAATTGGGCCTAAAAGTAGGAAAGAGTTGGATGAACTGGTTCATTATGAAGAGTGGTAAAAAAATAAACCCGAAATATTATCAAATCAATTATATTCTTTTGTATATAGTTCTTTTATGCAGTTGAGCTGCTAAAAAGAAGAACAGAATCGTGAAAAATATGATAACTATTAGATCTACTTGAATTGGGTAGTAATTCGCTCCGTTTATAGAATATCTGGTTAGATCTGTGAAGTAGGTTAAAGGGGAAAATGAGGCTATTATTTTCCCCCAGTATGGCATTTTTTCAATGGGTATGAATATTCCGCTGAGGAATACCAGGGGAAATCGGACCAGGGATGAGATCATCATGACATTGGATGGGGCGTTGGATGGTGGTGAGGATAATATCAAACCAAACGATGAAAAACAGGCTGCAGCCAGAAATATCCCTAATATGAGGATGATGGGTTGGAGTATGTTCACCCCTACAGCTAAACCTAAAGCAATGGGTAATATGGGAATTATAATTCCAAATATAAAAGATGCCAGCATATCACCAAAAATTAGAGTTGTGATAGAAATAGGGGCTGATATTAATCTTTCCAGGGTCTGCACCTGAGCTTCCCAGGGTGCTATCACCGGAGAAACAGCAGTGGCAGTGAAAAATACAGTCATGCTTATTAAACCTGATATTAGAAAATCCATGGGCAAATCTCTGCTACCAATGAAAAAGGCTAAAAACAGGAATAATGGCATTAAAAATCCGAATATAACTACCGGTCCCTTCAAATAGTATATCCTGATATCTTTTTTCATAACACCTAGGGAACGTTTGAATTGATCCAGAAATTGGTTTATCTGCATTTAAGCCTCACCTGTTAGTTCTACGAAAACTTCTTCCAGAGAAGGATCCCGGGTGTTTAAAGTCACTATCTTCAACCCATTTAATCCCGCAAAATTAGTGAGGGAATGAATGAGGCCGTTGACATTATCGGTGTATGCTATGAATTTATCCCCTTCTTTTTTCAGTTCCTTGATGTGGGATATTTCTGATAAACTTTGAGTATTCACACTCCTGTCAAAGCTCACTTCAATAGATTTTAGCTTTTTAACCGTGTTTTTAAGTTTTTCAGGACGGTCGATGGCTGCGATTTTGCCCTGGTTGATGATGGCCACCCGGTCACAGAGACGATTGGCTTCATTCATGTTATGGGTGGTTAAAAAGATTGTTTTTCCCTGTTCTGGAAATTCCTGGAGGATTTCCCGGATTAACTGTCTGCTGGCAACATCCAGGCCAGAAGTGGGTTCATCCAGAAAGACTAAGATGGGGTCATTCACCAGAGCCATGCAGAGGATCAATCTCTGTTTCATGCCCTTGGAAAATCCTTTGACCTTATCATCTCTACGATGATAAAGACTTAACCTATCTAAAAGACTTTCAGCCCTATCCTCAGCCACTTTTCTGGGAATCCCATAAAGTTCGGACATTAACATCATATTCTGCCAGGCAGAAAGGTCAACATAAGCATTGGATGTCTCAGGAACCACTCCTATATTCTGTTTTGCTTTTAAAGCTTCCTTTTGAATGTTGAATCCTAAGATATTTGCTGCTCCTTCATCAGCTTGGATTATACCGGTTAACATCCGGAGGGTGGTGGTTTTCCCAGCACCGTTAGGACCCAAAAATCCGAATATCTCCCCCTTCTCAACCTCAAAGTTAATATGGTCAACTGCTGTGAGTTTTCCATACCTTTTTGTCAGATTTTGAACCTGAATTACATGTTTCATGATTTGAACCCAGTTTGGTGGTATTTAAATAGGGATCGTTTGATGAATTGGGATAGGTAAATGGTAATATTCCTGCTTCATTCATTTTTTTTGAATTATTACCCTTTACTTATATTTTTTATTAATGATGAAGTTATTGAGAAACCAACTAATAAACGCAAGAAGCCTCACGGAAATAAGGGAGCACATGATGAGCTATAAGCTTAAGGATAGGGTTCGGGAGGCATACTTCCTAGCCGACCCTGATGAGTTAAGAAAAATCTACTTAAGGTATGAGCACCTATCTGTGAAAGGATCAGCAGGGATGTACTTCTCGGATGAGTTCCGAGAATTACAAAGACAGAACAATCAGTTATGTGACATAGTTTCTGAAATGATAAAAGAGTTAAAAGAGTTAAAAGTGAAGGTTAGAGGTTATTTTTTTGATTGAGAACATTAATAAATTAAGTTTTATTAACTAAGCGCTATATTATAGTATGTGATTGAAATGGAGGTGAATTAAAAGAAAATTTAAAAAATACTTTCTTTAGATGTAAAAAATCACATATTAAAAAATTTTCAGGATAATAGTCTTCCAAATAAGAATTATGATAATAAAGGAATTTAAATATGGAGGTTATAAAGAGACTTATTTAATTCTTAAATAATTTACGGTGTTGTTTGCTCCTACTTTTTATTTTCTTTTTACAAGAATATGTATTGGAAAGAGAACTGCGTATATCATTGTACTCCAACTGTGAATTACAAATGAAAGTATTACCGCTAAGAGAGCGATAAATATGAAAATCGTATTAAACCTTTTACTAAAATTTATGCGTGTTGTATTTACATCCTCGTGTAAAAGTCCTTTTTGACTGGCATAGTGCAGGTTTAGATAGAGCAAAAACGCTATTCCCATCATATTCAGATTAAAAATAACGCTAGGAAGCGCATAACTTCCGTATTGGCCAATTGCGGAGGCGGAAAAAGGAACCATCACTATAAATAGAAGCCATGTTACATTTATCCACAACAGAGTACTGTTTATCCTTTTTATCTGATTAAAAATACGGTGATGCCCGCTCCAAAATATTGCCAGTAAGAAAAAACTTAAAATAAACGAATAAAAACTAGGTAAAATGTTATAAAAAGCATTCTGAATAACATTTTCAGATAATTGGCCGTTTATGTGAGGTACAGCTAAACCTAAAACCAGCAAAGTCATAGCAATGGTGAATATTCCATCCACCAAGGTTTCAAGACGTTTAGTGGGCAAATAACCATTCGAACCTTCAGACTTAATCATATGATTTTAATGTTTAATTTAACAAAATAAAAGGTTATGGGATGAGATAATTTAATATAACTGTAGTGAAGCATAATTTCTAGCCGACCCTGATGAGTTAAGAAAAATCTACGTAAGGCATACTAAAAAAATAAAAGGTAATATGAAAACTTTATATATTATCATAAATGGCAGATAATGATAATTATAAATAAGCACAAATTACTCTTTTGTTTAATTCAACTTGTATAATAATATTATTTTAATATTTATACTCGCTGAACTTCCCCCATAAACCGTTCCTTAATCTCCTCAGGTTCTAGGGGGATTACGGGAACATTTGCATTGCCTGGTTTGACTTTCACATGGACAAAAACTGGTCCTTCAGTTTTCAGGACTTGTGTAAAATCAATTTTATCCTCAGATTCGGTGAATAGGAATGTGTTCTGGAATCCCACACTTTCAGCCACCTTTTTAAGGTCTGTGGTTGATGCGTATGTGCATTGACTGCCGGTGCTGCCGTAGCATTCATTATCCAGTACTACCAGGATGAGATTTTTAGGTTGCTGATTGGCAATGGTTACCAGGCTGCCCAGGTTCATCAGAACGGACCCATCACCATCAAATACAACCACCTTCTTTTCCTGGGCCATGGCCAGTCCCAATCCAATGGATGAGGCCATACCCATTGATCCCAGCATGTAAAAATGTGTGGGGGAGTCTTTCACATGATAAAGCTCCCTGGAGGGGAATCCAATGTTACAGATCACCAGTTCATCCTCGAGTTGGTTTGCAATCTGTTCCAGGGCTTTGATTTTTTCCATAATTATGTCTCCTCTCTTATTTGCATCTACCAGAAACTGATATCCAGGAGTATTCCCAGGGGTGCACCCCCGAGCTCTGACAGGAGCCAGGACTCAGGTATAAGTTTCAGGGCCTCTTCGGGAGTTTTAGGGTGGATGTAGGCGATTTCAAGTGCATCCAGGAGTCGGGGGGTGGCTTCTCCCATGGGTACCTGTGCACATATAGGTTCACCTTCAGTACCCCGGTGACTCATAATCATAAGAATAGGTAACTTGTAAAGGCTGTACAGGGATGCCAGTACATTCACCGAGTTTCCCAGTCCAGAGTTCTGCATGAGCATGGCTGGCTTTTTGCTTCCCATGTATGCCCCGGCTGCAATACCGAAACCCTCCTCTTCCCTGGTCACCGGAACATGGATGATGTCAGGGTCACAGTCAACCATCTCCAGGAGTTTTCCCAGGTTCACACAGGGCATGCTCACCACAAAATCGATCCCCGCATTTTTAAGTCCCTGATAAACCGCTTTGCTACTGTCCATTTTAAAACACTTTTATGAAATTTGTTATCTACCAAATCTTTATTGAACTATTCTAATAAACTTGATGAAACCAGATTACAATCCTACCTAAATTTGCACGTTAATTTTATAACCAAAGGAATAACAAAATTATTATCACTATTCTAATTATGAGGGGGATTAATAGTGACCAAGCCACAGAAGAAGAGTAAATTTGAAAGATTAAAGGTACTTATCAGACCTACCGGTAAACCATTGTGGGCAACGGCAGTAAAATCCTTTCTTTTGATGGCCTTAGCGGTTTTAATAGCTAGATTTTTAGGTTGGGATAATGGTCTTTCTGTGGTCGCACTCGTCACCATCGTGATAACCAGGATAATAGATATCGATCTCCCAGTTAGAAAGGTAGCTCCTCTGGCTTTTATTGGATTTATCATGGCCATGTTAGCTTTTACCAGTGTCTCTTTAGGATCAAGCAGTGATCTGGTTTTCATATTAATCACAGTTATCTGGGCTTTTTTTTGTATTTCTCTGTATATCTTCGGGAAATCAATTGGATTTTTTGGTTACATAATATTCGTCATGTACTTCATTGCGGTGATAGTGGTCAATGATAAATCTACCACCATGGACTATATTTATTACTGTTTATTGGCCTTTTTAGTTGCTTCAATCCTGTTTATACCACGCTTATGGAAAATGAAACAGGATCTTCGTAATAGGGTGGCAGTGGGGTTTATTCCTCAAAGTTCTTTACAGAGCGTATTAAAAAACCTACATGCACTTTCAGGGGTGCCGCTGGATTCTGCTGACTATGAACTTTTTAGATTAGGAACCTATTTATCTGGTTTTCGAGAGTACAGTAAATTACTCTACTCTCGAATATCTGATGAATATCAGGATAAATTTAAAGAATACCTCGAGGATATAAATAAAACCAGCTTAGAGATAGGTGAAGCAATAATAAAAGGTAAAAAACAGGTTAATCTTGATGATTTAAATGAAGATGTTTCAAGTGTAAAGAAAACAACTGTAAATTCTGGTGAAAAAGATATTAATGCTTTCTTGGGTATCGGTTATCAGATGGTGGAGCTTCTTAAAAGATCTGCCGAGCTTTTATCAGATGGAATATCCGGAGAAAAGTTAAAAATATTCACAACTAAAACATCCCTTAAGGATATTCTTAGGGCTAATTTCAACCTTAAAAATGTTTACATGCGGCATGCTGTACGTTTTGCACTGGCAATGACTGTAGGTCTTTTATTAGTTCATCTTACTCATGGTCGGGACGTTATATGGGTGACCATGGGTATTTTAATCGTCATAAGGCCAGATGTAACCAGCACAATCAATAGTATGGTGGTAAGGGTTTTGTATAATTTACTGGCTATCATCATAGCCATTATCCTGGCATTTTTCTTCCCACATCAGATACTGTTGATATTTGCCCTTATCATGATTTTCTTAGCACTGGCATGGTTACCCAACTACGTTGGACCTTCAATAATGGCCCTTACTGTATTCACGGTATTGATCTGGCCCACTGGAACAGTTTTTGAAAACTCCATAGCCAGGATAATTGATATAACTTTAGGGGCCATAATCGCTATCATCTGTGCTTACGTTATTTTACCAAGCAGGGTTACCATGGATCTGCCGGGTCTGCTTGCAAGTACTCTCAAAGCTAATCAAGAGTACATGAAAACTGTAATAGTACCTCCAGAAAAGTACAATCACCAGAAAGCGGTTCAACAATTTAACAACTATTTATTACAGGAAAATAATCTAGAAGCTGCTATTGGAAAACTTCAGGATTTCTTCACTGACATAAGTAATGATATGTTAATTTATGAGGATATGATAGCTGTTAATCATAAGTTATTTGCTGATATATCGGTATTAGGTGCATTACAGGAGAAAAAACTGGTAAAAAATGTTCCCATTGATAATCAACCATTGACATCAATTATGGATGATCTGATAGGGGCAGTAGAAAGGGATGTTAAACCCAGAAAAACTTATCTGGATTCTTCTAATTTAGATGAAACATCATATGTTCGTAAAGATCTAGATCAGTACGTGTATTGGGTGATATCTGATATAGGGTTACTCCAGGAATTAGTACGTTCTGGTTCAGATGAGTATATTTTTGGAAAATATAGAGACATAATCTGATTTGAAGAATGAATAAATTTTTGGAGATTTTAACTAGGTAAAAAGAATAGAAATGGATAGATTGAATTCTATATAAGAAGTATAAAAAAAAGGAATGGTTTAAGTAATTATATTATCTAACCGGACATAAAATGGGTCTACATATTAATCCAGTTCCTTTCTATCAAACCATCAAAAACTGCCTAACTACTATCCATGAAATGTTTCTCCCTAAACTTCTTAATCTTCCTAAACTTCTTAAAAATTCTTTATTACAATTTAATTTTCCTGTTAACCTATTAATCTTCCACTTTTTCCAGTTTGAAAATTACTGGACGGATGCCATCAGTGCAACAGGCAATCATGGTCTTATCATCCTTCATCCAGCCCTGGAAAATGTCTTCTGAAAAGTTGCCCCCGGTTAACAGGACAGATATAAACCTTAACAGGTCATTCCAGGCCCAGTCACAGAATCCTTCTGGTTTCTCCAGGCCAGTAACAAATTCTTGTCCTTCTTCAAATAATGTACAAGGAGTAACTTCATCCTGGCAGAATTCATGGGCCAGTTCACTATTCAAACTGGTTTTAAGGACTGTGATTTTACATTGGACCATATAAATACCTTTTTTTGGTAAAAATCATATTTATGGGTACATTTTTTGGTATTTTGCTTATTTTCCACTATATTAATTCGCTTATGCACCGATAATATCGGCAGCATCTATACCCAACTTGGATGTGATTTCCCTAAGTTGTATTGCCAGATTATCATCCAGGGGTATGCCCTCTTCCTGGTGGCGTTTCACATTCATGACCTCCATATCCCCAGGAATAAACACATTAGGAGTGGCTTTAACCTCGGCTATGAAATCATCAACCTCGCTTTTAAAGTCATCCATATCCACAAACTTGGATGGATCTATAGCAGCGATAAGGTCTCCTTTGGTACACGCAACCTCGGGGTTGGCTGTTCCAGTCACAGCTTTACCATAAGATGCACTCACAAGGGGTCCGGCCATTATCTCAATCATAAATGCCAGAGCATATCCTTTATGAGCACCAAAGGGCAGTATTGAACCTTTAAGTGCTTCGCAGGGGTCGATGGTTGGGTTTCCCTCAGCATCAAGTGCCACATTTTCAGGTATCATCTCCCCACGCCTTTCAGCTTCCAGAAGTTTACCACGAGCCGAAGCAGAGGTGGCCATATCCACAGATACATAGTGACTGCCAGAGGGTATGCCAATGGCCAGGGGATTGGTTCCCAGGATGGGTTCTTTCCCACCTATGGGGGCCACTGCAGGTTCGGTGTTGGCAATGACTATGCCTATAAGATCCTCCATTATAGCCATGTCTGAGTAGTAACCAGCCACTCCAAAGTGGTTGGAATTGTGAACACCAACCATACCAATACCAGTCTTTTGGGCTTTTTCCATAGCCATTTCCATGGCACGATAGGTAACCACATGTCCAAATCCATGGTTACCATTGATAAGGGCGGTGGCAGGATTATCCTTTTCAACAGTTATCTCGCTTTTAGGCTTTATATTACCTGCCGATATTCCTTTAATATACTGGGGGAACCTTCCCAGACCATGGGATGAAAAACCCTTCAAATCCGCGTCTAATGTAACCTCGGCAACGATGGATGCGTCTTCATCTGGCACACCCAGCTGGGTTAACATTTCCATGATCAGGGATAATTCCTGTTCTGCTGTAATTTTCATAAAATTTCACCTTCCTTATCTAGCAAATTCCGAATAAATCCAAATCTTAAAGTTCAATCAATTCTCCCTGGAATGTCTTAACTTCAACTTTTCCCTGGGAGTCATCTGCAACCCTACCAATTATCTGGGCAGGATGATGTTTTCTGATGATCTTAAGAGCATCAGAAACTTTATCCTCACTTAATATGACTGTAAATCCAACACCCATGTTGAAAACCCTGTACATCTC
Organism: Methanobacterium sp. PtaB.Bin024; assembly: GCA_002067065.1. Classification (GTDB taxonomy): domain Archaea; phylum Methanobacteriota; class Methanobacteria; order Methanobacteriales; family Methanobacteriaceae; genus Methanobacterium. The sequence continues at coordinate 15,489 of MVPY01000042.1, forward strand.
ATCAATCCCCACATTCTGTGATGATATGAATTCAAATATGGGTGGAAGTGATGGTAAATCAGTTATATGGTAACTGAATCCTTTTTTAAGCCTTTTGAGATTGGTGAATCCTCCTCCAGTTATGTGGGCCAGGCCATGGACTTCCACTTCCTCCAGTAATTCCATGATGGCCTTTACATAGATGCGGGTGGGTTCCAGTAGTGCTTCCCCCACAGTTATCTTCTCATCAGTTGGAAGGGGGTCATCCACACTAAGACAGGCTTTGTCAAAGAAAACCCGGCGTGCCAGGCTCAAACCGTTACTGTGAATACCGCTACTTTCTATTCCAATTATAACATCCCCATCCTGGATCCTGTCACCGGCAACAGTTTTATCCAAGTCAACCAGGCCGATTCCAGTGGCTGCAAGGTCAAAATTCCGAACAATCTCAGGTAATGAAGCTGTTTCCCCTCCGATCATGGCGGTGTTAGCCTGACGACACCCTTCAGCAAGTCCTTCTGCGATCTGACTGGCTGCTTCTGGGTCGGGTTTTTCCACTGCCAAGTAGTCTACCATGGCCAAGGGACGTGCTCCCACACAGATTAAGTCGTTTACCACCATGGCCACACAATCAATCCCCACGGTGTCATATTTGTCCATCATCTCCGCTACCAGGATCTTGCTCCCCACTCCATCGGTGCTCATGGCCAGGCCCTGGTTTCCCAGGCGAACCAGAGCAGCGAAATGACCACTTTCAGTGATAACATCCTGGTACTGGAGGGTTTCTTTTAGTTTTTGAGTTAGGGCAGAGACTGTGACCTCTTCCAGGTCGATGTCCACCCCTGATTCTGAATAGGTTACCAATTAGATCACCAGATGAAGTAAAATAAATCAATAATAGTAGGTGTATAAAGTTATTTAGTCCAACTATTAATAAACTTTTTAGATTCTCATGAACCAAAATACCACTAAATTTTAGTCATATACTAGTTCTTCAATCTTTTTTAGAACAAAAAAATACAATTTCACAGTTGGGCCAGTGGTTGGGGTCTGATCTTGAAATATGGGGTGGATGTGTGGCTTAAATCTGGCACAGATTTTTCATTTGAACCATTCAAAAGGAAGTTAACCACAGTTATCAGAGCTTCAACTCCTATTCTACGAACATGATAATCTTCATCATCAAGGTATGTTTTCAAATGATGTAAATGCCCTCTTTCCATGAAAGTATGTGCATAAATATTTGCTAATCTTTCAATTGAATCTGTGGGTCTCCATTGGAAATTATAGATTTCGGAGTAGGGTATTATCCCTTCATCTGAAATATCTTCGAGACAGAAGTCTTCAACATCTTCTAGTTCAGGGAACAGTTCTTCTAGTTGGTTTGAAAAAATTATTTTATTTAATAGGACATTTAACTGTCTAAAACGTTTTATAAAAATTTTTTTAAATTTATTTGGTGAATCAGGGTGGGATTGTTGGTGGAGGGGTGATGATTTGATATATCTGATCCCTATTTTGGTATCTTTTTCTATTTCAACAAAAATCTCCAAGATCATCTCAGATATCATCAGGTTATACATATTATCTGATATGAAATCTAATGAGTTTTCTGCAGCTTTATGTACTTCTGATTCAGGGTCATCGCACATTTTTCTTAGATCTTTAATAATGAGTATGTGCAATGAGTCTTCTTTGAATAGGGGGTATAATCTTCCCAGACTGAAAGCTCTAACATCCTTTTTTGGATGTGAAATGAGGAATAAAATAAGTTTTAACCCTGATTTTGACTTCTGACTAGAGGCTTTGGTAATGATTTGTTTTAAATTTCCTTCCAGCTCAGCATGTACTGATGGTTCGTTATTTAGCAAATTTTCCTGGTTTTCCTGCCATTTTGTAGGGTGTGAATGTCCAAAAGCATCTGGGGGGGAATTATTCTCTTTATAAATCACTTCGGCCATACAATTCACCCCGGATTTAAATATGATTTGTTAATTTAAAGTCCAGGTTATCGCAGCTTATTACATCCATAATCATCTTATTGCATCTAATATTATGTGATGTTATGTAATTTAAACATTTTCAGTAATATCGTAAAGATGTTTGTATCATTCCCATTTCAATTGAGATGTGATGTAATAATGAGAAAATAAAAAAATAAATGATTGGGGGGGGGGGGGGGGGGTTGTATTTTCTAATTTTGTTGTGGAGAGTTTGAAAATAGGGATTCAATCTAAAAAAATTAAGAATATTGGTTCAATTAAAAAAATAAGGTTAATGGGAAGATTTTACTGGATCCTGGCAGTTTCCAGGTTCATAGGAGTTTTTGTCTCGATTTTATAACTTCTGTAGATACTGCTGGCAAGGTCCAGGGTTTTATAGTTATCCCCGTGGCAGATTAAGATCTTCTCGGGTTTGGGACTTATACGGCGCACGTAATCCATGAGCTGCCGACGGTCAGAGTGTCCACTGAATCCTTCGATGGTGTTAATGCCCATTTTCACATGGTAAACGTTGGTTTTCCCTTCTTCCTTGAGGGGGATTTCTTTCCAACCTTTCTGTAGTCTGCGTCCCAGTGAACCTTCAGACTGGTATCCTACAAAGACCAGTGAATTTCTCTCATCTTCACATAACCATTTGAAGTATTCCACTGAATTTCCACCGGTTAACATTCCTGAAGTAGACAGTATGATGGATGGTTCACCTTCTACAATCTCTCTACGCTCATCAATACCGTTAACCTTATGAAAAACATCGGAAATGAATGGGTTGCGGCCCATATGGAATATCTGGTCCCGGAGGTCTTTGCTGAGGTACTCTGGTCTGGCAGTGTGGATGGCGGTGGCCTCCCAGATCATACCGTCGATGTAGACTGGAACTTCGTCAATGATACCATGGCGTATGTATTCATCTAAGACTATCATCAATTCCTGTGCCCTTCCTACTGCAAAAACAGGGATCAATATTTTCCCTTTCTGTTCAAGGGTGCTGTAAATAGTTTTTATAAGTTTTTTCTCTGCATCGTTCCGGGTGGGCTGCACATCCTCATGTCCACCATAGGTGCTTTCCATCACCAGAGATTCTATACGTGGGAATTTTGATACTGCTGGTTCAAGGAGTCTGCTTCGTTCAAATTTGAAGTCACCGGTGTATACGAAGTTGTGTTGCCCATCACCAATGTGCATATGGGTGATGGCTGATCCCAGAATATGACCTGCATTGTGCAGGGTGAGACGGATGTCCGGGGCTATATCGGTAACTTCCCCGTAGTCCAGGGTTATAGTGTGTTTTATGCTTTTTTTAACGTGTTTCACATTGAAAGGTAGGGGGCTGTCCTCTCGGTGGGCGATGTCAATGTGATCCAGCTGTAGTAGGGTCATGAGGTCACGGGTGGGTGTGGTACAGTACACTGGACCCTCATAACCATAATGGTAAAGGTATGGTAGGAATCCGGAGTGGTCCAAGTGTGCGTGTGATATTATAACTGCATCAAGGTCGTCTAAGACAAATTCCGGCACGTTTAGATAGGGATATGAGCTCTTATCATCGGTTCCTGCCACGTTAACTCCGCAGTCCAGGAGTATTTTGCTGTTTGAGGTCTGCATGAATAAAGAGGATCGTCCAACTTCACGAAAACCACCCAGGGCGGTTAGTCGAACCCATTCATTCTCTGTGTATAATGGGCGGTGAATACGATTTCCCAGCTCTTGCAGGATCTTCTTACGCTCTTTACTGTTCTTGCGGAGTGTTCGTCGAACCCTTTGAATTATCTCGGAAGAAATAGGCGGTGTACGTAAAATTTTAGGAGCCCAACCTATCTGTTTAACAATTTCTCGAGAGGTAGACCCATATTTACCTATTACAAGTCCTGGTTTTCTGGCTTCGATTATGACTTCACAGGTCACATCATCAAAGGATATATTTGTGATCTTAGCCTCTTCAGGGACTATATTGTGAATACGGTTGATGGACTCCTCTGGTTCGGTGAGAACTGAGCGGTGTGAACGAATGATGATCCGCTTCCTTATATCCTTGGCCAGATCCCGGATAAGATCACCATTTTCGGTGATTATCTCAGGGTTTTTGGTGTAAATAACCACTTCTGGTCCTTCAAATTCCACTTTGGCCACTTGGACTCGGTTGGGTAATCTTTGTACTATCGTGTTTTTGATTTCTTGAATCTCTGAACCCATAACATCACTTCTAGAAAAATAGAAAACAGTTAAAACCCATGAAAAAGGGTTTTTAAATAATATTCGATGAATATATTAAAATTAGTTTATTTCTTTTATTTTTTTGTCAACTTCTTCCTCGGATAGTTTTTTAAATCCTTCTTCCTCGGTAATGGTAGCCACTCGTATTCCATTGCCTGAGAAGGCATCTCTTTCCATGGCGGCTTTCAGGGCTCTTATGGCCACATCAACACCTTCTTCCACATAGAGATCCTCACTGTAACGATCTTCTAGGACACCGTAGGCCATGGGTGAACCAGAGCCTGTTGCGATCATCATGTCCTTAATAACTCCTCCAGTGGGATCCAGGGAGTACAGGGCAGGGCCTTTGTCATCCACTCCTCCCAGTAGGGTCTGGACAAAGTAGGGGTAGACTCTGGATGAGTGTAATATGTTGGAGGTGAGGGTGGCTGCGGCTTCTACGTTGATCCTTTTACCATTTCGGAGTCTGAAGAGTGCCACTTCTGCGCTGATGTATTTCATCAAACTCTGGGCATCGGAAACAGCACCAGCAATGGTGGTTCCAATATGATCATCAATTTTGAAGATCTTATCAGCTACTTTGTGGGCTACGAGATTGCCCATGGTGGCTCTTCTTTCGGTGGCAAAAACAACTCCATCTTTACAGGTTAAACCAACAGTTGTAGTGCCTTTAAGTCGATTTTCATCATTCATAGATACACCTCAAAAAAACATAAATAAAAAATAGCTTAGCTTTCTAGTTGCTACTTTAAAATTCATGGTATATAAATATTGCTAGTTAAATTTCACTAAAATTACCAGCTTTCTGTGTCCTTTTTTTAATGTCGGGCCTATATAAGTCTTTTCCTTATTCATTTTTTTAAGTCGTAGTTGACACTGTGGAGTTTCCAATTGCTATGAATTGATTTTCACAGATAATAAGAAGGGTATAAAAAAAATGGGGATATTAATGAGGGGTTATTAAACCTTTTTGGAAAACCAATCAGGTTATAATAGCATTTAAATTATCATCAGAAATTCCGGTTTTGATTTCACGAGATATTCTGCGTCCCATGCTCATGAATTCTCCGAAGAGGAGATAACTGTAGGCAGAGGTATGCATGAAGGTGTTGGTTCCTCCGTCTATACGGGCGCTCATTTCAAAGACGATAACTTCCACATCATCGTTAACCAGGGTCTGAAGGCAGAATGGGCCGTTCATACCTGGTGGCACCAGTTTTTTAGCACCTTCCACCAGGTTGTCTCCAATGTCAAAGACCTGGGTAAGTAAGGATTCTCTCATTACTACTGGATGGTTACCGGTTATTACATAGGAAGGGTCCATTCCAATATCTAGCTGGTCTTTGGCTGGGATTCTGCACAGTCCGTCGATGTTGGATTCAAAGCGGCTGTCCATACCCATAACTTCCACCTCATCTTTAAGGGCAGAGTAGAAATAGTGGATGCAGTAGTTACAACCGGAAACATATTCTTCAATATGGGCCAGTTCAACGTCTTCTTCGCTGATCCAGTTCCTTTTGAGCATGGAATCAATTTTTTCATGGAATTCCTCTGTGGATGAGGCTACAAAGTAACCACGACCTCCCCTTGCTCCAGGGAATTTCACCATAACTGTTCGATCAATATCTGAAGGGTCATTATATTTATGAGGAATTCTGATGCCGGATTCAACCATCAATTTCCTTTCCAGATCTCTTTCTGCTTCCCATCGGAGTATATCTCGATTACCGAACATTGGCACGTTGAAATCATCTTCAACCCTGTCCAAACCGGCATAGGCCACGAATGATCCGTGAGGGATCACGATACTGTTCATATCTCGCAATTCGTCCTGTACTTCGTCTTCTACAATGTCTTTAAACTTATCCACCATAATATAATCATCAGCTACTTGGAAGCGTTTGTAGGGGACTTCACGACCTTTTTCACAGACCACTGCGGTGCGGAATCCCTCGTCTTTGGCTCCTTTTAATATGTGCAGGGAGGTGTGACTTCCAAGGGTGGCTATAGTTATTTCATCCTTATCATATTCATTGAGGATGTCTAAAATTTCATCTCGGTTTACTTTACCCAAATACATCCCTCCATTTAAAACTCTATAAATTGATTTTTAGTTGTAGTGATAGTTATGTTTTGTGTCTTGACTTTTTATCAACAATTCTTCTTAAGGGAGTATCAAATAAAAAAATTTTACTGGAATAAAAAGTTGTTAACATGTTATAATCAGATTAAAATTAACAAAAATATTTAATCTATCTAAAAAAAGTTAATTAACCCGTAACACCATAAAAAAAATCATTCAATCGTTTTTTATCTATTTTCGCCTGCGAAAAATCTTTTTTATATCTTTAAGGGTTATGTTGGATTTGATATTATCGTTAACAGTGGCGCATGGGGCAAGGGCACAGCAACCAAGGCAACCCACGGATTCCATGGAGTATTCCCCATCAGGGGTGACACCTTCATCTGGCATGTCTAAATGCCGTTTTATTCCATCTATAATGTTATCTGCACCTTTAACATGGCATGCTGTGCCAGTGCAGACCATGATATGATTTTTTCCCCTGGGAGTGAATCTGAACTGTGAGTAAAAGGTTGCAACTCCATATATCTCGCTTTCAGGGACTCTGGTGAACAGGGATACATCTTTCATCATTTCTTCAGGAAGATATCCTAAATTGGATTGAATATCCTGCAGGATAGGGATTAAATCTGATTTTGTTCCCTGGTGTGATGATAATATTTCCGAAAGACCTTTTTCCATTAATAATTCTCCTAATTTTAAATTGTTTTCTATTGATATTTCATGGTTTTTATAGGTATCTTCAAAATCTGTAATTTACATTTTATCATCAGATGTCCGGATTATCATATGATCATTAACATATATACCAATGAAAAGTTCTATATCATACTCTTATGAAGGGCAAGGTCATCGGCGACATCCTGGTTTTGAAAGATAATGCAGAAACCAATAGTACGGATAATCCCCAGGAACTTTTAAAAATTCCTGGTGTGAATCGTGTGGTGCGTCTGGGCAGGATAAAAGGGCCTAAGAGAGAACCGGATGTGGAGGTTCTTATAGGTGAGGGTACAGAGACGGTTCACCGGGAAAATCACTGTTTCTTTAAACTGGATGTTGCCAGAATAATGTGGTCCAAGGGAAACACCACAGAAAGAAAGAGGATGGCACAACTGGTTGAAGATGGGGAGACTGTTGTGGATCTTTTTGCTGGAATTGGATACTTCACCATACCCATGGCAGTGCATGGAAATCCTGGGAAAATATATGCAGTGGAGATAAATCCAGTGGCTCATGGTTATCTATCAGAAAATGTAAAGATAAATCAGGTACAAGACGTGGTTGAACCTATTCTAGGCGACTGCAGAGATGTTGCACCACGAAATGTTGCAGATAGGGTTTTAATGGGATACATTGGAAATACTGATGAGTACCTTGACGTGGCAATGGAGGTTCTCAAAAGTGAGGGCATAATCCATTATCATGAATCTGTGCCGGACAAACTGAAGTTTAAAAGACCTGCAGAAAGGGTTAAAATGGCAGCTTCGGAATTTGATGTGGATATCTTAAATCAGAGGGTTATCAAGAAGTATTCTCCCGGGGTTTATCATGTTGTGGTTGATGCCAGGATTATTAAATGATGATGTTGCGTGGATGGGATTAGTATTTGCTAAAGCACCATAAAATATGGTTTTTAAGATGAGTTGTTACTAACATGTGCGTATATTGATTTTTGCTTTTTAATAATAATGAAATTTCGATTTAGTGGGTTTATATGGATAAATATTGTTTTTAATGGGTTAAAATAGGTTAAACTAATTTTTATTCCTTGATAAATCAATTTTAATGAGGATAATTGCTGGTATGATGAATAAGGGTATGATGAATAAATATATAATATAGTTCGGACATATGTTGATAGCGTCAAACAATATTGTTTTAGTTCTGTAAGGGGGAGGACTATGGTGGCAATGAAAATCTTAGTAGTGGAAGATGAAGGCCTCACTGCAATGGAAATCCAGAGAAAACTGAAAAATTGGGGATATGATGTTCCATCCTTTGCCTTTTCACGTAAAGAAGCTGTTAAAAAGGCTAAAGAAATAGAACCAGATCTAATTTTAATGGATATAATGCTTAAAGGCAAAGGGGATGGGATAGATGCTGCCCAGGAAATAAAACAAATTCGAGATATTCCTATCATATATCTAACTGCCTATGATGATGCTAAAACCCGTAAAAGGGCTGAAATCACCAATCCCAATGCTTATCTAATCAAACCATTTGAAGAAAGAGAACTACAGAGTAAAATTCAAACAGCACTCTCTGAACATAAACTAGGAAAAAAATTGTTAAGTATTGGAAAACGGCTTGATAATAAATCAAAGAACTCTGGAATTATATTAATAAATCATAATGGATGTATTAGTTATATAAATAGTTTTGCATCTGATCTAACCGGTTTCATGCAGCAAGAAGCCATGAATAAAGAACTTAATGAAGTTTTTCCTATAGAAGGAATAGAAAATAAAGATTTGAAAAGTTACATAAAAAGTATCATAAGTGATAACACAACCATCACAGCTGAATCTATTCTACAGGATAAAGAGGGGAAGAATGTTTATGTGGAGTATAAAATAGCTCCAACTATAGATGAAGAAAACGGAATTTTAGGGGTTGAACTGATATTTGAAGATATCAGTCAGGAAGTAAAGGATGGAAAATCCCTCATGGAACGGGAAAAGAAATTCAGGGGCATCTATTACCAATCCATGCTGGCAACAGAGATTTTTGATGGTGAAGGAAAACTATTGGATGCCAATCCAGCCTGTCTTCATCTATTTGGTGCAGAGGATGCGAATCAATTAGAAAAATTCAACCTTTTTGAAGATTTCAAACTGAACCCTGAAGAAGTAGAAAATCTAAAAAACGGTTTAGAAGTTAAATTTGAGTGCGAATTTGATGGTGAAGAATTATCAGAACTTGGTTTTCACAAAAAAGTTAACAAAGGAGCCATATACCTAAGCCTTTTCATAACTCCTCTTAAGATAGACGAATCGGTTAGCGGATATTTAGTTCAGTTCCAGGATGTTACTCCTCATCGCAAACTAGAGGCCTCTCTTAAGAGTAACGAAGAACGATATTTAAAGATTTTAAACACTTTAGATCAGGCAGTGATAGCCTTCAACGATGATTTGAAATGCATATACTGTAATGATATGGTAAATGATTTTTTCGATGTTGAAACAGGAGATATGATTGGTAAATCCTTCCAGGAGTCTATGAACTCTTTCTGGGATGAAAAATTGGAACACATGTGCCTAGAAACATTAAAATCAGGCAATACCGCCAGTATGATAAAAATTCTCCAGAAGGATGGAATACTCACTCATGTTGAAATCAAACCTTATAAATCATTTGAAGGTCTAATAATCCTTTTAAATGATGTTACTGGAATTAAACAAACTGAAGAAGAACTAAAAAGAAATGAAACCTTGTACCGTTCTGTGGTAGATGATCAAAGCGAGATAATATGTCGTTTCAACAAAGATTTCGAGTTAACATTTGCTAATGAGGCCTATTATCATTATTTTGGCTTGGATGATGAATCCAACCATTTATTTTCACTTCCCGATGAAGATATGGAAAAAATGAAGGTCCAATTTAAGACATTTGATGCAGAAAATCCTATCAAAGTTTTAGAAGGCCCTATAAAAATACCGGATGGAGTTATTAGATGGTGGCAATGGGTTACCAGGGCTAACTTTGATGAAGATGGAGATATTTCAGAGTACCAGTCAGTAGGACGTGATATAACCCTACACCATGAGGCCATGGAAGAACTTCAGAAAAATATGGAAAAACTCCAATTTTTAGTAGAAGAGAAAAGTAACAAATTAAATGTTCTTAAAGAATCTTTTGAGCTGGAAAAAGCAGAACACAAACAAGAAATAAGTTCCATGGAAAAATTAAGCGATGACATGGTTAAAAAATATAATGAAGAAACACAAAAACTTATAGAAACCATAGATAGTCATGTTAAAGAGCTGGAATCTTTTAAAGAAAGAGAAAAAACTTTTAAAGATAGTTTAAAACTTGCAAAAAAAGATCTTGAAAGCAAAACTATTGAAGCTGCCGATTCAAGCAGGGCTTTAGATGTAGAAATCACTGCCCATAAAAAAACTGAAGAAAGTCTGGATAAAACATCTCTTGATCTGGAAGAACAACGTGCCAAAACCAATGCAGCGTTATCTCAAATTAGTAATCTTGAAAAAGAAATCACAGGGAAGGAAGCAGAACTTTCCACAATTCAGAGTGATTTTCAGAATAAAATATCAGAACTTAAACAAGAAGAACGCACTATTCAGGAATCTCTTGAAAATAGAGAAAAAACTCTTAAAAATGTGTATGATGGAGTTAAGACCAACATGCAGATGATATCCACTCTTAATAGACTCCATTCTGAGTATGTGACTGATCAAATGGTTAAAAAATTGGAGGATGGTCGCAGTTACCTTCGATCCTTTGGAATGGTTCATGAAAAGTTATACCAATCTGAAGACCTTGAAACAGTGGATTTAGGCCAATACCTTGAAAATATCCTTGATGATATTTTACGTTCCCACGGAGCAAAGAATGTGGATATCAAGACAGAAACCAATGGAATTTATTTAAATATGGAAAAAACAGTGTTATCTGGTCTGATAATCACTGAACTGGTCATCAACTCATTAAAACATGCGTTTACTGATGAAAGCGTAGGGGAAATTAAGGTGGAAGTGGATCGTGTTCATGATGATCTGATTATTAAGGTTTCTGATAATGGAGTTGGAATCCCGCCTCAAATATCAGTGGAAACAGAAGATTCATTTGGTTTACAACTGGTCAGGACTTTTGTAAAACAATCTGAAGGTTTAATGGAATTTAAATGTGATAATGGAGCTGAGTTCATCATCAAAATTCCAATACAGGAGGATTAGTTAACAGAGAGTTAAATCCAATTTCTGGATTTTAAGTTACAGAATTAAACAGGATTTTGAATTTTAAATCTAGTAAATCCGGTTTAAGTGCCTTTACTTTTTGGAAAATCTGAAATTTTATAATTTAATGGTTAATTATTTTTTAAAATAGGTTAATGCTTAAATAAAAAAAATAATGGATGATTTGGAGGAGTTGTTTATTTTGGGGTTAGGTTCCCAAAAAATTATTAGACTGGATATTTAATAGATACTATAGTTTTCAAATTCCTTTAACAAATAGAGTCGATGATTATTTTTCAGTGATTAATCACTTTATTTAGACAAAAGGAGGTGACGGTTGTGGATCTCGATGAATTGGAAATTCTCCTGGTAGAAGATAATCCTACCGATGCTGAATTAACCATGAGAGCTCTAAAAAGAAATAATTTGGCTAATAAGTTGGTTTGGGTTAAAGATGGGGAAGAAGCACTGGATTTTATCCATGCAAAAGGCCAGTTTGCAGAGAGGAATCCGAAAGAGTTGCCTAGATTGATCCTGCTGGATCTGCGCATGCCTAAGGTAGATGGGTTTGAAGTTTTAAAGAATATAAAGTCAAATGAAAACACTTGTAGAATACCGGTTGTGGTTCTCACATCATCAAAAGAGGACCAGGATGTTGTGGAGAGCTACAAGTTAGGTGTGAACAGCTATGTGGGCAAACCAGTTGAATTTGACAACTTCATTGACGCAGTTTCTACTCTGGGATTATATTGGATGCTGATAAACAAGCCCCCATAATGGCTTGTATGAGTAGTTAGAGTTTTATTATGTAATTTTATTAGATTATGGGGAGAATAATACGTGGTGGGGAGAACATATGGGAGATTCTATTAGAATTTTAATTTTAGAGGATGTTCCTTTAGATGTGGAGTTAATGGAAGCTGAACTAAAAAGGGATGGCATAAATTTTATTTCTCGTCGTGTGGAAGAAGAAGACGAATATCGGCGAGAGCTAACAGAATTCCAGCCAGATGTTATTTTAGCTGATCATTCCCTTCCTCATTTTGATGGTATTTCAGCAATGAATATATCCCAGGAGATTTCTCCACAAACCCCTTTCATCTTTGTCAGTGGGCAGATTGGAGAAGAATTTGCCGTGGAAATGCTTAAAAAAGGAGCTACTGATTATGTTCTCAAACATAATCTTTCAAAATTAGGACATTCACTTAAAAGAGCTCTTAACGAGGCAGAAGAATATCTGGAGAAGAAAAGAGCCCAGGAGGAATTAGCAAAAAGTGAAGAGAAGTACAAAACACTTTTTGATCTATCACTAGATTATGTGGTGGTCTTAGATCTTGATGGCAGAGTACAGGATATAAATCAGCGTTTAGAGGAAGATAGTGGTTTTTTGAAAGATGATTTCATTGGAAAGGATATCAATGATATTTTTAAATCAATGGTGAATGATTCTGTATTTGATGAAGATTTTATGCATAGTTTCCTGTCAAGTAACAAAACAATTCCAATAGAAATCAAAGTGAACAGGGATAAGGGTATCAGATATTTTGAACTGCACCATGCTCCTATAATGAAGGAAGGAAATGTATTTGCCATTCAACTAATATTCAGGAACATCACTCAACGTAAAAATGATGAAAAGGCTTTGATTGAGAGTCGTGAACGTTTATATGATGTTAATGCTTATCTGGAGACAATAATAAATGCTTCCCCTTTTGCTATTGTTGATTTGTATCCTGATGGCAGAGTAAAATCTTTATGGAACCCGGCAGCTGAAAACATTTTTGGTTGGAGGAGGGAGGAAGTTTTAGGCAGGAATTTGCCTTTTATAAACGAGAATAATGTGGAAAAATGTCAAAAAGTCATAAACAGCGCACTTTTTGGTGAATCAAAATCTGATGTTGAATTGGAATGTGCTAGAAAGGATAACCAGATCATATATACTATGATGGCCACAGCCCCACTTTTAAATGTGGATGGAGATATACAGGGAACCATGGCCACTTTCGCTGATATCAGTGACATGATTGCTGCTGAAAATCTGATAAAGGCATCATTAGATGAAAAAGAGGTTCTTTTAAGGGAGATTCATCATAGGGTGAAAAATAATCTGCAGATCATCTCCAGCCTCATGAGTCTGCAGTCTGAGTACACCCAGGAACCGGAAATCCTGAAAATGTTTCAGGAAAGTAAAAATCGTATCCGTTCTATGGCTTTGATCCATGAAAAACTCTATCAATCTAAGGATTTAGCCCATATTGACTTTTCAGAGTATCTGAAAAGTTTGGTGACCATGCTTTTAGGTTTTTATCATGAAAAAAGTAATGATATCAATGTTATGCTAGACTGTGAAGAGGTAAATCTGGAAATCGACACCGCCATATCCATGGGACTCATTGTGAATGAATTACTTTCCAACTGCTTTAAACATGCATTCCCAGGCAAAAAAAGCGGTGAAGTTATAATTAATCTTTCAGAAGATGGAGAAAATTATTTACTTGCAGTATCTGATAATGGTGTGGGAATACCTGAAGATGTTGATATCAGGAGCACGGATTCATTAGGACTTCAAATTGTCCAAACTTTAACTATACAGCTTAAGGGTAATCTTGAACATGAGAATGAGGGAGGAACTACATTTAGGATCTCGTTCCCAAATAGATCATGAGGGGCTTGTGAAAAATCTTTCAATATTCATCTATATTGGTTCATGACATTTGGTTATAGTAATATTTGAATATTAAGTTGTATTGGTCTTTTAACATTCAGTTTCACGTGTTTTAACATTCAGTTTTAGTTGAATTCAAATTTAAAATAAATTATATTTAAAATATGTCAAATTGAAAAATAAGTTTGTTTATAAGTTAGTTTTAGGATATCTTTTTCAGGATGGTATGGCTTAAAAAGTCTTCTTTTATATATTTTTGATATACTGGTAATCTTTCTTCTAACTGGAATCCCATTTCTTCGGTAAGGAGTATAAGCTCATCCATTTCTGGCCAGGGGGATTCTGGATTTACATAATCCTTTGTCAGGGGAGAAACACCTCCCCAATCATCTGCACCAGCTAGTAAAAAGATTTGAGCTGTGCTGCGGTTAAGGTTAGGAGGGACCTGCACTCCACATTCTGGAAAAAGGATTTTTGTAACTGCAACTGTGCGGATCATATCTAAAAGTGATGGTTCAGGATGATCTTCCATTAAAATACCAGGTTTTGGTTTAAAATTCTGAATAATAATCTCCTGGATATGATGATATTTATCCTGAATTTTCCTTATCTGGAGGAGTGAATCTGCCCTCTCCCCTATACTCTCTCCAATACCGATGAGAAGTCCGGTTGTGAAGGGTATTTTTAATTTCCCAGCATTTTCAATGGTTTTAATTCTTAATTTGGGATCTTTTCCAGGACTCTTCTGGTGAGCTGGACTTTCCATCAATCGTTGACTGGTAGTCTCCAGCATCAGACCCATGGAGGCATTAACTTCTTTTAACATTTTAAGCTCATTTTTCTGGAGTATACCTGGATTGCTGTGTGGGAGCAAATCAGTCTCATCAAGGGTTTTCTCGCACAGGTGATATAGGTATTCCAGCATTCCCTCAAAACCAAGATTTTCCAGAGCATCTTTGACCTGAGGGGTTGAATCGGCCTGTTCTCCAAAGGTAAAAAGAGCTTCCCTGCACCCAAAATCATCTGCTTTATGGATAATATCCATAACTTCCTGGGGTGGCATGATCAGGGTAGCATCAGGAGCCTCAGGATCCCTGCGAAAGGTGCAGTATCCACAATCATTTCGACATATATTGGTTAAAGGCAGGAAAACATTTTTAGAAAAAGTTATCTTGTTATTTTCCCGGAGTGAATTGGCCTCTTTCATCAATTGTAAAACATCTTTCCCCTGCACTCCCAACAGGGAAATCAGTTCCTCTTTGGATAACATTTTTTTATCCTTTAGTTATCTCAAGTTCCATTTAATTGAATTTTATTTTATATTTTTTCTCTCTTCATAAAAAAAACATATTAGAGTGCATATTTAGGTTGGGAAGTTTTCATGCTTCCAAGGCAGAAACCACGAGTTCAACAAACATTGGTCCCATGCCGCTTTTATCTTTCCATAGGATTATAAAAACAGCAACATCATCTAAAAGACCCATCCCATAATCTGCATGGCAGTTCATGGTCTCAAAAGATTCTCTAAGGCGATATATTCCATATACATCGGTTTCTCCTTGGATGTCCACCTGGGAGCGGATCTGTTCATCCATGATGGTGATTAGGTCTGCAGTTTCATCAGAATACATATCCAGTTGTCGGGCATCCAGATCTTTGAAAATCTGGGAGATGGTGGGACCAAGGTCTTCTGGTTTTATTCTTTGGCGCGATCTTCCCCGGACTATCAGTAATTGGGTGGTGTCCATTGCTGCTTTAGATCCTTCAAAGGCTTCTAACTGGCCCATGATTTCCCCGGCGATTTTACGTGTCTTCAATTAGTTTCCTCCAGGCCATTGATTATTTCTGCTTTGAGTTCACCCATGGTGGCTACTTTTTCTGCGAATGCATTGTGACGGTGAATACTTTCCTCGTTAACCTGCTGGACAGTGATCAGAGTATCATCTGGCAGGTGAGAGAACTCCTGCACGATCTTTTGTATCATGTTCCGCACGCAGTCCTCCACAAACATGGGGTTCTGGTGGGCGTGAACCACAACTGCGTGTTCATCGGTACGTTTCAAGAGTTCACATACTGATGAACTCATGGAGTCTTCAATGATCTTAATGATGTTTTCTCCCCGGATTATCTGCTGGGATGGTACTTCTATCATGATACTTCCCCTGCCTCTTTGATTGTGGGATGCGAATGTAACAGTTTCCAGGACTTTTTCAGTGGTTTCTTCATCCAGAAATTCCAGGAGCTTCTGTTTGGAACTTTCCTTCACAGTTTCCTGGGCACAGGGGCACACAGTCATCCCTATCACTTCTGCTCCGATCATCTTTCTGATAACCACGCCTTCATCAGTTCGGTAGCCAATGGCATCTGCCATGATATTGGTCATTTCTTGGGTTTTGTGCTTGGTCACCGGTGATTTTTTCATGATCATGAAGTCACTTTTCATACTGACTTCGGCTCGCTTGGCATATTTGTGTTTTTCAAGGAGTAAACTAACGATTTCAGCACATAAGGACTCGATTTCAACAGCATTTCTTTCGACAGCTTCTCCTAAGACATCACTTATGGCTTCAGGATTGCGTGACATGTGGATTCCCCTCTGTGTACTGGGCAGATCCACATAAGCATCGAAGGTGGGTAAAAGAACAATGGGTCTTTTTTTATCTCGTTCTATCTTTAAGAGCTTTTTAACCCCTTTAACCCCTACTCTAGTAAGGTGTACAGGGATAGTAGGTGATTTTTCCTGAGTATCAGGTAAACATGGTGTTTCCAACTTTTTCACCCCGGAGTTCAACAAATGAGAAATTTTTTCTATGCTAACTATTCTATTTTGTCATATAGATTGAGGGAATATAAAAAGAGTTGTATTAGTTGGTGATGAATGATTTATATTTTTAAATTTTTCATTTAGATTTTCATATTCCTCATGATGGGAGTACTGCCATAGGAGGGCAGTTGATAGTTATGATAAACTTTTAAGGTTTTCTTTGAATTCAAGGATTTCGATATCTTTTAAACTATCTTTTTTGATTGCATATGATCCGTAAATATCTCTGGCACGTTTAACCAGGATTTCCCCTGATTTGTCATTTTCAACCACTACCACAATTTTCTCAGTATTCAATTCTCCCATTTTTCTTTCTATATCATTTTTCACATGGGATATCTTCTTTTTAATTGGTTCAAGTGCACTTTCAGGGATCTTGGGGTTGAGTATGCGCATATCCTCTGCTTCTAATGGCACTCCTGCCACAACTATTCTCTGAGGTTCCACTCCCCAACGGGTTAACAGTTTTTTGAAGTTACTTTTACTGGTAAGAAATACAAATTCTCGAGAGAGTCTTTTAACTTCTTTTTCCATATCCTCTTTCTCTAAAACGCCAAATTCTACCAGAATCAAATCAATTTTATTTCTAACATCAATTAAATGATTGCAAAATTCTTCTGCATCTTCCTGATCTAGGGCATGGGTGGGACGGCTGGAGTAAATGAATTCCTCTGTTTTAATAATCTCTTTTAAAATTTCTCCATAGATAACTGAATCAATTTTACCTTCCTGTGGAGTTTTAAGTTTTTCAGCATTCTTTGCTGATTTACATGCTTCTTTTAGAAGGGATTGTGCCTGATGGTACCTGATTTTATTCATATAATCTCCTCAAGTGTTATTTTGTCTATTTTCCCTTAATTTGTGGTTCTGCATTTATATTTGATATGTTAAAATATAAAAAATGGTGAAAATGTGTTCTGGATTTCTTTGAATATTTTTTTTGTTTCATCTTTTACTATAGATTTCCCATGAGGTTGAAACTCTTTTTCATTGAGATTTTTGTCCATCAACACTTTTATCATTTTAAGGTTGGACTGGGCCATACCACGGTGGCTGTAACCACCCTCAAGAATAAGGGTTATTGTTGGGGTTATTTTTTGCATGTAACAGGCAGCCCATGGATAAAAATCATCATCTAAAAGAAGACTGGAGAGGGGATCTTCATGGTGTCCGTCAAAACCAACATCCAGATAATAGAAATCTGCCTTGAACTGGCTGCAAACTGGTTCTAAGATCTTTTTGAGTATATATATGTAGTCTGAGGTTCTTGAGCCAGGAGGCATAGGTATGTTCAAATTAAACCCTTCCCCGCTTCCACTGCCAATTTCTTCAATAAATCCTTTACCTGGGAAAATAGTCCTGGGATCCTGGTGTATTGATATGTAAAGGACGTGGGGGTCATGGTAAAATATTTCTGCTGTTCCATTACCATAATGGGCGTCAAAATCGAATATTAAAAATTTTTTAATTCCATGTTTTTTCCGCATATATTTTAGAGCCACAGCAAGGTTGTTAATTAGACAGAAACCCATTGCCCTGTCTGTGGTGGCATGGTGTCCAGGGGGACGTGCCAGTGAATATGCAAAATCACTTTGCCCCAACACGAGTTCTGATGCTTTAATTGCTCCTCCAGCAGCTAATTTTGCAATTTCGTAACTATGGGGAGAAGCGTAGGTATCATAGTCCAGATAACCACCTCCACTATCAGTGAAGGATTTTAAATGTTTGAGATGTTCTTTTGTGTGCACAAGGAGAAGGTCTTCCTCATTTGGTAGGATGGGTTGGTGAACATCTAGCTTATTCAATAGGCCCTCATTCTGGAGTGAATCTATTAGAACTTCAAGGCGGCCCTGGTTTTCAGGATGGGTTTCAAGTTGGTGTTTTGCGTATTCAGGGGAGTTAACCAGCGAAATCACACAAAAAACCTCCAATGGATATTAATAAAATGATTATAATATATATACATCTTTAAATTTGGAAATATTATTTTATAATTCTAATTATCTCTAATTGTGGTAGTGGGGACGACTTTATGAAATTTTACCTGATGAATCCATGGATTTTGATATCCATGTTGATGAATCAGTATGGAGATCTTATGTTATTAGAGCATTTTACTTGAACTTCAGAGCATTCTACTTGAACTGAGATCTTCTTTTACTATGTTAAGCACGGTTTGGGTGTAGGTTCTCTGCACGTCTGGTTCCTTTAGTAGACTTTTAATGAAATTATCAAGTTCACTGGTGTCTTTAAAGCGGGCAACCAGTATAGCATCGAATTCTCCGGTGACATCGTACATACAAAGCACGTTTTTATGATAAGCCGTGCGACCTTCCCAGTTTTCCAGAACTCCTCCTTTGACTCTTACTCCAATAATGGTGGTAAGGTCATAACCGAGTTTGCTGTGATCAATGACTGGTGCGAATTTCTGTATAACTCCGTTTTTGGTAAGTTTCTCCATACGATTATGTATTGTGCCTATAGAAACATCAAGACGTTTTGCGATCTTTCTATAAGACATTCTACCGTCTTCGTTGAACAAACTAATGATTTTACGGTCTATATCGTCAATTTCCACTGTATCATTCTTTTTTTCATTTTCTTTCATCTTACTCACCATTTATATAAACATTGTTTATATTTTATGGATATGATTGCTAATTTATTGTACATTATTTAAAAATTGTTGGAAATAATTTAAATACAAGTTTGTACAAGGTAATATTAGGTGATCAAATGGGTTTGTTAAACGAGGAAACCATAAAGATGAGGTATATTGAACTGGTAAAGAAGGGTATGATTGATGATAAGGAATGTCGGTCGTACACCAAGAAGATTGATTTTGAACCATGCATGATAAAGAAAGTTCAGAAATTTGAAGATTATTTTGTTCCAGGAACTGTGCTTTTAAGTGATAAAGCCAGTTATAAACTACGCATTGAATATCCAATGGAGTGAAAATCCAGTTGTCATTTTCAAAGTGATCATTTTGAATCAAGGATCTCATGGACATAGTAACCTCGTGAAACAGGTGAGAAATACTACATTTATATGATGGATATAACCCATACTTTATTATTTAAATCATTATTTTATATTTTTTCCTATTTTTTTTAAAATTTTTTGTATCAATGTTCAGCAAAGTGATTTTTCATAATCCCATATGGGCATTTTTTACTAGACACATAATTGTGGAGATATTTTTATAATTTCAACTTTAGATGTCTTTTCATAACATTGCCAGTGTCCCTGCATCAGTGATACTGTATTTTTCCATGGAATTGGATCTTTTAACCAGCCCCATGTCAATAAGTCCGTTAAGATGTTTGTAAACCATTGCCCTTGATATTTCAACTTTTTTCCCGATTTCAACGGCATTCAAATCATTATGAGTTAATATTTCCAATATTTTCAGTCGGGTTTCAGAAATTTTCAGTTGTAGGGGTGGTAATCTAACCACTTTCTCCCCAAAGCATGTGAAAATTCCGTTAACTCCTTCACGGTTGGCTGCAAAATTTAAAAGAGGACCAATACCTCCTGCACCATAAGCAACATAAACATCGCCATGAATTTTAGCCCCTCTAATAATGTCTAAAATCCGATTTAAAGCATCTTGAGGATCTTCAGTATCTATCCTAATTTCACCCCCTTTTAGCAGAGTATCTAACTCGGTTTTCCGGTGTTTCCCATAATGTAGATTAATTAAGCCTTCTGGTTGAGTTTTCATAGAGACATTGAACAGGCATTGCCCTCTTAAGTTGGTGATTAGGGTTTTCATGAGATCATCTTCCAAAGTGATGTTTTATTCATACCATACACAATGATGTCTCATTTTATTATATAATTGTATACTATGAAAGTTACATGAAAAGTAAAGTATATACCTTATCATGATTTATTACCCTCAGAGATTTCAAATATTCATGGGGGAATTAGAACGAGTACATCACAAGCCACCATAAAAGCAGAAGACTATACAACACGACAGTTGAACCTTGAAATAAAGAAAGCATTAAATGAGGATAAAAAAAGCATTACGCTGGAAAAACCAGGTAAATTAGACTCCATAGCAGTAGGATTAGGTGTGGGGACAGATATAACTCTTAAAGGTGATGTCGGCGACTTTGTAGCTGCATTGAACAACGGAGCTTCCATCCAAATAGAAGGAAACGTTGGCCGTTACGTGGGTGACAACATGACCTCTGGAGAGATCATTGTAAATGGATCAGCCGAGGATGGAGTTGGATTTGGAACCTACAATGGCACCATCGTAGTCTACGGTGATGCAGGGAATGGAGTGGGTCAGCTTAATAAAGGAGGGGTCCTGGTTATAAATGGAAACATGGGAAAACTTGCCGGACTCTACATGCTCAGTGGAGATATAATTGTAACTGGCAACGCTGGTGAGGATACCGGAGACTGGATGATCGGAGGAAACATCTACGTGGCTGGAAACTACCAGACCGGCA
Source organism: Methanobacterium sp. PtaB.Bin024 (assembly GCA_002067065.1). Classification (GTDB taxonomy): domain Archaea; phylum Methanobacteriota; class Methanobacteria; order Methanobacteriales; family Methanobacteriaceae; genus Methanobacterium. Next base: position 36,639 of record MVPY01000042.1, read on the forward strand.
CTAACGCCACCGTAACAAAACTGGATACAGAGGATAAGAGGAAACTATCCTCAATCTTCCAAAAATATGATATAGATGCCCAGGCAGATGATTTCATTAAAATTGGACCACAGGCACTGAGACCATTCTATGGTGATGAGGAGGCATCCAAATGAAACAAATCCTATTAACTGACCCAGAAAAATGTGACGGGTGCAACGAATGTATCGAAGCCTGTGCGGTGGTAAACAAGGAAAGCAGCATCTTCCTGCATAAGATGACAGAGGGTTACCAGACCATTGTCTGCCAGCAATGCATCAACCCCTCATGTATGCGAGGATGCTTTAGAGATGCCATTTACCGTGAAGGTGATGTGGTAAAGATCAACAATGATCTGTGTGTGGGTTGCCGCCTGTGCATGCTCATGTGTCCCATTGGAAGCATCACCTACGTGGATGATAGGATGCTTAAATGTGAGCAACAGTGTATGGAATCAGGTGAAGACCAACCCGCATGTGTGAAAGCATGCACAGAAGGTTGCTTAAGTGTGGTGGATGTTAAAGAATTCGCCACCGGTCTGCAGCAGAGCTTTGAAATGGATAACTCCCTGGGAACCAGCACACCTAGAAATCTATCACCCTCCGGAGACCTTGCAGCTTCAACTGAAGGACTCTGTGTCTTTTGTGGAACATGTGAAATCGTATGTCCCACCAACGCCATCAAGATCGTGGATGACCATGCAGAAATAGATAAAAGTCGCTGTATAATGTGTGGTTCATGTACAGCAGCATGTCCAGTCCTGATACCAACAGGAGCAGGAAGCATATGGGACCCCAGAACCATAGCGGACATACGATACACCTCCAAAGAAGGCAAATATGTGCTGCGTGGTTTCGGAACTGAAAGAAAGCTTCCCAGTCTGGATGATATCATCATATTGCCTGGACAGGCTTCTGTTTCCCCGGTGGATAAGTACAGGGAAGCCTGCAACACCAAGGTTGTTCTGGGAACCCGTTACGCTGAAAACCCCCTTGAACTGGAAACACCAGTCCTCATTGCCGGCATGTCCTTTGGAGCTCTCTCTGAGGAATGTAAACTGGCCATGGCTAAAGGAACTTCCCTGGTAGGTTCATGCGCCAACACGGGTGAAGGAGGAATGCTACCCAAAGAAAGAGAATACGCAGACAAACTCATGGTACAATATTCTTCCGGTCGTTTCGGAGTTTCCGCCGACTACCTCAATGTGGGAGATGCTATTGAGGTTAAAATTGGACAGGGAGCCAAACCAGGTATGGGAGGACATCTCTTAGCCGAGAAAGTGAGCCCTAAAGTAGCTGAAATCAGGGGAATACCCCTGGGAACTGATGCACTCAGTCCAGCACGTTTTCTGGATGCTACCCAGCCAGGAGATCTGGCCAAACACATAGAACTCATCAGAGAAGTCACGGACTGGCAGATTCCTATAGTGGTAAAATTAGGACCAGGAAGGGTGAAAGATGATGTTCAACTGGTTGCAGAAGCCGGTGCAGATATAATATCCGTAGACGGTATGGAAGGAGGTACTGGGGCCGCACCAGAAGTAGTTATTGAACACACTGGAATTCCCACCCTGGCAGCACTGATGGAAGCAGTAAATGGCCTGAAAGAAATTGGTATGAAAGACACAGTGGATCTCATCATCACCGGAGGAATAAGGAGCGGGGCCGATGTAGCTAAATCAATGGCCCTGGGTGCAGATGCAGCTTATATAGGAACTGGAGCCATGATCGCCATGGGATGTCGTGCCTGCCGTATGTGCTACACTGGAAAATGCCCAGTAGGAGTTGCCACCCAGGATCCCCTTCTACGTGAACGTCTGGACGTGGAAGTGGCTGCCATGCGAGTGGCCAACTACATAAAATCCATGACTGAGGAGACCAAGATGTTGGCACAACTAGCAGGTCATGATGATATTCGTAAATTCTCACATGATGACCTGCGCGCCTTAAACAGTGATACTGCAGAGATAACTGGACTCCGACTTACTGGGCTGTAATTAAAAGGAATTAATGGGGTTTTTTTATTTTCCATTCTATTCTTTTTTGATATTTGTGTTATAGTAATTTATTTAGTTATACTATTTTTATATAAATTCTGATTCAATGGTTATGTGCAATCTAAATGGAAATTAAAGCAATATTTTAGCAGTAATTAGATAAGTCAAAATAGGTAGGTCGAAATGAAATTATTAATTTTAGGAAAAGTAGAAAATGGATAAAAAAGGATTATATCTTTCAAATCCATTATTCAATAACTTTGCCTTCGAAACTGGGTTTCAACAAAAGTGCAATTGCTCTGTACACGAACATCATGATGTAAGGCATTATTATCAAGGGTAATAGTATGAATCCAATGAAGATGAACATGGTTAGCCATCCTATGAGGTATCCAATTCCACTGATTATGCCGATTACAATCATGGTGACGATGTATTTTCCCCAGCCAATGTTGGATATATGTTCTAATATTTCTCTGAATCTGAAAGCTGCTTCCAAATCTCCGTTGTAGTATGCCATGTTGGCAATGGCCATTAGTTCAAACAGCCCAACAATGAAGGCAACTATTATAAGAACTATATAAATCACAGCCATCAGACCAAAGGCTGTACTTGAAGTTACGGCGTCTCCGTAAGCAGTGATCATTCCCAAGCCTAAAACGAATATTATTCCATAAATAATCCATATGGGGATGGAATAAACAATGCCTACCACAAATATTTTCAGACCATCAATGAACATATCCCCAATTTCATCGAATTCAGGGAGTTCGTCAATTCCAACTAAAGTAGACTTAATTATTCTGAATACATATCCCATGGCTAAAAATATAGGAATGATTAGAATTGAAGCTATGAATATCACACCCAACATAAGTACCTTTCCCCAATCCGAGGAGGGATACTTAATTGAGTCGGATATAATTTCTCCTATGTCCATTTTTTTTACCTCCATTTCATTATCAACATAATTATTATATCAGCTCATTTTATAAAAGAATTGCACTGTTAGTATTCACGATATTAATCAACCTTAAAAAGAGTTATCTAAATTTAAGAATAATTTGCAGTTAAATAGGGGGAATAGTATGGAAAAAATAAAAAAAGAGAAAAAGGGAATTTTTATTAAGTTATTCAACTGGTTCAGCTTCCAAACTGGATACGACCAGCAAGCCTATTGCACGGGATCCGAACATAGCAATGTATGGAGCAATCACTAATGGCAGTAGAATGAAACCAATAAGGATGAACATGGTAAGCATTCCAATTAAAACTCCAATAGCTGCGATTATTATGATTACAATGTATGTTGCGATGTATTTTCCCCAGCCAATGGTTGCAATGATATCCATGATTTCACTGAAACGGAAGGCTGCGCCAATTTCACCATCATTATAGGCCATGTTAGCAATAGCAATGATTTCTATTAAACCAATAATGATTGCAACAATTCCAAGTACTAAGTTACTGGCTATGATTCCCCAGAACATTGCTGCGTCTAAGGCTGTAGTGGTAGTGGTAACGTCTACGGAAGCACCGATAATCATGTTTAAGACTAAAGTTATGATCCATACTGGAATTGCATAGACAATCGCTACTACAAAGATTTTTAGACCATCAACGAACATATCCCCAATTTCATCGAAATCAGGTAATTCGTTTATTCCTGCTAATGTGGCTTTTATAATTCTAAATATGTATCCATAAACCAAGAATATGGGAACGATCAAAATAGATGCGATCATTATTACTCCCAATATAAGCACCTTCCCCCAATTGGAAGATGGATACTTAATGGAATCAGATACAATTTCACCTATATCCATTGTTTTACCTCCTTTTTATGAGTAATTATACTATGTTTGTTTTATTATAAAAAGATAATTCCTTTTTTTCTCAGTATATGTAATAAAAATCCTAAAAAGTGAATAATTTTGAAAATCTTAATAAAAATCTGGATTTTCATTGGTTTTCAAAACCAGAAACAAACAAAAGCCCCAAAGCTCGGGAGTATAAGAGATAAAGGTAAGGATACACCATTAGAATAATCAAAAACCAGCCCAAGATAGGTATAAAGAATAAAATACTTGCTACAAATCCAATGCCCAGACCTATGATGATCATCATCACGTACCAAATAATCAGATCCACCCAGCCAATGGCTGCTATCCTATCTGTTATTTCACTGAAACGGAAGGCTGCCCTAATTTCTCCGTTGCAGTAAGCCATGTTGGCAAGGGCAATGGTGAAAAAAACTCCAAAAATAACTGTTACCATCACTCCTAAGAAAAATAGTCCTCCCATTAAACTGAATGCAGTGGTGGGAACATTTACATCTCCTACACTCTGAAGGGTTAGTAACGAACCAATGGAAGCCCAAACACTGATGAATATGATGACCAATGGAACTATGAAATAGGCCAGTTGCACCACAAAAACTTTAAGACCATCAATGAACATTTTTCCCCAATCATCAAAATCAGGAAGATTATCAACTCCGGCAATTGACCATTTCAAGGCCCTGAAAAGATAACCCATGGTTAAAAAAGCTGGCACGATCAAAAAACTGAGCAGAAATAATATTCCCAGAATAATTACTTTTTTCCAATCTTTTGATGGGTATTTAGCTGCATCAGAAGTTAAATAGCCTATGTCCATATAATTCGCCTCTTTCATTTGATTCTGGAAAATGTAACCTTTAATTATTCAATTCTATTTTTTTATAATCAATATATTTAATTTGATTGTAATAAGAAATTTAATTGTAATAATGATTTATGTAAAATAATAGTTGTAGTAATGCTTTAAGTAACCTAAAAGAACCGTCATCCAAATTATTTTTAAGTGTTAAGAAAAATTCACAATCAGAGTTTATAAGATTAGTCAGATGGTTATAATTTCCAATATCTTCCCTTAAAACCTATTTTTCCACACAATTTTCCATTTAATCATGAGAAAACACAAATATTTAAAAGTAATAATAATATATAAGGATTAAAAAAATAAGGGAAATATCCTTTCATGTTTTTAATTAAGTATAATGGATTTTTGGTGAATCAATGAAATGGCAGGTTATACTAATAGCAGTCCTGGCAATATTTGGGGCTTATCTTGTTATCTCGACGGCCGTAGGTCCATTTGAACCTGTAGGTAGATTGGCATTTGTAAAACTTGCCAATCCTGACATGTATCCGGGACATCCTCATTCTAAACTTTTAGCTCAATATGCGGAGGAAAGAGGTTCTAAATGTGCCTTGGTTGTTCATTTTGCCGGGGATTCTAATTACCGCCATTACAAGGAGGGGAATGTGACGATAATAGAACTGGCATTAATCGACACTGAGGGTACTGGCGCTGCCGATCCTACTGATTATTTAGATTCACTTAATCTATTTTTATACGGACCTGACGAGGGTAGGTATAAATTCAGGGCAGATGGGATTGAATTTAATAGTTGGAGTGAGGCTCGTGAATACGTTCTAGAATTAGCAGCTGAAAATGGGCAGCAGGGCCCTATGCCTATGGTTTGGCATGGAACGGCACGATCAGGGAATCCGATATTCACTCAGGGCTGTGGTTTCCCACTTTACTTCTATATCACCTGGCAGGAATACGGCAGATTCGCTGCTTATTATTATATTGTAACAGGTATGACGACTCCATATATCAGTTTACCTTACCGAAACTACGAATTGCTGCATTCCTCTGAATTACAGTATTATTACACCCACGCAATGCTTAATTATCAATAAAATCACCGTTGTTGGCATAATGGGGCATTAAACAGAGGAAATACTAAAAGGAACTAATAAATCTATCAGGAGAACTAATAAGAACTAGTAATCTAGTTCCTATAATCAAATAATCCAATTTTCCTTCTTTTACTTTTGAGAAAATTCTTCTACTATTAATTCTTCTACTAAATTGAGAAAATTTTACTCGCTGTTATTTACCTTTAAAATAATATCTTCAATTAATTTTAATGGGGCGTCAGTTTTCACACCATTGGGATTAAAATGAGTTCTGGAAACATGGTATCCTTTTTTTTCAACAGAATCCATGATTAACTTCAGTGGAGGGGCACTGGTCTTCAACTTCCGGCAAATAACATGCAGGTCATAAAAGGTGGGTGGGGCAAGGGACTCATCAAAACACCTCTCCAGGAGTTTTGAAACCTTATTTTCTGTGTTTAAGTTAAGATCAGGAACCAATTCTAACATACCACTCAAAAAATCTGGATTCTGTATTTCTCCACACCATAAGGGACCACCAACATTCCAGACTTCACCACATTCAGGACACTCAAAGGGTACTCTAGGAGTTATTCCTTTGAAAATCTGACGATTAAGGCATTTAGGACAGTGTGCTATATGTCCAAGGTTTTCTAATGATTGATCTGTTTGTTTAGCGCCTTTTCCAACCAGGGCATAGATACGCATATAATGTTCCGTGCTGTGAGAGAACTGGAACTCCAAATGCTTTTTATACTTGGAGAAGGTGCGGCATAGGAAACCTGCCAGTATCCTAAGGCCGGTTTCGTGGCAGTATTCATTTTTCAGTGGTTTTGCACTGTATTTCCTGATACAGGGCTTTTTATAGGTGCCACAAAGGGCTGATGTGTCTGTGGCAGTGACACAAATCATCCCCCCTGCCTTCAAACTGGAAGCAGCAGAATCTACATAGGGTGAAGGTGTGCCGAAGGGGTCAATATCTATCACATCAAACTTACCCCTGCATTTACGCAGCAATAGGTTGGCATCATCTTTACAAACATTCACATTGGATAAAGCGTTTTGTGTAACGTTTTCACGGGCAAGTTCAACAGCCAAAGGATTTAAATCATTCACCACTGCCATGTCGACACCTTTTATTTCCTTTGAATATCTTATCCCTCTTATTCCACTTCCTCCAAATGCATCGCAGATTTTAATATCATCATCCCTCATTTGCTGGTAAACAGTTAGGGCAGCTACTGATAGGTCCCGGTTAAGTTCCATGGCTGGATTGTAAAAAACAGGAGCCTTGGAGGATACTTTTTCAAATTGAGGGATTTTTATCCTTACATCACCCTCTTCAATATACAAAAAATCCATTTGGTAACCTCAAAATATATCGTTATAAGCAGAGTATAAACCCTATTTTATATTTATTGATATCGTACCATACACATTATTTCATGGCATTAGACTATTACCGATCTCAGGGTAAAATTCAAGGCCATGCTATTACTAATTTACAAATCAAACTATTACTAGTCAAACTATTACTAATTAATAATCCACATGGCAAAACTATTAAATATACTAATCTAATAGGGTAAAACTATTTACCAATAGTTATATGTGCAGTGATAAAAAGAGAGTGTTCTATATTAAGGGGAGTCAAAAAAACATGTCATCAATACCATTTCTAGAAAATGCTTCTGAAGGCGAAAACAGCTGGTGGAGATATCTTTTAACTGTTGTAATTTCTCTTGGTGGCGGCACTCTATTGGCAGGCATTGCCTTGCTTGTGGTGTTAATTCTTTATGCTGGTTTTTTGTCATTCCAGGGAGTATCAAACATCACTCAAGTAATTACGTCACTTATTTCCAACCCATTTACTCTTATAATATTGGTTGGAGTAAGTTATTCCCTATCTTTCATTCTTTTCTACATATGTCTACGATTTTTACATCATAAAAAGTTTTTAAGCGTTATAAACACTCTTAACCGTTTACGCTGGAAATTATTGCTAAAGGGACTGATTGTATGGGGTTTAATACTATTTTTATTATCTTTACCTGATTTAATTCTCAATCAGGGAAGTTACCAGGTGACTTTCAATTCTAAAACTTATTTACTCCTTCTAATTATATGTCTGTTGGCTTTCCCAATACAGGCATCATTTGAGGAGATCTTATTTAGAGGATACCTAATGCAGGGATTCAACCTATTTTCTAAAAGATTAAGCAGTTTTTTAAATCTCAGTTCATTATCTAAACCCTGGTTCCCCCTTTTACTCACATCTTTGGCATTTGGATGTGTTCATTTTTTCAATGGTACCAATCTGTACATGGATTTATCCATTGTGTGTTCCACCTTTATCATTGGCCTAATGTTGGGGGTGATAGCACTGGGAGATAATGGAATAGAAACTGCAATGGGGGTGCACATCGCAAATAACCTTTATATTGCATTATTCTATAATTCTACAGATTCTGGCCTCCCTGGTCTGCCATCTGTGGTCACCTCTGAAGCTGCAGAACCCTTCACTGGCCTGCCATTTTTGATCCTGGCAGCCGTTATAACAATCGTAATCCTTTTCTGGAACCGGAAAGACGATATTGTGAAAATATTCCGTTAAAAAAGTACTAAATTCCAATTATTCTTCTTTTGTATCCTCTATTTTTAGAAAGTAGGTATGTTTTTATGTATGATCAATCAATGGAAAATTAAGGATATTAATTCAATATTTTAAAAATGTAGTTCTTAAAAAATGTAATTCGTGGTTATTTACTTAATTGTAGTTATTTGATTAATTTATGCCATTTTATCAGTCAAAATTTAAGGTGAATTTAATGATACCAATTGCCAAGCCCATTATAGGTGAAGAAGAGATTGAAGAAGTTGAAAAAGTATTAAAATCAGGATTCATAGCCCAAGGCCCTAAAGTAGCAGAGTTTGAAGAGGCTTTTGCCAGTTACGTGGGAACAGGACATGCCGTTGCTGTAAGTTCAGGAACCACAGCATTACATCTTGCACTACTTTCTGCAGGGGTAGGGCGGGGTGATGAAGTTATAACCACTCCTTTCAGCTTTGCAGCTACCAGTAACTGCGCACTATATGTAGGTGCAAAACCGGTCTTTGTAGATATAGATCCTAAAACCTTTAATTTAAATCCAGAACTCATTGAAGGGGCCATCACAGAGAAAACCAAAGCAATCATCCCAGTGCATCTTTATGGTCAACCCGCACAGATGGACAGGATAAAACAGATAGCAGCAGAATGTGATCTGAAGGTTATTGAAGATGCTGCCCAAGCTCACGGGGCAATGATCAAAGATAAAATGGTGGGATCCATGGGAGATATAGCCTGTTTCAGTTTTTATCCCACTAAAAACATGACCACCAGTGAAGGTGGCATGATTATCACCAACAACTCACAGATGGCAGACATGGCCAGGATTTTAAGGGCTCACGGTGAAAAAGAACGGTATAAACATGAAATTCTTGGATATAACTTCCGAATGACCGATATATCTGCCAGTATTGGCCTGGTACAACTTAAGAAGTTGGATGGGTTTAACCAGAAGAGGATAGAAAACGCTGAATACCTGACTGAGCACATAAAAGATTTAACAGGTATCGAACCCCCATATGTTTCTCCACAAGTCAGGCATGTGTTCCATCAATATACCGTGCGAGTCAAAGAAGGTAAAAGGAATGCTTTGATGGAATATCTGAACCAGGAGGGAATTGGAACGGGAATACATTACCCTATCCCCATATATAAACAGAAACTCTATCAAGACATGGGATATGATGATAACTGGCCTGAAACCGAAAAAGCTGCCTTTGAAGTTCTTTCATTACCTGTACACCCTGGGTTGACTATTGAAGAGTTGGAAAAAATAGTCATCTGTTTAGAAGCTGCTTCAGAAAAGTTATTTGATTAAATTTTTATTCTTACTTCATTTTTTTTACTATTTCTTGGATTAGGAAAATCTAACCTAACCGAACTAACAGATAATATCCATTTTTTATCTGTTTTCATCCCATTTTTTCTTCTACTGAACGCACCTTATCAGCCATTGTCCGTTCACGATCCCTGCGATCGTCGATATTGACACTGGTTACCACACGATCCATCCCTTCATTAAAAATCGCTTCATGAGCATTTTTAATGGCATTGAATAGTTCATCGGTATTTTTAGCTTCCAGTAGAGTTCCCATGCCACTTACCTGGTATTTTATTCCAGTTTCATCCAAAGCAGCTACAGCAGCAGCCACATATTTGCTGAGGCTGGTTCCAGAGGTGCCTATGGGGACTATCATCAGTTCTGCTGATATCATAAGTATATTATATGTTCATAGGTCATATAATTTTTATGAAACCTCTTGACCCTGAGAACTTCAACCAGGAACTTGAAAAAAAGGTCAAAAAAGTCATAAAGGAATATGGTCTCATAGATGAGGGGGATAAAGTAGCTGTAGCCCTTTCTGGGGGAAAAGACAGTGTTTTAACATTACATGTTCTTGATAAAATTCAAAGAGAATCAGACTTTGATTTTGAATTATTGGCCATTGCTATTGATGAAGGAATAGAGGGTTATCGTGAAGATGGGTTAGAATCTGCCCGAAATAATGCACACCAACTGGGGGTGGATTACCATGAGGTATCTCTTAAAAAAGAGTTTGGAATAACCCTTGATCAATCTGTAAGTTATTATCAGACTGCATGTGTTCCCTGTGGGGTTTTCAGACGCTACCTTCTAAACAAAACTGCTCATGATCTTGGAGTTGATAAATTAGCCACAGGACATAACCTTGATGATGAAATTCAATCATTTCTTATGAGTTTTGCCCGGGCAGATGTAAGGCGTTTTGCCAAGTTCGGACCCAGACAGCAACGTATCCACCCTAAAATGGTGCCACGTATTAAACCATTATGGTGCATACCAGAAAAAGAGGTAGGTATGTGGGCAGTTCTGAATGAAATGGATGTACATCTGGCAGAATGTCCTTATGCATATCAATCTCTTAGATCACGTCTGAAAAACTATTTAAACCACTTGGAAGAAGATAGACCAGGAACCAAGATGAAAATTCTTGAATTTTTCCAGAAAAATCTTAAGATAAATAAAAAAGAGATTAAACTTTCAGAATGCGAAATATGCGGTGAACCATCCGCTGCCTCGATATGCAAGGCCTGTGAAATGCAAGAATTTGTAAAAAATCAACTTGAGTGGAATAATGAGCTAAAATAGAAAATAGCAGGGATAAGAGAATAACAAGGTTATGGGAATGAAAAAAAGATCAACACGATTAACTGACCAAACGGGTTACAGTACCCACTCCTTTACTCTTCCCTTCTCTGAATATTAGTTTTTGACCTTCACATATTGCAAAAGGACGGTATTTGAATCTCATTCTAATCTGGCCAGTGTCTCCAGCTGATAAATATTCATTTTCAATGGGTTTAAAGCAGGTAGTTTCTGCTATGGTCTCTATGTGGGTTATACATTCATAACCTTCCTTAATTGTGGTTGGGTGTACCAGTATGGCCACATCGGCGTCAAATTCTCTCACTGCACGGGGATTATAGTCAGGGTGACATATAATCATACCTCTTTTAATTTCATTCATCTCAACTCCGGTGATGGAAATTCCCACCACTTCCCCTACACTTGCACTCTCCTTACGGTAATGGTGCATTTCTATGGTTTTAACGTTCACTGGAGCAAAATCACCAGAACTAAAAGGACCTAAAACCAGTTTTTCGCCTTTTTTTACAGTGCCCTGCCTTATGGTTCCGCTTACAACGGTTCCAACACCAACAACTGAGTATATCTTATCAATATACATCATGAATGGTTTTTTAGAATCTTCTTCATGGGATGGGATTTTAAGGCCGGAAAAAAGCCGATCCAAAAGTTCCAACCCTTCACCAGTAACAGGAGATGCTTTAATGACGGGTACCAAGTGGTGGTTCATGTTTTCTGTTAAGAAGTCAGCATCTTTGGGACTTTTCACCATGTATGGTATTCGACCCACCAGTTTCAACAGGTCAAAGATCTCCTGACGGACTGTTTTGATTCTTTCAAGGCTTACCACGTCAATTTTGGTTATCACCACTATAACAGGTAAGTCCATGGCCAGGATGATGCCTAAGTGCTCCCTGGTGATGTGAGTTGGTCCCTGATCAGCTGCCACCACCAGTAAGCCGTGACTCAGTTTCTGCCCAACAATACCGCGGATGGTGGTGCGGAGCCAGGGTTCATGGCCAACAGTATCAACGAAGGAAACAAGTTTATCACATTTTTCAACTAAAAGAGCTTTTTCACGCTTATTTAAAGGGTTTTTAATCCTTACAGTTTCCCCTTCATTGAAGCCGTAAACTGCAAAGGAAAGATCAGCAGATAGTCCCCGTTCAATTTCATGTTTCTGAACATCAAGGAATATTCTGGTACTCCCTGAACCGGTATCAAGGGATCCAGTGGTTAATGTTCCCACCAGGGTGCTTTTACCATGATCCACGTGGCCGGCAACTCCAACTAACAGGTGTTCAGGCTGGTTGGTTTGCAGGCGGCTAATGATCACCTTTGCAACTTCACCTCTACCTACCTGTTCGGTTTCCACATCCATGATTTTGGAGTTTATTTCACGGGCAAGTTCACCCAAAACATGTAGAGACTCATCCATCTCTGGTTTGGTGAGTCCCAGTAGCTGACCATCATCGTCAACTCCTATAAAATAAATAGCTTCCCCATAACCTCTCTCCAGACGATACTTCATCTGGGATGCCAGTTGTTGTTTACGCTCAGTTGAAAGATGAGTTTTAGAATTAAGATTTTCTTTGAATTCTATGTTTTTTCTCTCACCTTTTCGGGTAAGCTGGTGGATACTCTTTTTCATAGAATAATCCAGTTAATTTTTGGGTATTTATCATTTTTTGGATTTTTTATTCAATCGGGTAGAATAATAATGTGTAATCTAATGGTAACTTCTAGAGTTCACTTTAGGAAGAATCTAATTAGATATACTCAAATGCTCTTAATAAATAATTTCTTTTATAATTTATCAGCAGTGGTGAAAATTGCTCCACCATACTTTTCTTCCTGAAGTTCCTGTACCTTTTTGGAGGCTTCCTGTGGATCTTGAGTTTTGGCCAGGATTCGCCTCTCGGCAACTTTCAGATTTTTACCACAAACGCATTTTTTGCGCTTAACACCCTCTTTAGCGTATACTGCCCGCCCACAGTCACATCTGAATATCAAGTACATTTAAACCAACTCATTAAACTGGTTTTTTAGTAAATTTAAACATTTACCCTACATCATTCAATTCCCATTGCTGTGATCCATTTTTATTAGCCCAATAACTGGTTGATTAAGGGTAAAAGAACGTTAGGTATGGAAAGGAATGTTCCTATACTACATCCTATGTTGGCGCCCACCACCACTAAAAGGATTCGGAAGAGATTGTTATTCCAGAGGTCACGTAAACTTTCAGTTTTGGATAGATCAGAAAGATCATCCATGGATACTCCTCGTAGTTTTGCTTCCACTATCCCTGCAAACCAGCCAGCAGCCAGAAGGGGGTGTATAGAGGTTATTGGGGCTACCAGGAATGCGGTTATGGCTGAGGGAATCTTTGATCCTGCCAGTAATGATCCCAGAAATGCAAGGCCACCAGTGAGCAGGACAAAGTACAGGAGTCCTCCCTGGATGTTGATACCATTTAGGAGGGCAGCTGCAAATATTATGATGAATGATGCAGGGAGGGCAAATAAAATAATCTTGGTGAATGTTATTTTCGGTTTTTTCAACTCTAAAAGCTGGTGAAGTGGAGGTATATCCTCAGGGTGTTTCATTTTCTCGCAAATACCCTCTTTGTGACCTGCACCCACCACTGCCACCACATTTCCCTCAAGATCCAGGAGCATCCTAGCCATGTAAGCATCTCTTTCTTTTACCAGAACTTCGTAGGCGTGGGGAGACATTTCCTGGAAGTAGCCCATAACTTCCTCCAGTGCGTCACCTTCTTTTATGCTTTCAATGTCTTCAATTGCTTCATCATCAGTGAAAAATGATGCAATGATACTATACACAAATTTAGCCTTCTCCCAGAAGGTCATCTTATTTAAAGCCCGTTTAAGGGTTATTTGAATGTCCCGGTCAATGAGTGCCACCCTGGCTCCTGCTTCTTGGGCAGCTTCGGCTGCAGCCAGCATCTCTGAACCGGGTTTAACTCCTACCTCTTCTCCAATCTTTTTCTGGAAATAGCTGAGAAACCCACTCACCAGAAGCATAGTCATGTTATTTTCCTTTAAGATTTCCCTTATCTTTATCTCTTTATCAGTCTGGACGCCGTTTTTTTCATTTAACAGATTCTGATAACGGGCAGCATCAAGTTCAACTGCCACAACATCCGGTTCTGATTCCAGGATAGTGTTTCTTACTTCCTCAACACTTTTTTCAGATACATGAGCTGTACCAATGATTTTTAAATTGTCAGGTGCCATTAAATCACTCTAATTGAACTAAAAACTATGAAATTAACTTTTGTATAATTTTATAAATTTTGGTATATGCCTATATAATGATTTTATAAAAAGCTTGTTATTTTTTAGTTATTTTGAAATTCTTATAATACCATCTTTAAATTGTGGTACTATCTGTGAAATATCACGCTGGAGGCAGAACTCCACATCTTCACCAAATCCTAGTTTTCGTAGTTTACGTGCTGATTTGGAGTTTTTAACATAATGGTCGACTAATTCTGGATTTTGAACCGCCAAAAGTGCTGATTGAGCCATTTCATCAAGTTCATGATCCTGGAGATGGGAAATTATTTCTCCAGCACCTAAAAAATCTTCTATAGCAAATTTTCCTCTCACTCCAGCCATAACCACCTCTACATGGTCTGAAGCAATTTCGCTGGCCTTTCGAGCTACTGCCCGTGCATTTATAAATGAACCTATAAGTGCACTGCCTTTAATCCCTTCTAAGATTCTGGTTCCGTTAGTTGTGGTGATAATCAGAGTTTTACCTTTTAGTTTCTGGATTTCCAGTGGTGAATTACCTGTGTCGAATCCTTCGATGGTAGCACCATCTCTTTCACCTGCTAGGAAAGCCTGATGTTCTGGTGCCATAATCAGTGCTTCTTCTATTTCCAGTGTGGGGATGATATAGGGAATTTTTTCCAGGGCAGTGGTGATTGTGGTGCTGGCGCGCAGAACATCCACCATTATAGCAACATCATGGGAAAATGATCTATCTAAACTTAAAGAAACCTGCATTTGTACACCAAAAATAGATATAAAGAGGGAAAAATAAAAATTTTTCTTATTTTTTTTATTCCGGGACTTTCTCGGCGAAAGCGAATCTTCTCCGAACTGAGGTTATCCTAACTTTAACCTCGTCACCTACCTTTGTTTCTGGCACGAAGACTACGAAACCTTCAATTCGGGTGATTCCATCGCCTTCTTTACCTACGTCCTCAATTTTAACTTCGTATTCTTCCCCTTCTTTTATAGGGGCTGTTTTTGGAGTTTCATCTGCACCAAACAATTCATTCACATCCCGAGACCACTATAAAAACAGTCTTGTTATGTTCTTTTTTTATTTAATTTATTATTTAAATCTTTGGTAAGTCTTCTTAGAACTTAATGAGAAGAACTTAAGTAATAAATTGGAGATTTTAAAGTCTTTTCAGGTTCCTTTTTTCTAAATATATTATATACCAGGGTGTCTGATCTAGTGTGAAAATTCACCAGTTATATGGCTTTAATTTCACACACAAACAATTATTTAGATTTCACTGATAAAAGTACAATTGAATATTCAATATATATTAAAAATAGGCCTTGAGAATCGGAATATTTATTAATAATGAGATATAATATTTTATTGGTAGATAAAAATGAATATCCCATTAAATCCCGATTCAAAAGACCCTATTTGGACTCTGTTTGGCAAAGTAATTAAACTTATCGATAGTAGAAGTTTT
>MVPY01000043.1:0-67500 GCA_002067065.1 Methanobacterium sp. PtaB.Bin024
AGATGATTATTTTTTTAAATTAATTTTTTTAAAAATTATATATTACATTAGAATCAAACATCAATTTGATTAGATTATCATTTATCATATTGGTGATGAGAGATGCGCATAGTGATTACAGTAGGTGGATCCATAATTATCAGGGATCATGATTATAAAAAATTCTCAGATTATGCAAATGTTTTAATGAGTATGGCAGAAGAACACCAGATACTGGTGGTAGTTGGTGGTGGCAGAACTGCCAGGGACTACATAGGCATAGCACGGGATTTGGGAGCCTCAGAAGCCCTCTGCGATGATATAGGTATTGAAGTCACCCGACTCAATGCAAGACTTCTTATCACAGCTTTAAAAGATGTTGCTTATCCCAGAGTGCCCCATAACTTTGCTGAAGCCATGGAATTCTCCACATCTGGCAAGATCGTGGTAATGGGTGGAACTGAACCAGCACACAGTACTGATGCTGTGGGAAGTATCTTGGCAGAGTTCGTAGGAGCAGACTTACTCCTGAATGCTACCTCAGTGGATGGATTATTTGATAAGGATCCCAACAAATACTCTGATGCCCAGATGTATTCGGAAATTACACCACGAGAAATGTTGGAACTCTTATCTGATAAGGAAATGCGGGCAGGAACATATGAATTTCTGGACAAAACCGCCATACAGATCATCGGCCGCTCCCGGATAAAAACAGTTATCCTTAATGGAGAAAACCCAGAAAACCTTAAAAAGGCCCTTAATGACAAAATCGGAACTTTAATTGTGCCGAATCCTCAATAAATACTAATTAGGATAGAGGTCATTTTAGGAAAAAGTTCATTTATTCTGGAATTTATTCAGAAGTTTAAATATTGATATGATAAGGTAAGGAAATAAAAAAAAGAGGTAATTCTTCATGATTGAACAACACAAACACTGTCCTGTGTGTGGGACACCAATACCCATGAGTGAAAAGTTCTGTTCACCTAAATGCGAGCAAATAGCCATTACAAACCAGCAGAAGATCAAAAAAAGCCGAAGAATGCTTTACATACTCTTTGCTATTTTCATACTGGTATGGTTAGTTTTCATGTTAAGGGACCAAATAGGATTTTAAAAATTAAAAGAGCTATTGATTCAAATCCCCATTCATTTCATTTTTTCTGTGAATGATGGTTTTATATATTAGAAAATAATGAAAAACGATTTTTAGTAAAATAATCGTTTTCATTATCTAAATATAGTCTAGTATGGTTTTTTTTGATTATTTATTATTATTATTCTCTGATATTCAGTATTCCGAATATTAGGAGTCCTATTCCGGTTATCACACCTAATATTTTGGGGTCTATGTTGTAGTAGCCCACAATCAGAAAAAGGCATCCGAATACCAGTCCGAAGATTCCGGCATAGGTTTTGTAGGTCTGTTTTTCACCTACAAACAGGGCAATGATTCCAGTTATTATTAGAAGTGCTCCAGAGATTAGGTATGCCCAAACTCCCAGGCTGATAATCCAGGAAGTATTAAAGAGGAATGTTAAACCCACAATCACTCCCAGTAACCCGACTAAAAGTGGGAATAACCATAAATCATTGGATGTTCTTTCACTGAAACCTAAAAACGTTAACCAAGCACCCATTCCCAGTATCAATAATCCGGATATGAGTCCTAAAGTGGCTAATCCAACTACTGGTGAGGCAATCATGATAACTGCCACAATTATTGCAATAATTCCAACTAGTGTGTTTTTCATTTAAATAACCTCATAATGATTTCATGCAACTGGATTTAGTCAAGTCAATCTACTAAAAAATATCTGGCAAATAATCAATTCTATGAGGATAGAATCAGATTTTATAGCCACTTTAATTTTTGTTGTTGGATAATAATATATTTAGTGGCAAGTAGGTTAATGTAATATCTTACAATGCAATATGTAAAATCTAGCAATATGTAAAAATTTAGGGCACCACTTAATCCAAAAAAATATAGATAACAAATTAAAAAAATAAATTATAATTAAGAATTGAGGTGGAAAAATGATGAACGAAAAAACCACTGGTCTTCTAATGATAGTACTTGCCATTGTACTGGTTATATTGATTATAGCAATTCCCAACTGGATCTATTGGATATATGGGATAATCGTTGCCATACTATTGGGATACGGTCTTTATCTGTACTTTTCTAAATAAGAAATAGGAAAAAGGTTAAAAAAATGGATTATTTATCCTTTTTTCTGATAGAGATAGATTCCATATATGATTAGTATTATAACTGCAACCCAGTAGGTATAAACCAAAAATGTAGGCAAAGCATAGTAGATAATTCCCAGCAGAACACCTAACACTATCATTATGATTCCATTCAATTGGTTATTCATAAGTTCCCTCCTATCTCATCTTAATTGTTAATTAATTATTATATCTTTAAATATTAGTATTTTTAGGTTCATTAGAGAACATTGAATGACATTAACCGCCATTAAGATAATATTTCTTTATACTTTTGTTTTTAAACTTTTTAATTTTCATTACGGTATTTTAATGCTTTTTTTACAAGTTATTATCAATTATCGTCCAATTATCATCCAAATTTACCAAAAAACTAAAGAGTTTAGGTGTTAACCATAACGTAGAATTTCCACGGCATCTAGTTTTGAGGTAAACCATGCAGGATA
Organism: Methanobacterium sp. PtaB.Bin024; assembly: GCA_002067065.1. Taxonomy (GTDB): domain Archaea; phylum Methanobacteriota; class Methanobacteria; order Methanobacteriales; family Methanobacteriaceae; genus Methanobacterium. Next base: position 2,664 of record MVPY01000043.1, read on the forward strand.
AAGGCCTAAAATTAGGCTGAGAAATGTGGTTATAAAAATAGCTCCAGGGATTAACCATAATGGGAGAAGAATAGTAAATAATTCTGGATTTATGAATGTAGAAATAATCCAAATAATAATTGATCCCAGTATAACACCAATAACAGAACCCATTAATCCTAATAACCCTGCTTCAAGGGTGCAACTTAGAAGTATTTGTCTTTCAGTGAATCCTAAGGATTTAAGGATACCTATTTCCTTTGTCCTTTCTGACAAGTTAAAGCCCATGGTGTTCATAATTCCCAGAACACCAATTAACAATGCAACACTAGCTAAACCATCTAAAATATATACTACGTTGACTAGGAAATCTTCTAAACGATTAAAAAGCTGATTTTCTGTGATTTGGCTGCCAAAAACTGAGTTTAAGTAGTCTACTGTAGATGTTACAATATTTGTTTGTTGGGTGGTGTTGACATTCTGACTGGTTTGTGCAGTGCCTAATATCTTCCCGTCAGATGATCCTGATTTTTCAATAAAGCTGTTTATCCCTAAACCCGAGCTTACAAGGATTAAGAGAATTATAACTCCTAGAGATATTCTTAGAACAGTGGAAATATTTCTCAACTTGTTTTGATGCAGGTTTTTCAAAGGCAATGTGTATATTCTCATTTGACATCAGCTCAATTTGATGATTAATAAATCAGTCATTATTAATTCTCTTCTTTAATAAAGAAATTTCAAGGGTTGGTCTGTTTTGATTTTACCTTTTCTTTTCTATATAATTTATAGGCTTCATAAGTGATTCCCAATATTAATGGCCCAATAAACAATCCAGGAAGGCCCATTGTCATCGCACCGTAGATAAACCCTAATAAAAAGACCAGTGGATGGATTTCTGAGTATTGAACTGCAATCCGGGGTCTGATGTAGAAGTCGGTGCTGGTTTCAATTATCCAACCAACTATGATAACCAGCACACCTTGTAAGGTGTTACCAATGAGAATGCTGAAAATCCCTATGACACCATAGACTATCCAAGGTCCGATAATGGGTATAAACATGGCTATTCCGCTTATAATTGCTAATAAAATCGCGTATTCGTATCCAAGTAAATAATATAAGATTCCAGAGAGTATGCCCAGGATTACGGCAGGGATAAGATTACCCACAATAATGCTTTTTAAAACATCATCGGCACTATTAATTATCTGCCGGTAGAAATCCTGATCCTGCACAGGAATTATGTCTTTAACGTATCGAACAATTTTGTCTCCGTCTTTGGCAAAATAGAAGACTGAAAAAATTAATATCAGAATTTGGGCGGCAATACCAGGTATAGAACTAACCAGATTTACCACTGAACTGGCGGTATAAGAGATAAACTGTGAAATTCCGGATTTTATGGTGTCTGTGATGTTTTGTGAGATATTACTCGGAAGGTCGAGATTTTGCACAGCATCATTTATTTGAGCCATGTGCATGGTGGAATTGCCAGTGGCGGCCTGTTGCAGGGAGCCGAAAAAGGAACCGGCTATGTTTACAAATTGGTGGAATGTGAAATATAACAATAGAATAATCGGAATGGCGAGTATGATCATTCCCAGGAGAACTGATAAACTGTCGTTTTTAACATAAGGTTTGATTTTTTTGGTTATATGACGAACGTAATAGGCTAATATGGCTCCAAAAATCACAATAGTCAAAATTGGGGTTAAAATCCACAATGATATGAGCGTCAGGATTATTATGAGAGGTATTATTGTTGAAGAGGGTATTTTTTTAAAGTTTTCAAGTACCATGTTATCCCATTAGGTTCATTCTTAGATTAATATTTTTAGGACTTAATAATAAGTTTATAGAGTTTTTTTTAAAATAGAATGAGATAAAATCTATAATATAAGTGAAAAACTATTTTTTAAGAAATTTAAAATATAGTTATGTAAATATTATAGTCTATATGTGTTTGAATGTTTTCATTTGTTAAAAATGATTTCATTGGTTCTTTGAAACTAGGAATAACATACGAGGAGGAATAACATGGACAAAGGAAGAAATACTTTAATAGGGATCGTGGCAATAATACTTGGTTTAATAGTTATAACTTTCCCATTAGTTAGTGTATTAACTTTAAGTGTTTTAACTGGGCTTGGAATAATTGTTCTAGGTATTTGGTTCTTTACGCAGAGTTATCATATATGGGGGAAAAACCTGGCAGCGGGAATAGCTGACTTGTTACTGGGGATATTTTCCATTTGTTTGGGAATAGTATTTGTTGGAGATGTAGCTGCATTTGAATTTCTAACATTCCTGGCACTTTACATAGTAGCGCTCTTCTTGATTATTGCAGGATTAATGGCACTTTTCTCAGGAAAAGATCTTAAATCAAGGGGAATTGGAGTCTTAGGGGTCATATTCGGCCTTTTGTACATGATTGTTAGTGTTTATGTAGCTGATCCTCTTTTCCTGTCAATGATTATAGGAGTTTTCCTGATATTGGCGGGAATAATGGAGATTTTCATTGTTCCCACAGAAGAACAAAAAAGTGGAGATTAGGGTTGTTTAATTTAACCCTTAATCTATAATTTTTTTTTGATTAATAATAGTAGACATTCTAATAATTTCTTCATCCCCATTCTCTATTTAAATATGATTTTTTTTAAAAAACTTTTAACATCCCACCTATAGAAGGTAATGGATGCTCATCGGACGTAAAATTTTTATAGTTTCATGTTTAAACAATTCCATAACAAATATTGATTTAAAAAAATGGAGGGGTTAAATGAAAAACATTGTTGTAGGCCTTCTGGCCATAATTCTTGGTTTAATAGTGTTAGCGTTTCCACTAGCGGGTCTTGTCGCTGCAAGCGTGTTAACTGGTTTTGTAATATTGATGATCGCTATCTGGCTTCTGATTGTAGGTGGATATCAGATGGAGGTCAGTAAAACAGCAGGAATTTTGAATGTGATCCTGGGTATTATCGTCCTTATAATAGGTATTGGTCTGATTTTCAGTCCAGCATTATTTGCATTCTTAACAGGTTTCCTACTATACTTGGCCGGTTTATTCATGATCATTGCTGGTATAATCGCACTTGCTTCACGCAATGAATTTAAAAACGCCACCTGGGCCGGTGTTCTGGGAATAATCCTGGGTATTCTATATATCATTTTAGGCACACTTGCCTTTGACCCAATATATCTGGGAATTTTAATAGGCATCTGGCTAGTTATAAGTGGTATACTGGCATTGTTCGAGTAAAACGCTACAACCAATGATCTAAAAAACCTTAAAACTGGGAAAAACTGTTAAAAAAATTATTTCCTTTTTTATTATTTTTATTTATTCTTTTTTACTTAACAAATCTTTAAGTTCCCTTATTTCTGATTTTATGTTGTTCAAATCGCTTTTAACTTCTTCAATATTTTCTTCTTTAGCCATTTTTGATTCCAAATCGTATATTCGGGTTTCCAGGTCTTTGATATAATCACCACTCTTTTTGGCAAGTTTTTCACGGTCTTCCCGTAATTTATCCATTAAAGATGAAGTGGTGGCTGCAGTCAGGAGGCTGGAGATAGCTATGGCACTGATCATGGCTATTACTCCAATTAAACGTCCCCATTGGGTGATAGGCACCACATCGCCGTAGCCAACAGTGGTGATGGTCTGAATAACATACCATAATGAGTCTTCATAGGTGGTGACTTCAGGGTTAACCCCGCTTTCTAATAAAAAGAAGAGCACCGAACAGAATATAAGAACAACTACAAAGAATGCAAATCCATAAACCAGCCTGCTCTTTTCAACAAATTCATTCACAGATTTGCCTACTTGGCGAGCGGAAAAGGCTAATGCAAATATTTTAATTAAACAGAGTATTTTCAGAATGATGGATGTTTCATTCATCCCTAGAAGAATAATCCCAATGAAATAGAATGGCATGATGGATATAAGGCCATTCCAATTCCTTTTAATGTATAGGCCTTTTTTTAGTCTTCTCATCTGGATTAAATAGCCAAAAATGAGCAGTATGCTGGTGATTAAGTCAATGTATATGACGATTGTAAATGCCATGGGTCGGATAGGTAAAAAGATGCTGATAAAAAGTAGGAATCCATCAAGAAAGATGAAGATGATGAAAATCAATTCCATCAACATCATTAACTTACGGTTCATAATCTTCATTTACTCCTTTTTTAGTAAATATTTTTCGTGTGTTATGAATGGATACTCAGGCCATATCCTGATACTTTTTCAATGCCCCTGATTTAATGGCTATCTCCACTAATTCCTGTAGATAATGTATATCAGAAGCGATCCAATTCAAATAGTTATGGAGATCTTCAGGTAATTTGTCCTTTTTTGATCTGTTATCTGATCCCGAGTTAGGGTAAACATCATCTATCCTTGCTCTGGGGAGCACGACATTTTTATCCACAGATAATGCCATCTCATTAAGGGAATTAGTTACCTGTTCCCTGAAACGGGAAATATCGGGTAAATCTTCGCCTGATTCTGCTAAAGTTCCAACAGCAGATACATCTGCAGCTAATTTTCTATTAGCAGCCCAAAACTCATTATACGTTGACAGATCATCTTCAACATCGTTAAAAGTATCTTCAACCTTTCGAATGGCAGATTCCAGGTTTTTTTCTTCTAACATATAATTCCTAAAAGCTGAAACTGCCTTCTGATGGTTATATGTTGTCTCGGAACTAGGAAGAATGTGTTCCACATACTCCTGGTTGGTGCGAATAGTTTGGGCTATCTGATGAGGAAGATTCACTGATACCCTGCTGGGGAGGATTAAATAGGCGCATATAAATGCTATGATAGCTCCTATTGTGATATCTATGATTCTAGCCAGACTGTTTTCAAAAACAGTTCCAGTGGGCCATACCATAACTACGAAGACAGTCATGGCCAGGACTGACAGCCCCATATAGGTGGGATAAAATGCCCGGAAAAAAAACAGCATCAAAAAACCAATCCAGAGCAATATATAATGAGGGAAGATAAGACCTAAAAGTATGGCCAGGAGAATGGCAACAAAATTAAAGGAAAGCCTTACAATCATGTTGTTTATGGTGCTGGTAACATCTGGTTTGATAATAATAAGAATACCCATGGTAATCCAGATGGCATCACGTTCATGTGTTAAATATATTACCAGAAGACCAATAGTCATAGCCAGGGCGAAACGCAGAGCATGGCGTATATACATATTTTTAAGGTTGAAATTTGCTCCTAAAACATCTTTAAGAGAATTCCTAGGGGAGGGTATTTTCAACTTTTCTGTAGATTTCTCATTAACAATTTTTTCCTTAATAATTAAGTTATTGGCATTTTTTAGTAGACTGTGCATATTTTGTGCTATTTGTAGTGTGGCATTGAAAGAGGATTCAATTAAAACAGCATTTTGAACATGCGCAAGTTCAACATCCACTGATTCAAGCTCGACAGAATCTGTTTTACTCATGATGCTGGCAGCAATTTTTGAACTACTCCTATTAGCTGTATCTAAGAATTTCTGGAATATTTCACGAGATTCTCCTGATAGATGAGATAAAACCATTCTACTGTAACCCCTAAACCCAGTAAGGTAAGTCCCGATTCTGAAAAGTTCATAATCCCTGCTTTCAAGTGGTATTCCAGATAGTATCTGTCTGATGGAGAAGACTCTTTCCAGAGAGGTTTCAGATAAATAAGGTGAGGCCACCAGTTGGGACAGATCTTTATTTCTGTTTAGTAATTTTGGTATGAAAAGAAGGGATGCAACCAAGTAGGCTAAAACTATGTAAAGTCCCCAGTCAAGGAAAGATGCATCTCGATTGACTAGCACAACCGACAGAAAGTAGCAAGAAAATATTATAAATCCAAATGCACCTACAGTTTCACTAAAAATATAGGTGGAAAGACTGAAAAAAGACCAGAGTACGGTGAAAAATAGGAAGATAGGCAGACTAGAAAGTGCTAATGATGAACTGATGAAGGCTAAAACAGTCATTAAAAGCCCAATAATGGCTAATGGAATAATTTTACGTATTGGGAGGGGAAGATCTATTATTATGGCTGCTATCATGGTTATGAATATGATAGTTTCTATCCCTGTGTCCAAACCCAAAAATTTAGCTATTATAGCAGCTAAAACCATCAATAACATGGTTATAATTGCTTGCTTCCACTGGGGCTTACCAGTGGGTTTTGAAAGTATTTTCAATCTCCCCATGAAACCCTTCTTTTCCACCTGCACACCTCTAATTATTAAAATATATAATTGATGTTATAATCATTTGATTTTTATTTTGTTTTATAGCAAATAAACATGTAAGTGTTACTGCAATGTCAAAACTCTAAAAAATAAAACTCTAAATAATAGGATAAATCTAATCAAAGCATTAATAGTCATAGATTGTTATCCAACCTCAATGGTAACACTGATAACTATGATTAATTAAGTATAATAAGGATGATGCATGCGAGGATTGGTAAAATGAGCTTTTTAAACCCGGATACGGAGGATGTGAGTCCTCTTGAAAGAAATTTACTTAGAATTATGCGGATATTTTTACTTATTGCTGGTGTATACATCACCATATTTGGCGGAGTCAATGGTGCAGAGAGAATTTTTGGAATATTAATTTTAGTGGCTTTGGCAATAATCAATGCCCCTGCTTTGGTCACTCAAAATCGTATACGGGCCATCCCAGTGGAAATTGAACTTCTCCTTTTGGCAATGGTCTTGTTTGAACTGGTGGGTGGAGATGCACTGGGTTTATACGTTAAAATCCCTCATTACGACAACTTCATGCACTTCATGTTACCGTTATACATTGCCCTGATCGGAATGATGCTGGTTTACACAATGCATTATTATGGTAGGTTAAAAGCTTCATTAACAGAGATGGCAATAGTCATTGTTATAATAACTATAGGTTTAGGTGGAATACTTGAAATGGGGGAATATACATATGATAAATATTTATCCAAGGGTCCATTAGGTCAAATAACTGGAAATACTCAAATGCAGGGTTCACCCACTCAGAATGCCATAGATGATACCATGAACGATCTATTTACAGATACTGCTGGGGGAATTGTTGGAGCACTTCTTGGGGTTTATTTCATCAGAAGAGCAGAGAAAAAAGGCGGTCACTGGAAGATTGCAGATGAAATCGAAAAGATGGGAGAAGTTTAAAGAAATTTTATTATGAGGTAATACAATAAACCTTACTAAGATTTGTATTCATTATATTTGATTCAAACAATATGTCATGAACAATACTATGCCATCATGAACAATTCTATCCTAAAATATAATCTATAATGGTTTAATCATGAAAGAGAAAGATCCAAACATGCTCAAATACATGCAGAAGGTTCAAAGAGGCATGACTCATTGGCGTAATAAAATAGGAAACCCTGAATTTAACCATAAAGATTTCCAGTTAGAACACGTGGAAGTCACTATTCCTGGGTTGGATCCTTCTTTCCATAATTATTCTCTGGCTAATATTTCAGACATACATTTGGGTCAGTTGATCACACCTAAACACCTTGATGGTGTGATAGATATCCTTAATAAAGAGAAACCAGATTCTGTAACTATCACTGGTGATTTTGTTTCATATATTTTGGATGATGTTGCCGATGACCTTGAAAATTCCTTGAAACGATTAAAACCGAAGGAATTCTCCATAGCTGTCCTGGGAAACCATGATCACTGGTTAGACGCTGATCAAATCCGTGGAATATTGGACAGATGTAATATAATAGACGTTAGCAACGATTTTTTTACCATTTATCGTAATGAAGCTCCTCTGCATATAGCAGGAGTGGATAGTGTGATGCTGGGTATGAATCGTCTTGATCTGGTTATGGAAAAACTACCTGAAAAGGGTCCTGCCATACTATTGGCTCATGAACCTGATTTTGCAGATATAAGCTCTAGTACGGGCCGTTTCAGTCTTCAAATATCTGGACACTCCCATGGTGGACAGTTCCTCATCCCAGGTTTGGGAACCTTCATCAGGGGTCCTCATTTCTTTAAATATCCTGCAGGAAAATATATGGTTGGAGACATGGTTCAGTACACCAGCAGGGGATTAGGAACCAATGTATTCTGGCTGAGGATCAACTGCGATCCTGAGATCACTATTTTCAAACTAAAATGTCCGGAAGAGTTAGTATAATGGTGATAATCAATAGGAGGCATAATCTTAAATGCGGGATCAGGAAAAATATTTTTTAGATTGGCAGGACCGTATCCAGGACCGTTCCAGATTTTACTGGTTAGGCCGTTCCATTATCATGTGGATAGGAGGTTTTTTAGCTTTTATAATCATTGACTACTTATCCGTGGGTTTAAGTTTTGATAACTGGATTACAGCTTTTATAGTTGCAGGGTTAGTGGGGCTTTTTAATACTTTGTTCTGGCCAGTACTTGCCCGGATATTACTACCATTCATGGTCTTCACTGTGGGAATAGGAGCTTTATTATTAAATGGATTTTTCATCTGGCTGGCAGGTGATTTTGTAGAAGGATTTACTATTGGGGGGCCGGCATTAATATTAACCCCCCTTGCCATGGCAGCAGTCACAGCATTCCTATCAGCTATTTTAACCATTGATGATGATGCCACCTATTACAGGAGTGTCATCCGAAAGATTAAAAAGGGAAAAATCAAATTTAAAGAAAAACCCGGAATCATATTCCTTGAAATAGATGGTCTTGCCCTTAATATTTTAAATGAAGCCATAACAAATGGTTCTATGCCCACACTTAAAAGATGGTTGGATGAGGGTACTCATAAGGTTACAGGATGGGAAACTGATCTTTCAAGCCAGACTGGAGCTAGTCAGGCTGGAATACTGCATGGAAATAACAACAACATCCCTGCATTTCGATGGGTGGAAAAGGATAATAACAATAAGATAATGGTTTCCACAGGATTGTCAGATGCTCCAATTATTGAAAAAAGAATTTCTGATGGGAAAGGGCTTTTAAACTGTCATGGGGCAAGTAGAAGTAACCTTTTTTCTGGAGATGCTGTGGATGTTATATTCACATACAGTAAACTTAAAAATCTGAGAAGATTTTACTCACGCGCCTGGTATTATGTGTATTCTTATCCCTCTAATTTCGCCCGTATTGTGGTTTTATTTGGTTTAGATGTCTTGTTGGATTATGCATCCCAGTTAACACATTTGATCAAGAATATCAGACCTAGAATACGGCGAGGCTTAATTTATCCCTTCGTAAGGGGAGGTGCCAATGTGTTCCTCCGTGAAGTAACCACAGCAGTGCTTATTGGTGACATGTTAGAGGGTAAAGTGGATGTTGCATATGTAACCTATCTTGGATATGATGAAATAGCCCATCATTCAGGAACTCGTGATTGGGATGCATTTTATGCACTTAAAAAACTTGATAGGCAGTTTCATCGGTTAGAGAATGCCAAAAAATATGCACCACGCCCATATAATTTGGTGGTACAATCTGATCATGGTCAAACCAATGGCGCCACTTTCCTGCAGCGATATGGACTGACCCTGGAGGACTTAGTAAGGAATTTAATACCACCAGAAACTCTGATCTACAGTGAACTGTCATCCAATGAAGATCATTTTGGCCAGGCTCTTCAAAATCCTATAAAAGATAGTAAACTTTACTTGAAGGGTCGGGGTGATCTAGTGGCGGGTGAAAGCAGATACCTTTTTAACCGAGCAGTAAGAAAGGTTGATGAAGCTCCAGTGATAAGGGGTAAAGTCCTAGACTATTTACAACGTCATGAGATAGGACAAGCCCCTCCAAAGAAACCTTCCTCTTCAGAAGCCCAGGTAATAGTCCTTGCTTCAGGGAATCTGGGATTGATCTACCTCACTGAGTATGTGAAAAGACTTACCTTTGAACAGATAAAGGCCATTTATCCTGATTTAATTCCAGGTTTGGTGCAACATGAGGGGATAGGTTTTGTAATGGTTCATTCAGAGAAGTACGGGCCTATGGCCATGGGAAGGGAAGGAATATGTTATCTTAAAGATGGAACCATTGAAGGAGAAGATCCATTAACTCCTTTCGGACCAAGAGCACGTGAACACCTTTCACGCACTGACACTTTCAAACATGTTCCTGATATTCTGGTTAACAGTTTCTATGATCCTGTAACTAATGAAGTGGCAGCCTTTGAGGAACTGGTGGGCAGTCATGGTGGTTTAGGTGGTGAACAAACCCAACCATTCATCTTACACCCTTCTGAATGGAACATGGGTTCTGAAGAGATTGTAGGTGCTGAAAAATTACATGAATTGCTTAAAAGGCAATTAAAAGAAGTTTAATCTATGAATAAATTGTAGTATACGTATTAGTTTATAAATGTTATATGAAAATTAAGAGAGGAATTAAATGGATGGAAGGAATAAAAAAGATATTAAAAAGGGATATAAGGTTTTGATTGTTCTTAAAAAAGATCAACGCACAGGAAAAAGAACTAAGGGTATTGTTAAGGATATACTCACACATTCTTCCGTTCACCCTCACGGAATAAAGGTTCGATTAGAAGATGGGCAAGTTGGACGGGTTAAAGAAATTATAAAAAGGTAGATAATTATTTACCTTCAGTTATAGGAATTTTCCAAAGGTAACCAACTTTTTTACCGTTTAATTGTTTATTTTTACCTTTCTTTTTGGTTATCTGGGCTTCACTACCTTCCCATGATTCAACATGTTCATCCAAATATTTAGCTATTTCTTCACTATATTTTTTGGTTCCAATGGTGTAATTGTCACTTTTATTCCGAATATAGCTAATTCCATCACCTTTTTCTTCCATTACCTTTGATATTTCCATTATTTTTTTATAAAAATCTACAGACATTCTATTTTTCTCCTATTCATTGATTAAAAAATTATTTACAAATTGAATATGGCCACTGTCCACGAATTCAAGTTGGCTAAGTTCCTGTTTAGGCATAGTATTATTTTAACTGGAAAATTAAAAAAATGTGAAAGATAGTAAGCTATGTTTCACAATTATTCGAGCAATATGTTGCTAAAGTGTAACTCCCATATCCAGCTGTTCTGTGAGTTCTTTGTATCGGTTACGAATAGTAACTTCAGTAACTCCGGCTATATCAGCTACATCGCGTTGGGTTTTCCTTTCACCGAGTAATACCGAGGCTATGTACAGTGCAGCGGCAGCTACTCCTGTGGGTCCTCTACCAGAGGTTAAACCTTTTTCCATGGCTTTTTCTATGATTTCTATGGCCTTGGACTGAACTTCCCCAGAAAGGTTCAGTTCACTGGCAAAACGAGGCACGTAATCAACTGGGCTGGTGGGAGGTAGTTTGATGTTTAGTTCCCTTGTCAGGAAACGGTAAGTTCTCCCTACTTCTTTCTTACTTACCCGTGATACTTCTGCGATCTCGTCCAGGGTTCGGGGCACATTGCACCTTCTGCAGGCAGCGTAGAGGGATGCTGCAACCACACCTTCGATGCTTCGTCCTCTGATGAGCTTGTTTTCCACGGCGTTACGGTAAACCACTGACGCTGCTTCTCTGACGCTTCTAGGAAGTCCTAATCGTGAGGAGTCACGGTCAAGTTCAGAGAGTGCAAAGGCTAGGTTACGTTCAGTGGCACCTGAGATCCTGATTTTTCTCTGCCATTTTCGGAGACGGTACCACTGGGCTCTGTTCCTGGCAGGGATATCCCTTCCATAGATATCCTTGTTTCTCCAGTCGATCATGGTGGAAAGACCTTTGTCGTGGATTGTATAGGTTATGGGCGCACCTACTCTGGTTCTTTTGTCACGCTGTTCATGGTCGAATGCTCTCCATTCTGGACCCATGTCCACCAGGTTATCGTCAATAACCAGACCACAGGAACCGCAGACAATTTCTCCACGTTCATGATCGTTTATAAGTTTTTCAGATTGACATTCAGGACATTTTGTCTCGATTTTTTCGATTTCGGACATATCCTGTTTCATCTGTTCTTTTCCTGAAACTTCTGTTTTTTCTTTAGTGATTTCAGGATTTTTTTCAACTAATTCTTGTTTCGTTTCCGTCGCCCCCATTTCTTCTTGGATTGTTTAGGTACATAAAGAGTCTCTCCAACTCGCTTTTCAAAATTTTTAGAATTTGATGCACGAATTTTTACTGAGATGTAGGGATCTTTGGTAGGTCCAAAAACATCGTGAATAAACCCCACTTTCTTGTGGTGAGAGTTAAAAACAGATAGTCCCAAGGCGGGTGTTTGATGTGATCGGAGTATAATTCGACCTCGGTTAGACAGATGCAGTATTTTTCCAAGTTCCTTCATGCACTAAAACCGAAAATTTTATATACTACTATTCTCGTTAAACTAGTATATAAATGTTTCGATAGTTTTAAATTATAGATCACTAAAAGTCTTTCACTGTTCCCCATAATAGGTCTTAATATGCCTAACCTGTTTTTATGTTGGTTCCATTGGTCTTTGAAGCCATATTTTTTACCTTTCGCCCGTAATAGAGTGCTGCCACGGCACCAATTATGGTGGGGGCTATGTAACTGGCTAAACGGTCGATAATGCTTGCAGCCATCACTATATCGGCTGATATTCCGATAACAGCAAAAAGACCAATCAGTGTAGCTTCACGTATACCCCATGCTCCAGGGAGAAGGGGAAGGAAAGATATGAAAATTCCAATGGTGTAAATAATCACCAAAGGAAGAAATGGTGGATATGTTCCTAGTGAACTAAAACAAACATACATTCTGGTCATGTCTATACCCCACATGGCAAACGAAAGGAAAAATCCAAAAATAAAGACTTTTCTGTCCTGTAATGACATGACAAAACCATCTGAAAATCTATTAACATAAAAAATAAGTTTTTCAGTTACTTCCCTAAAAGAAATATTATTTTTGCTAAAACGGGCGAAGGTAGGGTAGATGGGTTTGGCTATGGAAATAATTATCCTCTGTGCTATTTCTCTTCTAAGACCTGCATATATCATTATAGTGAACATTATAATGGTTAATGCTATCATTATTACCACGATTATCCTGGTAAGTGGGGGAAGTTCCCAGCTAAGAACGAACAGAGCAGCGATAATGGATATTAAAACAAAAGGTAAAAATTCAAATACTCGATCAGATGTAGCAGAAGCAAAACCTATCTCAAAGGGCATTCCTTCCACTTCTCTTAGAATATAAGCACGTAAGGGTTCACCACCTGCAGAACCAGGAGTTACATTATTCCCAAATAAACTAGCAAGGAGCATAGTTAACACAGTAGTGTACTTGGGAGACTTATCCATCACTTCCAAAATAAGTTTCCACCTTAAAGCCCAGATTAGAATTATGGCAGCTTCTAATGCGAAGTTTAAAAGGATTAATTCCAAACTAGCCTTTTCTAAGGCATCCACCACATCATTTAATCCTATGATGAATGTAATGGCAAATATGAAGAATGCGGCCACGGCAAATGAAATGATGATTTTCCATTTATGTTCCCTGATAAGTGCATAAGTGTCTTCCATTAGGCACCTCTAAAATCTGATTTATGGATGAAGTGGTTATGTTAATAATAAAATACCTTAAAAAACTTGTTTATTAAGCTTATTTGGAGTAACCTTGTTGATGTTGTTGTTTTTACATCAGATGATGGTTTTGATGTTAATTGTAACCATGATTTAATAATACATTTTCAAAAGATTATGGGGATTTGTTATAATAAAAAATATATGGATTTTTTTAAATCTCTAAATTTCTATTTAATTCCTAGAATTTCAGATAAGGACCATCCATCTTTCAAACGGATGATTATTTCTGTTTCTTTCTCTTTTATCTGAGAAGCGGCTTCCATTACCTCTTTAAAGTATTTAGCTGGGACTACAACCACCCCACAGTCATCCCCGATGATCCAATCACCAGGTTTAACCTTCACCCCTCCACACTCTAGTGGAATATTAATTTCACCTTCTCCTTTAGGTTCACCTGCACAGGGAACTATATGGCATGAGTAAACAGGATAGTTCAGATTTCGCACTGCTTCCACGTCTCGTACAGCACCGAAAATTACAGTACCAGCAATACCTTTTTCTTGGGAGGAACTAGAGGTTAACTCACCCCAAACTGCACTGTAACTATTTTCAGCGTCAATAAAAAGCACATCTCCTTTTTGAGCAGCATCAATACCTTTAAGAGCAGTTCCCCAATCTTCGGGATCGGTTTTAGCCGTAACTACTCTTCCCATAACCTTAATATTATTTTTTATTGGTTTTATCCCGTGGATAACTCCATTTTCACAGGTGATACTTTTTAGAGCATCAGAGATCTGTGATGTAGGAAGTTCGGGGGGTGAAAAGTCATCCTCTTTTTTGGGGGCTGAAAATTTTTCTAAAATAGCTTCTGGGGATATTTCATTTTTTTTAGCCATAAAAGACATCCTATGTTTTAGTTTAAGGAATCAATCTTGTGGTGTGGTTACTTCTTCAACCATGGTTCTTCCAGCAACAACTTCATCCACACTGTGGATGGAACCACCATACTGTTCAATGGCTTTAGTAATTTCTTCAAAGTTCAAATCGTTACCTTGCATGGTAACTTTAATGTTCTCAGTTTCCTTGTCAATTTCCATTAAGGTTATATTAACACCTTCCACTCCACTAACTTCACTTAAAAATTTAGCGAAATGGGGTAAAGTGGGTTCATGTGGTTTTAATATGTCTAGAACTATTCTTATAAGACCTTTTGCCAATTTTAGGCCCTCCAATTAATTTATCATCAATTTTTTTATGTACATTACATGTAATAATTACCTGTATAAATTCTTTATTGAGGATATTATAAAACTTTATGCTAACACTGAGCACTGTAAAATAAAGTAAATATATTTAAAAGAATCATAACACTTTATGAATTCTCTAAATTATAAAATAAGTTAATATTAACTTTATTAGAGCATATAACTAGATTTAAACAATTTTAGTGGGAAAGAAGTATTGATATCTACTTCAATTTTATATAGGAGATGGTGTATATTAATCTATAGATACTTATTAGCACTATCAAAAGGGCTTATCATGAGTTTTATCAAGTTGTCCAATATAATCGAAGAGCTTAAGATCTGTGGGGAACAGGGAATCCCATTTCTGATTGAAGGCCAAAAGGATGAAGAGGCCTTAAAAGAGCTGGGGGTAAATGGAAGTTTCATAAAAGTTTCCGGATCAGGACTAAAACTCTTCGAAATAGCAGAGATAGCAACTCAATTATCATCACGAGTGATTATATTAACTGACTTTGATCGAAAGGGCAATCAACTTGCCAAAAGACTTTCAGAGGATATTCAAAGCCTTGGTTCTCATCCTGACCTTCGTTTCAGGAGAACCATCATGGGTATTACTCGTCGTTTTATTAAAGATATTGAGAGCCTCCCTCGGCATCTGGAGCAGCTGGAACTTGAAGAAAGCCCATCTGGTGGGCAATGGTATTACTATCATTCATAGTATTTCCAGATACTGATCTTCAGGCTGTAAGATACATAGCCTCATTTTATCAGTAGTATCTATACATTGATGGAGGCCCAAATATGGGAGCGAAAGAAGAAATCAGTACAACTAAATATCTTATTCATGCTCAAATTAATGCTAACGGAATCGTTGAAAAACCGGATGTGGTAGGTGCCATATTCGGACAAACAGAAGGACTTTTAAGTAATGATCTTGATTTAAGAGAACTACAAAAAACCGGTAGAATCGGCCGGATCAAAGTGAACATCAACTCAAAAGCTGGCAGATCCAAAGGGGAAATTGTAATCCCATCCAGCCTGGATCGAGTGGAAACTGCCATACTGGCCGCATCCCTAGAAACTATTAACCGGGTTGGACCCTGTGAAGCTTACATATCAGTTAACAAAGTAGAAGATGTCAGAGCGGTTAAAAGAAGGAAGGTAGTGGATCGAGCCAAAGAACTTTACAAGGGAATGATGGAAGAAGTCACCCCAGAAAGCCTCAAAATGATTGAAGAGGTTAAAGAGGCCATGCGCATCCACGAAATCACTGATTTTGGTCATGATAAACTCCCATCAGGTCCCAATGTAGTATCCTCTGATGCTATTCTTGTTGTGGAAGGTCGTGCAGATGTTTTAAACCTACTGCGTTATGGTGTTAAAAATGCCATAGCTGTGGAAGGAGTCAGCGTCCCCAAAACTGTGGCTGAACTTACCAAGAAAAAAACAGTAACCGCATTTTTAGATGGAGATCGCGGCGGTGACTTAATCCTCAAGGAACTCCTTCAGGTAGGGGAACTGGACTACGTAACCAGAGCTCCTAGAGGTAAAGAAGTGGAAGATCTCACCAAAGATGAAGTTATGGTGGCTTTAAGAGATAAAATACCAGTAGAACAGATCTACCATGATATGGGAATAAAACTGGATAAACCAGAAAAAAAACAAGCAGACAAAACACCCGATAAAATAAAGTTACTCAAGGGACTACTCAAAGATGTTGAAGGTTCAGGAAATGCAGAAATACTCGATGATGCCTTAAACATACTTAAACAAGTTAAGGTAGAATCCCTATATGATGAACTGAAGGCTTTGCAAAATGAAGGAGCCTATGCAGTGGTATTTGATGGTGTGGTCAGCCAGAGACTCATTGACATTGCCAAAGATAAAGGAATAAAACAGATAGTAGCAGTACGTATGAGTGAAGTTGTCAAAAAACCAAGTCCACTTAAAATAATCACTGGTAGATAAATACAGTTTTTAAAAAGGATGACTCTGAAAATATTCAGAGGATCACAAAAAAATATAGCTAATCCAGAATAAAAATTTCTGGATGGCTATTAAACATTCATTTTCAAATAATAAATAATCAATACACTATTTATTCATTCTTCAATTCATTGAAACCAAAAATGAACTTGGGGATGCGAAATTTGAGGGATATCATGTATGCAAACATGAAAAAAGAGTTTTTAAAAGATATTAAAAGCACTGCAGATATCTTGATACCTAAAGATCCCCTGGAAAGGGTTATTGGTCATGATGAGATTATAAGATTTGTGAAAATAGCCGCTAAGCAACGCAGGAATCTTCTCCTGGTAGGCCCTCCAGGTATAGGAAAATCGTTAATAGCACAAGCCATATCAGTTCACCTGAGTAAGCCACATGAGGAAATAACCGTTGTCCACAACCCAGAAAGGCCTGAAAGACCTTTTGTTGAAGTAAAAAATAGATCAGAAATAGAAAGTGAAATGGAAGATTTACAAAGGGCTGAAGGGGATGTTGTCACTCCTCAGGAAGTTCCGGAACTTGTTGCGGAACGTTTAGGTTTTAGATGTCCTAATTGTGAAAGTTATAGTAGTGCATATCAGAGCATATGCCCTAAGTGTGGAGCGGACAAATATTCTCATATAAACGCACGTAGGAAACATTTAGGTGATCTTTTAGGGATGTTTGAGATGGATAATGAGCCTGTAAATGTTCCGCAGGACAGAGTCACCACCACTCGAATGCATCAGGGTCGAGAAGAAGTTGTGATATATGAGAGGGTTGATGGGGACAAGATTAAGATCCTTGATCAGCATGCCTTGGAGAAGAGAAGGGAGATGGTTGAGGAAAAACCCAAAAACATTATTGTTCCATTACAACGGAAAAATTTCATCCAAGCCACAGGTGCCAGTGAAACTGAGTTACTGGGAGATGTGAGGCATGACCCATACGGAGGACACCCTGACCTGGGAACGCAACCCTATGAAAGAGTTGTTCCAGGCGCAATCCATGAAGCCCACGAAGGAGTTCTATTCATTGATGAAATCGTCCACATAGCACCGCTGCAGCGTTATATACTCAGTGCAATGCAGGATAAATATTTCCCGATTGTTGGTAGAAACCCTCAAAGCGCTGGAAGCTCAGTGAAAGTAGAGGATGTGCCATGTGACTTTATATTTGTAGGGGCTTGCAATATCAGAGATCTTCATTACATATTACCCCCACTGCGTTCTCGTATTCAAGGGGAAGGATACGAAATTTTAATGCGCACCACCATGCAGGATACTGAGGAGAATCAAGCAAAAATGGCTCAATTCGTAGCTCAAGAGATTGAAATGGATGGGAAAATCCCACATGCAACCTTAAATGCTGTTGAACTGATTATGGATGAATCCCGGAAGAGAGCACACATAATAGATGATCAAAAAGATTCTTTAACATTAAGACTTCGAGACATGGGGGGTTTGGTGCGTATGGCTGGAGACATGGCAGTGATGGAAGGTAGCAAATTAATTGAAGCTCGTCATATAAAATTCGCTGTAAAAAACGCCATATCCATTGAAGATCAGATACTTGAACGTTACCAGTCCTTTGAACAGGCAATAGAAAAGGATACATCCAGTTCTCAGAAGATGCATTCTGGTAGTAAGGGCATTCCCAATGACCATGTGGACCGCAGCTACCTTTAATAAATCTTTTTTTTAATTATTACTTTTTTATTCTTTTAGTGAAGTCTTTATAATGAAATTATTCTATTTATCCAATATAAAGTTGGAAAATGAAAAGATTTAATTATTCTAGAGGAAATATTCTTATATAATCAACCTAGAATTCGGTTTAAACAAAAATTTATTATTGGTACTATGAACCCTTATTCCAACGGAAACTGGAAATCATCTGGTGGGGATCCTACTGATATCAAAAGATTTGTAGGTAACACTTCTAACTATCCTCCAGAAGCAAACTTTTTGGAAGTTTTTGATATTCCAGAAATGATTGAAGACTACCTTTTTGAACTGGAAATACGCAACTATTCCCGTAACACCATTAAAACCTATCGTTCCATTATAAACAATTTTTACAAATATCTCCAGAATGAAAAAGAGCTTAACAACGAACAACAAGTTTTAAGGGGATTTAAACGTTATATACGGCATTTGAAGCGTGAAAAAAAAGTTACCCAGAACTACATTTATTTAGTGACAGTGGTAATCAAAAAATTCTTTGAATTTGGAGGGATACACGTCCTTGAGGAGGTTAAAACACCTAAAAGGACCAAATCACTTCCCAAATCCCTTAACGAGGATGAAGTAAAAAGTCTTATAACTGCTCTGGACAGTTACTCTCCCGTGGACGCTGATTCTCCCACATCCGAATCTTTAAAGCTTAGAAATAAATTGATACTGGCTTTACTATACTCCTCAGGTTTAAGGGTTTCTGAACTGGTCACCCTTCAAACCAACAATGTTGATCTAGAAGAAAGAACCATCCGTATTAGGGGGAAAGGAGAAAAAGATCGAATTGTCCTGTTTGACGATGCTACCAAAAAGTTGATGGAAGAATATCTCCAAGAAAGATCATGTGATAGTGAATACATTTTCGTTAATCGTCAGGGTAACCATTTAACTCCTCGTTATGTGCAGATGATGATCAAGGATTACGCCAGAGTAGCAGGTATAAAAAAGAAGGTAACTCCTCATATATTACGCCATTCATTTGCCACGCATCTGTTAAAGAACGGTGTGGATATCCGGGCAATACAACAACTTTTAGGCCATTCTAACCTGTCTACAACTCAGATATATACTAGTGTGGATATGAAAACACTCAAAAACGTTTATGATCGTGCGAAGTTGCTTTAATTTTCTTTTTCAGATCTGTTTATTGAGTTAAAACTGGTTTAAGCATGAAATTCATGGGAAAGAAAGTCATTTTAGTTCTAATTTTGATTATTTTAATTTTTTTTGCAAGTTATTCTTTCATTACCTATAAAGATCACCTAAACTCCCAAAAACCACTTAAGCTCTCACAGATTAAATATTGGGCCTATCAAATTCAAGGAATAGAAAATCCGGGTGCTGTTACCGCACTTTCAACTTCTAACTATGATATGTTAGTTGTTGAACCTACCAAAACTGATTGGTCCTCTAATAATAGTAAAAATTTTGATACAAAGAGCATGGTGAGCATGCTTAAAAGTTCAAAATCAAGTGATAAAGTTCATAGAAAACTTGTTATTGCATATATCAATATTGGTGAGGCTGAAGATTGGCGTTGGTACTGGAAATGGTCTAAATGGCAATCCGGTGATTCTCGTCCTGGAGATTTGCCAGATTATGTCTTAATTCCTGATCCCGATGGTTGGAGTGGAAATTTCCCTGTGGCCTACTGGGATCCGGAATGGAAGGATATAATTATCTATGGAAAAGATCAGGATTCCAGCCCCTACAGAGATTATAAAAGCACGATTGATGAAGCTATTGATGATGGTTTTGATGGTGTTTATCTTGATTGGGTTGAAGGTTATGAAAATGAAGCAGTGATAGCTGAAGCCGAGAAACAGGGTAAAGATCCACAAGTTGAGATGATAAAGTTCATCAAAGAAATCAAGGATTATGCAAAGTCCAGAGATCCAGATTTTATCATAATTCAACAAAATGGGGTAGGATTATGTGAGGGGCATCCTGAAATATTTTCTCTAATTGATGGTATTTCACAGGAAGCTATATGGTATGACGGGACTGCTTTTGATGATTGGGATGCTCCAAATGGATATGATGTTCCAACTGATCCAGAACTTACAGCTTATTATATAAATTATCTTGAAAAGTATAAAGAAGCTGGTGTTCCTGTTTTTAATTGTGAGTATGCTTTAAATTATTCAGATGATGCCTACGAGAAGTCTTATAATCTTGGATTTATTCCCTACTGCACCAGAAGATCTTTATCGAATATTACTACTGTTCCACTTTTTTAATTATAAAATCCATGTGCCTTTGAATTATTATGTTATTTTTGAGGTGAACTATTTATTTAGAATCTAAAATATTAGATCCTAAAAAAAATATTAGATACTAAAAAATATAGTATCTAAAATAAAAAAGAGGAAGCTATCTAATGAATAACACCTTTTTTAAAAATCATGCTTTTAGATTCATTATTTTGCTTGGAATGGTAAGTCTTCTCGCCGACATGACTTATGAAGGTGCTCGAAGCATAACTGGACCATATCTTGCATTACTGGGTGCAAATGCCGCTGCAGTTGGTTTCGTTGCCGGATTCGGTGAATTGGTTGGATATGCTCTTCGTTTTGTTAGTGGTTACTTGGCTGACAAAACAAGAAGATACTGGGCCATGACTATTGTAGGTTATGCAGTTAACCTCCTTGCAGTGCCTCTACTAGCCCTTGCAGGAAACTGGCCCATGGCTGTCCTTCTACTTATTGCTGAGAGAATGGGAAAGGCCATTCGCACACCTCCTCGTGATGTGATGTTGTCCCATGCCACATCACAAGTAGGTCGTGGATGGGGATTTGGACTTCACGAAGCCATGGATCAAACAGGAGCCATCATAGGGCCCATGATGGTTGCAGTAATCCTGTATTTTTATGGTAACTACCAGTTGTGTTTTGCTTTTCTACTTTTACCTGCAATATTGGCCTTAACAGTTCTGGTTGTTTCGAGATTTCTCTATCCTAATCCTCATGATCTTGAAGCAAATGTTTCAAAAATTCAAACAAAGGGTTTACGGAGGGTTTATTGGATATACATTGTGGCAGTGATTTTCATTGCCCTGGGATTTGCTGATTTTCCCCTGGTTGCTTATCATTTTCAAAGGGCAGAAGTGGTATCACCAGTGATGGTTCCAATTTTTTATTCAGTGGCTATGGGAGTAGATGCGCTGGCAGCGTTAATATTCGGCAGATTATTTGATAAAATCGGTATGGGGGCATTGATCATTGCAGTTATCTCATCTGCATTTTTCGCCCCACTGGTTTTCTGGGGTGATTTTAACATGGTTCTACTAGGAATGGGGTTATGGGGTGTGGGAATGGGAGCTCAAGAATCAATTATGAGAGCGGCTGTTGCTGAGATGTCCCCAACAAATATAAGAGGTTCAGCATATGGTGTGTTCAGTACCATTTATGGGATTTCTTGGTTTATTGGTAGTTTTACACTGGGAATACTCTATGACTTCTCCCTCACTCTGATGGTAATGTTCTCCATTTTTGCGCAGGTTTTGGCAGTGATACCATTACTTCTAATTAGAAATTACAGGCCTTAACTTAAATCGAGAAAAAAATAATTTTTTAAAGTTATTCACCCTATTTTAATATTGAAATGACTCCCTATGAATTTTCTAAATTTTATTATTTTTTCAAATCTTTCCAGGAGTTTTAATAGAATTTATTCATGAAATTCTAGTTTAAGATAACTATATATTTATCATGAATCTAATCATTAAAAGAGCTTATAAAGCTTTTCTTAAACTTTTAGAGAATTCTAAAATATTATAAAATTTATTTGAAAAAGCAGCTATATCAGCATATCTGCTCTTTGAACATTTAGAAAGATAATTTGGGAATTTAAATAGATTTAAACAGAGTTAAATGAATTTAAATAGATCTTAACAAGTTAAAGTGGCTTTAAATAGTCCACAACCGATCAGTATTTATACACATATGTGGGTGATAGAAATGGAAATCAGTATAGATAATTATTTCCGGAAAAGATACTCATTTTTTGCATGGCGTTCTAATACTTCTTTTGTTAACAAAGTAATAATGGCCTTTTTCATGGCGTGTATCACTGGAATAATGGCTCAGATAGTAATACCATTGCCATGGACTCCTGTGCCGATAACTGCCCAAACCTTCGCTGTTTTAATGGCAGGTGTGGTTCTGGGTCGTTGGTGGGGTGGACTCAGCCAAGTAATGTATCTGACAGTAGCTTTATTAGGAGTCCCGTGGTTCGCAGGGATGACTGGAGGATATGGTGTACTTTTGGGTTCTACAGGAGGATATTTACTGGGGTTCATTCTAACAGCATTTTTCATGGGATACTTCTCAGATAAATATGTTCAGTCCAGAAACTTCCGTCCTATGTTAGGTTTGCTATCAGTGGCAAATTTCGCATTTATCTACATTCCCGGCCTCCTAGGATTAGGATTATGGATGTACATGGTGAACGGAAACTTCCCAACAATTTTGACCCTTCTAACAATGGGTCTTTTCCCATTCTTATTAGGAGATCTGGTGAAAATTGCAGGTGCAGCAGCACTCACAAAAGCCATAACTCCAAAGGAAGAATATTAAGAGGTTTAAATGGTTAAAAACGTCAAAAATGGCGTTGGTTCAGAACTGATAAGGATCAGAGCCCACCATCTCCTTTGTATGCAAGGATTTCAGGGATTTGGTTACAATAAAAAATTCACTGAAAACATGGCCCAGGTCATAGAAAAAACCATAAAAAATCCTTCTTCTTTTATTCAAGTTACTATTGGGACAGATTCAATATGCAAGATGTGCCCTCATAATTCTCAGGGAATATGCGATAGAGAATCATCCAATAATATTAGAATCATGGATTCTGCAGTCCTTGAGAAATTAGAGATTAAACAAGGATCAGTACATTCTTCGGCATCACTTATATCAAAAACAATGAAGTTGAATGATCAAACTGTGAAAAGATTATGTGGAAGTTGTTCTTGGAGGGACAAGTGCCTTTATTTTCAAGAAAAGATATTATAGATTAGATTTCTGTTGCTGAAGCACTGGTTAATTAGGGTGGGAAGTAGGAACATGAAGGAAAACTCAGACACACCTGAAGATGAACATCACTGGTTCATGTTTCAAGCTCAAAAAGAGGCTATAAATGGTTTAAATGAGGGAGGCATCCCTGTTGGTGCTGTTCTGGTTAAAAATGGCGAAATCATAGGCAGAGGTCATAACCAGAGGGTTCAAATGAACTCTACTATTTTACATGCTGAGATGGCCTGTTTGGAGAATGCGGGTAGGATTAAAGCAGATGGTTATAAAGATTGTATACTTTACACAACTCTTTCACCCTGCGTGATGTGTTCTGGAGCAATAATACTTTATAAAATCCCTCTGGTAGTTATTGGTGAAAATGAGAACTTTAAAGGTCCAGAAAAACATCTTCAGGATAATAATATTCAGTTAATCAATTTAGACCTCAAATCATGTAAAAAGATGCTAAAAACATTCATTTTAGAGCATCCTGAAATATGGAATGAAGATATTGGTTTATGATATTAATGAATTTTTTTAAGAAAATTGATTATTTAAAATAATAGAAAGAACAAATCAATAATTACAGATTATTCACTATAATAGAAAATATTCTGTAAGTTAGTCAAATGTAAAACCGGGGAAAATTAAATCTATGATGGAGGAATGAATAATGGTGAAATGGGGACCTGTAATTGTGGGTTTTATTCTGGCAATAATTTTGGGTAATTTATTTGGAATTTATGTGAATCAGTATTGGGGTGTCAACCTTGGACTATTCATAGCAGGACTTATAGTTGGATATTGGGTGCATGATGGTATTATAGGTGGTTTATGGAATGCTACCGTTGCCGGCGCCTTTGGATCCATAGTTCTAGCCATACTCCTGATTGTAGGAGGAACCATTTTTGGTGGAATAGCTGGCTTTACGGCAGGAGTGGTAACTGGTTTTTCAATAGTGATTGTTTCACTAATTGTAAACATAGTTCTGATGGGCGTTGGTGGAGCTATAGGTGGTTTGTTAAGTGGAAGTGACTAGAAATAGAGATAAATCGTTAAGGTAGTTATACTTAAAAAGCTTTTTAGAGATTTTCCAGACATTCGTCAATTAAAATCTGAGCATCTCCATTGTTGGGGTTAATGATAAGGACTTTCCTGAAACACAGAACAGCTTCTTCAAAATGGTTTAGTTCCATGAAGGCCACTCCTTTATTACTTAAAAAAACTTCATTATCCGGTTCCAGGGAAAGAGCTTTATCATAACACTCCACAGCCTCTTTGAAACGATTTAATTCCATTAATGCGTTGCCTTTACGGTTCCAGGTGGAAGCATCAGGTTCATCTTCCAGACAAAGCTCCAAAGAATGATCATAACATTCCAAAGCATCTTCTGCCTTGTCAATTTGGGATAAAAGGTTTCCTTTGGCGTTCCATGCTTCTGGGTCATCAGGGTTTAAATCCAAGATTTTATCATAACATTCAAGTGCATCATCAAAACGCCCTAACATCTCAAAAATAAAACCTCTCCAGTACAGGAGAATTAGATTATTTTCATCAATCTCCATGGCTTTATCACTGGATTTAAGAGCATCTTCTGGCCGGTTAGAATTCAAAAGAGCTATTGCTTTGTTATTCCAGATATATCCATTATCAGGTTCCATTTGCAGGGCCTGATCATAACATTTAATGGCTTCCTGGAATTCTCCAAGTCGTGAAAGGTTGTCTCCTTTTTTGTTTAAAAGATAGACATCATCAGGATCAATTTTTAGGGCTGCAGAATAACATATAACAGATTTATCAAATTTCCCAACATCAAAAAGTATATCTGCTCTTTTAGTGATCATGGCCTTTTCATTGATTTGCGCTCCTTCCCACTCATTCATTGGGAGTTTATGGAATCTGATAACCTGAAAGAGCGACTCGTCACTGGTATGCTCGGGATACATCTTCTTGAATTCAGATTCTAACTCGGAAGCATCATTAAACCCTTCTTCATGAGCTAATTGGTCGTTTTTAACTAGATCAGCGAATTTCACCACTTCCACATCTGTTACTTCCGCTTCAAAAAGCTTTTTTCGCTCCTTGGAAACTAGGTTCCAGTAACAATGCAGACGATCTCCTTGGGATAATGGTTTCTTCCATATCTTTCGGATGGTGGTAGTTTTTTCGCCAGTTATAAGGTCTAGGTGACGGCTTCCAAATAGCAGGATTGGTATTTTACAACCTCCACTTGGTTATTAATGTGATTAAAGAGGTTACTTGACATATCTTTGATTTATTTTTTAACTAATTTCTTTTAATTAATTCATTTTCATGAATGATCCATTAATTTCAATTAAAATATCTCTTCACCAAATTCAGATGTTTTAACCTTTACTTTTCCCAAAACAGGTTTTATTTGTTTAGTAATTTTGTAAAGCTCGTTTGGGGAAGGATTGGGTGTTTCTTTTAGTTTTTCATCAAGCACGATTTTGTTTCTAAACTGTTGTAGGGTGTAAATATCACATTGGATGCTTTTAGCAATTTCTGTTATGTCTGATGGTTCCAGGAGTCCAGGAACATAGGTAGTTCTACATTCCAGGTAACAGTCAGAATCAAAAACCAGGTTCATACTTTCGGTTACTTTATCACCAATTTCTGCACCAATAACTTCTCCGTATTTGGAGAAAGGAGCTTTAATATCAAGGGCAATGTAATCAATTGAGTCTATTATTTTGGAAATTCTTTCAGGGTAACATCCATTGGTATCTAATTTTGTTTTCAATCCCTTTCTCTGAGAGTAGTTTAATAACTCACCAACTTCTTCTGCCTGCATTAAAGGTTCTCCCCCAGTGATAACCACTGCATCAATAAAGTCCAGAGCTTCATCAATCTCTTTTTTAACATCTAAGAGTGATACACTTTCTCCACCCTCAATGATCTCAGGGTTATGGCAGTAGGGACATCTTAATAGGCAACCAGCAGTGAATATGACCAGGGACATTTTACTGGGATATTCGAGTGAAGAAAATATTGTACCTCCAATTATCATGGAATCTCTCATTTTATCGTCCTAAAATATTTCCAAGAACACTAATAAACTTTTCATCCTCTTCTAGGGTTGCCACACTTACCCTTATCCAGTAATCATCTAATCCACGGAAAGAACTACAATCTCTAACTATGATACCATTTTCCATAAGTTTTTCGGTGATTTGTTTGGAATTCATCCCTGTATTACGTATACCAACCAGTATATAGTTGGCAAATGAATTTAATACATTTAATTCCGGAAATTTGGACATCTTGTTGTATAAAAATTCCCGACTTTCAATGGATAGCTGGGTGGATGTTTTAATATACTCTGTATCATCTAAAGTGGCTAATGCTGCAATATAGGAAAGTTTAGTAAGGCTAAAAACTGGTTTAACCCGGTGCATGTATTCGATGAAGTTTTCCTGGCCTATTCCATAGCCGATCCTCATACCGGCAAGTCCCATTACCTTGGAGAAGGTTCTTAAGATAAAAAGATTATCATATTCATCAAGGAGATCCAGATTATTAACACCAGAAAACTCCCAGTAAGCTTCATCAACCACTACCAAAGCATCAGTACTCTCTAAGATAGTTCTAATATCTTTTTGTTCGATCAATCCGCCGGTGGGGTTGTTAGGGTTGCACAGGAAGATTATTTTTGTCTTAGGAGAGATGGCTTCCAGCACAGAATCCACATCCAGAAGGTTTTCCTTTATGTCCCAGCGGGCATAAACTGGAACTGCCCCGTGTATGTTGAACGTAAACTCATAGTACATGTAGGATGGGGGATGGACAATGTACTCATCACCAGGTTCAATCAATGTTTTGGCCAGAACATCCAGGATTTCATCTGCACCATCTCCACCCACAATCACCTTTTCAGGATTGACGCCAGAATACTCAGCTATGCGATCTTTTAAATCATCAATGTTGGATTCAGGATAGCTGTTAATTAGGTGAAGATTTCTTTTAAGGACGTCTATTGCCATGGGTGATGGTCCTATAGGATTTTCATTAGATCCCATTCTGATTATATTAGTGGGATCAAGACCATAAGCACGAGCCAGATCTGCGTTTGATCTACCTGGAACGTAAGAATCAAGTTCTTCAACTGTCTTATTTATTTTAACCATTAAATCAATCCATCCTTCTTTTAATTTTTCTTAAATCTTTGTAATTCCAAATATTATAATTCAAATTTATCGTTACTTCTTTTAATTATCATTATTCCTTTAAATTTATCCTCATTCTCATTAATAGCATTCAATTTGTTAAAATCTTTATAATTAACCTTCAAAGCATTTTCTCAATCATCAAAACTTTTTCCTTCCGGCACGGTTTTAATGGTAAGTTTTGAATAACGTACAGCATTGTCTTTGATCTTTTTAAATTCTTCTTCATTGAGTTTGCGCACTGCCTTGGCAGGAACACCCATTATCAAGCTACCTGCTGGGAAAACTTTACTCTCTGTTACCACAGACCCGGCAGCAACGATACTGTTCTTTTTAACATGGCTACCATTTAGAAGTGTGGCATTCATACCTATAATGCAATTATCATCCACTTTACAACCATGAAGCACTGCAGCATGTCCTACCGATACATAATCTCTTAATTTGATGGGAAAACCTTTTGAAGAGTGTAGTACGCAGTTATCTTGCACATTAGAAAAATCACCGATGGTTATGGATTCTATATCTCCCCTAATAACTGCATTATACCATATAGAAGAATTTTCACCAATGGAAACTTTGCCAATGATGTGGGCCCCAGGGAAAATTTGGACAGTAGAATGTATCATACCTAAACTTATGCATTTAATTCATAAAAACATTTCATAAGAGGAAAAAATTATGTTGAAACCTAATTTGTAAATTATATCTATAAAAATAATTGATAAAGGATGATGGGGGCACTATTCGGGTTCAATTCATTTTTTATCTTTCATTTCCTGCATTTGGTGATGTATAACCACTTTATTGTCAGGTATGTCCCTGTAGATTATGGCACCGGAACCCACTGATGAGTTTAAACCAACAGTTACTCCAGGGTTGAAACTGGTGTTGATGCCTGTTTTAACTCCGTCAGCGAATATAACACCCATTTTACGTCTTCCGCTGTTGATTCTTTTCCCTTTAACTGTAACTCTAACACCTCCATCATCGAAACGGAGGTTAGCGATGTTTGTACCTGCAGCAATGTTACATCCTGCTCCAATAATTGAGTCACCCACATAAGAAAGGTGGTTTACATTGGTTCCGTCCATAATTATTGAATTTTTAATTTCAACGGCGTTACCAACATTAACTTCATCCCCAATGGAGGTGTGCTTACGGAGGAAGGTGTTAGGTCCAATATCACAGTTTTCCCCAATGTACACTGGCCCCATTATGTAGGTTCCAGATCGGATAATACTACCCTCTTTAAGTATGATGGGCCCATGAATGGTAACACCATCTTCTATTTCCCCCTCAATCACAGATTCTGATTCTTCTAAATAATGTTCATTTAACTCTAAAAATTCCCAGGGGCGCCCCACATCGATCCATTTATCATGGGATATAAGGCCTAAAACATCATCCCCTTGACTGATCTGAATTTTTAGGGAATCTGTTATTTCATATTCCCCTCGTTCTGATTTTTCAGTCTGTTCTATTGCTTGGAATATGGTTTGATCAAAAAGGTAGATGCCTGCGTTGATAAGGTTACTGGGAGCCTCTCCAGGGGATGGTTTTTCTACTATATCTTTTATACGATCCCCTTCAATTTCAACAACGCCAAATGAGGAAGGATCATCCACTTCTGTTAGAACAAGAATTGATTGTGCCTGAGATTCATTATATTTATCTATCAAACTTTTTATCAGGGAATTAGCAAGAATTATATCGCCATTGGTCACTATAATAGCATCATCATCAGTATTCACAGTATTAGCTGCCTGTCCTATGGCGTGAGCTGTACCCAAACGTTCTTCTTGAGTTATATAACTAATATTGACTCCTAAACTGTTACCATCTTTGAAATAATCTTTTACGGACTCTTTTTGATAACCAACTACCATGATAATGTCTTTTATTCCTGCTTCCCGTAACGCTTCAACATTATATTCTAAAAGTGGTTTTCCACCTACGGGGAGCATAGTTTTCGGTCTGGTGAGTGTTAAAGGCCTCATTCTAGTACCTTCGCCCGCGGTAAGTATAACTGCCCTCATAAGAACTCCTCTTCTAATTTTTATGAATTTTGATTTAATGGCCAATAATCACATAATTATGATAGTTAGGAAATATTTAAAACTATATTTTTATATGAACTTTTTTATGAACTTTGCGGATTTCTCGTGTATTATCTGAGCTTTATCCTCTGTCTTTCCCTCTAAAGTTATTCTGATGAATGATTCTGTTCCGGAAGGCCTAACAAGAACCCAACTTCCATCAGAAAAAGAAAGTCTAACTCCATCTTTAAGGTTGACATCCATCACATCATCAAAAATTAAGGAAAGATCAGTTTCAGCCTTTTGCATGATATTTTCTTTCTGGTGTTCCTGACAGTTTATTTTGTCTCTAATTGTAGGATAACTTACTACGTCATCCAGAAGCTTTGATAGGGGTCCTTTATTTTGAATCAGTTCTATAACTCTGAGGGCGGATAATATGCCATCAGGACACATGCAAAACTGTGGATGTAACCATGTTCCAGATGGTTCGCCTCCAAATGTTGCATTGATATCATGGATCATCTCTGCCACGTGCACATCACCCACTTTAGTCCTTTCCACCGTACCCCCTACTTCTTTCATGGTACGGTCAATGCAGGCTGATGCGTCCACAGTGGTAACCACACAACCACCTATTTCTGCTGATACCAGGGCTAAGAGTTTATCAAAATCTGCCATTCTACCCTCATCATCCACGGCTACCATCCGATCTGCATCACCATCATGGGCTATTCCCAAATCAGCTCCTGTGGCTTTCACTACTTTCATAAGTTCTTGCAGGTTGGCAGCGGAGGGTTCTGGTTTTCTCCCTGGAAAAAAGCCATCTGGTTGTGCATTTAAACTGACTACTTGACAACCAGCTTTTCTAAGGATCAAGGGAGAAAGATAAGAAGCAGCACCATTTGCACAGTCAACAACCACTTTAAGGCCTGGCGTAATATTCACCGAATTTAATAGATCTTCAATATAATCATTAACTACAGCACTTACATCCCTGATTTTCCCAATATCCTGCCAGGATGCATTAAAAAACTTTTTTTCGTGGATTATCTTCTCGATAGTTCTTTCCTGTTTTTGAAGATAAGCCATACCATCAGGATTCCACAGTTTAATCCCATTGTCTGGGGAAGGGTTGTGAGAGGCAGTAATCATCACTCCGGCATCGGCTCCAAGTTTCATGGTGGCATAACCCACTAGGGGTGTGGGAACCATTCCCAGACTCAAAACATTACAACCCCCTTGCAGGATACCAGCACTAACAGCTCTTTCCAGCATCAAATTAGAAGTTCTAGTGTCATATCCCATAACAACGTCATGTCCTTTATCTAGATAAGTTGAGATGGCCTTTCCCACATTTAAAGCTAGTTCAGGGGTTATTTCGTCTCCTACTTTTCCCCTTATCCCGGAGGTGCCGAAGAGTTTTGGAATGTTGGGATCCAATGTCTCACGCTCCGAATTTGCTGGATCGGTTCATGAGATCCATAAGTATGTTCATAATGTCACTACCCCTAATCCTGCACATACCACCCTGGGTAGCAGCCCTCTCATTAAATTCATCAACCTGATCTACCCTGACGTCTGGACCTTTAATAATAAAGGGAACCGGGTCTCCAGTGTGATCCATAACTGAAATTGGGGTGGAATGATCCGCAGTTAGGATGAAATAAAGATCTTCAACTTCCATTACTTGTCCTACAACAGTATCCACTTTTTCCAGGAATTGGACTTTTTCATTTAGGTTTCCATCATGCCCGGCTTCATCTGCCCCATCTATGTTAATAAGAATAAAATCATAATCAAGTGTTGCATTTTCCATGATGCTATCTGCGATATTGTCCAGATTGGTGTCCACTCCGCCAGTGGCTCCTTCAACTTCTATGATATCCATGCCCACAATGTTTGCAATACCCTGTATAAGCCCTGTTTCAGCAATACATGCAGATTTAAGGCCATATTTCTCATTAAAAGGTTCTGCTTCTGGAACTGCGCCAGCACCCCTGGGTAAAATGATATTTGCAGGATTTTCACCAGTTTCAATTCGCTTGATATTGACGGGATGATCCTTTAGGAGATCATAAGACTCCTGGATTACTTTATTTAGAATAGTTGCGGTTTTATTAGCCTCGTTGGAACCATCCAATCCCACCACTTCTTTCACTTTTTTACCATCATGTTTAGGATCAGCATCTGAAACCTGATCAGATAAACCTTCACTCCTTAAAACTAGAACTGCACGGTGACCGGTGGATTCCTTAAATATGACTTCAACATCTTCTTCAAGTTCCATAGAATTAAGTGTGTCTGCTAAATCAGCTGTACCTTCTCTTATCCTGCCGGCTCTTCTATCGGTAATTATGCCTTCTTCATTGGCAGTGGAAAAGTTACATCGGAATGCTATGTCTCCAGGAAGTACATTTACTCCTACTCCAGCAGCTTCAAATGGTCCTCGTCCAGTGTAAACCTTATAGGGATCATAACCAAGTATGGATAGGTGGGCAGTATCACTCCCTGGTCTTATTCCTGGTTTTATGGAGTCCATAATTCCATTAATCCCTAATTGAGCCATTCGATCCATTTTAGGAGTTTCTGCTGCTTCTAAAGGGGTTTTGTTCCCTAATTCCTCCAGAGGACGATCTGCCATCCCATCGATTATCATTATAATTCCCTTCATTTTATCACCATACTATCCATACCATTATATTACCCAATAAAGCTCCTGCTAAGGTGGCAAGGAGATTAACATGTTCGTTGTTAAGGTAACCTTTTATCTCCAGCCCAGCTCCTAATATACTGTCAACAAAACAGCCAAAGGTTCCGGCGACCACTGCTATTGTCATGGTTCTCCATAAATCAGGATACACTCCCAGCATGTAGGCGGCTAAACCAATTAATCCTGCTCCAAGGATTCCCGCAATAGTTCCAACCACTGAAATTCCCCCATCTGTGCCTGGAGGAACTTTTTTAAAGTTAGTTATGAGACGTGGAGTTGTAACTATCCCCACTTCACTGGCCATGGTGTCAGCAGTGGCGGTGGCGATGGAACCTATGAATCCGGCGTAGTTACCAAAGGCAGCCATAACGAACGCTACAATCCCATTGGAGATCACGTTTTTAATGGTTCTGGTTCCTTCGTATACTCCGATCTCTTTTTTATAATCGTGTTTGTATCTGGTGAATCCGACTCCCAGAATTAGAAATAAAAATATTAAAAAAAGCCAGTTTGCACCGGCTGCGAAGATGATGATCACACCCATTATGATCATAAAAATGGATCCCAGGAGATCCAGGGCTTTTTTAGCATAGGTAATAAGCCCTATGATCACCAGGAGAACCACATATTCCCAGATAATCATCTATCTCCCAGTTTATGCCTTTTGTTCGTCAACTACTTTGGTCTTGATAATTTCCACCCTTTTTAGAGGGTAGATTTTCTTGGTTTCATGGTAAACATAGGAGGCCAGTTTTCCGCCTATTATTTCTTCCACCAGTTCTACGAAGTTTTTCTCACTAGCAGCATCTTGTACTAATTTTTCTATGGTTTCGCGGATGTAACGCTGCTGGGAGGATTTGGCCCTTTTGATGGTGATAGCCAGAACATGGATCTTCATTTTTTGCCCATCCTGGGTTTCTGCGCTGACTATGGAATCTATCCGGCTGGTTCCTCTTCTGATCATGCTTCTAACATAGTCACTGGTGACCTGGTGACCTATGAAACGGGTGGTGGCAGTGTCTCCAGCCACTTCACTGATCTGGAATTTAAGTTTCACATACTGTTTGCTAAAGTCACCGGTAAGCTCCCTCATGGTGGATTCAACCCTTCTTTTCAGGAGCATTTCAGGGTCCCGGGCAGGGGTGGTGCCTATATTAGCATCTCCAAATTCTTTAGGAGTAGTAATTGTGTACCATTGTTTATCTTTCCAAGTATCTCTAACTCTTCTACGTCTTGCTTTAGCCATACTAATCACTTATTACTGTCGTACAATTGTAAGATTCTATATAGAACTCACAGTTCTAGATATAATATGAAAAATCATAACCAATCTAAAAGTTTAGAATCATTTATTATAAATCTCATTCATGGTTTATAAATATTGTCAAATGGGAGAATTGGAGAAAATCATTAATTAGAGTGATGCTCCCTGACTATTATAACTATTCTTAAGATTACTTATTAAGATTATTGAAAAAATTATTTATCATATACGGTCTTACAGATAAAACACCAGGTTAAGAAGTTTTTGGACCTTTTTTGCATTGATATTAATCTAAAAAATCTGATTCCAATAACTAATCCTGATTAGTTTATGTAAAATAAAATATAAACCCAGTATTAAGCCATTAATCTGGCCAATATGTGGGGTTTGGAAAATATGTTGTAGGTTATGTATCAGTTATTGATCCCATCCCGGGATTTTAATGTCCTTAAATTTTTCTGAAGCAGGTATTCCACCAATGCCCCAATGAGATTGTGGCACTTCATGTATTAGGATTTCCACAGCGTCTGCTGGAATACCCAAATCTACAAAAACTTTAGTCAAATTTTCAATTAAATATTTGATATTTTCTTGTTTGAAACCTTCCCATACATTTACATGAACCGTAGGCATTTTTACCACCCTCCTATTTTCAACTCTATAATTATCTAAAACTCTAAATAATATCTGATCATTATTTTAATTAATAAAAATAAAAATCTTATTAGATGTATGCATTGGAATATAGTGTAGTTAAGTAGTTGAAGGTAACTGAATAATTAATTTAACTTATGGTTGAATCAGTAGCATATCTAATAAATAGGCTCAAAATTAGTGTATTTTGAAGACTATTAGTTTAAGATAATATATAAAAATCTTACATTACAGATTAATAACTGGCAAAATATGGATTAAGAAGTTTAGGAGGGGGGAATATAATGTGGAAAGTATCAAATAAACTCTGGTTAATAACTACTGTTCCTATGTTATTGGTTGGTGTGGGAATGATTGTTTATGGGATGATGGTATCTCCTGAAGCCCTTACTGATGATGGATACCCACTTAATACTTTTCTATTTATGATGGGCGGTGCATTCATAGTTTTTCCTCTTTTAGGGGCGCTTGGAGTTTATCACTACTACAAAAAAATCAATGATAGGGAAACTTTCCTCCTTAATGAGGGTATAAAGGGAGAAGCAGAGATATTGAGTCGGGAACAGACAGGAACTTATATCAATGAACAACCACAGGTCAGATTCAAGCTTTTAATAACCACGCCTTTTGATGAATACGAGCTGGAACATAAAGAGATCGTGAATCTGCTGGATATGGGTTCAATCCCGGTGGGTAGGAAAATTCCAGTTATGGTACATCCAGATAATCCTAAAGATATTATCCTGGTTTTATAGAATGAGGATGTTATTGTTTGGAAATTATTTTTAAAATGAACATTTATTAGGCATTAACTCAGATAGGTTTATTCATAAACCTTTCATGGTCAATGAAACGGTTTAAAACTTCTTCAACAGTTCCTTCATCTTCAACCAGCTTTAAATTTGCTTTTTTAATTCCATATTTGGCTTTCATCCCAGCTTGGGCTGTAATTACAACTTCACAGCCTCCCAGGATACTGAGACCCTGTTGCCATTGGTGTTTGGCTTCAGGGTTGATGTTAGTTTCAATGTATTCGATGTATTTTGGATCATCCCCATCCCACTGGTATATGGCGAATCCTTTGGTTCTTCCGAAGTGATCGGCATTAATCTGGTCGGATGTTGCAACTGCAATTTTCATGATATGATTCCTCCTACCTTTTGAGAAGTATGAGCATTTTTCTATCTTAAATAACTTATTTGAATAAATTAAACTACATGTGAACTGTATATGGGGCTATTTTTTAACACTAACAAAAACAGGTCTTTCATCAGATTCCTCATCCCATGGAAGGTCATTGTAGCCACCGTAGATATGGGTTTTAAAACCTATTTTTTCCAGGATCTTTGCAACTTCTGGTGTAGGGAAAACACCAATTTGGTGCTGGTCAATTTCGAAATCCATTTTCCCATCCTCTTTCACCAGGAAGACAAAGTTGGCATTGAAAACTCCATTGTATAATCGACTTTGGGATATTCGGGCCAGTTGCAGATCCCCTTTGACCACAGCATCCACCAACATCCTACCTTCTTCCCAGTTTTCTGTGCAAAAACCCAGATCAAATAGGAGAACACCACCAGATTTCAGGTGATTGTAAAATCTTTTGAAGGTTCCCTCAAGCTCATCCAGGGTTGTGTGGTAATTTATGGCAGAGAACAGACAGATAATGGTGTCAAATTTTTGTTGGAGATCCATCTTCTTCATATCCCCTTCCACAAATTCTATTTCTGGAAGTTTTTTCCGGGCAATTTCCAACATTTCAGGGTTTATATCCAGTCCTACTATGTTAAAGGAATTCTGAAGAAAGTGGGCATGGCCTCCGGTTCCACAGGCTACATCCAAAAGATCCGTACCTTCAGAGGTTTTATATTCTTCAACAACCTTTTTGATGAATTTTGATTCGCCTTTATAATCCATCCATTGGTAGATGAGATCATAATAATGGGCAAATTTACGGTAAAGTTCCTGTTCTGGCATTTTATCTAATTTATCATAATATGACTTAATATTCAATTAATCTAAAATTCAATTAATCATTTCAATTAATCATTTCAATTAATCATTTATTTTTTTAATGAGTTTTGCAACGTTGTCTCCAAATCTACGGATGGTTTCGATACCTTCTGTATCTTCTTCAACCTCTCCTGGTTCTAATCCGAAGGCCATGTTCCAGTAGGTGCTTCCCGGGACGATCATATCATTTATGAAGAAGAACATGAGCATCTCCTGTAGTGTGGCGGTGTGTCCACCTCTCCTGGCCACAGCTATTGGACCTCCCACCTTCCATGATAGGAAATTCCCTGATTTCATGCTGACCATTCCGATCCTCTGCAGGGCTGACATCAGGTCTCCCCTGGCAGTTCCAAAGTATACGGGGGATCCGATGATGAAACCTTCTGATACTTTAATCTTTTCTATGATATCATTAACACCGTCTTTAAGAGCACATTGATGTAGTTCTGCGCACTTTCCGCAGGCAATGCAGGAACGGATTTTCATCTGTCTTAAAGATACTATTTCAGTTTCAACACCGTTTTCCTCTATCTTCTTTGCACATTCTTTTAGGACTTGCATGGTATTGCTTTCTTTCCGAGGGCTTGCACATAATAGTAGAACTTTTTTCATAGAAGGTGCCTCCTAAAGTAAATTCTTTTTTAATTACCTTTGATCATGAAGTTATTTTCGTGGAATAAGTTATATGTTATTTATTAACCAAAAAAAAAGTTGTTTTCCCTTTTTTTATTCTTTATCAACATTCCCTACTGGAGCTAAATAGATGGCAAATTCTTCTTTACCATCCAGATGCAGTAAATCATCTAAGTATTCCTGATCATAGGCTCCTATGGTTGATGTCCCGGCTCCTATTGCTTCACAGGCCAGATACATATTCTGCCCTACGTGTCCGGCATCCATAGCTATTACTTTATGAGAGTCTAAACCATATCTCCATTCCATACGATAGGGGATAGCAGTCCATATGAAAGTCACTGCAGATTGTCCGGCGAACGTTTGGCCGAAAGTGGCTTTAACTATCTTTTCTTGAAGATGATCCTCCTTGAATTCAAAAAGCAGTTCATGGGTTAAAGGCAGATAACGGTATATTCCTGGTTGAAATTTATCTCCAGTTTCAGTTTTTTCCACGTTAAAAATCGCCAGATAAGTTTCCAGGGCATGACGACAACCAGCTGAGGGAACATTGCGGAAAGCATAATCACCAACATACCTGCGCACCCCTTGAGTTGCCCAGAGAATAAATGACAATTCTAGGAGTGTTAATGGGTCCTTGTTATATTTTCTGCGACTTTCACGGTTTTTAATGGCATCATAAAGAGTGATGTTAAAATGTTTGCTCCAGTCAGTGTTAATAAGCTCAAATCTCTTCGAATCTGGAGAATATGGTTTTTCAATGGGAGGGGCTTTGATTCCTCTATTTTGATCCGTTTGAGAAAAATCTATGGTTTTTCTTATGGAATCCTTTAGAAAATTGCGGTATTGTTCTAGATTCATTTTTTCCCTCTCCAGTCATCTACCTATTTTTTTTAGTAATTGATAATTATTTATTATGGGCTTTTATCTGATAATTCCTTTACAAACCCTCCAATACTCTTTATGGATGCATCGGCTCCAGGTAAATGAGAATAAAAAATCTGCCAGCAGTGGAACATGTCCTGCCAAACCTCCAGATTCACTTTCACATCCTTTTGGACTGCCAAGTCTCTGAAACGATTAATATCACAAAGTAGAAGTTCCCGACTCCCTGCCTGAAGCATAATGGGTGGAAAACCATCCAAATCGCCGTAAACAGGTGAAGCAAGAGGATTAAATGGGCTTTGTCCCTGTAAATACAGTTCCTTAACCTTATCAAGTCTTTCATGGTTAATCCAGTCTTTCACATCCTTCAAATGGTTGTAAACAACTGGAAAGGTGAGGTCTACTGCAGGAGACATACAAACAGCGCAAAGGGGTAATTTTTCCTCTATCTTCTTTAAAGCAATGATAGTGGAAAGAGCCAGGTTACCTCCTGCAGAAATTCCAGATATAACTATATCACTGGCATTGAATCCTTCATCCAGTAACCAGAGATAAGATCGGATACAATCTTCGACTGCTGCAGGAAAGGGATTTTCCGGTGCCAGACGATAATCAACACTGAAAACTGAGTAACCTGTGTGTTTGGATAATCTCTGGCAAAGGTCCTGATGGCCATGGGTGGAGCCCATGTTAAAACCACCTCCATGGAAAAATAGAATAATTTTATCATGGCTGCTTTTAGGTGTAACAATCCAGTAGGAAGGTGAAGGGGACTCTTTTTCTTCTACTAGTTTTAGAGGGCCGTTGGAACTGAAAGAAAGATAAAATTCATCAA
The DNA here is from genome assembly GCA_002067065.1 of Methanobacterium sp. PtaB.Bin024. Lineage (GTDB taxonomy): Archaea > Methanobacteriota > Methanobacteria > Methanobacteriales > Methanobacteriaceae > Methanobacterium. The sequence goes on from MVPY01000043.1 coordinate 41,374, forward strand.
ATTCCCTGCGTAATACTGCCAAATCCTCCTCTTCAAAGCTAAACCGATTTTTTATAATTTTAAGAAGATGATCAGTCTCTTTGTTCAAATAAAAACCCACCTCGATTGCTGGTCCACGTTTTTTTATTATCTGTTTTTTGATCTTAATATTTGATGCTGTATAAAACACAAATCTAAAGATTTTATGCAATCTGATGGCATTTCAATAAATCCACGATTTGTTAGGGAGGGGTAAAAAACTGATTTTTTTTGACTTATGTCTTGTACAAATTTTGTATACATAAAAGAATGACATACTTTACTTTTAGTAAAGTTTATATAACATTATGTAAAGTACTATTTACGTGGGTGAAAATGAAATGAACATTTATAAAATAAGTAAAAAAACAACTTTCATTGTTTATCTTGTTTTAGATGTTTTATTTGCTGGAATGGGGATGGGTGTTCCATTTTTCTGCATATTAATGGGTTTTCCCGTGGGTTGGTATCTGGCAAAACGGTTAACACTTGACAGGGAAAATCGGAGTAACGTCCTAAACGAGATTTTAAAATATGCGTTGTATACTTCTCTTTTCACGTTTATTTTAATGCTAGTTATATGGGGGCCTGTAAGCACCATGCTTCTGGATCCTGCAGCCGATTTTGTGAATTTTGGCATCCCGTTGATTCTTTACGACCCTAAAATAAGCTTTATTGGATGGATACTCCTGATGATATTCATATCTCCATTTTTACAGCTACTTTGCACAATTTTTGCTTCAAATGTGACTTTGTGGAGATTATCTAAAAAAGAGGATGATAGGTAGAAGTTGATAGAATAGGAATGAAGTTAGGATGAGGTGAAATTATGGATCAAAAATCAGGAATAGTTCTAAAGATACTTTCCATATTCGAATCTGGTTTATTTCTAAAAATACTTTCAGTGTTTATAACAGGTCTATGGATTGCGGGATTGATATTAGGGAATATTTACATTATTATACTGGCAATCATACTTTTAATTGCATTAAGCATTGTGTTGTACATCCATAGAGATAATTTAAAAGAAATTTTCCAGACAGATAGCAGTGTGATTGTGGAAGATGAGAGAACTCAACTAATCAATGAAAAAGCGGCAACAATGACTTTCGGCATCTTCGTAGCAGTCTTGATTTATGCTGGCATCATTATCATTGCCTTGAGGAACAATTATCCTCACTTATTACAGATAGGATATACCTTGCTTGCAGCAGCAGTGTTTTGTTTTGTTCTGTACTTTGCATCACGCCTATACTACACCAAAAAATATTAAACTAATATAAGACTATGAAGGTGATCTTATGAAAAATTATCAGATTTTAAGAGTAGTTGTTGCCATGTTTGTGGCAATAATAGTGGGATTATCTGTTAGCATTGGAGCCCTTCTTCCAGCCATCCTGGCAATCATAATTGGTGCTATGATATCGTATATCTACAAAAAAAGCACAGATGAAATTTTGGAAGATGAGAGAATAACAAAAGTAAGTGAAAAGGCATCTCGAATTGCCATAGTGGTTTTTTCTATTTCCATAGCCTTTATTGGAATGTTCCTTATTATACTGAGAAAGGAATACCCTGATTACACCCAGGCAGGTTTTACTCTTTCCTATGCAGCAGTTGCCCTTTTAGCTATATACTACATTTTCTATGGGTATTACAATAAAAAATACGGGTCCTGATTCATATGAAGAATAATCTTAAGGTATACCGGGCTATGCAGGATTTAACTCAAGAGGAACTTGCCAAGAAGTTAGGAGTAACCCGACAGACCATAATCGCCATAGAAAAAGAAAAATATGATCCTTCACTGATTTTAGCCTTTAAAATAGCTAAATTCTTTAAAATACAGATTGAGGATGTTTTCATTTATCCAGAGATTAACACAAGCAATCAAATGGAATAATACAACCAACAAGTGAATGGAAGAACTTTTATGAAACTATTTAACACTATTGGAGACAGGAACAGCTTTCTGAAACTGGTTCTAAAAATCATATTTGTATTAGTTATTATACAGGTTTTAAGAGCAGTCATTTTTGAATTTTTTTTAGTCACTGTCCAACCAAATGGGCCGTTACTGTTTATTTTTAGAGGTTTAGATTTTATAATTGTGGGTATAATTCTACTTTTATATTTTAAACCCTCTTTAAATGATCTTGGGCTCAGATGGGACAATATCCGACTGAGAAGTAGAATAATTTATATCATGTTTTTTTCTGTACTCACCATACTCATATTAAGCCAGTCTGTATTTGAAGAGGAGTTTGATATTCTTATTGGCCTGATAGTATATTCCATCATAAATCCCATATTTGAAGAACTAATATTCAGAGGATATATCTGGAGTAAGATAAGTGAATCTGAAGGAATGATCAACCCGGATGGTTTAACATTCTTAACGGTTACACTACTTTTCAGTGTATGGCAACTGGGTTATGCCGATGTTTTAATCCGATATTCAAATTTGGGTTTGATTATGGTCTTGAAAATGATGGCTGGTCTGGTTTTAGGTCTTTTTGTAGGATATCTGCGGTTAAAAACAGGCAAAACTTATGCTTCAATTATTTTCCATGGTCTATGGAATCTTTTTGAGCCATAAAAAACAAAAATGTCTTTTTAATATTCATTAATTCTTTAAAATTGGCTATTATTTTTTAGAGCCTAGAAAGATCCTCTTTTATCAGGATCCGTACTGCATGAGCTTTTTGGGGCCAGTTTTTTGGCTTCTTTGAGTTTAACACCCATTTTCTCCAGAACCGCACGGCTATCCACTTTTGTATTAACACAACCATCTCTAAGGAGGGGTACTCCCTGACAGGAGAACTTAGAAAGTTCCATCATCCCCAGATTGAGGTCCTGGAAGCAAGCAACACCTATAACTCCCTTGAACTTGTTTTTTTCTACTATCTTCTTGAGGAAGGTTGAACCAGGGATTATGAACACTTTATAACCCATTTCTTCCCCTTTAGTCTTTAAAACTCCGATTACACAACGGTTACAGTTTTCGCATACTAAGCCAGAAGTTTCCAATTTTGCCTCGCAATCCAGGTGTCGCAGGCAATGCGGTAAAACTATAATTGTATCTTTGGGTTGTATCTTTTGGAAAACTTTTTCATTAACTTTATTTCGGACTTCTACACCAATGTGATCCACAATTTTCGCATCCACACCCACACTTTCTGAAAATTTTTTGAAAAGTCCGTAAAAAACATCCATAGTAAAAAGAAGTAGTTTAGGAAAGATTAAACGGTCCTTTTCAATTAGCATACGGCCCAGTATGAGGGTTACCGATAGCAGAACCAGTAAAAGGATTCCTGCCACGAAAACAACCTGGCCAAATATCTGGTAAAATTCAGCAATAGTCATGTTAATCATCTAATAAGTAGTAACATTTTTTTTATTAACATCTGGAATTCCGGGTTAAACTGAGAATATCCATCGGGTTTACCTTTATTTTAATGAGAATGTTAAGTGCGTATAATCTATATCATGTTATATATTAAAGTGGTTATTAAATTGCAACTTTTTTTTCATATAACTGTGTTGTGAAAATATCAATCCTGAACTTTCTCTATTTTAAAATCTTTTAGGGGTCCGTGGATTTTTATCCCAGCACTAGTGGCATTAATCAGTATTCCAGATAGATCTTCACAGGCGCATAATACATTCTGTTCTGGATGAGTCCCTGGAGTTATGCTACAATCCAGACGCACTGTTTTTCCACAACTAGCCACCATTGGTAACCTCTTTGATGTAGGATGATCTTTAGGCAGAACCACTAAGGGGGTTCCCACATCTCTCAATAAAAAAATCAGTGATTTTATCCCTTCTTCTGCTAAAGGACCAGAATTAAGGGCTGAAACTGCTATGATGTCTTCTTTTTCAAGGAACATCACAACTTCTTCTTTATCAGGGGTGCCTATGAATATCTGTCCATTTTTTCCAAATTTAGTTACACCAACAGTCCCTGATTTTCCTTTTAAAAAAATAATTTCATCATTCTTGAGGGGAATTTTTTGCACCATGGGGTTACTCTAATTCTTTTACATTGTCAGATTGACAGGCTGGACAAACTACTCTTCTTCCAATACCTTTAAACTCATTTTCACAATCCAAACAGCGGTATCTTTTGGTTTTAAGTTTTTTCATTTTAAGATCAGCCATTGGGCCGCCTACAGAACACATTACATATCACCACTATCTCTGTGTACTTGATATTATTTACTTTTTGGGAATTAAACTTGATGATGAAATAGATACTTTTTTGGGATTAACGATGATGAAAAGATAGATATTGATGATTAACAATGAGGATAGAACAGATACAATTTTGCGATTAAGTCTGTGATAAAATAGAAATAAAAAGTGTTATCAGTTCAATTGAGGATGGCACATTATTTATTATATAAAATTCAATATAATAACACTTTTAAAAATCTATAAATTAAATTAATAGGGATTATATTTCGATTGAGTTGGTGAGACTATTGAAAAACTTGATTTTTCCATTTTCAGCTATTGTTGGTCAAGAAAGAGTTAAAAAAGCCCTGGTGTTAAATGCAATAAACCCTTCCATAGGTGGTGTGTTGATTAAGGGTGATAAAGGAACTGGCAAGACCACGGCAGTACGTGCATTGGCAGATCTTTTACCTCCATTAAAAGTTGTAAAAGGATGCCCATTCAACTGCAATCCAGATGATCAGGGGTCTCTCTGTGAGTCATGTAAAACTGAAAAATCAGAGGATATCCAGGTCGAAGAAAAAATGATGAGAGTAGTTGAACTGCCATTAGGAGCCACCGAAGACCGGGTGGTAGGCTCTATTAATATAGAAAAGGCTCTTAAAGAGGGAATGAAGGCATTGGAACCAGGGATACTTGCTGATGCTAACCGTAACATACTTTATGTTGATGAAATTAACCTTCTGGATGATAATTTAGTTGATGTGCTATTGGATGCTGCTGCTTATGGAATAAACACCGTAGAAAGGGAAGGTATCTCTTTAACTCACCCATCTAACTTTATACTGGTGGGAACCATGAATCCTGCTGAAGGAGAACTTAGACCTCAGTTATCTGATAGGATCGGACTGCAGATCTCAGTTGCGAGCATTATGGATATCGATGATCGTGTGAAGATCATGGAAAGGAGGGAAGCCTTTGAAAAGGATCCTTATTCTTTCCGGGAGAAATTCCAGAAATATCAAGATCAGATACTTGAAAACATTATCCAGGCCAGGGAACTTCTGGATAAAGTAGAAGTGTCAGAGGACATGATGAAAATAATAGCCCATCTATGTGTTAATATGGGAGTTGATGGACATCGGGCGGATATTGCCATTTTAAAAACTTCAAAAACCCTTGCAGCGTACTATAAACACAAAGAGGTTGAAAATATTGATGTGGAAGAGGCAGCTGCATTAGTATTGGGTGAAAGATTCCAGAAAAAATCATTAAATCAGGATAAAATAAAAAAACAAATACAAAATGCTGAAAATGAAATCTCACAGGAAAATAGGGAGGATGATAAAAAAAAGCCCAAAGTAAAATAGAGGACAACCAGAAAAAGAGGGGTATGAAACTTAAAACTCTCAAAAAGGATGAACAGAAGGTTGAAACTCAGGAAGAAGAGGTTGATGTGGAAAAACTCCTTAAAATGAAGGGGAAAAAGAAAAATCGCCTTTATGGTAAAAGGGTTGATTCAAAAACACAAAAAGGACGTTATATCAAAAGTAAACTTCCTAAAGACTCTTCTGGTGATGTTGCAATTGATGCAACCCTCCGAGCTGCTGCCTTAAGTTCTAATGGAAACATCAAGGTCAAAACTGAAGATTTACGTCATAAAGTCCGTAAACATGGTGCTAAAGCTTCAATCGTTATGCTGGTGGATATCAGCGGTTCAATGTTCTCTGATAAAAAAGTTAACAGATTAAAAGGCATATTACATAGTGTTATTGAAGATACCAATCGTCATCAAGACAGGATAAGTGTCGTTGGTTTTAAAGGGGAGGATGCAGAGGTAATTATTCCCACTACTCGCAGGGCGACATCTTTCAGGGAGCAAATAGATAATATTCGTGTTGGAGGAACAACTCCCCTTGCAGCTGGAATGAAGAAAAGTTATGAAATTCTGAAAAAGGAGAAATTAAAGGATGAATTCGTGCCTTTATTGCTCATACTCTCTGATGGCATGCCTAATGTAGCTTTAGAGGAGGGTCCTATGAAAGATGCCCTGAACATTGCCGAGAAGATTAAAGGTAAAGAGATTCACACCATTGTTGTTAACTTCGAACGATCAGTACGTTATGGTCATGAAGTGAATATGGAGCTGGCCCTGGCTGCAGGGGGACGATATTACGATATAGAAGAGCTAAAAGATCCAGGCATGGTTGTTTCTAAAATATTAGATTTTGAACGAGAAAATCTTTAAAATCTCATCAATTTTTTCATATTCTCTCATCAATCTTTTCACATTCAATTTTCATGATCACATTATATCAGATATAAAGTAGGCATATCTGAAGATATTCAACTTGATTTTCCACGGACTATTGGGCTTTAACTTGTAGAAAATTTGGTAGTTCAGTTTGATGGTACCATTACTTTGGATGTTGACCATGGAACCGAGTTTACTATAAAATTTAAGGAATTAATATACAGGGATCGAATTTAATTTTTTTTATGTAAAAAGATTGTTCATGTAAAAAGACTAAATACCTGTTATTTCAAAATACATAATTCAGGATGTGATGGTATTTTTTAAATAGATTTTAATTAAATAAGTTAAAATCAACCAGCAAATAAAAATTCTAATATCCAATATATGTAAAACCTTTCAATTTTGATTATATGCCTCATAAAGTAATAGTATACCACGCAGAACAGTGTGATCCCAAAAAATGTACTACCCGTAAACTGGCCAAGCTGAAGGAGATCAAAATGGTCACTCGCCTCAACCAAGTTCCAAAGGGTGGTTTAGTATTGGATCCATTCTCACCGAAGGCAGTGTCACCAGAAGACCATGATCTGGTAGTTGAAAAGGGAATAGTAGGGCTTGATTGTTCCTGGAAACGGATTGACAAGTCATCTGCTATGTTCAGAGGGAGTGAGACGCACCGTTCCCTTCCTTTCCTGGTGGCTGCCAACCCCACTAACTATGGTAAACCATGTATATTGTCCACTGCTGAGGCTGTGGCAGCAACCTTATATATAGTGGGGCTTAAAGATAATGCTATTCAGATTATGTCCCACTTCAAGTGGGGACCTCATTTTCTAGAGCTTAACCATGAGCTCTTAGAGGCATACTCCCGGGCTCGCAGCAGCAGGGAAGTTGTAGATATTCAGAATGAATTTATAGGAGGCTAAATAATGGCTAGATTTGAAGAAGCAGAGAATAGAATATTCAAGATCAAAGTTTGTCTCAAATGTAACGCTCGAAACCCACCAACTGCTAAGACATGTCGTAAGTGTGGATACAAAGGTTTGAGATTCAAGGCCAAAGAGCCGAGAGGATAAACATTCTTCTAATCCTCTGATTTTTCGGGGAATATTTAGAAGAAATTTTTTTTATATTTTTTGTTGTTGTTTTATGATTTGATAATTGGTAAAATTTCATTATAATTTATTTAAGATAATTAAATCGTTGGTTTAACCTGACAGGTGTTCCTGATGAAAGTTGAAGAATATCTAAAAGAAGCTCTTAAGCACGGAAAAGTTCACCTTACACTTTTAGATCCCGAGGATCAAGATCCAGAAAAAGCTCTGGAAATTGCCACAGAAGCGGTTGCTGGAGGATCTGATGGTATTATGTTGGGAGGATCCACCACTGATTCCCAGGAACTTGATGAAACAGCCAAACTACTTCAAGAAAATCTGGATGTTCCAATTATTCTTTTTCCAGGTAACACCACTGGTGTGAGTGCATATGCGGATGCCATATTTTTCATGAGTCTTTTAAACTCCAATAACCCTTACTGGATTATAGGTGCCCAGGCTTTAGGAGCCCCAAAAATCAAAAAAATTGGTATAGAAACCATTCCCATGGGATATCTCATTGTGGAACCTGGAGAAACTGCAGGATGGGTGGGGGATGCCAAGTTAATCCCTCGCAGGAAACCAGATCTTGCAGTAGCCTATGCTATGGCAGCTGAATTCATGGGAATGAGACTATTTTATTTGGAAGCTGGTTCCGGAGCAGTAGAGATCATTCCTGCAGAGATGATTCAGAAGGTAAAAATGTTCACCAATCACATGGTAATTGTGGGTGGTGGTATCAGAACTGGAGAAGCCGCTCAGAAAGTGGCTCAAGCCGGTGCTGATATCATTGTAACCGGTACTGTGGTGGAGAACACATCCAATATCAAAGAAAAGATCTCTGAGATTGTAGAAGGTATTAAATCGGTTCAGTAATCTTTTTTTCAATATTTTAATTTTTTTAATTTCATTGTTTTTATTTCACAAAAGGTATTTCAGAACACAAAAGGTATTTCAGAATATTTATCATGGAAGATATAATAGGAAAATTTTATTTTTAGTAAATTCATAAACTCATTTAAGAGGTGAATAGTATGTGTGAATCAAATGGATACGATTTCATAGCTGATAAGTTAAAGGAACATTTAAGTCTTGAAAAATCTCCTGTTGCCATAAAATTTGTTTTAAGGGAAGAAGATATTCCTGAAGGCATTGCCAAGGTTGATGAAAAAATGCGCCACTGTGAACTGGTACAGAAAGCCAGTCAGGGGGATATGTTTTATGCAACAGCAGAAGAACAGATGTGTAAAGGGGGATCTGCTGCCCTGGGCCTGGAAGAACCACCTGAAAAGATCAAAACAGGAGAATTTTACTATGGATTAGGACGTTTCTCCAGTGTGGGATCCGCTAGAACCACCATGAAATCCATACCAAAAGTTGACACCCCAATGTATGCTTTAGTATATGCACCACTGGAAAAAGCTAATTTTGATCCAGATGTTATCGTCATTATTACCACCCCTGCTCAGGCCATGATACTTTCACAAGCCCTGGTTTACACTATGGGTGGGAGAGTAGAAGTTGATTTTGCTGGAATCCAGTCAATATGTGCCGATGCTGTTGCAGGGCCATTCACACGCCGCCAGCCTAACATTACCCTGGGATGCAGTGGTTCTCGATCATATGCGGATGTAAAAGATGATGAAGTTATCATAGGCCTTACTGGAGAAAATATTGGTTGTGTGGTTAATGCACTGGAGAATATGAGTTAAAAACATATTTTCCATTTTTTTATTCTATTTTATCCCATTTTTGAGTGTTATCCTAAATTATAAAATAATGTATCCAAAAAAATGAGTTATTCAAGTTTATTTTCTTTTTTATTCCAATTTTCTAAAACGCTAAGATAATCATCATAGCGATTAATATTAACTAATTCCAATTCATTTTGCCCCTGAACTCCGTAAAGTGACACTCCATCTGCAACCATCTTCCTGAGGATAGGATTCAAATTATCATCTTCACCATGGAGGTACTGTTCAAGCAGTGAACAATGACATGCAAATGGCATTCCCAACCCTTTAGCGCTATTTAGGTATCCGGTTTTTCCACGGGCAAGGATAGATACAGTCTTTTCTGGTTCTAAACTATTCAAAAGTTCATTAATTAAGTTTTGCATAGTTGCAGTGGTTACTGTGGGCTGGTCCCCTGCTAAACAGAGACAATAATCATATTCTGTATTTAAAACACCATTAAGTAATGTTTGAGATAATTCCACATCAATATCTACATTTTCAATTATTTTGAGTCTTGGATCTTCTATGTGTTCCAATTCAGGGTATAATTCATCCATAAAATGTCCAAGAACAACTATGCACTCTTTTATCTCCGTTTTGAGTGCTTTTTTGACTGTGTAAGATATGAGAGGTTCGTTATTTATTTTTAAAAGAAGTTTATGTTGTATTTCCATTCCCTTACTTTGAAGATCTTCCTGCATTCGTCTGTTTTTGCCGGCTGCAGTCACAATACATGATATGTTTTTCATTGGATTAATGCTCCTGGAATTAGGAATCTTTTATGGAATTTCTCCTAGAACAAGAAAATAAAAAATGGGGGGGGGGTCAACTGAGCTTTACTATTCTGGCATAGACTACCGTTCCTGCTCCGCTTCCCTCTGTCCACATCACAATCTTTACAGGATAATTCTGATTGTTGTAAACTTTAACTCCTACAGTGGGGCTGGTATCATAGGCTACAGCCAGTTCACCCCACTGAATTCCACTGGGTAAGGGTAAACCTGAACCTGTAGTGGCTCCTCGAAGTGCTCTGGCGGCAGGGCAGACTCCATGAGTTGCATATCCGCCGGTGGCGTTAGGATCAGGGCAAGGGTCGAAACCAACATTCTCTTTTCCATTAGATCCAGTTTTAGGAGGTATTATGGTACCATTCCATGCCGTGGCGAATGCCCTAGCATTATAAGCCCGGGAATAATCTCCGTATTCGGGATAAGAACCTAAAGATTGAGAATAAGTTATAGTCACGTTCTCAGTGTGGTTTCCCATATAAGCCATAACTGGAGATCCACTAGGATAATTTTTCATGTAGGTCACTACAGACTCTCCGAAAAAGGTTTCAATCTGGTCAGGGGTGACTTGGTTTCTACCATCATTGAACCCGGCGAGTGAATAATCCAAATAGATGTAATCTCCTACATCTGCTTTATTGTACCAATTCTTAAAGGTGGTAATGGAAACATAATCCTGTGGGATGGTATTGTTGTTAATATCAGATTCAGCTATTTCTTTAATGACTTTTCCTGATGTTCCACCATTTTTTATTTCTACACCATTTTCAGTCTTCACCCCTACGGTGTATCCCGTTTTATAAGCCCATATAAAGGTTTGTGGTGGGTTAACCACCAGTTGTTGACCCTGAACACTCAGAAAACCAGGGCCTTCAAATCCTTGAGCCACTCCCTGTGGAGATATACTGCCACTAGCTATCTGAGAAAGAGGGGTTTCCAAAGTTCCGGTTAAGAGTCCGTTAATAATCTGTAAATATTTTTCTTCCTGAAATAAACTCATTAAATATTCAGAATGATATATGACTGGCACTTTCCTGATTTTAGCATCATCAATTACCTTCATACCGGCTAGCACTGTGTCCCCAATGGACATAGATGTGATTTCTTCTGGTTTTTGGGCAGGAAAATAGTTATCGATGGTGTTTCCAACATAATTAAAACCGATTATCAGTATTATCAAAACACCAAAGGCCAGTATCGGATTTAACAAAGATCTACGCATTTTTTAATCCCCCATTAATTTATTTTTTTATTTAGCCGAAATGGCCTCCTTTAAACTTTCAGTTATTTCTATAATCTTACGTTGACCATTACCACCAATGAATACATTTGGATACCTTTCTGAGCATTCAAGGGCAAATTTCACAACATCATCCACGTCAGTCAGGACTAAAACTTTCCCTTTGTAATTTTCTTCTTCTAAGATTTTTTGCGCATCTTCAAGGGTATCATCAAGTCCAGGGAAAATGGCAATGATCTTAGAGTTTGTTTTGGAAACTTCTCGGAAAATGTCTAAGCGACATATTTCTCCCTTACGTGGGGTTCCCAGTATTATTACGGGGAATTCCGCCTCGTCAAGCACAGCAGCTGTGGCATCGACGTTATCAGTTTTTCCAACCACTATTTTGGAGTGGGGGAAATCAATAATTGCTGATCTCCCTGGTAGGACATGGAACTCTTTAAGGGCCCTTTTGATGGTTTCATCAGATATTCCTAATATTTCAGCAGTTTTTTTGGCTGCACCAGCATTTTTCAGATTGAATTTTCCGAACAAGTTTAATTCATAGGGACTTTTGGTAAAAAAATGGGTTTCTAATGTTTTTTCCATTAGTTCAGTAAAAATTTCATCTTCCTGGTTTAAAACAAGTTTTTTCCCTTTAACAAAATTTTCAAGGGATTTCAAATAATTTTCAAGGGATTGATGAACTTCCAAGTGATCTCTACCTATGTTGGTCACCACAACCAGGTCAAAATCAAATGCGTTTTGACAGAAATCCAGGGTCATATCGCAGACTTCTACTAGTAGGATGTCATAATTAGAGGATTCAGCTTCTAGGATGACTTCTGTGTAACCCTTAAACCCTCCACCAGCATTTCCACCAGTAAGAACATTCATACCCGCTTTTTGCAGTATACTTGAAATCATCATGGTAGTGGTAGTTTTACCATTGGTACCAGTTACCCCTATGGTAAATATGGGCCTTTTTGGAGTAACAATATCAGATAATAGTTTTCCATTTGTTTTGAATTTCTGGAAATCATGATGATGCCATAAACCTGGGCTTAGAACAACTGCATCACAGTTTTCTATCTTATCAAAATCATGAAATCCCAGATCAACATCCAGATTGTCACCAGACTCTAATTCAATATCATGGTTAACATCAGAAGCATAAACATCATAGCCATGATTTAAAAGGGATCTAACGGCATTAATGCCTTCTACACCCAACCCAATCACAGCAACCTTCATATTAACTACCATTACTCTTATTTCTAAACAGCATCATTTATTAACATGCTTAAAAATAGTTTGACAATTTAGTATATAACTCTAACTCATATATCTCCCTCACAGTTCAATAATCCTTTTACTGTGATTTATGGCTATTTTAACTTAGATAGTAATCTACATTTCCAATAAAACGTTTATAATCATGATTTGAAAAAAATTGTTATAAAAGGATTAATTTTCATGTTTATAGGTTGTATTACTACTTTTTTTTGAAACTAACATTTTTTTAGGTAACCATCCCATAAAGAATATAACAATATAAACAATATCAACAATATCTTCAAATCAATAATAGGATAAAATCAGATCTTAGAGAATAGATGGAATGTAAGAATGATTAAATTAGGCATATGTTAACTTGGATAGTTTAGTTTGTTATTAGGTTGATGTTAAGTTTGATAGTTTTAATTTATATCTAGTATAAAGGTGGCACTCATGAACACAATGAAAGATCTCTCTGAGAAAATAGTAAAACGCATAGAAGACATTGCCCAACCAGTAAAAATAATGCATGTATGTGGGTCACATGAACACACCATAATGCAGTATGGTTTAAGGTCATTACTACCCAAAGAAGTGGAAGTAGTTGCCGGCCCAGGATGTCCGGTTTGCTGTGTTCCAGCACGTGAAGTAGAAGAATGTTTACAACTGGCCAGACAAGGGGTTACCATAGCCACATTTGGTGACATGCTAAGGGTGCCAGGTGGAACAGGATCCCTTGCTGATGCAAAAGCAGAAGGAGCTGATGTTAGAATAGTTTATGGAGTTAATAATGCAGTGGAACTGGCTCAAAATATTGACAATGAAGTGGTTTTCATGGCTGCAGGGTTCGAAACCACAGCACCAACCACAGCAGCAGAATTAGTTTCTAATCCTCCCGAAAACTTCTCAGTTTTATCTTGCCACAGGTTAATACCCCCTGCCCTTGAATTTCTCATAAAATCAGGAGAAGTGAATCTTAACGCCCTCATAGAACCAGGACATGTCTCAACTATCATTGGAACTAAGCCCTATGATATATTTTCAGAGAAATATGGAATCCCGCAGGTGGTAACAGGTTTCAACCCAATGGATGTCCTAATAGCTGTTTATTTAATACTGAAACAACTTGACGAGGGCAAAGCCAAGGTTCAAAATGAATATAAACGTGCAGTAAGGGAAGAAGGGAATATAAAAGCTCAAGAGCTCCTTGAAGATGTTTTCTACATCACAACCAAAGAATGGAGAGGATTCCCACCTATACCTAACTCAGTTATGGACATCAAGGACGAATTCTCCGATTACAACGCCAGAGAAAAATTTGACATTGAAGTTGGCACTATTCCAGAAGTAGTTACCGGCTGCATCTGTGGAGCCATACTACGGGGAGTGGCTAGACCTGAAGATTGTAAACTATTCCGTAAGGAATGTAACCCCACCAACCCTATAGGGGCATGTATGGTGAGTAAGGAAGGAACCTGTAACATAGCCCACCGTTATGGTTCTTTCTAAATAGTTTAAGTCAATTATTTAAGTTTCATCAGAATCCATTATGAATTAAAATACAATTATGAGGAATTATACTTGAATTCTTCATTTTATCATTGATGGAGTATTTAGGGAAATGGTGAGTTAACTTGATTAAAGCGATAGCCGTGGATGTTGATGGTACCATAACTGATAATAAGAGAAGGCTATGTTGTAGTGCTTTGGAATCTCTTCGTTACGCTGAAGAAAAAGGCATTCCTGTTATCATAGTCACTGGAAACATCCTCTCAGTCACTAAAACTCTTTCCATATTTATTGGCACATCAGGAGGTTTAGTGGCAGAAAATGGAGGAGTCATTGAATCAACAAAGGGAAGGCAGATTCTGGGAGACATTGAAAAATGTAGGGTAGCCTATCAGTTTTTAAAAGAAAAATATCCCCTTGAAAAAGTGGATTTTTCAGATCAGAGGGTTTCAGAAATAGCGATTTACAGAACCCTTCCTGTGGCAATAGTTAAAGATCATCTTAAAGATTTCGATGTGAGTATATATGACACCAACTTTGCACTACACATCACCGATCCAACAGTAGACAAAGGTTCATCTTTGGTGCGTGTAGCTCATGATATGGGTGTAGAACCACAGGAAATCATGGCTGTGGGTGATAGTGAAAATGACCTGGAATTTCTGAAGGTTGCAGGTTTGAAAGTGGCAGTGGCCAATGCAGAACCCGAGCTTAAGGACATGGCAGATTATGTTGCAGAAAAACCATATGGAGATGGAGTTAAAGAGGCATTAGAGAGGTTTTTATCATGATGAATGATTTAGCTAACCAAACACTGGATTATGCTCTGAAAAATGCTGATCAGGCTGAAATTTACATTGAAATCACGGAAAATGTGGATGCCACTATTCAGAATGACCAAGTGGACTTTGCCAAGGAAGCATACTCTATGGGCGTGGGTATCAGGGTCATCTGTGATGATAAGATGGGTTTCGCATACACCACACAAACTAAAATGTTAGAAGAAACAGTCAAGAAGGCAGTTTCCAATGCACGTGCCAACCAAGTTGATGAAAACTTTGACTTTGCCTCTAAATCAGAATATCCTGCAATAAAAGGTATTTATGACCGTAAATTTCACAGTCTGGAATTGGAAGATACTATAAACCTAGGAAAATCTATGATTGGCACAGTCATTAATAACAAATGCCAACCAACATCTGGGGGGCTTTCTGCTGGCTGTTATAAGACTTTAATCATCAATTCGGAGGGTACACACTGTGAGGATGTTTCCACTTATTTTTCTGGTTTCATAGCTGTTAATGTACCTGATGGGGTGGGTGTTTCCACTGCCAGTGAATCTGACTCATCCAGGAAACTGGACATAGATCCGGAAAAAATAGCTAATAAAGCATGCGAAATAGCTTTAAATTCAAGGGGAGGAAAGTCAGTTGAAACTGGAGATATGAAAGTTTTATTGGACCATCATGCTGCCTCAGGACTCCTGTCCACATTTTCACAGGCCATCAATGGAGATAATGTGCAGAGGGGCAGATCTATATATGCTGACAGGATGGAAAAAGAAGTTTCATCCCCCTCACTTAACATATACGATGATGGAACCATCAAGGGAGGTCTTAACTCTTCTAGTGGTGATGGAGAGGGGACACCCAGCCAGAAAACGGTTATCATAGAGGATGGAGTTCTTAAAAACTTCATTTATGACATTCACACAGCGAACAAAGGAAAGATCCAGAGTACTGGTAATGGGATGCGAGCATCATTCACTGATATGCCAGCTGTAGGTCTTTCCAACCTGATTGTGGATTTCAAAGAATGTGAAGAGCTTTCAGAGATAAAAGAGGGAATATTAGTAACCGATGTTCTGGGGGCGCACACTGCCAACCCCATATCCGGAGATTTTTCCGTAGAAGCCATGAACGCCTTTAAAATAGAGAAAGGGAAAATAGCATACCCCGTAAAAAAGGCGATGCTTTCCGGGAATATATTCTCCATACTGAAAGATGCCACAGCAGCATCACAAAAAAAGAGACAATTAGGGCCTTTTATCCTACCTTCCATAACCGTGTCCAGTTTAAGAGTAGTAGGATAAGTGGTTCATTAAAGGTCATTTAAGTGGAAAAATGACTAATCAAACCATAAAACATGTTCTTTCAGATTATCTGGCGGTAATGACTAACCAGCAACTATCAAGGTGTAAAGTAGCTTCTATTATGGATGCAAAAGACAGTGATGATGAAGAACATCTTTGGATTGAGCATGAACATCTAAAGAATGATTTCAATCAATTTTATCAAAAACGGTCTTCTCTGGATAAATATGGTGTTGAAAAGCTAGTAGATACCAGTAAATATAATAAAATAGAACCTTTTTTCTCTTACCTTGATCTTAAAGTTAAAATCGCCGAGAAAATGTTCCATCACTGCAACTTCTGTGAAAGAGCTTGTGGAGTGAACCGAAAACTTGAAAAAGGATACTGTGGAGTGGGAGATCCTTTAATCGCATCTGAATTCCTACATGTGGGTGAAGAACAGGTACTGG
This sequence comes from Methanobacterium sp. PtaB.Bin024, assembly GCA_002067065.1. Taxonomy (GTDB): domain Archaea; phylum Methanobacteriota; class Methanobacteria; order Methanobacteriales; family Methanobacteriaceae; genus Methanobacterium. Next base: position 57,993 of record MVPY01000043.1, read on the forward strand.
TGCCCAGTCACACCGTATTCTTTGCAGGGTGCAATTTTAACTGTGTTTACTGTCAAAACTGGGATATAAGCCAGCAACCAACCAATGGCATCAGTATTGATGCGAAAAACCTTGCCCTGATCATTGAAAAAAGAAGAAATGAAGGTTCCCGCAATGTCAATTTTGTGGGGGGTGATCCCAGCCCCAATCTCCACTATATCCTCCGCACCATGCAACTAGTAAGAGAAAACATCCCCGTGGTCTGGAACAGTAACATGTACCTTTCTGAAGATGCCATGCACCTTCTGGATGGCTTTGCTGATCTTTACCTCACAGATTTCAAATATGGTAACAATGAATGTGCACAACGACTTTCAGGTATTCCGGATTATATGGAAGTGGTGGGAAGGAATCATAAAATGGCCTGGGATGCAGGAGATATGATAATCAGACATTTGGTTCTGCCTAATCATGTGGAATGTTGTTCAAAACCTCTCCTAAGGTGGATATCTCAAAATTTGGGTCTGGAAGTGGTGTTGAACATTATGGGACAGTACCATCCAGTTTACCATGCAGAAGAAAATGAAGAAATTTCCAGACTCCCCACCTATAGTGAAATTGGCGAAGTAGTTGAATATGCTAAGGATTTAGGATTTGAGAACTTAATTTGACCTCTTCTCCATCGGAAAATTTTACAATAGAATGTAGTGGTTTGATTTTAGCAGTAGGACCGTAGTTTAAATCCCAATTTATGTATTAATATAGTATGTGGCCACATATCATCTTTATTGATTATAATCTCCGATGGATAAGAAGATTAAGATCATTGAATTATACATATTTATAGGGAGGGATTGGTTATGATATATTGTTCCAATTGTGGAGAAAAAAATTCTGATACTGCTAATTTTTGTAATAAATGTGGTCAAAAACTAATTTTACCGGAACAAAAAACTTGTTCTACATGTGGTTCTGAGATTGAACCCGGAATGATTTTTTGTCCATCTTGTGGGAAACAAATAGATTCAAAGCCTGAAGAAAACCAAAACAACTCTCTAAAAGTAGACAGCACATCACCAAATTCCGATAATGAAATTCTTGAATTCATATGGATTGGATGGAGAGAAAAAGGTAAGATTATGGCGCAAAGAGGGGCTATGATTTTTTATAGGGAATTTTTGATCATGGCAAAAGGTGGTTCCATTGAAGGGTTCAGGCTTGGTGAAATGGCAGGAGTTGCTGTGATTCCAATTCCAGGTGTTGGATCCAAGATTGGTAAAAATATTGAAAAAGATATTGTTGAAAAAAAGAAAACCGAGCAAGCATCTAAAACCCCCAAAGAACTTCTCAAAGCAGATCCAGACAATTTCATGTTAAAATACGGTGATATATCTTCAATTAAAATGTCATACAGTACTTTTAAAGGAGGGGGTAAAATCGAAATCAACACAAATTCTGAGGTCTATGAATACTACATCCAAGATTACAAAAATTATGAAAAATACGTTAAATCTCTCCAATCAATATTTGGAAATAAGTTAAAAGACTGAAGTTAGAAAGATCTATTTAGATCAGTGATTACAGTAATACCAACAAGTTTACACCATTCAAATTATAAATGGTTTAAATTGGTAAGAGATAACTTTGGTAAGAGATAACTTTGGTAAGAGATAACTTTGGTAAGAGATAACTTTGGTAAGAGGTAACTTCAGACGATTTGATTATATAGTTGATTTGATAGGTGATATTATGGTTTATTGTTCTGAATGCGGCACTGAAAATAAGGATAATTCAGTATTCTGCCAAAAATGTGGAAAAAGAATTAAACCAGAAAAAAGTAAAGATAGATTTTCTGAATTGATCAATTGGAGATCTCTTGGTTTTGGTGTTATAGCTTGGTTAGTTCTAACAGGTATTTTCGTTATGGTTGCACTTTTTATTGATCCAAATACAGAAGCCAGTACCGAAATTTATACAATATCCTTCTTCTTATTTGTACAGTTAACAAGTGGGATAATAGCAGGTTTTTTTTCAGGTAGAAATTATTGGAGTGGTATTCTAAACGGAGCAATAATTGGGATTTTCATGTCAATTTTCTATTTATATGGTGGATTAGATAATTTTATTATAGCATTGTTTTGTTTACCTGTTTTAGGATTAATAGGTGGTATGTTAGGGGTTTTTGTTTATAGAATAACTAATAACTCAAAATAATTAGATGATAAATCAATCAAAAACATTAAAAAAACATTTAAAATTAATTAAAATGCAAAAATAATTTTATTAGGGGACTGTCAAATGGAAAAAGATAGAAAAGAACTGGCAGATGAAATTTATAATGATATTAAAAGAGATTATGGTGAAGTGGAGAAAGTAGTCATGGAAGAGGGAGATGAAACTGTTTTCTGCATATATGCTGCTGATGAACTCCTCTGGAAAATATTTGAAGACTGGATGGAGGAAGTTTCCAGCATAGAGTTTAATGCTGGAAAAAATGAAGCACACTTTTTGAGGGTTATACCCTAAAAAACTATTTTATGGAAGTTTAATCTTCAAGCTCTTAACTTAATACTTTTTTAATTTTAAAATCATACCTTAACTTAGAGATTATTAATAAATTGCAGTATTACATTTATGGTCTGTTTTTGCTGTTCTTCTCGAGTGATGGTGCTGTTGTTATCACCTGCCTGAACTCCATAATCACCAAAATTGTAGTGATTACCTCCATCAATGGTGATGAAGGTGGTGTTTTCTGGGAATTTATCCAGATTTCCTGAGATATCCTCTTCCAGGATTATATTATCCAAAGATCCTCTAATGAACAAAGCTTTGAAGGTGGCATTGGATGCATTTGATTGGGGATAGGCGGCTAAATAAACAACTCCTTTTATTTTATCCTGATGATTTACAGCATATTCAGATGCATAAACACCTCCCAGTGAATGGCCAGAGATTACCCATGAATCTATTTTGCTATGATTTTTAATGATATCGTCCGCTTTATTTGTACCAAAAAATGCAAGATTAAATGGCATTTTTGCAATTATTGTCGTATAACCACTCTCTGCTAATTTGGAAGCTATCACTGAATAAGATTCTGCCTGTACTTTGCCTCCAGGATAAAATATTATTCCGGTGGTGCTATTGTTTCGGGCAGGGGTGAAAGTAATAAAATCATCTGTATTTTCTACACTGTAGGTTTCAGTTGAGTTTAATGCAGCTATAGCATCTGCATCAGCGTGATAATAATCGGAAACATAATAAATAAAAGCACTTGCTAGAATTACAATAATTGCTGAAAGTATAATTAGGATTATTTTCTTTTTAGATTGGAATTTATTCATCTAAAAGACCTTTCCTAGATCAGACTAAAAAAACAGATTTTATCTACCTTTTGATAGATCATTATTTTAATCAGATCCTATTTTCACGGTGCAAAGATTCCTATAAACGTTAGCCATGCAAGTGCAGTTTTCGCTATTAAGCTGAGGATTATGTACACCCGTTCACCATAAAGGTAATCCTTCCATTTTCCAACACCTTTATACTGTAGGACCATGTTAATTGAGAAGGTGTTGAACATGATAAAGTAGATGAGTAGTATGGCGTAAACGAAATTGGGTGGATTTGTCTCGGTGGATCCCAGTGCAGCTACGAAATAGGCTGCTAAAACTATCCATGGAACGAATCCGGAAAGACACCCCACTAGATATGCGGACCAGTCAGTTTTTTTAGTGTAATAATTGATCTTCTCCATTAAAAGGCCACACATGATCATCACTGCATTCAGGACAAAGATCATTACTAGAGACCATAAATCCCAAACACCTACAAAGGTTGCGATGATCACCAGCATAATGGAGCTGGAGAAGAAATATTCATACCAACGGTAGGGGTTCATACCCTTTTTCAGATTCTCATTGTAGCTTTTGGTTTTTACAAAAGCAATAACGAAATGGGCAATGGCTGAAATAAGCAGGAAAGAAGAAAGAATCACCCCTAAGTAACCAACAGTAAATGCAACCGTTGGATCTGGAACTATCTGAGCTTCAAAAGGTTTCAATGATATTATTGTGAATTTAAGATAGAAAGTGTAGATATCTTGGGTCCATGTCAACCATAAACCCAGGGCGATCATGATAATTCCCTGAATGAAGTGCAGTGAACCTGCAGCAATGTTAAGTTTTCTCAACCCCTCAAAACTAATAGGAGACTGGGCAATAAGTTCCCGTCTCAGTTCATTATTCATTATCATCCCCCCCTTGTTACTATAATATTTGTCTCACATTGTTATTATATTATAAGGATAGTGGAACTTGTTTGGAAAACATCAACAGGTACACATCTTGTAGTGATCCATTGCTTTAGTTTCGATAAAAATTTATTTTATCATATTTTTTCCTTTTTTGCACTGGAAAATCATTTATGTAACTTTAGAGAAAATAATAATCAAATTATAGTATACAAAGGTAATGGGACCTTTAAAACAACCGAAAACCAAGTATATGTTGTTGAAAAATAAGGATATGATATGATCAGAGTTGTATGTGAGAGAAAAAGGTTCCAAAACATCCATGACATCACATAATCCATAGAAAACATATCAATTAAATGGAAACGTTTCCATTTATAAAAAAATCTGGGCTCATGAGAATTGAGGTAACAGGTAGATTTATAGAATTATCATTGATGCCTTCATCACGATGAAAGTGAACGTAAATAGATGATCAATAATAAAGATTTATCAATATTTATACGGTGATCCAGACGAGGTTCGCTATGAAATGTGAAAATTGCGGTACTAAAGTTCGTAAAGGGGATACATATTGCCCTAAATGTGGAATGGAACTATCCGTCTCTGAATACAAACCTTTAAAGAACAAGTATCTTAGGGGTGAATACCATGAACAAAGGGAAGTTCCCACTGAACCATATGATCTAGAGGGGGAAGACTATTCTGCAGCTAAATATTATGAGGATACTTATCAGAATGAGGATAATTATTCTGATAGGGACTATAATCAGCAAAATCAGGATAACAATTACCAGTATAATCAGGACAGAGATTATGAGCAGGATAACCCGGATAAATCTTATAAAAAAGATAAGTCTTATAAAAATAAACCTTATAAGAAGAAATATAATCAGAACAGAGATTATCAGCATAACTACAATCCAAACGAATATAAAAAGAAAAAATACCGCGGTTATGATCTAGATGAGTACTATGGGACTGAAGAAAATGAAAGTTCCATATGGGGAACTGTTTTCCTCCTACTGGTAATAGCACTCTTATTTGGTTTTGTAATTGGAATCATATTCTTTTCCACTAAAATATAGGCTTTTCTACAAATATAGGAATATTAACAGCCATATAAATAGTAAAAGTAACATGCAAACAGTAAAAACTAACAGTGTAAAAAAAGGTTATTAGGTTAACATTTACTTTTTTATCTAAAAATATTTTATAATTGTTAATATGAACATTCTTATAACTGGCCCTCCAGGTGTGGGTAAAACCACTGTTTTAGAAGAAATTAGAAAAATCTTAACAGCTAAAGGTTATTCTGTTGGTGGTATATACTGTCCTGAAATAAGAGAAAAGGGTAAAAGAACTGGTTTTAATATTATTGACATTGCCTCTGGTAGAAAGGGTGTATTATCCAGTATCCGCCTTCATGGCCATACTCAAGGCCCAAAAGTGGGTAAATACACTGTGAATTTAGATGATATCATAGAAATTGGTATAACTGCCATTGAAAATGCAATAGGGACATTCGATTATATTTTCATTGATGAAATCGCACCTATGGAACTGAAAAGTGCAGATTTTCCTAAAGCTGTTTGGCGAGCAATGGATAGTCAGAAACCAGTAATTGCAGTAATTCATCAGCACTCAAGACATCCTTTTATTTTGAAGGTTAAAAATAGGGAAGATGTGAAAATTCTCAATATAACCTTAGAAAACAGGGATTCTATAACTGAAAAGATACTTGAATCCTTAACATAAATTACTTTAGGGGAAATTAGGTTCTTAAGATTTTTAGGATATCATTAGGGGAAATTAAAGTCTTAGAATCCTAAGGATATGATATTAGATATTAGGTGAGCACTGCAGTATAAATGAAAATTTATGATATTTTAGGTTATCCAACAATAAATTCGCCATTTATAATCTTATTTTTAAGTTCATAAGCCAGTTCACGGGCACGTTTAATATCAGACTGGCGACAGCTCACATCCAAAGTCTTAGTCTCACCTTTCCAATTCATGGAGACAGTACCAGTTTCCATCTGGAAAGAACCGAAGGGGCAGGAATAGGCACACATCCCACAGCCAAAGCACCGGGTCTGGTTTAGTTCATGGTTCTGGAAGGCTTTTGTGGGACATCTATCTTCAACAAGGCAGGTTTCACACCTTTGACAGAGACTTTCTTCATAACTGGGTCTTTCATCAACATCCCTCCACACACCATAACTGGTTTGGCTTAGAACGCTGTGACGTCCACTTATATCAGCGATAGGTAGGGGGATATCTTCATTTTTAATGAAAGTATGTTTGAGTATGGTATCATCCAGTACTGGTATGGCTGTGGCTACACTATTGTAGACCTCGGGTCCAGCTCCTGTGCGGAAACCACCAATATAATGAGGGTCCATTTCTTTCATATCTGCGGTTATCATCATATTGGGCTTTTCAGGAGTGCTTCTAGTCCCAGTTCCAATGAACAATCCTTCAGAATTATTAATGAGTAATCTGCTACCTTTATGGATGGAATTTAGTTGGGGATCATTTTGTAAAGGGTTAAGCTCCCCACAACCTGAAAATGTAATTCCCTTAAAAGGTCCATCCATTTCCACAGCATTGAATATGGATGTAACAGACTCAGAAGAGGGATTAACAAAAGCAGTGTAATTTTTAAATGCAGAACGAGTTCCAATCATTTGTGCGGTTCCAAAATCTTCCAAAGTTGCAGTTGACTTTATGATATTTCCTTCAAAGTCTTCTGCTTTAATTTCAATTTCTTTCCCACTGACCAGGTCTTTGAAAAGGAATCCTCCACCATACTGGGATTCATTTATGCTATGGGCAGTACCGTAAATCATCAGGTCAACTGAACCTAGCCATTCATTGGGGCAGGGTCCAGGGAATCCTGGAACACCATTTAACAGTATACTCTTGGCTTTTTTGAAGGTTCCTGGCTCTGCGACAGGGATGTGGAAGATGGCTGCAGTTCCAGACATTATACCACAGGTACCAGTGGTTACCACATCAATATCTTCGGCAGTGGGTTTTTCACCCTCCATCACAAGCTGGGTTACTTCTTCAGCAGTGAGGGCAGTGGCTTTGCCCTCTTTAATATTCTGGTTAATCTGTTGGATGGTTTTTTTCAATTTACTTCACCAGATGTAAAGGATTTTCATCTTAAACTATTAACAAATTTTTAAATATTAAATAAATCATTTTTAACTGAATCCGTTAAGATTTTTCTGGGCTAAATTATCTTTCACGGTTTCACGCACAAAATTAAGGGCTTCTGGAAGTTTATCTGCTTTTCGTCCGGCTCCTTGGGCCAGATGAGGTTTTCCACCACCCCCGCCGCCCATGATTTTAGCGGCTTGTTTGATGATTTCATTGATTTTTACCCCTCGATCTATGGCTTTAGGTGATGCTGCACCTGCTATTTTCCCGTCTCCATTTCCAAGGACAACCAGATCCACACCACCATCACCAGTGAGTTGGGTGACCATTTTAACCAGTTCACTTATATCTGCATCAATCTCATCTGATAGGAAGGATAGTGAATTGATATTTTCAGTTTGGTCAATTAATGAATCTGTTTTAAGTTTGGCCATCTGGGATTTCAGTCGCCCAATCTCATTTTTGAAAGCTTTCCACTCAGTAAAGAATCTTTCACTGGTTTTAGGCAGCTGATTTGGTTCCACTTTGAACACAGCAGCACTATCTTGAAGTAGAGCATCATTGATCTGCATTGACTTTACTGCTGCTTCTCCGGCAGAAAATTCCAGGCGTTCCACTCCATCCTGGATTCTTTCTGTTCTATTAATCTTTATAAGACCTATCTGTCCGGTTTGATCGCAGTGGGTACCTGCACAGGCCTGTACATCCACACCAGAAATCTGGACTACACGGATACTGCTTCCAGGAACTACTCCTCCCTGGTAAAGTATGAATCCGTATTTTTTCTCTGCTTCTGTACGGTTCATCCATTCTATGTTGACTGGAATGTTTTCCATGACCCATCTATTGGCTATAAGTTCAATTTCATGTAGTTCTTCTTCACTAATGCGCTGGTAGTGTGATAAATCGATCCTGGATTTTTTAACACCCTTCTGTGCTCCTGCCTGCCATATGTGGTCTCCTAAAACCTTCCTGGCTGCTGCCACCAGGAGGTGAGTTGCAGTATGGTTACGGGCCAGGGAAATACGGCGGTTCCAGTCAATACTTCCCCTGAGAGAGGAACCAACTCGGTGTTTAAGTTTCTCCAATTTTTCTTCTTTCACTTTGTGTAGAACGATTCCATCGAGTTTCTCAGTATGCAGGACTCTGATTTTTTCTTCCCCAGTATCTAAAAAACCAACATCTGAAGGTTGCCCTCCTCCTTCAGGATAAAAGAGGGTGCGATCAAGGATTACATTGTTTTCATACAATCCCAAAAATCTGGCACTGAATTTGGTTTCGTGGGGTTCATCATAGAATAACAGAGTGGTTTCAGGGTAATCCAGTTCCACTGGTGCTTCCTCTTCAACCTCTTCTTCAGAGTGTTGTTCAGCAACAAGGGTGTAAAAGTTATCAGGTACGTTAACTGTGAAGTCCAGATCCCGGGCTATCTCTGCCACAGTATCTGGAGGGAGGCCCTGGGAATCATAGAGTTTGATAAGTGTTTCCAGGGGCATTTCGTCTTTTTTATCTTTTTTAAGATGTTTAATGGTTTTTTTAACCATTTGCCGTCCTTTGCTGATGGTCTTCTTGTAACGTTTCTCTTCCAGTTTGATGATTTTCAGAATGGACTCCTGATGATTCCTTATTTCAGGATAGGTCTGGGAGAGGAAGTTGAGCTGGATATTCATGATATCTCCCAGGGATTCTTTGAGTCCTAGTTTTTTAACAAAACGAATGGTCCTTCTGAGAATTAACCTGGCCAGGTAACCTTCTTTAACATTGGAGGGTATAACTCCGTCTGCCAGCATGAATGCCAAGCAACGGGTGTGATCGGCAATAACATAGATGGCTTCCATGGGTTCTGTGGCTTCTTTCAACTCTTCTAGGGTGATTCCCAATCTTTCTGCCACTCTGGAACGCAAGATCTTCAGGTCTGCGATGTCTTCAATATCCATCATACCAGCTACCTGGGCATTTTCTCCAAGTATATGATGGTTGAGTTTGACTCCTGCCATTTCCTGAAGTTGCTTTATAACCGGTCCAAAAGCAGCATCATAGGCAGTGGGTGTGCCCTGAGATATCCATGCAAACCTTTCTAATCCATAACCCGTATCGACAATTTTTA
>MVPY01000043.1:72500-207804 GCA_002067065.1 Methanobacterium sp. PtaB.Bin024
GCCTTATTTATAGGCAGGTTGGGAGCTACTTCCAGAAGTTTGTCGTTGGGTATGACGATAACCGTATCCGCAGCGCTCTGGAGTTTTTCCAGTCCTTTTTCTGCGTTTTCCCTGCGACGCAAGCCTTCTGCACTGAAGGGCATGGTTGCCACAGCAATGGTTAGGGCACCGATCTTTTTGGCCATTTTGGCGATAATTGGTGCTGAACCGGTTCCGGTTCCTCCGCCCATACCACAGGTCACGAAGACCATGTCTGCTCCTTCCAGTTTTTCCTTTATTTCTTCATCACTTTCTTCTGCGCATTCTTCTCCGACTTCGGGCATGCCTCCGGCACCCAGTCCACCGCAAGTACTTCTACCTATTAATATTTTGTCATCGGCGACTGAGTAGAAAAGATCCTGAGCATCGGTGTTCATGGAAATGGTTTCGGCTCCTTCAATACCGATCTCCATCAATCTGGAAACGGTATTGTTTCCACCTCCTCCAGTTCCAACTACACAGATCTTAGCTCGACTTCGTTGAATGATGTCTTCTAATTCTTGGTCGATACTACTATCATATCCATGATGCTTTGAGGTTGTCTTCCTATCCCTTTTTTTTTCGGATTCTCTTATGGTATTGTCTATAATAGATTTCAATCTCTACCCCCACAGCAAATGTTACTTATCTTAAATGTGTTATTGTCTAAACTTATATTTAAAAGCAACGGTTATTTAACCAATAATTTACCATCAATCTAAGAATTTTTGATTAATATCCAAAGATCATCTCCAACATTTGACCATGGAGTGATTGTAAACTCAAAAATTTCACAACTTTGATGATCGAACCAGTGGGGGGTAACATCAACAGTTGGAATCATTATATTCTAAGGTCTGGGCATAGCAATGATTTCATTTATCCGTAGGTCGAAGAAGTTACCCATGTGCGCTGGCTTCAAAACTACTGCGGTATCAACACCTTTAGCAGTTCCACCTATAGCTATAATTTCTTTATCTGTAGGGATTAGCCCTGCATCAGCAGCCATGATGCTTATTTCAACACAAACTTTCACTCCCTGGGAGAATAATCTCAAGGTACCTGCTATAATTTCAACAGGGGTTATACCACCGAATTTGTTACTTATACCTCTTCCCACACCACTAAGTGAGTGTGAACCAACATAAATTGCCACACCAGCGTTTTCAAGCTTTTTGACATATTCCTGTTCCAGTTCTAAATCATCTCCACCTCTAAATCCAGAATGGTGAGTGATGCTAACAATCTTTGCATCAGGGATATTCTCCAGAACTTTAACACTGCTTCGCCCGGAAACCGAGGCCACAACAATGTTTTCAATACTCAATTCTTCTTTTCTTTCCTTAACTAGTTCAATAACTTTTTCGGTATTCTCTATTCCTGGATTTTCAAAGTAGGTGATTTTTTTCTCCATTTATGAATCCTCCTTTTACAAGTTTATTCAATGGGTCATGACTCCCATTAATAATATTTCTTTTATTAATCTACTTTATTTATCTTTATTTCTTATCAATCCCTTTAAATTAGATTATCGCCAATAACCAAGTAAAATTGACTGTTAAAGTCAAAAGTTATGTTGTATTTTCCTATCTAATTTTATATTTGAAAAACTTTATTAAATAAAAGATTAATTTAAATATGTAATTTGAACTATCTAATTTAGGATTAAGTCTATAATATTGCATTAACATATGTTAATTAATTAGTGATTAAATTATTAATAAAAAGATCAAATTATAATAGAAAAATTATAACAAGAATCTTTTTAACAAAAAGTGATAGTAATGAACGCCTTTGATTTTCTAGCTCCTCAACGAAACCCTAAAACAGGTACTGGAGTCACCATGATGTTGGATAAAGGAATGGGTCCAGTCACTTTAATTGATCTCCTTGAATTATCTGGAAGATATGTTGATCTGGCTAAATTTGGATGGGGAACTTCTGCCATCCACGGTCGAGAAATGATACAGGAAAAGGTGGAAATATATCTTTCCTATGATGTAAACCCCTATCCTGGTGGAACTCTCTTTGAGATTGCTTATTCCCAGAACAAGGTTGAAGATTTTCTTAATGAAGCTGATAAACTGGGATTTGGTGCCATTGAAATTTCAGATGGAACCATTAATATTTCACCTGAAGAACGAGAGAAATATATTTCACTTGTTAAGGAAAATGGGTACTTGGTGATAACTGAAGTCGGAAAAAAAGATCCTAAAAGGGACCACTTGTTAACAGCCAATGACCGAGTGAAACTGGTCAATCAGGATTTAGAATCTGGGGCTGACCTGGTGCTCATGGAGGCCAGGGAAGGTGGAAAAGGAATTGGTCTTTTCGATGAACATGGTGACATTAAAAAAGATGAATTACAAGTACTGATTGAAGGTACCCAAGTTGAGAAGATAATCTGGGAAGCTCCACTAAAAAATCAGCAAGTTTACTTTATTTTAAAGTTCGGTGCAAATGTTAATTTGGGTAATATTTCCCCTGATGAAATTACGGCACTGGAAACCATGCGGTTGGGGCTGAGGGGAGATACTTTGGGAAAGGTGAATCTGGGATGATAGAAGAAATAACCATTTTAGGGGGTTTCGACAAGCAAGAAAATCCCGAACCAGTGAAAAAAGTTGTAATAAGAAAGGGAGAGATATTTGGAGTGGTTGGACCTACTGGAAGTGGTAAAAGTTCCCTTATCGGTGATATTGAACAGCTTTCCCAGGAAGATACCTTCTCCAAGAGGAAGATTTTGGTTAATGGTGAGGCACCAAGCTATGAGGATCGGACCAACCCCAGAAAGAAGATGGTGGCCCAGTTATCCCAAAATATGAATTTTCTGGCTGATATGACTGTTGGGGACTTTTTAAGCTTACATGCTAAATGTAGAGGGGCCAGTAGCAAATGTGTGAACGCTGTTGTAGAATTAGCTAATACTTTAACTGGAGAACCTATAAAAAAGGAACATGAATTAACCATTCTCAGTGGAGGGCAATCAAGAGCCTTAATGGTTGCAGATGTGGCCATAATCAGCAACTCACCCATTGTACTTATTGATGAAATTGAGAATGCAGGAATACGAAAACATGATGCATTGGAAGCATTGGCAGGTCATGGTAAGATCGTAATGGTTGTAACTCATGATCCGGTGCTTGCCCTTATGGCTGATAAGAGAATTGTAATGAAAAATGGTGGGATGCAGGCAGTAGTGGGAACTACTGATAAAGAGAAGGCCATATCACAAAAATTAAATAAAATAGATGAATTAATGTTGAGTTTACGTGATAAAGTGCGTAACGGTGAAATTATTCATGATATCGAAGTTGAAGAAATCAAATTGTAAGTGTATCATGAATCATTACAGGTATTATCAAATTGGCATAATATTTACTAATAAATTTTTTTAGGGCATTGATAGACTTCAAAATTATAAATTTATCAATAATTCTTTTTGACAAAAATAATAAATGATATTGTATAAACTTTGGGAAAATTCTATGCTTAATACAGGGTACTGAAATAATTTTTCGAAAATTATGTTTTTTATCAGGTTCCAAGGTTCCATATATAATAGGTTTTAAAAGGTTTCATATAATAAAATTTGAACGATAATTTATAAAAAAATTAAATTAATATAAACTTAAGATAATTCAAAAAAGAAAATAGGAAATTTATCTATTCAAAAAGGGTGATTTTTCATGAAAATGGTTATTGTGGCTGGGACACCTGGTTCCGGAAAAACTGCTGTTTTAATTCATGCACTGCGTAGTATAAATGAAATGGGATTGAAATCAGCAGTAGTAAAAGTTGATTGCCTTTATACAGATGATGATCGTAAATTTGCCAAAATAGGAGTACCAACCAAGGTAGGACTTTCCATGGACATGTGCCCGGATCACTATGCTATTTACAACTTGGAGGAAATGGTTGACTGGGCAGATGAAAACCAGGCAGAATTATTAGTGATTGAAACTGCTGGTTTATGCCACCGATGTGCGCCTTTTACTGTAAACTCCCTGGGAGTTTGTGTTATAGACGCTACCAGCGGCCCTAATACTCCCCTAAAGGTAGGTCCATTTTTAAGCACGGCAGATATTGCTGTAATCACCAAGGGAGATATGATATCTCAGGCAGAACGGGAGATATTCCGGGAACGAATTCTGGAAGTAAATCCAAATTGTAAAATAATCGAGGCAAATGGTCTGAGTGGACAGGGATGTACTGAACTGGCAGATGAATTCTTAAAATCACAGGAAGTTGCACTTGATGATGAAAAACTCCGACATTCAGCCCCACTGGCTGTTTGTACCCTATGTGTAGGTGAAACAAGGGTTAACAAGAAATATCACCGAGGTATCCTCCGCCGTATTGATGGTTTCCAGACTTATGAGGGAGAATAAGTGAATTATCAGGTGTTTTATAATGAGTAAAATCCCCGTTGATATTGGCCAGCAGAACAAAGTATTGATGCTACTTCCAGGTTACAATTGCGGTATCTGTGGATATGCAAGATGTGATGAATTTGCAGGAGCTCTCCTTAGGAAAAGAACACAACTTGAAAAGTGTAGATTTCTATATCAAGAAATATTCCAGGAAGATCTGGCTAAACTCCAGGAAATACTAAAGGAAACGAAAATAATTCCTGATGAAGAGAAGATTATAGGAGTTCTGGATGGTTATGAGGCTGATGTTGTTCTGAAACCTCTTCCAAGTGAAGAATCCTGTAGAGAAACTCTATATCCCTTCACCCGAGAAGAGATAAAGCCTGGAGAAATAATAAGATACCGGCCTTTAGGTTGCCCTATTATCCATTTTGCCAAGGTACTGGAGGAAAACCATGGATTAATCACTGTCCACCTTGTGGGACCATGCCATCGTCTGGATCCCGAAGCAGAATTTGACTATAAAGATGTTGGAGTTTGTATGGTTGGGGGATTTGAGGGAATGCTTGAAGGGAAGTTACCACGAGTGGGAGAAACAGTCCGTTTCCTACCCTACCATTGTATGATGCAAAAGGTCCATTCTGGTGTGGTAGTTCAACTGGAGGGTAGAAGAGCAATCATTGAAGGAATTGACCTAAAAGTATGGGCACCTCCTATTAAAGGATGATCATTATACTTTATTGGCCTTCAAGCATTGAATTTTAGAATTAAAATCTCCCAGAATCACATCAAACCTTTAATAAATTTTTTTCAACTTTTAATGATAACATGAATGAGAAACATTTTCCTGAATCTTCTTTTATGGAATATACTGAATCAAAGAGCACCTATTCTACCATACCAGTTAACACACATTATATTAAACCAGGAGAACCTTATGATATTATAATGAAAAATGCAGGGGAGTTTTTGGAGGAGGACGATTTTTTAGTCATCTCTGAAACACCCATAGCAATATCGCAAGGCAGAATGGTGGATGAAGATGAATTTAAACCTTCTATCAGTGCTTATCTCCTGGCGGATCTATGGTCCAAATATCTGTGGGGATACATTTTTGGTCCATTACTCAGAATAAAAAAGAGAACTATCAAAAACCTCCGCAAATTACCTCATGAGGCTCGTTCACATAAACAACTAATATTACATTATTATGGCTGGAAACATGCCCTTAAACCAGCTTCTGAGGCGGGTGTTGATTTGAGTAATGCACCTGGAACATTTGTTTCTTTACTTCCCCAGAATCCACAGGGAGTTTCTGAGGAGATAGAAAGAAAAATTTGGAAAATATATGGTAAGAAAGTCACAGTTATGATCATTGATACTGATGCAACTTACAAAATTGGAAAAACAAGATTCACATCTCTGCCCATTTCTATAGATCAAATTAAAAATAATATGGGCATTTTTGGGTATTTGTTAGGTCGAATTGGTAGAATATTAGGACCTACTCCATTAGGTGTTTCCCAGCCTCACAGTATTGATAAGATTATGCAGATTGCCAGGACAGCAGAGGAATGCCAGAAAAATCATGAAAACAACATGGAAACAGTTTATGACATGCAAAAATTAACCGATGAGGACATAAAAGACATAACGGTAGAAATTCTTGACTCCGTGACTCACATGCCTGCTGTTATAGTCCGAAAATGTGATAATGACCATTAAAAATTTTTTTAATCCAAATTTTGCTATGAAAAGGATCCATCAAAAAAATTTAAATACTATCTAAACCCATAAAAATAATTAACCCAAGATATTTTTAATACCCATAAGTAGCTTCATCTCAATGAACTAGGTGAACCGTGATTATTATTGATAATCACTAAGGGGTCTTACAGGGGCAGAGAGAGGCATTTTAAATTTAAAATTTGGCGGCTAATTTATACCTGGCGGTTGAATAAATTAATTAGCATTGCTTGATTTGACCTATCAGTTTTATGGATGATTTATTCTCTCTCACGAGGAGGTTTTAAATGCTTAAACTTAATGATCCTGAAATTCAAGAGCTGTTAAAAATGTCAAAACACGAAGGAGGAACTCAGATGCTTAAGGATCCTAATGTACAGGAGATTTTAATTGATGTTACTAAAGATCATGACAACAGCATCCCCATTATCCAATGTTTATTAAATGGCAAAAACACTGATGAAGAAATTGCAGAAGAAACTGAGATTAGATTGAATATTGTAAGAAGAATCTTATACAAATTATATGATGCCGGAGTTGCCAGTTATAAAAGGAGTAAAGATCCAGAAACTCAATGGTATACTTACAGCTGGAAATTTGAAGAAGATAAGATTGCAGAAATCATATCAGAGAAGTTTGAAAAATTCTCTGAAGAAATTCATCAATCTCTGGAATACGAAGAAGAAAACATGTTCTTTGTATGTCCCAATGGATGTCGTTATAATTTCGAAGAAGCCTCGGAAAGAAACTTTATATGTCCCGATTGTAACACAAATTTAGAGTTCCAGGACAATTCTTCAATTATAACTGAATTGAAGGAATTAAAGGAAAGAATGAGTTAAACATTTCCTTTTTTTATCTTTTAGCTTTCAATTCCTTTTCGATCCATCTTTAAAGATGTTTTTAAAATTTTAAACTTGAAAAATTAGTTTAACAAGTAAAATTATCCATTTTTTTAAAATCAATTGAATTTTTCATCCCACAAACAAGAGGTTGGATACTTGACATCTAATCAATATAACCAGTATTATTCTCCCACTATTCTGAAGGAATTTAACTGCCCGTCTTACGTGATAGAACACTCAAAGGCAGTGATGTTAAAGGCAACCTATTTGGCACTGAATTTTAAAGGAAATGTGGATTTGGACTTGGTTAAAGCAGGAGCCATGCTTCATGATGTTGGTCGTTCACAGACCAATGGAATAGAACATGCTGTAATCGGGGCAAAAATCCTTGAAGATAATGGATTTCCACAGGAAATCGTGAAAATTGTTGAAAGGCATATAGGTGCTGGAATAACTCGTAATGAAGCTGAAATAATTGGATTACCTCCAAGGGATTATCTACCGGTTACTTTTGAGGAAAAAATAGTGTCCCATGCAGATAACCTAATACACGGAACCAGTGAGGTTGATCTGGATTTTGTGATACGCAAGTGGAAGAATAAACTGGGGAGTGATCATCCATCTATTCCCAGAATCATTAAACTCCATCATGAACTGACAGGAGAATGAAGATCACTTTTGAATATCAACTGATAATGAAATGGTGTTTACATGGAACCCAAAAAAATTGTGGTGTTTATTGGACCTTCACTCCCCTTAGCTGAGGCTCGTGAAATTTTAGATGCTGATTACCATCCCCCAATAGCCAGAGGTGATATCACGGCTCTTTTAAATGATCCTCCAGATATAATTGGGATCATTGATGGAGTTTTTCACCAGCAACCTGCAGTTTCTCACAAGGAAATAATTCAAGCTCTCAAAGAAGGTATAATGATTGTGGGAGCATCTAGTATGGGTGCTCTCAGAGCTGCAGAACTGGACTCCATGGGAATGGTTGGAATTGGAACAGTATATCAATATTATAGGGATGGAATTATTGAATCTGATGATGATGTGGCCATAGTTTTTGATCCAATAACCCATGAACTGCTTTCTGAAGCCTTGGTCAGTATGAGCTACAACTTCCAGGTGGCTGAAAATAAAGGCATCATTACTTCTAATGATTATAAAGTGCTCTATGAAACTGCTAAAAATATTTTCTATCCTCATAGAACATATCAACGCGTTTTTAACGAGTCAAGTCTTGAAAAAAATAAGATCACAGAACTTGGCACATTTTTAGATAAACATGGTATTGATATTAAGGCAGAAGATGCAAAAAAGGCTTTAAAGTATATAAAAGGCCTTATATAAAAAAAGAAGGCATTATACAAAAAGTGTTTAAAAAATTAAAAAAATTAATCACAGGATTTTCAATTAACAAAGATACTTGTTAGTTACAAGGTATAATATCAAATTAAATAATTTGATAACCCCTGCAATGTTTGTGATAGTCCATGGAACTTGAAAGAAAACTGGATAATTTAAAGACTTTTTTTAACAATAAAAAGGTTGTCGTAGCATTTTCTGGAGGTGCAGATAGCACGCTTCTGGCTTTGCTTGCTAAAGCTCATGCAAAAGAAGCCTTAGCAGTTACAGTGGATAATGGAGTTATGCCTTCAGGATGTATTGACAAAGCCGAAGAGATAGCACAGAAAATCGGAATTAAACACAGGATCATAACCATGAACTTTTTAGAGGATCATTCCTTTGAAAAAAATCCTCCAAATCGCTGTTACATCTGCAGAAACAGGATGTACCAGCAGATAGAGAAAATTGCATCTGATTATCACTATGATCTGGTGGTTGATGGAACCAACATCAGTGACCTACTGGAAGATAGGCCTGGAATAATGGTGAATATCGAAAAAAAAATCCAAACTCCTCTTGTTAGATATGGATTTACATCTCAAGATGTGAGAACAATTTTAAGAGAATGGAAGATCGACTATCACCCCTCAACCACCTGTTTTGCCACCAGGATCCCAAGTGGGAGAATAATCACCCCCAAAAAAATTCATCGCATTGCTTATGCAGAGAATCTTATTCGCAATCTAACTGGTCTTTCAGTGGTTCGAGTGAGGGATGATGAAGGATTGGCCTGTATTGAAGTGGAAAGTATTGAAAAATTCATAGATAAAGTTCCATTGGATTATTTAGATTCTGAACTCAAATCAATTGGTTTTAAGAAAGTTACCCTGAATATCGCTGATTATGGAACTTCAAAAAACGAAATTGTTGTCTACAAACCATGTAACCATGAAAAAAATAGGATAATGTTTGAAATTGAGCTTCCCTACCAGTTAAACATCTTGCTAACCTGCCAGGAACTTGAAAATTTAGGTGAGGTGAAATGCTCTCCAGAGATGGGTTTGGCAATGTTAGAGGTGGATGGTAGAAATATTACCTTATTTGAGAAGGGCAAAATCATTGCTCGAAGAGTAAAAGATCAGGAAGATGCTTGGAATTTATTGACAAAAATTTTACCATGCATATGCAGACAATAATGAGCTTTCATTAATCGAGTAACCAATTTTCAATAAATGATCAATAATTAATCAGTAACTAGTCAATTGATAGATAATCAATAATTTCAATTAATAAATTTAAAGGGGCTGATTATTTTATCAAAGTTCCCGATGTACATTTTCAGTAACTTTACGTCTAAATGCAGTGAGTTTCTTGAAAAAACCCCGGTCATCATTACCTGAAAGGATGATAATATCTCCTTCTACTTCTAATGTTTCTCCATCTGCTTCTATGTTTTCAATTTCTACAGTGATTTCAGAAGCATCTTTAAGGGTGTCATTAGATGTGTAAATGTAATCTAAAACCAACTTATCATGGGGATGAACCTCTTGTAGGGCTCTTTTAATGGTTAGTTCTAGTATGTTGAAGAATGTTTCCAGTTGGGGTGTTCCTTCCCACCATAAAGTAGCCATGATAAATTGGAGATTTATATCATGCAGGACTACATCTCCTCCTTTTTTACCCACAATACGGATGATTTCAGGATCTGATTTTATCTTAATAATTGGTTTAGCAATGGGAATTTCTTCAGTCTCATTGGTTTCAGTGAGGTTTTCTTCATTTTCATTGGGAATTGTTTCAGACATTTTAATCATTAATAAAAGTTTTTAATTGGTTTATTTTATCAATCTAAGATTAGTTAAAATAATTAATGAATTAAATTAACTTAAAATTTTCATAATCAATATTATTGGATATTTAGAATGATATTGCATTTCTTTTAAATTTCTTATTGGCACTTGCAGTTAATCAATTATGGATTTAATCAGATCACTTGCTCTTACCAGTCCAACCAGTTCTCCTTCTACGTCAATAACTGGCAGTTGTTCTATGTTCCTTTGGCGCATCTTGTTGGCGCAGTCTTTCACAGCGGTTTTGGTGGTGACTATTTCCAGATCACTGGTTGCAACATCTCGAACCTCTTTGTCAGTGAACTGTAAATGGTTTTTAATAACATAAAGAACGTTTTTACTGTCCCAGGACCATTTATCTCCTTCTGTACCCACGGAAGTATTGTGAACTGTCTGTTCAGATACCACTTCACTTTCATTCAAAAAATCGCTTTCAGTTAATATGCCTGATGGTTTTCCATCATTACTCAGTGCTAAAAGCACCTTCAGGTTAAAGTAACGCATAATTGCAAAGGCTACATTGAGGGGTGTTCTCTCCCATGTAGTGGGTACACTGCGGAGCATGAAATCTTCGGCAGGATCTTTAATGTCCATTTTCCACAGGGCTTTGTTAATCAGATCTGATGCTGTTACTAATCCAACTAGTTCTCCATTATCAACAACAGGCACTCTACGAATGTCATTTCCTGCCATTTTCCGGGCTGCGTCCTTTATATCATCTTCAGGACCCACGGTTATCATTTCTCGGGTCATTATAAGGGCGATTTGTTCTTCGTCAGGGTTTTCTACCAGATCAGTTCGGGTGAGTATACCTGCCAGTTTTTTGGTGCCTTTTTTTACAACAGGTAATCCTGATACGTTGTTTTTTCGCATTATTTCCAGTGCGTTGCCACGATTTCCAGGCACTTGAATGAAGTGTATTTCCTTTGACATTATGTCATTTATTTGCATTGTTTCACCAGCCGTAAGCTGCAATAAAAAGGAATATTAGAAAAAATATATTAGGAGTGAACGGATAGAACTGGGCATTTTGCAGATCTAACTACTTTTTCAGTCACGCTGCCCAGTAAAAATCTGTCTAAACCATGTTTTCCTGAGGTTCCCATAACCACCAAGTCTATGTTTTCTTTTTCTATGGTTTTCAAAATAGAGTCTGCAGGAGAACCTTCTTCGCTTTTAAGGGTTATTTTAATATCTTCTATTTTTGATTCCTTTTCACTCTCGGTAACCATTTCTGAGATTTTTTCCAGGGATCTACGTCCCTCTTCTTTGAGCATTTCTTTGATTTTTACTATGAGGTCTTCTGCTGGAAGCCCCACCAGGGATGATGTTTCAATTACATTTAAAACGATGATTTCGGCATTACTTTTGCTTGCAATCCATATAGCATGTTGTGCTGCTTTTTCTGCGAATTTAGAACCATCGGTGGGTAATAGTATTTTGTGATACATAGGTTTCACCTTATTCATATTAAACCTTATTAATATTAATTTACCATCTGTCACATGACCTATTATGTTTTTCGATTGAACCAGTTTAGGTAGTTCAGGATCGGATGTTCTAAGGGGTAGTACAGATATAAAGTTCAAAAGATTTCCAGCATCACCAAAATCATTATTTTTGATCAAACAAATGAGGTTAACTTCACGCCATGAAAATAGTCTTGAATCTATGATCTATCGGGGATTTGAG
The DNA here is from genome assembly GCA_002067065.1 of Methanobacterium sp. PtaB.Bin024. GTDB lineage: Archaea > Methanobacteriota > Methanobacteria > Methanobacteriales > Methanobacteriaceae > Methanobacterium. The sequence goes on from MVPY01000043.1 coordinate 84,375, forward strand.
GGAAAATGGGTCTGGCAGGTTATTTTTAATGAACTATCAACAGATCCCAATTAATTAATGATCCCTGTTTATTCATGTTTCCCAATTACAGTTTTCCCATTCATATAAGGAATTAAAACTTCCGGGACTTTTACTGTGCTGTCTGGTTGTTGATAATTTTCCAGTATGCAGCAAATGGTTCGTTCAGTGGCAATGGCGGTGCTGTTAAGTGTGTGGCAGAATTTTCTGGACACAGAATCACCATGAACTCCGTAACGTGCGTTCAGTTTCCGGGCCTGGTAATCCAGACAGTTGGTACAGGATACCAGTTCACGATAAGTGTCAGATCCAGGAAACCATGCTTCCAGATCATATTTCAGGGAGGCATTATCGTTAAGTGCAGAAGAGACAATGGAAACTACTCTATAGGGAATTTTCAGTTTTTGATAAATGATCTCTGCGTTTTTTATCAGTTCTTCATGGATTTCCTTTGATTCTTCTGTTTTACAGAAAACGAACTGTTCTACCTTCTCGAATTGATGTACTCTGAATATGCCAAGGGTATCCCTTCCATGTGATCCTGCTTCTCGACGGAAACATGAAGAGACTCCACAGTACCTTCGAGGAAGTGTTTCACCTTCAAGTATTTCATCACGGTGTAAGGCAGCCAGTGTCTGTTCGGAGGTGGCAATCATATACAGATCTTCCCCCTCCACCTTGTAGAGCATATCCTCAAAATCAGCTAGCTCTGCTGCTTCCTTCACCACTTCATGTTTAATGAAGAAAGGTGTTTGGAATGGGGTGAAACCGCGTTCTACCAGCACATCAAGGGCAAATTTCATGAGTGCCAGATTCAGATAAACCAGATCTGCTTTCAAATAGTAGGAACGGGAACCTGCTATTTGGGAAGCCTTCTCCAGATTAACACCATCAACACTATGGATTAAATCCACATGGTTGCATGGTTTATAGTTAAATGAAGGTAACTCACCCACCTTGCGAAGAATCAAATTGTCTTCTTCGCTTTCAGATAAGGGAACAGATTCATCCAACAGATTTCCAACTTTATAACGATACCTATCCCGTTTTTCAAGAAATTCCTGAATTTTAGGTTCCAACTCACCAATCCTCTTGCCAAACTCTTTGGATTGGGCCCTGATCTTTTCAAATTCAGCATTTCCTTGTTCGTTTTTATTTTTCCTGGCATTTTTAAAAGATTCCGAAAGTTGATTCCTTTTGTTTCGAAGCATATTCAGCTCATGAATTGCTTCACGCCATTTATGGTCATATTCAATAACCTTATCAACGTTAGTTGTATCACGAAAACGTTTTCTCTCAGATTCCATTATTAAATCAGGAGTTTCTCTAAATAATTTGATGTCCAGCATTTAAATCCCATTTATATTCTTTTTTGATGAAAGGTTCTTTTTATGAAAGATGTATTTATTGAGGTTATTCTTCTAAGAAAGGTTATTATTTCTAGGAAAACATTATTATTTTTCTTCTAGGAAAACGTTATTTTTTCCGGAAAATATGATGCCTCCACTTATCAGGGCTTTAATATTTCCTGGTTCGGTTCGGTTAATAATCGATAGAACTGGATCCATTGAGAGCTGCTGGGTTACCATAACATCAGCTCTTCTTCCCTCTTCCAGACAACCACTATTCAGTTTAAATACCTGGCCTGGATTGACTGTGGCCATTTTTAATATCTCTTTAGGGGGAAAATATTTTTTACTCAGTCCCCGGGTAACTTTAAGCGCATATTCCATTTCTCTGAACATATTTGGTGAGTTAAACATCAGATTGTCGGTTCCAAGGAGTAACTTTATCTCCATATCCCACATCTTTTTTATAGGAGGAATCCCCACTGACAGGGCACCATTGGAACGGGGACAGGAAACAACTGGAATATCATTATCTGCCACAAGTTTCAGATCAGAATCAAGGGGTGATGTCAAATGGATAAGGAGGTTAAAACCAGCTTCAATTGCCCTTTCAACTTCAGTTGCACCGGTTCGTTCCAGGGATTCTTTTTGGACCTTCTCATATTCAGCCACGTGTATGGCAGATATTTTCCCCTCATCATGACAGATCTGAGTTATTGTCCTGGCTACTTCATCACTGATCTCACCAAAGCCACTTAAACCAATTCCCTGACTTGGTTTTATAATTTCATGACAGGCCTTTTCAACTTGAGATAGTTCCACATTAGGGTCTAAAAATGATTTATGACGTCCAAGGGGCAGGGCATTGATGGGAATATCATCAGTGGCTTTTTTTAATAATTCTAATCCATGGAGATCTCCTTCTCTGAAGTCAAGGAAGCTGGTGGTTCCAGTAGATAACATGTCATTTATGGAACTTTTCATGGATTTTACCATGGTCTGAGGAGATGTTTCTGTTAAAATTTGATGTTTCAAACCATGGGGCGGTTTCACCAGTTTTTCTATGGGTTCACCGTCGCCCACATCCTTGGCCACGGAATCTCCAAGGTGCACATGGCTGTTTATCAATGAAGGGGACACTATGCAACCTTCAGCATCTATTTTTTCCCCTCCAGATGCATGAGGTGAAATCTCCAAAATCAAATTGTCCTCAATTAGAATATTTGATTTAATTGGTTCCAGTTCCGGACCATGGAGTACCAGGCCATTTTCAATATTAATCATAACATGAGAGTGTATGTTTAGGGAGATATTTATCCTTTGACTTATCAACTATGATTATAATTGAAATCGATTATGGTAAAATGAAATTAAGGAAAATAAAATTAACATTTAATGGTTTAAATAATTTCATGGTACTCTTTGAGGGATTTCACACCAATTTTACCTTCTTCCACATTTTCAATAGCATTTAATGCAGCTCTTGCACCTGCAAGTGTGGTTACGTAGGGTATGCCCAGTTCAACAGCCATTCGCCGAATGTAGTATCCATCATCAGCAGACTGCTTACCTGAGGGAGTGTTGATAATCATGGCCACTTCACCGTTCATGATGGCATCGCGAATATTGGGTGAACCCTGACTGACCTTGCGTATAATATCAATTTTAACCTGGTCTTCAACTGCCAGGGCAGTTCCTCTGGTGGCTATTAAGTTAAAACCAAGATCTTCAGCTTTTTTCACAATGTCGGTGATTTTGTTTTTATCAGTATCACGGACACTGATGAAAATTGTCCCCTTTGGGGGCAGTTCCATACCTGCAGATAACTGGGCTTTGTAATATGAGACTCCAAAGTTTGTATCGATCCCCATACTTTCCCCAGTTGACTTCATCTCAGGTCCCAGAACAGAATCAGCTTCTGGAAGTTTTATAAAGGGGAAGATGGATTCTTTCACAGCCACGTGGCTGATTTTGACTTCATCTTTCAGTCCAAAATCTCTGAGTTTTTGGCCCATCATTAGTTCGGCGGCGATCTTAGCCAGAGGAACGCCTACAGCTTTGCTAACGAAGGGAACAGTTCGACTGGCACGGGGATTGGCTTCCAGGATGTAGACTTTGGGTTTATCGTGTTCGTCCATCTTAACTGCGTACTGGATATTCATTAACCCTACCACATCCAGTTCCAGGGCTAACTTAACCGTGTAATCTTTAATGGTTTTTAAAACTTCCTTAGGAATGCTTTGTGGGGGTATAACACAGGCAGAGTCTCCAGAGTGCACCCCTGCTTCCTCGATGTGTTCCATGATTCCACCGATGAAAACGTCCTCACCATCGGAAAGTGCGTCCACATCTATTTCAATAGCATCTTCAAGGAATTTGTCCACCAGTATGGGATGTTCAGGGGATATGCGTACTGCTTCTGCCATGTATTCCCGTAGTTCATTATTATCATAAACGATCTCCATGGCTCGACCACCAAGTACATAGGAGGGTCGCACCAGAACAGGGAACCCTATACGTTCAGCTGCTTTGTGGGCTTCTTCATATGAATAGGCAATTCCATAATCCGCCTGGGGTATTTCTAATTTGTTAAGAACTTTAGTGAACCTTTCCCGGTCTTCAACCCGGTCTATACTCTCATAAGGTGTTCCTAATATGCGCACCCCTTCACGGGCTAGGGGAACTGCAAGGTTAATGGAGGTTTGACCTCCGAACTGTACCACCACTCCATATGGGTTTTCCTTGTTAATTATGCCCATCACATCTTCCAGGGTCAGTGGTTCGAAGTAAAGCTTGCTGGAGATGTCATAATCAGTACTGACTGTTTCAGGGTTATTATTAACGATAATAGTTTCAATACCATCCTCTTTAAGAGCCATAGCTGCGTGAACACAGCAGTAATCAAATTCAATACCCTGGCCTATTCTAATAGGCCCGGCTCCAATTATTATCACTTTTTTTTCTTCAGATACTGGTACTTCATCTTCTTCTTCGTAACAACCATAATAATATGGGGTTTTGGCTTCAAACTCTGCAGCACAAGTATCAACCATTTTATAAGTAGGTATTATGCCTTCTTTTTGGCGGGAGTTTCGTATGGTTTTCTCATCCAAACCAGTTATGTTTGATATTTGGCGATCTGAAAAACCCATTTTTTTAGTCCGGTGCATTAGCTCCGGTTTTAAGATCGTTTCGGGGGTGATCTGCTTTTCCCATTCTACTACATTCTTTATTTTGTAGAGGAAAAATAGATCAATCTGAGTAATATCATGTATTTCTTCAACAGTCATCCCTGCCTTTAGGGCACTGTAAACCTGGAAAAGGCGTTCATCAGTGGCATTTTTAAGTTTTTCTTCATTAAATTCCACAGTTTCAAATCCGAAGCTTCCCACATCCAGACTGCGGATGGCTTTGTGCAGGGACTCCTCCAGGGTTCTGCCAATGGCCATAACCTCTCCTGTGGATTTCATTTGCACTCCTATCTCCCGACTTATGCCTTTAAATTTGTCGAATGGCCAGCGGGGTATTTTGGTGACTATGTAATCCAGACTGGGCTCGAATGATGCAGGTGTTTCCTTGGTGATGTCATTTTGAATTTCATCTAGGGTCTTTCCCACAGCGATCTTGGCAGAAATTTTGGCAATTGGATACCCTGTGGCCTTGGAAGCCAGGGCACTGCTTCTACTCACTCGTGGGTTAACTTCAATAACTTTATATTCGCCAGTTACAGGATGAACCGCAAATTGAATGTTACAGCCACCCTGGATCTCCAGGGCACGGATAATTTTGATGGAAGCATTTCTAAGACGTTGATTATCCACATCAGATAAGGTCTGGGAAGGGGCAACTACAATACTTTCGCCGGTATGGATTCCCATGGGATCCATATTCTCCATGTTACACACAATGATACAGGTATCGTTTTTATCCCGCATCACTTCGTACTCGAATTCTTTCCATCCCATCACAGACTGGTCAATGAGCACCTGGTTGATATAGCTCATCTCCAATCCTCTGGTGGCAACTTGTTTCAGTTCCTCATGGTTATGGGCTACTCCTCCTCCGGTTCCACCCAGGGTAAATGCTGGTCTGACAATAACAGGGTATCCTATTTCTTCCACAGCTTCAAATGCTTCTTCCAATGATGATACAGCCTTAGCTTTGGGAACAGGCTCATTAAGTTTTTTCATAAAGTGATCGAAAAGGTCCCGATCTTCCACGTTTTTAATGGTTTGAACTGATGATCCAATGACCTTCAAACCTTCAAGGGCACCAATTTCCTCCAGACCAGTAGCAACATTTAAACCAGTCTGTCCTCCCATAGTAGGGAGGATGGCATCAGGTTTTTCCTTTTGGATGATTTTGGCCACAATTTCAGGGGTTAATGGTTCCACATAAACCTCATCAGCCATGTCCATGTCAGTCTGGATGGTAGCGGGGTTGCTGTTCACCAGCACAGTTTCTATACCCTCTTCTTGGAGTGATTTACAGGCTTGAGAACCAGAATAATCGAATTCAGCAGCCTGACCGATCTGGATAGGTCCTGAGCCAATAATGAGTACTTTGTTAATGTCTTTGTCCCGTGGCATTTCTAATCCTCTTTCCTCTTCCTATTAATGCATATTTAATTAAGTAAAATTTACATTATTGCTGTTCAAATTATCTAAATTCCATTTAAATCCTGTTATTCAATATTCAAATCTTATTCAATATTTTTTAAGGTTGTCCACGAAGTTATCGAAGTAGTAATCACTGTCATGGGGTCCTGGCCCTGCTTCAGGATGGTACTGTACACTGGATATGGGGAGTTCCTGGTGTTTAATTCCCTCTACTGAACCATCGTTAAGGTTGATCTGGGTTACTTCTATGGGTAAATCCCTACAGGATTCTGCATCAATGGTGAAACCATGGTTTTGGGAAGTTATGGAAACTTTCCCTGTTTTTAAGTCTTTTACTGGTTGATTTATCCCTCTATGTCCAAATTTCATTTTGTATATCTTGGCACCAAAGGCCAGTGAAATGATCTGTTGCCCTAGACATATTCCAAAAATGGGAAGTCTTTCAGAAAGATTCCGCACGGTTTCGATGGCATCTTTAACACGAGTGGGATCTCCCGGGCCACTTGAAACTAAAAGAGCCCCTGGTTCAAAGTCTAGAATTTCCTGTGCTGTGGTTTGATATGGCATGAGAACCACACCAATTTTCCTTTTCAAAAGAGCCTTTATACTGTTATTTTTTATACCACAATCCAGGATAACAGCTCTGTCTTTGTATTCTTCCCCCAGGATCTGGGGTTCAGTGACTGATACTTCATTTACCAAGTCTATTTGTTCTATACCTGGCTGATTTTTGGCTAGAGCCAATAATTCTTCGTCTTCTATTTTGGAAGTTGCAAGAGCACCCTTCATGGTCCCATACTTTCTGATCTTAAGAGTTAAAGAACGGGTGTCAATTCCACTGATCCCTGGGATCTGATATTCTTCTAGAAAATTCGACAGGTTCTTTTCTGAGAGACTGTGGGATGGATGGGGATTTTCTTCTCTTACTATGTATCCTTCAGCCTTTATCCCATCAGATTGAAACCAATCTTCTGATATGCCATAGTTACCTTGCAGTGGATAGGTAGACATTAAAATCTGGCCTTTATAAGATGGGTCTGTAAGGGACTCTACATAACCGGTCATTCCAGTGGCAAATACCACTTCTCCTGTTTTTATTGTGGAATGTCCGAATCCTTCTCCTTTGAGTATGGTACCATCCTCTAAAGCTAATTTAGCCTCTTTTTGCATTGAATCACCGTGTAATAGTTACCATTAAATTTTTATCTTTTTTTGTTATTCGGGGACATATTTATATTTTAGGTATTTTATAGATTTATTCTCGGATTATTAAGGAGTTGGCAGTTTATCCGCTTGAAAAGGGTTAGAATTTAATTCAACATAAATTTAATTTGATTCGGGTTTATTAATTTTGTCAGTGTAAATATTATGTGATTTAACTCCTCATCTATTGGATATAATTGTTATCTTTTCATCAATTCATTCAAATTTATGTTTATTCATACTCATTAATGAAATTTTTTTTAAGAAATATTTTTGAGTTATTGTTATAAATTTCATTAAATTTCATTAAATATCTCATGAATCAGATTTTTCAGTTTCTGTTTCCTTTTCAGAAACGTTTCCAATGCTTGAAGATTCTTCAACTTCTTTTAGGAACTTTTCCATGACTACGGCATCTTCTCCATCTTCATAATAATTTACTAATGGAGTCTTCTCAATAAAACCTAGATTTTGGTAGAATTTGCGGGCTTTGTTATTTCCTTTCCTTACTTCCAGCCGTATGTGTTTAACATTATATTTTTTAAATATTTCAAGAGTGGTTTCCACTAATTGGGTTCCAATCTTCTTTCTATGGTATTTGTCATCCACAGCAATGGATATGATATGGCCCTCATCCTCAAATCTGATCCAAAATATAATATATCCTACCACCATATTATCTTGCTGTGCCACCAGAAATCCTGCCCCTAAGTTGTAAATATCAACTAAAACATGGGGAGGGTAAGGGTCATCAAAGGATTTTAATTCAATTTCCAGGACTCTTTTTAAGTCTGGACGTTTGAATTCTCTTATTATCATGAATTTCTCCATATCTGATTGATAGTGATAAAATGTGGAATGATTTTGCTGATTATATTATCAAACATTATTCCCAGTCTTCCCTTATTGTGGAAGTGGGAGCAGGACATTTTCAACAAGTTGCGTGTAACCTGAAGAAACATCTTAAGGTGGATATTATCATGACTGATATTAAACCTTACCATGACCAGATTATCCTAGATGATATTAGACAACCTAACTTAAAAATATATGAGAATGCCAAACTCATCTATTCGGTAAGACCACCTGAAGAATTACATCCCTACTTGGAGAACCTTTCTAATATTATAGGGGCTGATCTAATAATAAAACCACTTTCAACAGATTCTATTAATACCAAGGGGAAAATGGACCTAATTAATTATAAAAAGGCAGTTTTCTATAAAAGCAGTAACAAATAATGATTATATTAGTTATTTATGTATAGGTTAAATCATATAATGAAGAGAAGATCATATTAAACATTATAAAAGTAATAACAAATTTCATGTATCAATTTTAGGTGTGCATCAATCATGAAATGGAAGAAGTTAAGTGTAGATGAAACTTTAGAAAATCTTAATACTAATATTAATGGTTTAAGCAGTTCTGAAGCCCAAAAACGCCTCTCAGAACATGGTAAAAACGAATTAGTTGAGGAAAAAAAGGCAGGACCAATTCAGATATTTTTAGGTCAGTTCATGGATATCCTTATCCTCATACTGATCATAGCAGCTGTTGCCGCCTATTATGTTGGAGATACACTGGATGCAATTGTCATACTGATTGTAGTACTTATAAATGCTGTTGTTGGATTCATCCAGGAGTACAGGGCTGAAAAGGCAATGGAAAAGCTAAAAGGCCTTATATCTGCTGAGGCGGTGGTTATACGTGATGGTCAGGAACAGAAAGTACCTGCAGGAGAACTCACTCTGGGAGATATTGTACTCTTAGAAGAGGGAGACAATGTACCTGCTGATCTCAGGATAATTAAAAGTTACGACCTTCTTATAGATGAATCTGCCATGACAGGCGAATCTTTACCTGTTGAAAAGCATCCTAACATCCTATCATCTGATGACCATGGCACAGAGAACATGGCATTTATGGAAACTGATGTTGCATCTGGTCGTGGAAAAGGAGTGGTTGTAGAAATTGGTATGGATACTGAGATTGGTAAAATCGCAGAGATGATCCAGGAAGAGGAGGAAGAAACACCCTTACAGCAAAAAATAGCTGGTCTCGGGAAAACTCTGGGTTTACTGGCTGTTTTAGTATGTTCTATTGTGTTTGCACTTGAATATTTCCAGGGATCACCCCTGGTGGATACTTTCATGACTGCAGTTTCCCTGGCTGTGGCAGCAGTCCCTGAAGGTCTTCCTGCAATTTTAACCCTCACACTGGCCCTGGGAATGCAGAGAATGGCTAAAAGTAATGCTATTGTCCGTAAACTCCTTGCAGTAGAGACTCTCGGGTCATGTAACGTTATATGCACGGATAAAACAGGAACACTCACCTTAAATCAGATGACTGTCCGTGATGTCAGTGTAAACGACACAGAAATGGTTTACAAAATATCTGCACTGTGTAATAATGCCACCCAGTCTGATAAAAAAGTTTTAGGGGATCCAACTGATGCAGCCCTCCTTCTATATGCCGATAGTAATGGTTATAACCGGAAGGAATTGGAGGAGAAATATCCTCGATTAATGGAGATTCCATTAGACAGCACAAGGAAGAGGATGACCACTGTCAATCAAATTGATGGAAACCGATATATCCTGATTAAGGGAGCTCCCGAGGTTCTTTTGAAAAGATGTTCTGAAGTTGAGAGTGAGAATGGTGTTTGTTCAATTAAACCTGAAGACACGGATGCAGCCATAAAAAATCTGAATGAAATGACTGGAAGAGCACTCCGTGTTTTGGGATTTGCTTATCGTAAACTAGAACCTGAAGAAGACTTAGAAGATAAAGAAGCTCTGGAAAAGGATTTAATCTTCGTTGGTTTGGTGGGTATGATGGACCCACCACGAGAAGAAGCTAAAAATGCCATAGCAACTGCTAAAAAAGCAGGTATAAAAGTGGTGATGATCACTGGAGACCACAAGGACACTGCTGTAGCCATTGCCCGGGAAATTGATCTTGCAGAAGGTAACATAGTCGCCCTCACAGGTTCAGATCTGGACGCACTCAGTGACCAGGAATTTGAAAACATGGTGGACGATGTTAGTGTTTATGCCAGAGTGTTCCCTGAACAGAAAGTCCGCATTGTGGAAACCCTTAAAAAGAAAGGTAATGTTGCATCAATGACAGGGGATGGAGTAAATGACGCTCCTGCACTTAAAAAAGCAGCGATTGGTGTGGCCATGGGCAGTGGTACTGATGTGGCTAAGGAATCTGCGGACATGCTACTTCAGGATGACAACTTTGCCACCATTGTCAAGGCAGTGCGTGAAGGACGTACCATATTTGACAACATACGCAGGTTTGTGCGGTTCCAGCTTTCCACTAACATTGGAGCCATAGTCACCATAACTTCTGCATCAATAATGGGCTTGCCAGTTCCCTTCAACCCCATACAGGTTTTATGGATAAATATAATAATGGACGGACCTCCTGCTCAATCATTGGGAGTTGAACCACCTGAAAAAGGGGTGATGGAACGCCCACCTATAAAAGAAGACATCATACCCCGAAGAAACATTATAAAGATAGTTATTGCTGGAGTGGTTATGAGTGTAGGGACCCTGGCACTTTACTATTACATGTTAAGTACTGGTGCGGATTTAACCAAGGCCATGACCATGGCTTTCACAGTATTTGTGATGTACCAGATATTCAACGTGTTTAACTGTCGTTCTGATGGAGGATTTTCCAATAAATTCTTCTTTGTAGCGGTTGGAGCTTCAGTTCTATTACAATTAGGGGTGATATATCTCCCATTCTTACAGGGAATCTTTCGAACAACCGCCCTCGGTGGAATTGAATGGGTTTTAATCCTGCTGGTTGCATGTACAATATTTATCAGTAACTGGTTGGCTGAGAGATTCATCAAATGAATCTATTCATATAAATTTGTGGATTTCCAAATTCTTTGATCTAAAGGAGTTAAATAACTGAAACCTAATAAATGACTAAATCACCGAATAATGGGTAAAAAGAGGTTCATAAAATGAATATAATGGTAATGGCAGGGACCAGTGACGCCAGAAAGATTATCAGGGAACTTTCACGCGTAAAAGATGTCAATATTCTGGCCACTGCCACCACCAGCCATGGAGCAGACCTAGCCAGAACTTCAGGTGCAGATAATGTTCTGGAAGGAAGGTTTGATTCAGATAAATTGGCAGAAATAATCAAAGATAATCATATTGGGTTTTTAATAGACGCCACTCATCCTTTCGCGTCTGAAGCCACCCGAAATGCTATTCGTGCCTCTGATATTACCAGAGCAGAGTACATAAGGTTTGAAAGACCTCCAACTGAACTTCCAAATAGTGAACTTGTCTACCAATGTTCTTCTTTTGAAGATGCAGTTTCTAAGATTCTCCAAATTCTAAATCAAGCTTATAATAATTCTGATGAAACCGGGAAAATTTTTCATCTGGCAGGGGTGAACACCCTCCATTATCTCAATCAGAAAATTCCAGGAGAAATGATTGTTGCCAGAATCCTTCCTTCTGTTTATTCTGTGAAAAAATGTTTAAAGCTTGGCATTCCACATAAAAACATTGTTGCCATGGAAGGAACCTTTTCTCCAGAATTTAATAGTATCCTAATGGAAGAATATAGGATTGGGGTGGTTTTAACCAAAGAAAGTGGGCAGAGTGGAGGCACTTGGTCAAAAATTCAGGCGGCTATTGATCTAGATATACCCGTGGTAATTGTTATGCGGCCGAAGATTGTTGAACTTCAGGGAAAACCAGTGTTTGATGATGTTAAATTACTTTGTGATGAAGTTTTGTTGAAATGATTAGTGGTTTCTTGCAATAATTAGTACTCTTTTGGAATAGTGGCAAAAATGAATTTTTAGTTAGGCAGATTAAATGGAAAATCTAACTATTGATCTGATTAAATAGAATAGATAAGCCTCAGCTCGCCCATCAGTCATCACAGTTTCAGAGCTCATAGGGTTCATCATTGGCTTAGTGAGTTATTTATGAGTTTCAGACTACTCCATTATATCATGAATGGTCATGTTCATAATATAAATTTTGCCTAAGATGATTCTGTAAGAGATAATAACTATTAAATAACAAGGGATCATTACTAATTTTTAAATTTCACTCTTTTTGAATGATTTACTTGATCTTAATGGAATTTAATAGAACATTTAGTGCAGGTTCAACTTGGGAATAGTAGGTATGTTCCATGGACTCAGTTGAAGTGATAATATAAGTCTGATTGTTTTCCTCAAACACAACCACCACAGAGTAGAAATCAGGACCAATCAAAAGAACATCACCCTGCCCGGTGTTTTTAAATAATAATTTCTCCCCTTCTATTCCATTAACTTTAACTGGTTCACGGGTTACCACCTGAAACCGAGGATACTCAGTGGGGTAATTATCGATGTATCCATCAATAATTTCAGCTGGTTGGAGATCAGTACTGTGAATATAAATTATGGGATAATTTGCATGTACTGGCCTTAAACTAGCCAGTTCGTCACTGAATTTAGTTTTGTCCACAGACCAGTTCTCTGGTACTGTGAAACTGATTAAATCATTTTCATAATTTTTTTCAGGAGTAGTACAGCCGGATATAATAACAATGATGAAAATAAGTCCAATGGTGGGAATAATTTTCCATGGTGATTCTTTTTTCATGGTATCACTATTACAATTTTAAGGATTTATTTCTTTTATTATGTGTAAAAGTAAAAGGGAGGGGATGGAATACAATTTGATTACAATATTTTTGGTAAATATCTTCCAATTATTGACAAACCTACAATAGCTGCTATTCCTGCCATTAAAAATAATAAGGACTGATTATTATAGTTTCTAATTTTTGGATTGATTGGACAGCTAAATAGGATATTATGGCCAGTATTCCTAATACAAAACATATAACCTCTTTAATTTTGTTATCTGCCTGTAATAATTCATTTATTTTTTTAAAAAAGTCAGTCCAATAATTATTATTAATGCCCCTATAATGGTAACTATAAGACTGTTACCAAGGAATATCCTTGAGATAAAAATTATCAGCCCTGCAAAGATCAACACAAAACCCAACATCTTGTTCTTGTGATCTTTCTTCTTATCAATAATCGAATCTGACATTCAAAACTCCTCCATATTCAAACTATTAAATAAATTAAAAATCTTTATTTATATTAATATAGCTATCCAAAATTATCTTCTTAAGTTATGATATTAAAGTATAATTTTTATAATGGGTTTAAACTAGATTAAAACTTAAATAAGCAAGAAAAAATTGTTAAAACTTTAAATAAGTTAATTTTAATAAATGATTATTAGTAAACTGGAGTTATGATGAGGAGTTATGCTAATATGAATGAGGAAATATTTTGTCCCTACTGCGGAGCTAAAACACCGAATTTTAATTTTTGTGCTAACTGTGGAAAGTCACTTAAAGATCTTGAAGATGAAAACCCATTGGAGAGTTCAGTTAATTCTGAAGAAATCATTATAGCTGCACTAACTGCATCTGATTCATCAAAAAGCAGGTTTCGTGGTAAACCTAAAAACCTTTTTTTCACCACTAACTATATTTTAGAAGATGAAGGATCCAGCGTAGGGATTTTTGGTAACACTATGGATATGGAATACGGTGGAGATTTGATCCAAGAAGAAATAAATGAAAAAATAGATATAAAAGAGATACAGCAGGAAAACCCTAATTTAAAGGTAATTCCTTACAGTGAAATCGAAAAAGCTGAATTTCAAGTTACTCGTTTTCTTGTTTACTTGGAGATAAAGGCCCCTTCATTCACACCAAAATATGTTCTCGGGGCTAAAAAATATGGTGACCAGTTTTTGGATAAAATTCGAAATTTTCTTGAACCTAAAATTGGCGATAGGTTCATTGTCAAATAAGATTATTTTGTTCAAATTTTATTTTTCTACAACAATTCGATTTTTTCATTTTTTCATCTTTTCAATCTGGAAAAAACGTTTTGGGCACTCAAATTAAGGCTCTTGATTTCGTTAGGAGAATTTACTTGGAGAATTATTTTGAAATATCCAAGTTGTCCTGGTTGAAACTCATCGATAACTTTTTCCTCATTTTTATTAGTGTAAATATCTGTCCGTTCGCTAGTAGTGGAGTCACTATATCCAATTAAGCGCACAATGTTTCCAGAAGCATTATAGCCAGTGGCATTTATTTCAGTATATTTTACAGAAACATTTCCCTTATTTTTAATGTAACCTTCTATTGTCAGATATCCAGAACGTGGATTATCATAAACAGCTGTTACATTGGAAAACTCTAGGCCTGGTATCTCAGAAGATGTTGTGATGTGGGATGGATCAATTGGTACCTGAGATTCAGGACCAAACCCAGCCCATAAACCAACTGCTAGGACTAAAAATATGAGTATGACTGCAGAAAATCGGTATTTATTCTGATTTTTAACCCAGGTTCCTAAACCACTAATTTCAGATGGTTCTGTTATATGTGGGATCACGCGATTTAAACTGTTCAATATTTCCTGGTTTATAGGTATGTTAATTTTACTCCCCCTCCAATCAAATCGGAAACAGGGACTAGTGAATAATAAATGAGTACACCAATCTACCTCGGGGTTTTTGATATTTTCCAATTTATAATTCTGAGGAGGTAAACGTTCACGATGCCAGGCCCAACTATCTCCATCATCATAATCAGCATCTCTCGTGATACGGGTTTTAAAAACTCGTATATATTCTTGAGTTACTTCCACAAACTCTGATTTCATCTTCCAGTAACCCAATGAATTTTTTAGGGGATATCCGCAATTAAAACAGTAATCTTCATCTGAAACCATATTTTCGCAACTGGCACACTGCCTGCTTTTAAGACCACCGAATAAAATTCTAATAACAAACCTTTGGACTAGCCTTTTGGCCCTGCTAGAAAATATGAAAATAGCCAGGCCTAATAAAATAAAAAAGGTGATAAAAAGGGTGTTGTTATTGCGAACAGATTCTCCGAAAAAAAACAGGAGAATTATCACTGCTATGAATAATACTATGCCAATGGCATTGAGGACATTAAAAATACGCTGGAAATTTTTCTCTTCAGAAAGAACTTCACCACACCTATCACAATTATCCGGATTATTTTCTAATTTTTTACCACATTTTGGACAGAAAACCAAATTCACACCTTCTCCATTAATGTTAATCATCTTCCAACGTTCATAAAAAACTACAATATAGTTATTTTCAAAAAATTTTGTTATTTTTTTATAAACATTATTAGAAACACCTGTAAAAGATTAAATCACATCTTGTACAGTTTTATTAGTTTTTAAAATAAATCTTTTTTATAAAAAAAGGAGTAAGTGAAGTACTAATAGTACTCACTATTTTATTTATTCTCTTTCAATGGTTAAGGAGTTAAATAGACGCTGATCCAGGCATCATCTAATTCTCCACCTGTAGATTCAACGGAACTATTTCCCTCTTGGATAGTTTCATCTCCTCTAATTAACGACAATTTCAGTGTATCATTGCTGGGTTCTGTTTTTTCAACATGAATTTTTAAACTACCAGTCATGCTACCTAGATCAATTGTTTCATCACCAGTACCTTCTATGTTCTGGGTTCCCGATTCATCTGTTGTTATTGTACCATTCCAACTACCTGGATAGCTTACAACGAGTTTAAGTGGAGATGCCATACATCCGGATACAGCCACCACTGAACATACAAACATTATTAATAAACCTATTTTGATTTTTGACATGTTTAAGCCTCCCCTATTAGGATATACAAATAATCCCAATTGGATAATATTAAATAATCATTGAACTAATCTTTAACTTAAACTTTTGGGACCAATTTTAAACACTTCATTTTTGCAGAGAAGGTCGTATTTAAAGAAGGGGCTATAATTATCACTAATATCATTAAATAATATCATAAAAAAATACTAAAAGCAATTATGTGATGAATCCAAAAATTATGTGGCGAGTATAATTAACTTAAGGTTGAAAAACTGAACATCAGCGTGTCATCTGGTCTGAAACAACTTGGATGTAATAATAAAATTAAAATGTTCTATAATAAATAGTAAAAGTGAATCAAATTCTTTTAATAATAAAAATAGCAGTATAAAATCTTCTAAAAAAATAAGAAGACAGATCTAGTTTAAAACTAGATTAACCTTTAATAATCTTGAAAATAACCATACAAAATTAGCAAAGCGTCTCCAGTTCTTACCCTTTCCAAACGTTAATGTTTATAGGATCAACCTTTAATAAAATAAAAGGCTTAAAAAATTAAATTAATATTTTAAAAATAAAAAATAAGAAGATATCCTCCAAATATGTGGATTTTCTCTGTACATAACCGATCGATACTATAAATTGTGAATATAAAATCATTTAATAATTTTATTGTCATTTTTCTATAATCACTTTATCCCCTAGAATAGTGGGAATTGTCTCTAGATATTGTTTGTATTTTTTTAATTCCAAGCTTGCAAACTTGTATTTATCCGCACTGGTTTCAATGGTTATGTATGAAGTTCGTAAAGTTTTTTGCTTGTTCATAAATAGATTCATGATTTCAGTATAAGGTATTATATGGATACTTGGATCTTGGGCTGCTAGTTCTTGGAAGTTATTTTCAATAGATTCTCTTTTAGAACTCGAAAGTTGTTTAGCGATACTATGACCAGCTTTTTTCCCCAAAACCCCACCAAAAACTCCGCCTGCAGAACTTGCAATTGATCCCATCATATCAGCATTACCTAAAGTTGTTCCTTGACCTATGTAAATATTTTTGTTGGTAAAGTACAGAGACCTTCGTCTATCTCTTTTTGGCTTTGGATTGTTTTTATTAATGATTTTGAGAGTTTCTTTAGTTGCAGAAACAAGTATGATTTCTTTAAGTATTTCTTTTTCAACATTTCCTTGGGTTTCCATTTGATCATCTACTATAGTTTGTAGCTTCTGACCACATTCAGAACAGTAAACTGCAATATCATCATTTTCATTACCACAGTTGGGGCAAAAAACCATTTGCATCCTCCCACAAAACTTAAAACAATATTTTTCCAGTGTAATATTAGTAAGGCGTATCTAATTTTACCAATATAAATCTATTGGAAAAAAGAGAAATTGATTATCTGGCGATTTAAAAGTATATGAATGTTTGCATTGACTTATTTTTAAATAAGGCGTTTAAAATAAACGATGTGTAATGTAATGATAATTAATCTTAAAAACGAGAATAGGTTTGGAAACTTAGAATTTTTAGTATTAATATTTAATTTAATAATATTACTAATTTTAATACGATTGTGAATTGAATCAAATTTTAATAATATATGATATCAGTTAAAAATAAAAAATAATAGGATAGAATCCTCCAAATAAACTGCACTCTATCCGTACATAACTGATCCTATGCGTTATTTATCCTCTTTTTGATTTTTTTAGGTACTTATCTTTGTATAATTCTATCATTTATCAAATATAAATCTTTTTAAGGGGATTTTTAGGTTTTAATTCTTGTAGAATAGGGGGTTAAAGTAAATAACTATTATTAGACTTCTTCATCCTGTTCTGCAATACAAAAGGGGCATAATGCAAGTGGATTCTCATCGTTGTTATCTTTCACAGGGCAAGTGTACTTATCCCCCTCTTTTTTAACGGTGAATCCCCCAGGGAATAGTGTTCCCACCTGATGGATGGGTTCATCCTTGATGAAAGTAGTGTATAATGATATGATTGAATATATCTGGAGGATGGCAGGGTTCATCTCTTCCATATCTTCTACCATTTTTTCCTGTTCTTTGAGAATATCAATGGCTGTATCCAGTTCCTCCACATCCACCAGACCCATGTAATGGAAGTTATCATTTTTAACCTCTCGGATACGGATTAAAAATCCGATTTCGGCTTTGATATATTCCTTTTTGTAACTGGTGTGTATACATTCTGCTTCCTGTTGAATCTGGAGGCTGCACTGTTGAATATCAATAAAATTAAATTTTCTGGCATCTTCCCTAAGTACACATAAAAGCTGATCTTTGCTGGTTTGATCCTGAAGGCTCAAACTTTTCAATTTGTCTAACAAACTTGTGAACCTCTCTTTAAGATGATTATTATATTTTATCAGATGATTCAAGTTATTTGATGAAAAAGGGCAAATAACCCTACTAATTTTCAGCCCATCCCAGGGTTTTCATCAGTTCATCCCCCAAAAGTTCCTTTAAAGAATTCAATTTATCCCGATTTTCAGCTTTTAGTAGAGGTTTACATTGATCTAAAGTAGCATCTCCTGAGAGAATTTTCATTGAAAATGCCATGCAAGTAGCAGTTCCACATTCTTCACAATTAATCTGAGGTAAACAGTTATAAATGTTTAAAGGCCCAATTTTTGACAGTTTTCCTGAAAGATCCTCACCATCAGCTCCATTTTTACTTTCCAAGTAGCACTGGTTAATTTTTTCCATGAACTCAGTAATTATTTCAATTCCTTCCTCAGGATCCTTGGTGTTCATCATCATGATTTTTCCAGAGGGGAAAAAAGATATAACTCTTTTGTGTGTGTTTAAGGTTAAGATTTTTTTATGGGGGATGAAATTAACGTTTCCTGGGGGGAATTTACCTGCGAAGGTTGGCATTACCTCTTCTAATGTTGAATCAAGTTGCATTGCCAGTTTAACCCGGCCTTCTTCTGCCATGCAGGGCATTATCTTGGTTATGGAAACACTTTTTACCAGGGCCCCTTTTTCAAAAATTTCGTATTTAAGTTCTTTCATTTCCATTTTTATTACCATTTAAATTTTTATTATATGTTTTTTTGATTTTGAAAGGTTGTAGAGAGTTTTATTATCAATAAGTTCAGTTATCTCTACTAGATCCTCATATTTAATTCCTCTTTGGATAATAGAATCTAAATGTGCAAATAAAGTCCCGTTAGGGAACAAAGAATATATTAATTCACTTACTGATGGATACCCGATCGTTTTTTCCCCAGATTGGTTTTTTAACGCGGCGTAAACACCCTCACCCATTAAAAGAACATCAGCTTCAATGTCTCTATCTAAACTTGCTATTGCAATATAAATTCCGCCTAAAGCGTTTTCATGCCCGTAAGGGGCTTTGTCTATTATAACTAATGAGGATGACATTGTTAACTACCTAAAATTATCACTTTACAATCTTCATCCATCCACGCGGCAAGATCATAAACACTGGTTATTTCCACCCTTTCTAAATAATGTGATTCATCCGTGTATCCTCTTGCAGTTGCACAACGCACGCAGGCTTTAATTTCACAACCATTTTTGATTAATTTTTCAAAATTCAGTGAAACACTTGGAAAATCACGGGGATTTTGGTCTTTTTGAGGTATATGCACCCCATCTATGTATAAGAATATTTTCACCCCATAACCTAAATCCAGGGCAGATTCTGCCATTTTATATCCAATATCAGCATATTGTGAAATGTAAGGTCCATCCAAAAACACAATAACCATTGTATCTTTGTTGGACGTGTTTTCATTGAGGTGTGTTGTCATATTATCGGCCCGCTTGGTTGTTAAAAACTCACAGCCTGGTTAAAATTCTCCATAACATCTGTTACCATATCATCGTACTTTGAAAACACAATCAAACCATCCTTTATTTGTTCTTCTTTAATTCCTCTTGCTTTAAGGTCATTTTCGTAAACATACACGGTTGAACTTTCGAAAACCATTTCTAAATCAGAATTAGAATAATTTTTGTGAGCGCAATAAACTCCGTTTCCCACAAGATAGGTAGAAATTTGATCAGTATTGACATATAATTTTGAAAAATCAAGAAATGTTTCAAATCCCTGTTCTGAGGGACTTTTTGTTAATATAAATCCTATATGCATTTGATTCTCCATCCATAATTTTTTTGTTGTTATTTCAATATCTGGGGGGGGGAGGATGATTTTTTTTCGATTCTATCTATTCTTGGCTATGATCCCTTAAAATAACGTTTTTGGAAGAATAGCGCAACATTCACCAAACTTATTAAGATAGGCACTTCTATTAATGGGCCTATAACCGTAGCAAATGCCACTCCAGATCCAATTCCAAAAACTGCTATAGCCACTGCTATAGCCAGCTCAAAGTTGTTACTGGCTGCTGTGAATGATATTGCTGTGGTTCGTGTGTAATCAGCCCCAATTTTGTATCCCAGGAAAAAAGTGATGAAAAACATAACCACAAAATATACCAGCAGAGGTATGGCTATGATTACCACGTCAAAGGGTATCTGAACTATATAATCCCCTTTTAAACTGAACATAACCACAATGGTAAATAAAAGAGCTATTAAAGTTATAGGACTAATTTTAGGTATGAATTTTTCATGGTACCATTCTTTTCCTTTGATTCTGATTAAGAAAAACCGGGTGATAAATCCGGCAATAAATGGAATCCCTAAATAAATGAATACGCTTTGGGCTATCTGAAGAATACTCACATCAATCGTAGTTCCCTGGATTCCAAGTAATGGTGGAACTATGGTGATAAAGAACCATGCATATACACTGTAAAAGAAGACTTGGAATATGCTGTTTAGAGCCACCAAACTGGCAGCATATTCATTGTTTCCTTTTGCTAGTTGGTTCCAGACTAAGACCATGGCTATGCAGGGAGCTATCCCAATTAGAATTAGTCCTACCATGTACTCAGGATATGCTGATAAAAATATTACCGCTAATGCAAACATCAATAAAGGAGCTATTATCCAATTCTGGAACATGGCCAATCCTAAAACCTTCCAGTCCCGGAAGACTTTAGGTAATTCTTCGTAGCGAACACGGGCCAATGGAGGGTACATCATAAGAATGAGACCTATAGCAATGGGTATGCTTGTGGTTCCCACTTGAAATTGGTTCACTATCCCTTTAAAAGCAGGTAAAAAAACACCCATGGAAATTCCAAGCACCATGGCTAAAAAAATCCATAGAGTTAAAAATCTATCCAGAAATCCAAGTTTAGGAGTATCACAAATTTGATCAGTGATTTGACTAGCAACATCGTCCTTCATTAGGGATCTCCCCATTAATTCATTTATTTTAGGATGTTTTCTAAAATGTTTGTAATTTCTGGATTAGACAGACTATAATGCACCCAAACACCTTCTTTTCGCCATTTCAAGAACCCTGCTTTTTTTAAGATGTTCAAATGATGAGATATGGTTGGTTGTGGTTTTTCCATGGCAGTGATTATCTCACAAACACATAATTCTCCATATTTTAATAAGTGGAGTATTTTAAGTCGTGTTGGGTCTGCAAGTGCCTTTATGGTGTCCGCATTTTGAATTAGTATATCATCACTTGGGATTTCGGAGGTGATCTTTTTCAGTTGTTTAATCTGTTCTTCATTGGGCTTTTCTCCAGTGCCAATTTCACATGATTTCATGAACTTTGCTATTTACATATGATATATTTAAATATATGGATGTTTTATTCATTGATAATGAAAATGAAAGCATCACAAACCAATGAAAAGGTTTTATTTTTATGCAATCAAAATTCAGCAAGGTCGCAGATGGCTGAAGGAATTTTAAAATCATTATATGGTGGAAATTTTGAAGTTTACAGTGCAGGGAGTAATCCAGGTAATGTGAATCCCTATGCAGTTAAAGTATTAGAAGAAATGGGTGTTGATGATCAGGTAATCATTCCAAAGGTCTAAAAGAATTTGAAGGCTTTAAATTTGATTATGTGGTCACGGTATGTGGAGAGGAAGGAGAGGTCTGTCCCTTTTTCCATGGAGGAAAAAATTATATACATAAATCATTCCAGGATCCTGCAGTAGTTGAAGGAACTGACCAGGAGAAAACTGATGCTTTTAGAAAAATTAGAGATGAGATTAATGAATGGATTAAAAAAACATTTTATAGAGGGGACTGAATGTTAAAAGTTGCAATAGCAACCGATGACCCCTATGGACAGAACCTATGATACATGGAAAGAACAATAACCATCTTTGATTTATTTATGCTTTTGTTTTACTTCTTTCCATTAACTTAGTGTTCATATTGTCAAATCGATTCTTAATATCTGCGTATTCTTTTTGATCAAAGGGACAATCCTCTATGCAATATGTACAGCCTTGACTGCACCCAATACAACGTTCTTCTATAAATTCTGTCTCTTTACCACCACAACAGGTTTCTGTTTCTATGAGTGCATTTTCAGGGCAGGCTTTGATGCATTTACCGCACCGTTTACAGTACTCGGCTATCCATGAATGTTTGTTATCATCTTTCACGGGTAAATTTTCTATGCTGGTGAATATGGCTGAAATTTTTTGTCTGGGACCTGATGTGGGAGTTATTAATAGGCCACTTTGTCCTATCCATCCCAGGCCTGACTTCTGACCAAGTGCTGAGAAGTTTACCACACCCCCATAGGGGTGAGCAGATTCAGCAGCAAAACTATTTTCTCTAAGAAAATCTGCGATTTGGTAGGTTAATTTGCCCAGTTTTTCATAATGTGCATCGTTTATTGTCTGTGCTGCAGTTCCTGGATCTGTTAGGATGAGATCATCACTCATTTCCATGGTTAATACAATTGCATTAGAAAATAAGGGGGATTGACCGGGATAAATTAGCTCTGGAGTAACAGTAGTGTACCCTATGCTTTTAATTCCAATCGAATGAGCGTACTCTTCAAGTTTTTTGATGAAATCACTATCAGCAAGTGTTTTAGGCTCATCTGGATTGTTTTTCACATATTCATCTGGATAATCTCCACCACATCCACAACTACACCCTTCAACTTCTTCAGGAGGGTTTTCAACTGATTCAACTGGTTCTGCAGTTCCACAACCACAACCTCCATTTTCTACGTTTGGAGGGGCAGAAGTTTCGCAGCATCCCGTTGTAACATTGGTATTGGATTCAACTTGGAACTTACCCGCTTCGGCGAGTTCTTTTTTGACCTTTGCCCAGATTCTTTCTTTTTGATATAGTTCGCGAAGTGGTTTTTTGTCGGGGAAGGTAATTGCATTTCCCTGGCAGAGAGTTGCACAGGTGGTACATCCAACTGTACATTTGTAAGGTTGATCCACTACAGGACCATCTTCAGTCCATTTGTAAACTTTTGCTCCGCAGTTCATGCATATCCCACATTCAACACATTTTTCAGGATCGATTGTAGGGTACCATTGAATTTTTTCTCTTGGATATCCAGCAAACCATGCCATATTAATCTCCTCCATTCTCACAAGTTTTAACCTTTGATTTCCCTTTAAAACTGATAAAACTCCTTTATCTGGAACATGATGTATTTTTAAAAAAGGTAATTCTATTGAAATATTTCTATTATTAATTCACACTTTTAATTTCATATATCCAAATATATAAATATACCGATTAATAGCTTATCATTTCATGGATTACTTAAACTTCTTTTTATTCAAAATCAGGATTAATAATGGTGAATAATCTTTAAATTAAGAAATATACTAATTTGGGGGGTCAATTAGGAGTATAAGTAACAATAAAAACAATAAATAATAAAAACCATTAAGCTGGTTTAAAAATGATGATTATTATTAAAAAGATGTTAAATTTACCGAAATTCTTTTAAAATAAGTTAAAAATAAAAAAATAGGAGGAGATAAGCCTCCGACATGTTGGATTTTATCCGTACATCACTCCAGCTTCTTTTCGTATTTCTTCGTCGCGTTCCATGCCGATGATCTTATCAACGGCGTCCAGGAAGTCGTTCATACTTACGATAGGTTTTTCTTGCCTTATTGCGAACATACCTGCTTCGGTACAGATGGCTTTGAGATCTGCTCCAGAAGCACCTTCGCTTAGGCTGGATACCAGATCTATGTCCACATCTTCGTCCAGGTTCATGTTTTTGGTGTGGATCTTGAGAATCTCTTTCCTACCATCTTCGTTGGGTATAGGTACTTCGATGAAACGGTCGAATCGTCCAGGCCGTAGTAGTGCTGGGTCCAGGATATCGGGTCGGTTGGTGGCTGCAACTATGCCTACATCTCCCCTTCCTTCAAATCCATCCATTTCAGCTAAAAGTTGCATAAGGGTTCTTTGAACTTCACGGTCACCGCTGGTGGAACTTTTCAGTCTCTTGGCGGCAATGGCATCGATTTCATCGATAAAGATTATACTAGGAGCTTTTTCCTTGGCCAGTTCGAAAACGCCACGCACAAGCCGGGCACCTTCTCCAATATATTTTTTAACGAATTCAGAGGCCACAATTTTTATGAAGGTGGCGTTGGTTTCATGGGCCACGGCCTTGGCCAGTAATGTTTTACCTGTACCTGGAGGCCCGTATAAAAGAACTCCTTTTGGTGGTTCAATACCTATCTCTACAAACAATTCTGGTTTTTTAAGTGGAAGTTCGACAGTCTCTTTAATTTCCACTATCTGTTCTTCAAGCCCACCTATCTGTATGTAACTTACTTCTGGTTTTTCTTCAACTTCCATACCTGTTACTAGTGGGTCTTTTTCTGATGGTAAAACACTTACAATGCTAAATGTTTGCTGGTTAAGAGCTACTCTGGCTCCGGGTTCCAGTGAATTTTCATCTAAGAAACGTGAATAGCCAATTACAAAGTGGGGTCCGGTACTGCTTTTCACCACTACTTTTCCTTCATCTAGAACTTCAGTTACAGTGGCAATTACCAGTGGAGGTGATCTGAACCTTTCAATTTCTCCCCGGAGGGATTTAACTTCACGATCCAATCTCATCTTCTCATTTTCAATGAGAAGTTTGTCTTTTTCCAGTTTCCTGACCTTCCACATCAGATTCCTTTTGGTTTTGGCATTATCCTCTTTGAGGATTTTTATCTCCTTTTTAAGGTCTTCTATCTTTTTTAAGATATTTTGGGATGTTTTTTCCATCTTACAAATACACTCCTCATAGATTTGTGGAGAAAAATAATATCCGGTTATATTGATATTATTTGTTGCATTTTATTTCTCTAATAATATTTAAGTATTGAGGTGTCTAATTATATACCAATTAAAACTAAAGGGATCATCATGAGATGTGAGATATGCGGAAAGAAGGTTATTGGAAAACCGGTGCGAACAAAAATAGAGAATTCTATAATGTTAACATGCACTGAATGTTCTAAATTTGGTAAAATACAACGAGAACCACCCCGACCCCAGCGAGGTCCTGGTGGCCGTGCTCCAACAGGCAGAAGACGATCATTCAGATCTCGGGAACCAACACACGAAGTTATTGAGGATTATCAAACAGTGATCAGAGAGGCTCGAGAAAAAAAGGGATGGTCCCGTGAGGATCTTGGTGAAAAGATATATGAAAAGGTTTCAGTGATACACCGTCTTGAATCAGGGAAAATGGTTCCTGATCTGAAATTGGCACGGAAACTGGAAAAAACATTAAAGGTTACCCTTTTGGAAAAAACAGAAGAAGCGCAACTTGATGATTTAAAAGGTTCTAATATGCGAAAAGCTACTATTGGGGATATAGCCAGGATAAAAAAAGGTTAGAATCATCAATTTCTGTAAATGGAACTTGTTATAACGATAAAAAATAGATAGTAATGTGTTATCGGTTTTTTATCATTTTTTTACTTTTTTTTAGGAGAATTTTTACTTTTTTTTCCAGAATAATATCCTTTGAGTAAGGGTAGAGTACTAAAAATCTTTTTTAAATCTTCCCACTCAGGATATTCCTTGCTAATAACCATGATATGTGCTGGGGGGTGTATTTTCCTTATCCGCACAATACTACGTGTAGCATCATCTTCAACAGATATGAGGACTGCAACTTTAGATTTAGACCTTAATTTATCTTTAATTATCCTCTGAACATATTTATCAGCTACTTTAGAATCAATGATTCTTGGTTTTCCGTTGATCTTAAGTTCAGCATGTCTTTCAATATCTGCAAGGCTGTTAAGGATTTTTGCCTGGTTTTCAGCACGAACAAGTATCAGGGTCAATTAACTACCGCCTTTTTTTAAGGAAGGAGCTGATTAGAGTACTGCGGAATAAAACCAGAATTATAAGTATTAATCCAATTGCAGTCTGTATGCTCCCTACTATGTCCAGTACTGAAGAACTAATGGGTAAATCCCAGGCAGGAGATGTTCGTTGGTTAGCAAGAGGTTTGTAATAAATACCAACTGATCGAGTACTTTCCACGATGTTAATATCTTTAGGCTCGATATAATTTACTCCAACCAGGTTACCATTGTCTATAGCTTTATTAATAGCACTGGCAATTGTAACAGCGTTAAAACCGTTTTTGTTAACTGAATAGGTAACAATTTCATCAGTGGTTTCACTGATACCTGCTGCATCGGTTCCATAGGTATAGACGTTCGTATCATTGTTAGTCACAGTAATAGCATCTACCATGGCATCATAGGCGTAAACAGTCTTTAATGTGGTTCCGTCATAGGGACAGGTTTGATAGCTGTCTGCTTCAGGAAATGCAACACTCCAACCACATTCAGGGCACTTTTTGGAATATTCAGCATCCATAGGATAACCGGTGGTGTTGAGGGTTTCAGGGGTGAACATGTCACCAGTGGTTAAGGAAGATACAAGGTTATCTCCTCCTCCCCCATATTTTTCCCCGGAATCTATGGCAACTTCTTTAAAAGCCGCACCCAAGATCTCAGTGGCAGGGTATCCATCTCGAATCATTTTACCAATAGTAATTGCTGTTTCTTTTCTAACTGTTGAGGCTGTTCCATATTGGGGGTTACCATGGGTATTACGCAGGTGAATTATAGCACCTTTCTTTCCAGCTGGAAGCGTGGCCAGACCACTGGATACAGGTGTAGCTGTTATGGTTCCATCATCATCCACAGTTACCACATAAGCATCAAAGGATCCTCCTACGGCTGCTCCGATGGTGGGGCCTCCACACATTATCCTGATTCCAGAAAAACTATTAGCAGCACTGGCAGCAGTTGATGCATTTGCACCGTTTTCTAATAGTCTAATTGTTTCCACAATGGCTCCCAATCGAGGAGTTTGATTACCCTCCCCCCCTGAAAGAACTGCAAAATGATTATTTTTGGACATAATGAAGGTAGATTGGAACATGTTATCTGCAAAGGACATACTTCCTGCTGCAGCTCCATTAGGATCCTCTCCAGTGGGGTCAGTGATAATAATTATGTTACATGTGGCTGCTGAAGTGTTAATCAGCACAACCAGTATGAACATAAACATTATTATCCTGGGTAAATGTTTTTTGATCATCTTAGTGTCACCTATGAAGAAGTTTGATTCACTTGGACTGTGGAAAAGTCTTCTATAACCGTAACAGTCAATATGCCTGTTTTTTTGTCTAATTTAACACTGACTGCTTTTATGGGAGTTATTGTTGTCCCGGGAAGGGTTGAAAGCATAGCTGCTTGTTTCGCATTCTCTAGGGCCTCATTCAAGGGAACCTTTCGTTTACTGGTTATGAGCGTGTCTCCCTTTATGTAACTACCTGATCTGAAACCAACATTGGCAATGTTAGTTTTAATGGAGTCGGTGGGTACTATGTCGTTTCCTTTTACTATAACTCCAGCTATTGGAATTCCTTGTTCTGTTTCTGTGGATGAAGCATAGGACATATATGCCATCAACCTTCCAGATACTATAAGGATAAAGGCTAACATTAGAATTATCAGGGTGTCTCTTCTCACCTTTATAAACATTTTCTCACCTTATTTTTCACCAATTTTTTCCATATTTAAATCGATTAAAAGTTTAATATTATCTTTAAATTTAACTGCAGCTTCACCAAGACATACCACTGTATCTGTGTTACATTCCAATCCTTTTTTAAGCCCCTCAAGCACCTGTTCTTGAGTAGCTCCAAGTGTACCGCTGCGAAACTTGTCAGGTTCTTTATCAGTTAATTTGATCTTCCCTGATGAAATATATTTTCCTGCAGCCTGTCTAGAATAGTAGGAGGCTGGTATGATAAAGTCAGCATTGGCCATTGTTTTTTTCATGATCTCTTCATCTCCAGTTCTTCCTGATTCAGAGGAAATGGTGATGACCACTGATAGTTTGTCATAGGTTTTTTTAAGTTCTCTAAGTACAGTTTCAACTCCTGAGGGGTTGTGTGCATAATCCACAATTAAATTCAAGTTTTCACTGTGATAAATGCATTCTAAACGTCCAGGAACACCTTTAAACGTTTTAAGATACTTTTTAATGTCTTCAAGTGGTATATTCAATAGTTCGTGTGCTGTGGCAATGGCTCCCAGAGCATTGTAAACATTATGCAATCCTGAAATTCCCATTTCCATTTCTATAATTTCTTGGGGAGTTTGAAGTAAAAAACTATTCTCAGTAATATTCTTGGCCAAATAATGAGGAATGGGTCGTTTTAGGCCGCACTGACACTCATAATAACCTACTCCAGAAAGGGTTTCCTCGATTAAAATTTCTCTTTTGCACCAACAAATTTTTTTACTTACTCCTTGTGGTGTATGCTCAACACCAAAGGTTACCACCTTTCCCTGGTAATTTAATTCTGATAAAAGTCCCCATATAGTGGGATCATCACTGTTAAGTACAACAGTTTTTCCCTGAAGCTCTTCCAAGAGTTCTCCTTTTATGCGGGCGTATTGCATGAAGTTTGACCCATTATTCAGGTGATCAGGGGTTATGTTAGTTATAACACCACAGGAAGGCTGGCATCGTTCAAGACTGAATTTCAAGTCTCCTTTTTCTCCTTCGGTTCCTGTTTCCAGCACTGCAATGTCCCCGTTTAATCTACACTGCAATGGCGGAATATAAGCAACATTTCCCTGAAGTGTTTTGAATCCATGTTCAGTGGGTTTTAAACCTGCCCTATAACAGAAATGTTTCAGAAGGGTAGTTGTTGTGGTTTTTCCATTGGTCCCTGTAATACAGATCACTGGTTTATCCGGATTGATCTGCTCAATAATATCATCTACTTCCATTAGTTGGGAATTGCTTTTTATAATTTTTTTGAACAATTTTGAAGTTTTTGATAAACTCGGAGGGGGGATTATGTAATCTGAAGAGGTGAAAAATGATTCAGGATGGTCTGATAAATATATGGGGGGGTTATATTCTGCAAGTGTGTAAAGGAATGGGCAGTTGTCTGAATTCTGAAGATCGGTACATATTACGTTGTGTTGGTGGTCCATGAGGACTCTGGCAACTAAATTTCCAACTACACCACAAATGCCTATGACTCCGTATGTTTTTTTTCGGGAGAGGAGAACCTCTTTCAGTTTGGATGAATGTTTGTCCATATTAGCACTCATTTTATTTATCACCATATCTTCATTTTCCTTTATTTCCCTTGAGAAAACCATTTTCATCTAAAACATATTTTTTTGAATCTTCTACCAGAAAAAATCCGGTGGGTGATTTTGTTAATGGAATTTTTGATAGTAGTATTCCGACTAGTTTTATTAGGATTATTTGGATTGACAATTTTTAATTTTTAGTTTAATGGGAATTTATCAAGGTTATTCTGTAATTTAACATTTATAAAGTCATTTGTAAATCATCCATAAAATGTTACCAATATTAGATAGCCATGTAATAAGGAGTGAACGTATCATATTACCTTCACATAGGGTTAAAAAAGGTATTATAATTAATTTATTGAATAACGTAAGTTTTAATAATCTAGACAGATTAAAGAAGTTAAATTTGGCAAATCCATTTTAATTGGTTATATATATTTTAAATCTTTTAAAACATTATATGCAGGGTCCATACCCTGAGCACCGATAAGAAGTATAATATCCTTATCATTAGCTGTTTTTAGAGCTTTTTTCAAGGCTTCATTTAGTGTGTTATAATATGTGTAATTGATTCCTTCATTTTGCAGTACATCTATAAAAATCTTTTTCTCTGGTGGCATAACCCAGTTGGCATCATCCACTACATCTTCACTGCTGGTCAATATTAGGTTACAATTAATCTCTTTAACTGAATCAGCAATAGCTTGGGCGTTTAACTGGTTAATGGAGTTTCCTCTAGAACCCCGAATGGCGCAAACGATGTGGAGATTCCCAGAAACTAACTCCAATGCACTTTTTATAGTAGCCCTGATACCATCAGGATTATGAGCGAAATCATCGATGATAAGAGGGTTATCTTTAAGTATAGTGAATCTGCGATTGAGTGCTTTATATGATTCTACAGCCTTTTTAATAGTTTTAAAGTCAATCTTTAATGCAATTCCTGTGGCTACAGCTGCCAGGGTGTTTTGAATAAAATGAGGACTTTGAAATGGAAGATTCTTTGTGGAAATGATTAATTGTTCCAAGTTATAGATTCCATCTTCCTTAAATTCAACATTGGTTCCGGAACCATAGAATAATACCTCTGCATTTGGAACTAACCGTTTCATTTTACGTATTAAAGGATCATCATGATTCAGGATAACTTGCTGACCATCAAATCCCCTTAATGAACCTGAAATCTCTTTCGATGCATCTTCCAATGAATTAACCAACCCGATATGATCTAGGGCCACGTTGGTGAGGACAACTATGTGTGGTTTGATGGCATGTGTCATAAGATGGGCATGGCCCACCATATTCCGATTGTTCCATCCTTGAACCTCTGAAATTTCCAAAACCAGGGCATCCAGTTTGCCCTGAAATTCAGCGATCTGTTTGGCTACCATGGGATCAATGAGGGTGTTGAATTCTGATTCTGAATCAGTATTAGTGTGGGCAGTGAGGCCTGCTTCAAGGAGAATTTTATATATCATATGGGTAGTTGTTGATTTCCCGTTGGTACCGGTTACCACAATTCTAAGAGTATCAGGGGCAAATGTGTTTATAGCCCACTTGAGAGCGAAAGCATTTACCAATTCAATTTTTTCAGTTAAA
The DNA here is from genome assembly GCA_002067065.1 of Methanobacterium sp. PtaB.Bin024. Taxonomy (GTDB): domain Archaea; phylum Methanobacteriota; class Methanobacteria; order Methanobacteriales; family Methanobacteriaceae; genus Methanobacterium. Next base: position 115,407 of record MVPY01000043.1, read on the forward strand.
ATTAAGGGTAAACCAATTTCCCTGGCAAGTTCAACAGAGTTTCCACGGGCATCCTGGGTCACTACACATGAAGCACCTTTTTCTGAGGCCATCTTGACTCCTACCTCATCGATCCAGTGCCTTACTACAACGTCACCTTCTCTGGCATCCTTCAGGATATTGAAGATCCCATTTATTGCTATGTTTTCTCCAATCAGTTTTCCTTCAGATTTTCCTGCAAGGTAAGCTGTGTTAAATTTCTTCATATTATTTATATCCCTTGACGTTCTGCAAATTAGGTTAAACCGGATTTCAACCTATTAATTTGAAAAATTTAATTAAATGGAGATTTTACATAATTTGTTTTTTGGCCAGTTTTAGGATATTATCAATGAATTGATAAATTTACCATATGAATTGATAGATTAAAATGGCGCCTAGGCAAATTATCAAAGTCGTTGACCAGTAAAGAGCCACTATCTTTTTTTCAGACAGTCCCTTATAATTTAAAGTATGATGGAGTGGTTCAACTGGGAGTTTAATTATATGTGCACGGTGCATGAGACTGATAATCACGGAAATTATGGGTATGGCCAGTGCGATAACTGCAAAGTAAATAATATCTCCTAAGAAACCGGCAGTAATATAGCCGGCACCCAGGGCAAATGATCCGGTATCACCCATAATTATACTGGCGGGGTAATGGTTGAAAACTAGAAAACCAATGGAAACCCCGGTTAGAATTGTAAATGGGAGGGCGGCACTGATGTTTCCTTGAATCATTGAGAAAATAACACATGAAATTGATGCAATGGCTAATATACCTGCTGCCAAACCATCCATTCCATCAATAAGGTTCACTGAGTTGATAGAACCTACTATTCCGAATATAACCACAGGTATAATGAAAATACCTATTTCAAATCCTAGGACCATGCTACTAACAGCACCGGTGGCTGTCAAGAAAATTCCAATGACAATCTGGGCGATTATTTTGTCTCTTTCTTTTCCTTCGGTTTTTATGGGCGTTTCACCAACGATTTCAACTTTTCCATGATTTAATAATGCAGGTAAATCTTTTCTAGCCTTTTCGGTTGCTACACGGGCTTCTTCCCCTGGTTCCAAGGTTAAACGGCCAATGGTTACAGGTTGTGTGCTGATGTTGCAGGCTACTTTCTGCACTTCCTTGATCTTTAATCCCAGTAAATCATCCAGTAAACCAACAATACCTGCAGCTAACATGATCAACACTGTTAAAATAAGATTTTTTTCGTTACAATACACTGAAGCAGCCAGTGCAGCACCTAGAAGGATGGCTAAGCCACCCATGGTTGGTGTGCCTGTTTTATGCTTATGTTCAGTTACAATGGGTTTGTCAGTTACATCGGCATCTAATAATATCTTCCGTACAAAGTATGTAAAGAATACCGTAGCTAAAAATGTTATAACGAATGCTAAAATCAGATTATATGTACTGTTCAAGTTATCACCTTAATAATAAACACTTCTAAAATTTTTCACACTAAATTAAGGAATTAAATTCAATTTTTAAATTCAATCTTATGCTAAAAAATCTATTTCATTTAATTTCGGATATTCATCAACTTATTTTACTTAATCTATACCTTCTGTTACTTAAAACTCTATACTTGATACATCACTTAAAACTTTCACATGCTGTTTTTATTATTTTTAACTTCTAATGGAGCTGTTGATTTATAGATTAACATAAAGATAGTATCTAAATTGGAAATCCTTGATTTTTTATTTATTATTTATCTTATTGCTAAATTATTTTAATTATTTATTCTTTTATCCTATTACTAAATTAATTATACTAATTCCTATCCTAATTCCTAAATTTTTCTAGGTTTAATTTTAGTTGGTTTGCTGTTTTAAAAGTATCTTTTTCATTTTTTCCCCGGATCGTTATCCGTTGGTGGTTTGGTGGCCCGTGAATGATCCAATCATTTTCTCCACGGAATTTTCGGAAAAGGTAGTTGTTTTTATCAGTGTGATAATCGCCCACAGGTATTTCAAGTGCAGCATATTCTTTTATCCTTTTTTTAACACTCTTAACATCCCATGATCCAGTGGCCATATCCACAAGTTCATTTAAAGGATTTATATCTGATGATGCTGCGGTTAAATACCGAGTACCGCTGGGTCTGGCGTTTATCTCCAAAACATAAGTCTTTTTGTTTATTTTATCAAAGATAAGATCCAGATCTGCTGTGCCCTCAACACTCAAAAGATTGGCAATATCACTGGCAATGTTCCTGATTGTTTGATTGTATTGATGTGATTCTAAACCTGAATCTGCACTATCCATATTTAGGGGGGCTTTTTTCAATTTTTTTAAGGGATGAATACCATCAAGGGTTGTTTTTCCTTTATGAACTGGGATTAGGGGAACAGAATGGTTTTTCCATCTTAAGATCTCTACAGATATTTCAATCCCATCTAAGAAACGTTCAACCAGGGAGGTGTCATATTTTCCCAGGTAACGCTGCACATCTTCTTTAGATAATGCAATTTTAATATCTCTACCTCCCTGCCCCTGGGCCTGTTTAAGAACCAATGGAAATTCTTTTAAATCATTTTTTTCTTTGGAACTGATTAGGTGATGTTCAGGAGTGTTTATATTATTCTTAAGGAGAAATTCTTTGGTTTTGATCTTGTCTCCGGTGATTGAAACTGTTTTTATGGGAGAAGCTACTACTGGCAAACCATAATTTGTTTCAAGTTCTTTTTTAAGCATGGCTACATCATTCAGGGGGTCATCGATTCCTATGAGGGGTACCACACCATCCACATCTTCTTTAATAGCAATTTTTTTAGGGTATTCCATTCCTCTGGGAACAAGGTGATATGAATCAGCTAAATCCAGATTTTGTGCTTGAGGATTTGATTCTGTAAGAACAGTGGTAATCCCCATTTTTTTGGTGTAGAGGGCAACATCATCAAATAGACGCGCACCTATAAAGAGTAATTTCATGAGCAATCCTGAGTTATTTTTTTCTATAATTCTTTATACATATTCATGTAGTGTATTATAAAAATTTTTAAGAACAAAAACTCTAAACCAAAATAGCAAATTGAATTATTAATATTTCAAAAATATTAAGGTAGAACCAGCAATATTATTCATAAATGGAATCATTCCAGAAATAAAAAGATATTAATAATGGAATATTATAACGGTGTTATTTTAAAATTGCATGAAATAATTCTAATATATAATTGGCGCTGGTTTGGACTTCCGAGGATATTTCATTGGTTAAATCCATCTCCTTAGGTTGTATTCCTAGAAGAATTATTTTGGCAGATGATGTTGATTCAAGGTATTTAATGAGAAAGGATAATGGCATTGCATGAGTTGAAATGTTGTAGTTTTCGATTTCATCCTTTTTCACCAGTTTAATCTGTCCTGGTGTTTTATTCATTTCCACTGCATCTAAGAGAATAATATGGCTGGGGGTTTCTCTTTTTATGGTGCCAGTAAAATTCTCAGGAACAGTTTTCCCATCAATGATTGTAATTCTTTCTTTTTCAAGGAATAATTTTGACATTTCCTGGGCCAGAACAGACCCTATGGCATCGTCACCTCGCATTTCATTGCCGATTCCCATTATGACTATCTTATGATGATCTTTAAGGAATTGTTTCAATTGACGCTCTAATGGTATCTAATCCACCCCCCATGGAATATTTCAGGTTTATATTAATGGATTCTCCTTTTTCTATATTTAAATTGTTGGTTGGAATGAGAAGGGGTGGATTAAGCATGGGTGTCGGGCCACAAATGAGTTTAGATGTTAAAAGAGTGAAAGTTGTAATCTTAATACCTGAAACTGTACCAGTACTGTTGATGGGAATGGTAATTTGGTGTTCAGTTTCCTCTTTAATGTATTTCTTAAAATCAATTTTATCATATATGAGGAGTTTACTCATCAACTTGGGTTGTGGTGTTTGATCTTCTTGGTAGATGGTGTGTTTACTTTCAAGATGAACAGCTTCCACGCCGTTAAACACCCCACAAGGGATAATATCCCCATCTTCTTTAAGATATTTTCGTACAGAATTAAGGACTGGAACTTGCTCTTCATCGATGAGAGCAGTATCCATCATTTCACAGATTATAAGGTCTGCGTTTTCAGAAAAAATAATATTTTTAGCGTCGTTTACAAGTAGGGAAACGTTTTTAAAGGTGCTAAGATTTTTTTGGGCTATTTTGGCTGTGTGATGATTTTGTTCCACCGCGTAAACAAAACGAGCTAAAGGGGCAGCCCAGGAACTGAAAACTCCAGAACCTGTCCCTAAATCGTATACAACACCTCTTGACTTTTGATTAATAGCTTCGTAGAATGCAGCCAATCGATGGGTATCCGAAAGCAAGTTTTGTTGATAGGATGTAAGTTTCATCCTCTTTTTTGTTAAATCGAAGTAAAATTACTTTATTATTTCGGTCCACTGGCGGTACTGGTTAATTTAACGTGTTCCACACCTTTAAGTCTCATTATCTTTTCAGTGAGGTCTCGGATGTATTTAACGTCTCCTTTAACTACTATTACCTCTAGACAATATTTTTCCGTCATGTGAACGTGCATAACGGCGTTAATATATTCTCGGAAGTCATGCTGTATGTCAGTAAGGTCTTCCATAACTCCAGTGTAGTGATGGTCGTAAATTACAGCTATGATACCTATTCGGTCACCTTCCATTTCTTTCATCCATTGATAACGGACGATATAATCCTTTAGTGCATCTCTAATACCTTTGGATCTGGATTGGTATCCTCTGTCTTTCAATACTTCATCAAACTCATTCAACAATTTCTTTGGCAGTGACATGCTTATTCGCATCAACTTGTTCCCTCCAACTACTCATATTATTTTATTACTATTTTATACTATTTAAATGTTGTAGAATATTTAAAATATTGTTAATAAAAGACAATTTTTAAGCATAATTTTTAAGCATAATTTTTTTATTTAAGTATAAAAATCTGTTATATATAAACTTTGGTATGTTTTACTGTGGGCATTGTCGATATGTTTTTTGAATTATACATCTCACATTGTTAGTATGTGAATTTGGAATCAGTATTGTGGATAAAAAGTCTGGTTTACTCAAATAAAATCATTTTAGTAACTTCAACATTAGTAATACTGATCAAATGACATTAATCATTTGTATTAAATGTTGTATTAACTGAATAAGATATTTTTAGATAATTTTTGCAAAAAACTGTTTTTTTGGTAAGTTAATCTTTCTCTATTTCATACAAATTGAATAAAATCATTCAACTGCATTTGATTTGTATTATGATTATATTTTGAATGTAATTCTGATACTAAACTATACTAATAATGTCGTGATATAATTACATAGATGTAATGATGATTATGTTCAGGTGAAAACATGAAAGTTGAAGATGCCATGAATAAGGGTGTTATAAGCATTAATGCAGATACTCCTCCAACAGAAGCCTTTCAAAAGATGTATAAGGAAGGGGTGAGAAGACTTTTTGTGATGGATGATGCAGGAGAACCTATGGGTGTAGTTTCCTATTCAGATCTCATTGGAGTTCTTGGAACCATTAAACCTTCTGCTAAAGATGCTGTTTCCCTTCAGATCACGGATATAATGTCTGAGGAGGTTATAACCATTTCTGCAGATAACGGTATAGAAGATGCTGCAAATCTTATGTTAAGAGCTGACATATCTGGTTTGTTAGTTTTAGAGGATGATAAACCTGTTGGGGTTATTACAAAGACAGATATATGTCGTATGGTGGCTGCAGAACTTTTAATTCCTGTTTAAATAAGCAATACAAAGAAATCTACGTTTTGATCATTGATAAATCACTCTTTTTTTATTTGGCCCAATTGGTCCATAAACAAACAAAATTTATTCAAGTTATAATAGGTTAGTGAATTGTCTAGTTTAGCTGTTAGTGAATTGTCTAGTGTTCAACATAGACACACAAAAATGATGATAAAAGAGTAATGCGGCTGCCGGGATTTGAACCCGGGTCGTAGGCTTGGAAGGCCCAAGTCCTAACCAGACTAGACTACAGCCGCGATGCGGCGTCCGGGATTTGAACCCGGGTCGCTGGCGTGGCAGGCCAGTGTCTTAACCAGGCTGGACTAACGCCGCATACCGTGATTTTTCTATTCATCTTATTTATATCTTTAGGTTTTAACTTTTTTTTATTGGACTTTTTATCATCTTTATAATTCAATTCAAATAATTTTTCGATTCATTCTATTTGTTATCACGTACTGCAGATGAATAACTAATAAAAAATTTTATTCTCAATTTTACAAATACACTCATGAGGAATACTATGTACAAAAAAATTTTATTACCTACTGATGGTTCAGAACATTCAGAGAAAGCCGGTGAACACGCAATATGGTTTGCTGATAATGCTACCTCTCAAATTATTGTTTTAAATGTCATTGACACATCTTACCTGAATTCTATACCTCAGGAAGATCTTGGATCGACTTTAGAGGATCACTTCAAAGCAGAAGGAAATAGGGCAGTTAATAGATTTTCTGAAAAATTACAGGAGGATCAATGTGATGGCAAATGCAAAAACGTCCATTTTCTCACCAAAATAAAAAAAGGTAAACCTGTTGATGAAATATTAAAAACCATTAAAGAAGAAGGCATTGATTTAGTGGTAATGGGTGCTTCGGGTAAACATGGATTAAAAAGATTATATCCGGGAAGTGTTACTGAAAGGGTGGTAAGATCTGCAGAATGCCCAGTTCTGGTGATTAAATAAAATCTAACTTTTGGTGATCTGTAGCTTTAAGATTCATTTGTCTGATACTTTTCCATTAATTTTTTTAAACAGAAATTAAATCCCTATAAATAACTTTTTTCCTAAAAAAAGCTATTTTTAGCTCATATTAGGTAAAATATTTACTTAGATTGGGCATTGATTTGATTATTGAATCAGTGAATTTTTCCAATTCCCGTAAACTTTATATTACTAAATCTTCCTAACAATACAAGTTACCTAATAATTTTAAACAATCGTTTTAATGCATTAAATGTTCTTTAATCTATAAAAATTATTAAATCAATTAAATCAAGATGTGGTAAGGGTGTTTAAATGTATGTAGTGATAATGGGTGCTGGAAGAGTTGGTTTAACTCTGGCTAATTACTTAGTGACATCTGGAAATGATGTAACTGTTATAGAGTCCAACAATGGATTATGCAGTGAAGCGGCAGCGAATTTAGATGCTTTAGTAATCTGTGGTAATGGCACCAATACAAAGACATTAGAAGATGCCAACATCTCCGATGCTGATGTTTTTGTGGCTGCCACGGGTTTTGATGAGGCCAATCTACTTTCATGCATCTTGGTAAAAGAATATGATGTATCCAAGATCATAGCAAGGGTAAGCAACCCTGATCATGAAGAAGCATTTAAAAAAGTAGGCATAGATTACGTTATTAGTCCAGAACTCACAGCAGCAGGATACCTTGAAAAACTCATTAACCGTCCAAAGATTGCTGATTTAATTGTTGTAGGTAAGGGGAATGCTGAACTACTGGACATAAGTATTCAGAATTCAAGAGTTGTTGGAAAATGTGTTGGTGATCTGAGCCCTACTGATGACTACATCATCGCTGCAATTCATCAAAACGGTGAGATGCGTATCCCTCATGATGATTGGGTTTTGAAAAAGGATGAAAAGATATCTGTACTGGTGAAAACCAGAGCAGTTAAAAAAGTTACTTCTGTTTTTATTTAATATTAATTGTATACAAATTTTGTTAATTACGATCCTGTTTTGTTGTTATTTTCTTAAATAATCCTCTTTTTCATTGATGGCGTTTTTTGGATAATTAGATATCACAACGTAGCACATTTTGTAGGAGCTGCATGTCAATGTTATTTTCCACCAGATCAGATAAACGCTGAATTGAGAACTTTTTTAGTTCTTCAAATTCATCAAGTGAATACCCTAATGGTTCAAGGCCATTAACTTGCCGTAAATAATCTGTGAATGATCTGCGGAAATTAAAATTATGGAATATTCCATGGAAATATGTACCCGCAGCTAAACCATCCTGGGCGCCATCAAAACCAGATTCAGGGTAATTACCACAACCTTTAAGAACTTTGAGAAGAGGTTTCGACTTACCCAGGCGAGAATAACCTTCATGTAGTTCGTAACCCTTTAAAATTTCTCTTTTCCTGTTTTTGAATATTCCATTATCAATAAGAGTTCCCTTGCTCTGGCTAATTGTTTTTTCAAATTCGCCAAAGCTGGTTTTCACATCCAAAATCCCCATACCATCGATACTACCTATATTGGATTCTTTGAGGGATTTATCTATTATCTTCCTTCCCATAATCTGATAACCCCCACAAATACCGAAAACAGGAATTTCTTTGGCAAGGGCTTGGATTTTGTCAGTAAAACCCTCTTTATCAAGGGCCACCATGTCACTAATACTGTTACGTGTTCCAGGAATAATTAGTGCATCAATGTTCCCAATTTCATCATCCATTTGGATAAGTCTTACTCCTATTTCATCTTCATATTCAAGGGGGTCAATATCTGTGAAATTGGAAATACGTGGTAATCGCATCACACCTACTGTGATTTTGCTGTTACCCTTATATTTACGTTCAGATAGTGAAGCTGAATCTTCTTCAGGGAGTTTAAGCTCATGATCGTAGGGTAAAACTCCTAACACTGGAACTCCTACTATTTTTTCGATTTGACGGATTCCAGGCATTAAAATATCCAGATTACCTCGGAATTTATTGATGATGATACCTTTAATCCTCTTTCGATCTTCAGGGGGTAAAAGTTGGAAGGTTCCAGCAATTGATGCAAAAACTCCGCCTTTGTCAATGTCAGCCACTAAAATTACATCGGCATCAGCCAGACGTGCAATCTGCATGTTCGCCAGATCCACATCTAACATGTTAATTTCAGCAGGTGAACCTGCTCCTTCCATGACAATAATATCATAATCCTCTTTTAAAGCATTTAAAGACTCTTTAATGGCCTTTAAAGCCTTGTCCCTGAAGTTATGCTGATAATGATAAAAGTTCATATCTCCTGCAGGTTTTCCATGTACTATAACCTGGGAAATAAAGTCTTCCTTGGGTTTAAGGAGAACAGGGTTCATGTTATGATGGGGATCCACACCAGCAGCTTCAGCCTGCAGCACCTGAGCCATTGCTATCTCCCGGTTTTCAGGAGTGGTGAAGGAGTTGAGAGACATATTCTGAGATTTGAAGGGAGCAACACGGTATCCTCTCTGGGAGAAGATACGACAGAGGGCAGCCACCACCACGCTTTTACCTGCGTTTGAAGCAGTACCCTGGACCATGATGCATTTAGTTTTATTGGAAGATGCCATTTTTCTTCACGTTTTTCTTTTAATGGATTAATGAATTTTAATGGATTAATAGAATCTATTAATTGTTATTTTAAGATATTCTGTTCGTTTAAATGTTGGATTAATAACTGTTGAATTTAAATAATCTTAACACTTTTATATACTTAAAATGAATTATATTTTTCATGCCATCTGATGAATTGATCTAAAGAGCATAATTAATATAAAATCAAATCCAAAGCAAATGTTCATATACAAGTTTTACCATAGTCATTAGAGTATATTCGATTATAAAAACACGTTGATTTTTTATAAATCTAAAATTAGGGAGGTTAATAAAGCCTATGGCAAATAATAACCCAAATTCTGAGCTTTCTCATAATGAAACTCTCAAAATTAGTACTTACAAATCTTCAGGGGACATAGAGGTCCCTGATAAAATTATAGATCAGATAATTGGCCAGAAAGAGGCTGTGGAAACAGTTAAAAAAGCAGCAAAGCAGCGCCGTAATGTTCTCTTAATAGGTGAACCTGGTGTGGGAAAATCCATGCTAGCTAAGGCAATGGCTGAACTGCTTCCTCCAGAGGAATTACAGGATATATTAGTGTACCCTAATATGGAGGATAATCACAACCCCTTAATAGGAGTAATGCCTGCTGGTGAAGGAAAAAATGTAGTGACCAACTACAAAGTCAAGGCAAAAGGACAGGAAGAGCGCAAAAACATGTTTATGATTGCCATAATCAGCCTGATCCTGGTGATTGGTTTTGTAATGAACCAACCCCTGGCAGCAATAATAGCCGCAGGTATCGTGTTCCTGGCGATACAGCAGATGAAACCACGCAGTTCAGTGATGGTTCCTAAACTTCTAATAAATAATGAAAGAAAAAACATGGCACCATTCGTTGATGCAACCGGTGCTCATGCTGGAGCTCTTTTAGGTGATGTTAGGCATGACCCTTACCAGTCTGGTGGACTGGGAACCCCTGCCCATGAAAGGGTGGAACCGGGAATGATCCACAAAGCCAATAAAGGAGTACTCTACGTTGACGAAATTGGATCTATGGTCATGAAAACCCAGCAAGAACTCCTAACTGCCATGCAGGAGAAAAAATATCAGATAACTGGTCAGAGTGAAACCAGCAGCGGAGCCATGGTTCGTTCCCAGGAAGTGCCATGTGATTTTGTTTTGGTTGCCTCGGGAAACCTGCACGTACTGGAAGGAATGCACCCTGCACTCAGAAGCAGAATACGTGGTTATGGTTACGAAGTTTTCATGAAAGACACCATGAAAGACACCCCGGAAAACCGGGATAAACTGGTTCAATTCGTGGCCCAAGAGGTAAAAAAAGACGGCAGAATACCTCATTTCAGTAGTGAAGCTGTTGCTGAAATCGTACACGAAGCCCAGCGCAGAGCCGGTAAAAAAGATTCATTAACCCTCAAATTAAGGGATCTCGGGGGTTTAGTAAGAGCCGCCGGTGACATAGCAAAGGGTGAAAAAGCAGATGCCGTCACAGTAAAACACGTTCTAAGCGCTAAAAAACTGGCAAGGACATTAGAACAACAAATCGCTGACAGATACATTGTCCAGAAAAAACGCTATAGAGTATTCAAGTCCGAAGGTGGTGAAGTTGGAAAAGTCAACGGATTAGCCATTATCGGAGATCGTAGCGGTATAATAATGCCAATCGCCGCTGAAGCAGCGCCTGCACAGAGTAAAGATGAAGGTAAAATCATTGCCACTGGAAAACTGGGAGAGATTGCTAAAGAAGCAGTGCAAAACGTAAGTGCCCTGATAAAGAAACATACTGGAACTGATATATCCAACTATGATATTCACATACAGTTCCTCCAGTCCTATGAAGGAGTTGAAGGAGATAGTGCCAGTGTATCTGTGGCAACTGCAGTTGTATCTGCACTGGAAAATATACCTGTTGACCAATCAGTAGCCCTTACCGGATCTTTAAGTATTCGAGGTGATGTGCTTCCTGTTGGAGGAGTCACTGGTAAAATAGAAGCTGCAGCAGAAGCAGGGATACGCAAAGTTTTAATTCCTAAATCTAACTTGGAAGATGTCCTGATAGAGGATCACTACCGTGAAAAGATTGAAATTGTACCTGTAGAAACTCTGAGTGAAGTTTTAGAGCATTCACTTCTCGGAAAAGGTAAGAAAGGTCTCATGGACAAGATGCAGAAAATTACAGACATGGTACCCACGGGAATACTTCATAAACCTACAACCAACTAATTTCTTAAGGTTTATTCCCAATATTCCCCTTTTTTGAATTTTTTTTAGATGCCTTAAGAAATTGAAAACTTAAATGTATGTACATGTACTTTTTTTTCGAAAAGTTCAAAACGTCCAAAAACCCATTACTTTAAAAGCATTGAACTACTAACCTATAAAAAGAAATAAGTAAATATGGATTTTTTTAATTATCTCTGCTATTTTTAGATACCTATTTGTAGAGTTATAATTGGATTTGCCTGATTTTACTTAAGCTGAATTTATTATATAATCAATTTATAACTTGAATTAAATAAGGAAGATAACATGGAAAGTTTATCATTTGAAGATTTAGAATTATCTCGTGAAATGAAAAAGGCCATAGCTGACATGGGATTTGAAGAAGCAACCCCTATACAATCCCTTGTTTTGCCCCATATATTAAATGGTAGGGATGTCATTGGCCAGGCACAAACCGGGACTGGAAAAACAGCAGCATTTGGAATACCAGTTTTAGAAAAGTTGAACCCGTCTAGTAGGAGTGTTCAGGCAGTTATCCTATGCCCAACCAGAGAACTTGCCATTCAAGTTGCAGAGGAAATAAAGAAACTATCCAAATATAAAAAAGCCTCTGTGCTACCAGTCTATGGTGGTCAACCCATTGAAAGACAAATCAAAGCCCTGAAAAGAGGAGTGCAAATTATTATTGGCACTCCTGGAAGGGTGATGGATCATATTCACCGCCGGACCCTTAAAATGGACCAGGTGAAGATGATTATTTTGGATGAAGCAGATGAAATGCTTGATATGGGTTTCAGGGATGATATAGAATTCATCCTGGGACGAATTCCTGATCAGAGACAGATGCTGCTATTTTCAGCCACCATGTCTCCGGTGATCCTGGGATTAACTCGAAAATATCAGAACAATCCGGAAATGCTGAAAGTAGCCCATCAGGAACTGACAGTTCCTGAAATTCGTCAGATATATTTCGAAGTCAAGGAAAAAATGAAGTTAGACCTTTTAACCCGACTCATAGACATGCACAATCTGAAACTCGCTCTGGTATTCTGTAACACTAAAAGAAGGGTTGATCGCCTTGTAAGTCACTTACAAACTCGAGGATATTTTGCAGATGGACTTCATGGGGATATGAGTCAGAATCAACGGGACAGGGTTATGTCCAAGTTCAGGAAGGGCCAGATCGAGATTCTGGTAGCCACTGATGTGGCAGCCAGGGGAATAGATGTGGATGATGTGGAAGCAGTTTTCAACTACGATGTGCCAAACAACGAAGAGTACTACGTCCACAGAATCGGAAGAACTGGGCGCGCTGGCAAAACCGGCCAGGCATTCACCTTTGTATCTGGAAAAGAAATATACCAATTAAGGGATATCCAGAGATACACCAGGGTTCGAATCGAACAGCAGAAAATCCCATCTCTTAGTGAAGTTGAAGAAGTTAAAAGAGATCTTTTCCTGGAGAGACTAAAAAAAGAGATAAATACCAGTAATTTAGATAGAGAGGTGTACCTGATCGAAAGATTAATGGAAGAAGATTACAGCTCACTGGATATTGCTGCTGCTTTATTAAAACTTTACACCGGCAGGGAGGATTCTCGTCAAAATTCTGATTCTGAATATGGAGATACAGGTGCTCAGCCAGGAATGGTAAGATTCTTTGTAAATGTGGGGCGTAAACAAAAAGTTAAAGCTAAAGATATAGTTAAAGCCATCCGCGAAGTTTCAGGACTCTCTTCAACTAGTATCGGCCGGATAGATGTTTTGGATAAATTTTCTTTCATAGAACTACCTGCAAAAAATGCTCAAGAAATTTCCAGCGCCCTTCAAAAGAAAGGAATTAAAGGTTTAAGGGTGAACCTGGAACCTGCCCATAAAAAAATGTGAGAAAATAGTTTGTTCTAATTTTCCATTTTTTTTATTCTTCTTTTGTAAGATCTTTGGAGATGGTGAGCCGGTTTTTACCATTCTTGAATTCATAGTCAACAGAACTTGTCAATGTTTTTAAGAAGTGAATACCCAAACCACCAGGGCTTCTTTCTTCAAGAGAAGTATTTAAATTAGGAGTATCAACGAGAAGTGGATCGAACGGTTCTCCACGGTCTTCGATTTGGATTTTGATCTTCTGGTCTTCCCTCCAGCAGGAGAGGTGGATCTGACCGGTATCGTGGGTGTATCCATGTAGGATAATGTTTGAGGCGACCTCATCTGTTGCCAGTTGAAGTTGAAAAACACTTTTCTCATCCAGATCAAACTTCCGGGCACTTTCAGTAACAAAATCGGCTATTTGGGATAAATTCTCTAATTTTGCATCCACATTCAGTTTGAATTCATTTTTCATTCACCCATTCCTCCTAAGGACCAGGAGAGTGATGTCATCGGCCTGAGGTGTGCCAGATGCGAAATCATAAACCTCATCAATAATCTTGTTTTTCAGATCCTCAACTTGGAGGTTATGGTTTTTTTGGATAAGTTTAATCAGATGTTCCTCACCAAACTGGGCTTCCTGTTTATTCACAGCTTCGGTAACTCCATCAGTGTATAAAACCAGAAGATCCCCTGGATCTATGTTTATGGTTTTTTCATCCATTTTAAGACCTTTCATGGCACCTAAGACCACACCACCAGTGCTTAACTTGATAATATCTTTAGTTTCATTTTTCCATAGGAGTGGTGGGTTGTGCCCTGCGTTCACAAAGGTGAGTTTGTTGTTTTCATCATCTAGAACACCATAAAAGAGAGTTACAAACATGTCTGAATGAGGTTCTTCGTTGATGAAATTATTGACACTTTCTATCATCCTCCCCACCCCTGGATTGCGGCATGCTTTGGCCCGTAAGAGGGTACGTGAAAATGCCATGAAAAGTGCTGCAGGGATCCCTTTACCGGAAACATCACCAATTGTAAGACCGGTTTGTTTGCCAGAGATGGGTATAAAATCATAAAAGTCTCCCCCAACTTCCTGGGCGGGTATACTGCTTGCAGCCAGTTGATAGTTTTCAATATAGGGTATGGTATGGGGTAGGAAGCTTTCCTGGATTTGATGGGCTATTTCCAGTTCTTTTTTCTTTCTTTCAAGTTGAGCATGGAGTTTGTCCCGTTCCTTTTTGGTTTGCCGCTCCTTAATGAGGTTGGTAATCATGAAGGCAAAGATGAACATTCCCACTGCATTAGCCAGTATCATGGGAACAAATAAATTTTCAACCACAGCTAAGGCCTGGGCAAAAGGAGATGCCAGTATCAACGCCAGCATCATATGGAAGGTTTCCATGAGAATGGAGAAAAGAACAGCACCCCAAATACCAATGAAACGTTTCTTGTTGGCAAGATAGATGATACCTGCAAATAATCCTGCTAGAACTGTTGACAGAGAGCATGGGACACAGGTGAATCCTCCCATGGTCAAACGATGCAAACCTCCAATTAAACCAGCACCCAAACCAACAACAGGACCCCCAATCAGCCCAGCCACCATAGGCCCCAGATCCCGTACATTAGCTATGGCGCCGAAGATATTAACTCCAGAGTAGGAGCCGTAGATTGAAATAGCGCCGAATATTAAAATAAAGATTATTTGATTCTTGATGGTTAATTTACCCTCAAGAACTTCGGTGAAGTATTTGAACCGACTCAGGAGATAGGCTATGACTATGATAACACAGACTTTCTCCACCAGATCTGTGAAAAGAGTTATACTTAGGGGGTCCATGATAATCTGATTTTTTTAATTATTTATTTTGGGTTGGAGATGATTTTTTGGAGATTAATACCTTGAATTGATTAACATTATATTTGATTAAATTTTGTCACGTTTTGTTCTGTTACTTGGAATGTTATTGGTTTTAGAAACTGGCGATAGCTTCCTTGTCTGAATCGTAAATCTGGAAGAGCTGGGTAAAACCAGCGATTTCAAAGACTTCCAGAACATAATGTTGTAAGCAGGATAATTTTAAGGTGCCCCCCATTTTATTCAGCTTTTTGAGGGATGACAACATCACTCTTAAACCAGAACTACTGATGTAGTCCACTCCAGAAAGATCAGCAACTATCTGAACTTTGCCTGAGTCAATGATTTCATTGAACTTACCTTCAACCAGGTTCGAGTTATAGGCATCCAACCGACCGTTCAAAAATACTACTTCCACGTTATTTACACTTTTTCCTGTCATTTCCATTTGCACACTCCCTATCAATAACATTATATTTTATATTTAACTGTTTAAGTTAGCTGGAGTGGGTTTTCCATTCCTGCACTACATAATCAAATATTTCTTTAGCAAATTCAGAGTACACATCTACGGTTTCAGGATCAAAAGCCACATTGTTAAGATATTGTAGGCGTAGGGCATCACCGTCCAGGTATTCTGGCATCAGACCACAGAAGAAGAATCCCATTTTTTCGATTTCAGGACATAGTATGGCAGTGTTGGGATTCTTTAAGGGGATATCCAGAACTATGAGTTCAACCTTTTTCTCTTTCAGATCCTGAACATGAAGCTTTAGTTCATCCATAAAGTCTGTTCCGTACGTGTTAACCCTTAAAAAAGCACTGGCCATTTCTGGTAAAAAGTGAGAGTGAATATCAGAATGAAAAGCTAATTTCACGTTATCAGGATCTGCTATTTTTAAAACTCGTTTTAATCCAATGTGTTTGTAAATCTTCCTGAGCGTATGCTGATGTTTATATGGTAAAAAGACTGTTTGCTCCTGGTCTGGTGCTGCGAGCACGTAAAAGAGAGCTACAGTCCGGCGGATCCCATCATCCTCAGTTTTCATCTTTTTAAAGATAGCCGTAGGTGGAGAATGAGCCAACACAAAACCAGTCTCCTTGGCCCCCATTTCCACATTTGACTTTTGAGAGGCCACATGAACTGTTACTGCTCGGCTATAAAGGCCTAAAATACCTTTAGCTGCTACTTCTTTCATCATCATTCTCTTCATTTTTGGGAAAAGTCCCCTTCCACGATAACGGGGGTCAACTGCAGCCAGGCCAGATTCTCCCACATGATCCTCAGGAGTTTCTAGGAAAACTCCCAGATGACCCACAATTTCATCCTGTTCATTTACAGCTACACAGGAAGTTACCGTTCCAGATTTTATTAAAGATGCGAATTTCTCAGGATAATAAATCTCTTCATGAGGATAAGTGTAACCATAAACACGATATATTAACCTAGCCAAGGATACTGTTTCATCTGGACGCATTAAACGTAAATTAACCATTTCTGATTTAGGGGCCAGATCTTCTTTAGGAGATATGGGAGTATTTGGAGGAGATTCCAATTCATTAACTGATTCAAAGGGGAAATTTTTAACCAGTTCTACCACCTTCCCTTTTTTCCCCAAATATTTACTTTTAATCTCATCAGTACAAGCTCTCATTAATTTAACCCCAATATCAGAGGTTTCTTCTTCTTTTAGTCGCTGGAGGTTAAAGGGTATACCCTGATCTCGTATTGTGACTCTAAAACAAGTAGGTTCACGGTGAATTTTCACCTTATAATATCCATGTTCCCCTGGTTCGTAGGCGTGTTCAATGACATTATGGCATGCTTCTTCAGTTGCCAGCTCTAAATCCCTCACAGCAGATTCACTCAACCCATAACCTGAAGTCACATCTCTAACCGCGCGTAAAACTATGGGGAGCAGTTTTAATTCTGCTTTTACCTTTAATGAGGCAAGTGTCTCTTTATCTGTGGTTTCAGGGGGCATATTGTTCTTCCATGTAACTTATTTTTGATGAATGAAGAATAGTAAGAAGATAATTAAATAGGAAAAACTTCAGATAAAGGCATTTACCTTTGCTTTTCAGGGGCAATTTTTCCTTATTACAAAGTCTTTTCAAGGTAAACCCTCCAATATTATTTAGGGCTGAATTTAATAACATAATTTTGATTTATTTTTAAAATAGTACGTTTTTACTTTGAACAGGGGGTGCTGAACACATGTCTGATGCGATGGAAGTACTTAGGATTCCTCCTGAGAGCGTTCTTCTTTTTCTTCTTTCTTTTCTTTGGGATTTTTTTTGGATAGTGTCCCGATTAAACCACCTATAATTCCCAATATTCCACTACTAACGAAACTAATAACTGCATTGATTGCCACGTTTGATAAATTACCGGGAACGTAGATAATGGCTGCTATAAGAGAACCCATTCCTCCTGCAAGGCCTCCGTTAATGGCACCTTCTTTATACACGCCACCTGTCCAGTATGCTGCTATTAAACCACCTATTACAGGTGCAAAAATACTTATATACATGGCTACTGAAGCATCCACAGATTTGAAAAAAATTCCAATTGTTTCCAGAACAATTGTTACCACAAAACCAATAGCTACTGCTGTCCAGTTTACCATTCAATCGTCCTCCTTTTGAAATATTCCAATCATATTATAAGGAATTACCCCTAACCAATATCCCAATTGTTCCTCCAATGATTCCCAGTATAAGACCAACAATGGATCCTAAAGCTAGACCACCAATCACCGCAGTGAATGCCCCTAATAAAACAGTGCCCAAGATTGCACCGCCAAAAAGACCGGCAATCCCTCCGTTCACTGCACCATCTTTGTAGTCCCCTCCAGCCATATAAGCAGCAACCAGGCCACCTATTATTGGGGCTAAGACTCCTAAAAATGGTATGAATACACCAACCAATCCAATGATTATGGTTACAATGATACCAACAATAACTGGGGTCCAATCGGTCAATTGTTACACCATTTGAATTTTTTTTAAAGATGAATTTGATTTAAACATATCACTTAATCATATTACAATCCTTTTTTTAAAGTATCAGCCACTAAACCAGCCACTGAAACACTGCTGACTTCTGATTTAAGGGTGTCAGTTCCAATCACATCATCTGCTCCGGCTGCGAATATCTTCAGAAGAGCGTCCTCAACCAACACTGGATGCACACAGCTAACCAGGATCCTTCTGGCTCCGTGCTTCTGTAGAATATCACATGCATTGACAATGGTACCGCCGGTGCTGATGATATCATCAATGATCACTGCATCTTTCCCCTCAACATCCAGATTTTTAGGTTTGGTTTCCACTTTATCAGGAGATAAACGCACTTTCTCCAGATAATCAGATTCACACCCTAAAATATTGGCTATTTCCTCAGCAAAACCTAGAGCACCTTTATCAGGAGCTACAATTACAGGATCATCAACATTATTTCCTATATGATTGGCTAATGTAGACATAGCGGACAAATTATGTGCAGGAACTTTGAAGAGGTTACATATGCTCTTTTCATGGAGATTTATGCTGTATATTTCACTGGCGCCTGATTGTTCAATTAACTGGCATACCACCTCAGCAGAGATGGCTTCTCCAGCATTGAAACTTTTTTCCTGCCTACCATAACCAAAATAGGGGATCACTGTTTTTATTTTTTTGACACCCATTCTGTGGATAGTTTTCAGAATCAAGAAGAGTTCCATAAGATTTTCGTCTTGGGGATAACCAGTGGACTGTACCACTACCACCCCATCTTCAACATCACCTTTTATCCGAATGTAACGTTCTCCATCCGGAAATTTTCTACTTTCAAGGGGACAAAGTACGTCACCCATTTCTCGGGCAATATTTGCTGCCAGTTTCTGGGAAGAAGATCCTCCTATTATCATCAAGAATCACCATAGATTAATTAAAATATTACTAAAGATGTGAAATGGCTTATTTCAACTTCCAGAGCTATTAATGCCATTTGAAGATGATGCCAGATTTTAACTCTCACTTTTAATTATTTGTTAACTTTATTAATAAGCTTCCCATAACATAGGTTAAATAAAAGCTGGAGAGGTAGTTCAATGCATGAATTATCCATGGCAGAAGCCATAGTGGAAACAGTACTTGACGTTGCAGAGAAAAATGATGCCCAGGAAATAGTGGAAGTCACAATTGAAGTGGGAGAACTTACCATGCTCAATCCAGAGCAGGTAAAATTCTTATTGGGTGTTCTAGCTGAGGACACCCTCCTTGAAGGTGCAGAAATCATAATTGAAGAGGTTCCAGTTGAGATTAAATGCCGTAGCTGTGAATTTACAGGATTAGCCAATACAGATGGTTCTGATCATTATCTTGCTATCGTTCTATGTCCTAAATGTGATGAAAGGAATGTGGAAATTTTAAAAGGAAGAGAATGTAACGTTAAAACAATTAAAATCGAAAAAAGTGATGAAAATGCATAAAATTGCAGAAGTGGAAGTTCAACATGACATAATGGTGGCTAACCGCAAATTAGCCCGGAAAAATCAGAAAATGCTGGATAACAATCAAGTTTATGCTGTTGATGTTGTAGGGGCAATAGGATCCGGAAAAACAACCCTCATCGAGGCATTAATAGATTCCATGGACTATAATATAGGGGTTATTGCTGGAGATGTCATTAGTAAATATGATGCTGGTAGATTTGAAAACCATGAAGTACCAGTAGTTGGATTGAACACAGGTAAAGAATGTCATTTAGATGCTCATCTGGTGGAACACGCTTTTCATGATCTGCCTCTGGGAGATATTGACCTGTTATTTATAGAAAATGTGGGTAACCTTATATGTCCTGTGGACTTTGAACTTGGCAGCCACATGCGTATGGTAGTTATCAGTGTCACTGAAGGAGATGACACTGTGGAGAAACACCCCCTAATATTCAAGGATGCGGATCTGGTGGTAATCAACAAGGTAGATCTTGCTGATGCTGTGGGTGCGGATTCAGATAAAATGGTCAGTGATGTTAAACAGTTAAACCCCGATGTTCAGGTTATCAAAACAAGTTTGAAAACTGAGAAAGGTTTTGATGAAGTAAAAAAAGCCATAGAAATTTTCATAAACGAGAATTCATAAAAAGAGAATTGAATAAAAAGGTATGGTGATGGGTTGAAGGTATGGATCGACATAGTTAACGCCCCGCATGCAAGGTTTTTTCAGAGTATAATCCGTTACCTGGAGCGTCAGGGTGAAGAAGTTTTCGTAACCACTCGTAGGTTTGGGGATGTTCACAGGCTCCTGGATCTATTTGGAATCAACTACCAGTTGGTGGGGTGGCATGGAGTTACTCTGGAGGAGAAACTCATCCGCAGCACACAGAGGGCTTATGAGCTTTCACAGATTATAAGCCGTGAAAGACCGGATGTAGCCGTGTCTAAACACTCTATTGAACTTCCCAGGGTTTCTTATGGTCTTAAGATCCCCAGTGTTTTTGTTCTGGATAATGAACATGCTATAGCTGCTAACAAACTCACACTACCCCTCTGTGACAGGATTATACTCCCTAAAGTAATCAAACCCGAAAGTTTGGTACGTTGTGGCGCTAACCCAGACCATCTGTTACCCTACAATGGCACGTCTGAGATTACTCATCTTGTTGATTTTCAATATAATCCCCACATATTCCAGGACCTCAAACTAGATCTTAAAAAAGAAAAAACCATACTAATGAGGCCTGAACCGTCACTTGCTTCTTATCTGGATGCTGACTGTCATAAAACTGTACTTTCTCCCATTGTGGAAGCCCTGGAGGATCAGGCCAATATCCTGGTAATACCCCGATTCAGGGAACAGCAACAGATATTTGAGAGAGATGACAATATAACTCTGATAAATCCTCCTGTGGATACTTTCAGTTTAATGAAGGCCTGTGACCTGGTGATAGGTGCTGGTGGAACCATGAATAGGGAAGCCGCCCTCCTGGGAACTCCAGTAATATCCTGTTATCCTGGCACTTTACTATCTGTGGATGCTTATTACATAGGAAAAGGACTTATGAAACGATCAACAAATCCTGAAGAAATAGTTAAGATAGCTAAAGAACTTCTTAAGGATGATTACAAGGTTCAAAAGATCTCTACTGATGATTTGTTTAACATCATCATCGAAAACATCTACGAGGCAGCTAACAGCAGGTAGTTAGTAATTGATAGTTAATAGGTGTATTGTTACTTTATGGTTTATGGCGTAGTTGCTCTGTTTAAATGGTTGACATGTGTAATTACTCTCTTTGTAACAAAAAAAAATTTCAGATATAAATTAGTTTCATGTAAAAGTATTGAAATTCATGGAAAAATAATGATTGGGTAGTGGACTGGCCGGGATTTGAACCCGGGGCCTCCGCCATGCCAAGGCGACGCTCTACCAACCTGAGCTACCAGCCCTTTATAGCACTTATCTTTTGGTCTATTTAAACTTAATGCTCCATATATTAATCTTTCTTATCAAAACATTTCTCTACTTCACAAAGCTTTTAAAGAGGTACTTATCTAACAAATATATAAAACATTTAGAATACTCTTACTACAAATTTAATAAATCCAATTAATTCGTATTATAATTTGAATAAAGCATACAATATAAAAATCACGAATATTAAAAGGCTTTTTATGAATTCAAAATATTCATAAGTTTAGATTTTACATATAACGTCCAGATTGGAGGATCAGTATAAATGGCTTTAATTGCTCAGACTCATTTACAGTATATTATTGAAATAGCAGTTATAATTCAAATAGGAATTTTCTTTTTATTGAACCTGGCTCCAATGTCTTTAAACCTGGTTCTCCTGGTGGCCATGATCATCGCGGCAGGATTCGCATTACTCTTTGGAATGGATGCTTTGTTTTTATTCATTCCTGGCTTCACCCACTCGGAATTCACCCATCCCTATGGACCACTCGCCCTTTTGGCAGTTGTAACCATTATGGCAGCTATTCCAATTATGGAAAAGTCTGGAATAAACACCAGAAGCCTTAAACTGTACATGTATGGTGTTATTTTATTCATAACCATAGCTGGAGGTTTAATGCATAGATCATTTTTGGCATTATGGTTACTGGGACTTTTCATTGGATTTTTCATAATCTCCAAGTCTTTCCGCCAGAAATCTGTTTTCACAGTTAGGCGGATTATCTTCGTTGTTGCAGCGGCCATAATAGGGTTCGGATCCCTGGAACTACTTTCCAGAGCTTTGGACATGACTGTACTCAGCCCTTTACTTAGAATTACCCGGATCGAAACTTACTCATTATCCAGCCTTAAAATGGTAATTAACAATGCAACTCTCACTGGACACCAATATGGTTCCTGCTACTGGCAGGATGCCTGCCTGGGAGGATCCGATGGATATATCTCACTGCCAGTTACATTAATAACATTATTTGGTTTGCCATTCCCTCTTTTTTATGGAATACTGGTAACCAAGAAGGATGTTATCGATTATATGTTACCGGGTATATTCGGGGTGGCATTTGACTTCGGCTATCTTTTCCTAATCTTTTTACTGATATGGTGTATTTTTGTCATGTATTTAGGGTTTAACATACTCAGAACATACAGGAAAAAGAGGGAAGATGGGGATAAAAAATGTTTGGGAAGGGAAGCTCTACTAATAGGGTCCTTAACTGCTTTCATTACCCAGGCAACCATGGGACTGTTCCTGATGAATCGTTCCATAAACGGAACAGCTCTTTTAACCTTCATTATATTGAGTGCACTGGTAGTTGGTCATGTAGTGTTGATCAAAAAATGAATGGCTGTAAATAGGTTAAGGATGCAGATCATTAAGAGTGTTAAATTTGTAAAAGTATTAGAAGGAATATTTCATGAAAAAAGCTATAATATTATTGGGATGTCCTGAATCACCGTCTCAGACGCCTCTGGCAATTTATGCCACCAATAAATTAACCCAAATGGGATACGAGGTTACCTTAGCCAGCACACCATCTGCCAAAAAACTACTGGAAGTATCAGACCCTGAAGAACACTACCTAAAGAACAAAGTCGACATAGAAACCTGTCTTGATGAGCTTGAAGAGGGAGATTATGATTTTCTTTTAGGGTTCGTTCCCAAAGATGCAGCAGTAAGTTATTTTGTAACATTCTATCATATCCTCAATACAAAGAGCCTGGCCTTGATTTTTGCCCGCGATGAAGAAAAAGTAGAATACTTCGAAAACACGGTAAGAGAAAACACAGAAGCTGAAATTGCGTCTGCTAGGGCTTACCATAATCCCACCCCATTAAGAGTCCGCCTCGACAGGGCACTGAAGAAACTCGACAAAAAGACCCTGGCAGAAGATGACGATGATAAAGTGGAGGACTCATAAATGTTTTGTCTTGAAACTTATCTTCGTATGTCTGAAGATTACCAGATACACATGACCCGTTCAGGGTTCAAGGACTGTGCCCGTTTCATTGAAGAGAACGCAGTGGAAGTGGTCCATGTTAAACCTGGAGAAAAAATAGTGGGAGCCCGAATAATTGGAATACCCCCAGTACCAATCGGGATAAACGATGAAAAAGGCACTATAATGTTACCATATACAAAACCCTGCTATGGAACGGCAACAGTGGAAATACCAGTTCCTAGTGAGGAAATAGAGAAGATAAGGGCGGTTAGTATAGATTAATTAGTATAGATTAATTATTACGTGCCCGGTCTAAACTTCATTCACATCCAATTACAATCTTTTTTGGCATTTAAAAAATAAATATTTGATTAATCAAAATTTTATTATTTCTTTAGGCTTCACATTACTCTCCCAATCCCAGAAGTGAGCCTCACCCTCAGATATCCTGAACACCACCAGTTCAGGACCTTCCGCAGTTAACCCAAACTCTTTTAGGAATGGTCGGTCAGTTAAAACCCGTTTTTTAACTTCCACATCCTCTATAAATTCAACCTCACCAGAAACCCTTAACATAGTTCCCACCATCTCATCAGGCCTGTAGAAGGCAAACTCCACTTTACCATTCTTCTGAAGCTGTCGGACCATGTCTTTCATGGTTGCCGCCTGGAAGTAAAAACCGGTTTCATCAGCATACCACAATCCCATACCCCTCACACGGGGCTGATCTCCATCAACAGTTGCCAACCAGGCTACTGGGTTTTCATTGGCGAATTTAACACAATCTGCAAATTCCATAACATGTTCCCTCCGTTTTTCTTATTTTTACTTACATTATTTTATGTCTTTGAATTAGAGTTATGTCTTTGAAATTGTATAAATTTAACAGCAAAAAAAGAGTGTTGATCTTGACAGTGTTGATTTTATATATCCAGAGAACCATATTCAGTTAGTAATCGTAATGAAATTAAAGGACACAAAAAAGGCCTTTAATTCCTTACTAAGAGGCATGTTATGTTAACCACTGTAGTTGGAAGCTATCCTTCCCCACCCCAGGAGCCAGCATCATTGGGTTCTAAAATTTCTGCTCTTTTAGGCAGTTTTGACCCCTACAAACAGGCAGTAGAGTTTGCAGTCCAGGAGCAGATAGCCGCAGGCATTGACATAATATCCACAGGCCAGGTACGTGGGGACATGATTGAGATATTCTCCCGTGATATAACTGGAATGGCCTGGGAAGAAGGAACCTCCAAAATCAAGGGAAAAATACTCCCACTCAACTATTCAATCGGAGCCGAAGATCTACAAATCGCCCTTAAAACAGCACATAAAATTTCAGACAATTTTCACGCAAGTGCAGGGGTCATTGCCAATGGAAAAATCAATGAAGATGTTAAGGGAGTTAAAGGAATCATCACCGGCCCAACAACCCTAGTTTTATCATCCCGTCTTGAAGGATTTTATACCATGGATGACAGGGACAAAGCCATCATTGACCTGGCATATGCCCTTAACAAGGAGGCTAAATATCTGGAAGGAGCAGGAGCAGCCATAATCCAGTTCGATGAACCATTTCTTTCCACAGGAATGGCAGACATCCCAACAGCCCTTAAAGCCATAAAAATCGCATGCGATGGTCTGAAAATTCCGGTAGCCATGCATGTATGTGGTGATGTGACCCAAATTTTTGGAAAACTAATGAAATTCCCTGTAGATATAGTGGACTGTGAATTTGCGGGGATAAAGAGGAATCTTGAAGTTCTGGAAAACAGTGACCTTAAAAAGATCATTGGTTTTGGATGTGTGGACACCAAAACCGAAAATGTGGAAACTCCTGAGGAAATTCATGAGCTCCTTCGAAAAGGAGCAGAACTTGTCGGAGTAGAAAACATGATGATTGACCCTGACTGTGGAATGCGCATGCTACCTGAAAAGGTGGCTTATCAAAAACTAAAGAATATGACGGAGGCACTAAAATGGCTATCCTGATTACCAAACCCACCATTAAATTGGGGTGGGAAGAACTGGTAAAAAAAGTTATGAAAGAAGGTTCTGAAATAAAGGATGAAAGAGGCTCATTAACCCTTGAACTCCGCAATACGATTGTTTCAATGGATAATCCCCTCAAACTGGATATTCCGCCTGGTTACTTCTGGAGTGGTGAAAAACTCGAAATCTATGCAGAACAATTCTTAAGTGATGATAAAAAGGGTTTCATCTACACCTACGGCAACCGGCTCAGGAAACATTTCCAAGGCATAGACCAGATAGGTGAAGCCATAAAACGTCTTAAAAATTGTAGTGAATCCAGAAGAGCCATATCTGTAACATGGGATCCTCCCACCGACACCAAAGAGGATGAAGTCCCTTGCATGATATTGGTGGATTTCAAGATCAGAGATGGCCAGTTACACACCACCGGCCTCTGGAGATCCCATGACATTTATGGAGCATGGTTCCCCAACGCCGTTGGTCTCACTCACCTTTCCCAGTACGTTGCCGATGAAGTAGGGGTTGAAGTGGGTACTTTAACTATACACTCCATCAGCGCCCACATATATCAGGTGAACTTTGAGGAAGCCCTGGGTATAAACCCCATTGAAAATCTATTCTATAACAAAAGAAAATAAAAAAACTTAAAAATCCTGGCAGATTAAAACAACTTAATGGATAACATTAAGGATAATAATCCATTATATCTCACTTTCATGGAGATGATTAGGATGGTAAGTGTCAATTTGGAAGCAAAAAAGACAGTAGACTTAATGATTGAGAATGCAGACGACCTTAATATTGCAGTTCACAAACTTGAAAACGGTTCCACAGTTATAGATGCTGGAGTTAATGTAACTGGAAGTTTCAAAGCTGGAGAATTATACACCAAAGTTTGTCTGGGTGGACTGGCTGAAGTTGGAATTTCCATACCTGGAGAATTAGCAGATAGTGTTGCCCTTCCCTCAGTGAAGATAAAAACCCATCAACCTGCAATATCAACTTTAGGATCCCAGAAAGCAGGATGGTCAGTGAGTGTGGGAGACTTCTTTGCCCTGGGCTCAGGTCCTGCAAGAGCACTAGCACTGAAACCCGAAGAAACCTATGAAGAAATTGGTTACATGGATGAGGCAGACCTGGCAATACTCACTCTGGAAGCTGACCAGCTTCCTGATGAGGCTGTAACAGATTACATTGCCAAGGAGTGTAAAGTTGCCCCTGAGAATGTTTACACCCTGGTTGCACCTACATCCTCCCTGGTTGGTTCCATTCAGATAGCTGGAAGAGTTGTGGAAAATGGGACATATAAAATGCTGGAAGCACTGCACTTCGATGTAAACAAGGTTAAACATGCAGCAGGTATAGCACCCATAGCTCCTGTGGATCCAGACAGCCTGAAAGCCATGGGAAAAACCAACGATGCTGTTTTATTCGGAGGTCGAACCTACTACTTCATTGAATCAGAAACTAAGGATGACTTGAAAGCACTGGCAGAGAATTTACCATCATCTGCTGCAGATGGATACGGAAAACCATTCTATGATGTCTTCAAAGAAGCCAATTTCGACTTCTTCAAAATAGATAAAGGTATGTTTGCCCCTGCAGAAGTGGTAATTAACGATTTAACTACCGGAGAACTCTTCCGTGCAGGATATGTTAATGTGGAGCTTTTAAAGAAATCATTTGGATTGTAGAAATTCTACAATTCACAATTATTTTTTTTAATAAAACATTTTTTTAAAAGCAACTTTTTAAAGGAATCTTCTTTTGGGGAGCACATTTATCCATTTTTATAATGGAAGATGAGTAAATCATAAATGTTACCAACTCTTATCTAATTACAATCTATAGTGTGATACCATGATAATTGGAATCTGCGATACAACCTTTGCCCGTTACGACATGGCCACTGCAGCCATAAACGAAATAAAACAGAATGTGGGCAACAATAAAATAATCAGAAGAACAGTTCCAGGTGTTAAGGATCTTCCTGTGGCCGCAAAAAAGCTCATTGAAGAAGAAGGCTGTGAAGTGGTAATGGCCCTGGGCATGCCTGGCCCTGAGAAGATAGATAAAACATGTGCCCACGAGGCATCTACAGGATTAATACAGGCTCAACTTATGACCAACACCCATATATTGGAAGTGTTCGTCCATGAAGATGAAGGTGTAGATGAAAAGGACCTCAAATTCCTGGCAGATAACCGTGCCCGTGAACACGCACAGAATCTGGTTAAAATGTTCTTCAAACCAGGATCTCTGGAAAAAGAGGCAGGTATGGGTATGAGGGAGGGTCATCCTGACAAAGGGCCCTTATAAGTTCTTATAATCATTTAAAAATCATTTAAAACATATATCAATTAAAGCACATAACAATTAAAGGAACAATTAAAAAAAATATTCTCCTTATCCAATTTTTTTGAGAGTTTCAATCTCAATCTCTCAGTTTCAATCTCTGCAATGTTTTCATCTATTCATAGCGCAGTGCTTCGGTTGGGGACAGGCGGGAAGCCCGATAAGCTGGGTATAACCCTCCAATGAGGCCCACTAGAATGGCCACACCAAAGCCCTTAATGAATGTTAGAGGAGAATAAACTGGTTTTATAAATCCTCCTACTGATGGTGAGAGGAGTATTAGATTCACAGCCACCACGCCCATGATTATACCGATCAGAGCAGCGAAAATGGTTAAAACTAAGGATTCTCCCATAATCATGGTGAGTATTCTTTTATCTTTCCATCCCACAGCTTTCAACACCCCTATTTCTCTGGTTCTCTCATAAACTGACATAACCATGGTATTTATCACGCCAATACCACCTATTAAGATGGCCAGTAAAGATATTGCCCAGGATGCAGTGTCAATACTGCTTAAACCCTTATTCACCCGGTTAAAATCATCAACACTTTTAATGGTGGTTAATTTATTAGGGTAAGTATTTTCGATGCTATCAGTCACATCCTGGAGCTGGGCATCATTATCGATCTTTACAAATATCATTGTTACTTTTCCCTGGTTATCAGTGAGGTTTTGGAGTTTGTCCAGATCCAGAAAGGCACCACCATCCTCCCACATATTACCAGTCTCATAAATTCCTGTTATCTTGAAATCACTACCAAAAAGGGTAATAGTGTCTCCCACATGTTTATCTAAACTTTGAGAAGCTCTTTTACCGAGAATAAGCTCATTTGAACCATTACTCGTAAAAGCGTTTCCTTCCTGGAGGTTAATGTTCGCCAGTTCCAGTTTATCAGGGGATATGCCCATTAAAATAAAAGCATCACCATTAAGGCTATATGTATTTATCAGAACTCCCACTGCCTCTTTCACTCCAGTTATATTCTGTACTTCATCTACATAGGATTGGTTCAGGGTGCTTGAAAAAAAACCGCCTGAATTTGCCTTTGTTATGGTAAAATCAGCTTGACCTGCCTTTAAAGTGCTTTCAGTGGATTCTTTAAGGCCATCCGTGACAATACCCAGGGCTACTATGGTGGCAATTCCTATGGCTATTCCAACAATGGCCAGAATACTTCGAGTTCTGTTTCTGAAAGGATTCTTGACTATGAAAGATAAAAAAGACATGTTATTATTATGTCTGTAATAATCTAAATAAATTATGGGAAATGAGCAACTAATTTCCTTTAATTTTCTTCCGTATTTTATTAAGATGAGTTCATTTTAAAAAAATTATATATGAATAAAATAACATAATATAAAAAATGATAAAGATATATTTGGAGGGAAAAGGATGAAAGAAGACGTTTTTTATGGTAAAGGAATGGCTCATGTTAAAAAAGACTATCCAGATATCTTTAAAGCAGTTGTTGAGTTAAACGAAGCCGCTTACACAGGAAAAGTTTTAGATTATCGTACACAGAAGTTAATCGCACTGGGAATAACTGCTGCAGCCTCAGATGACAGGGCAATGAAAAAGCAGATGATGAGTGCCATGCAAGAATTCGACATCACTCGAGACGAGATTGTTGATGTACTCAGGGTGGTTCTTTTAACTTCTGGTAACCCACCATTCACAAAAGCCATGAAAATACTCTACGATCTTACTGAATAATTCCATACTTTTTTTATTTTCCTGAATAGATAGTATATCTGGCCAGGGATGTTTATTTACCAAAATCAGAATTTTTATTCTGGGTATATGACATTATGAATGATCTCCTGAGTTTATGTTGGAAATTCATTTTTAAGTACCAGAAAAACTTTGAAAGAAAAACTTTTAAAAACTGTAATAATTGATGAAGAGGTTTTTTTAAAATCTTTAGATAATACTTCAAGTTGTTTTTAGTTAAAAAGATATATAAAAATGAAAAAAATTAATATTTTAACAGATAAATATTAACCCTTACTATACTATTACTCGGAGTAATTTCTTAGAAATTAGCAGGAAAAGATTTGTATGAGTGCTCAACAATCAATTTTAGGCATAATCTTATTAATGAGTGCTATAATAATCATGTACTTAGCTATTTACAGTCTCAGGAAGCGTTCTTCTAATTTATATTATTATTTCGCACTACTGATGTTTTCTGTGTTTTTTTGGTGTTTAGGTTCTGCCATGGAATTTTTCAGTGCAGATATGATGGCCAAAATATTATGGATACAAATCAGTTACATTGGAGTGGCCACTGCCGCTCCCCTATGGTTCATTTTAATCTTAGAGTATGGACAATACGAAAAATACCTTAAACCAGCTTATATTGGTATGCTGATGGTTCTACCCCTGGTTATCATAATCCTGGCGTTCACCAATGATCTCCATGGGATCATCTGGCCCAGCATCACCCCAGTATCTGATGTAACCGGTGCTTATCTGATATATGCTCATGGATTGGGATATTGGATAAACATTGGCTACAGTTTCATCATGATTATCTTGGGATTGGTGATTTTACTACGATTACTAATGAAGTCACCCAGGATATACCATAACCAAATCCTGATTTTAATGTTGAGTGGGGCTATCCCCATTTTTTTCAGTATATTATACAACACAGACATTTTAGGCATCCCCGGACTGGACATAACTCCCTTTGGACTAACTATTTCAGGACTACTCATAGCAATATCAATATTTAAATTTTCTCTATTAGGAATAAGGCCAATTGCTTATGAAACTCTGTTTAGAACCATAAAAAATGGATTCATGGTTTTCGATAATGAAGATAAGTTAATAGATGTCAATCCTGCTGCGGAAATGATTGGAATTAGTACTGATGATGTGGGTCGACATGTTTTGGAATTATTGAACAACTTACCTGAAATAAAGGAATTTTACCAGAACCAGGACGAAGAATCTATAGTGTTTGCAGGAGATCCTTTTAATATTTGGATCAGAATACAAAACACACTTGTCTATGATAATGAGCATTTTAAAGGACGTTTAATCATAATACAAGATATAAGCAAACTTAAAAGAGTAGAAAAGGATTTCACTGACAGTGAAGAACGTTATAAACACCTATCTGAACTTTCACCAGATGCAATTTTAGTGGTGATTGGAGAAGAAATTGTTTTTGCAAATAAGGCCTCTGCCACTGTATTTGGATTTGAAGACCCTCAAGATCTTTTAGGCAGAAATTATTTCACTTTTCACCATCCAGATTCACTAGAAATAGCTAAAAAACGTTTAGAGGAAGTTTTTAAAGAAGAGAAGTTTTTAGATTTCACCGAAGAAAAAATCATAGCTAACGATGATCAGGTCAAGGATATAGAAGTAGGTGATGCCCCAATAATCTACAATGGTCACCGTGCTGTTCAAATAGTAGCCAGAGATATCAGTGAAAGGAAAAAAATGGAAGAAGAACTGAAAAATTCCCTTAAAGAAAAGGATCTAATGATGAAAGAGATTCACCACCGTGTTAAAAATAATCTGATGGTTATTCAGAGCCTTCTTAACCTGCAATCAAGGTATATAAAGGATACAGATGCGCGGGATATATTTAAAGATAGTCAAAACCGCGCCAAATCCATGGCCATGATCCATGAAAGTCTTTATCAATCCAGTGATCTAAAAAGGATAGAATTCAGTGAATACATAAACACCCTGGCCAATAACCTTTTTTACAGCTACGCTGCAGATCCTAAACGTGTTAAAATGGATGTTAATGTAGAAGAAGTAATGCTGGATGTAAACACAGCTATTCCACTGGGATTGATTTTAACTGAATTAATCTCAAACTGTTTAAAATATGCTTTCCCTGAAGATAAAAGCGGAGAAATAAAGGTTGATTTCCACTCTTATACTGAAAATGGTGAAAATAAATTAAAATTAACTGTCAGTGATAATGGAGTTGGACTTCCCGAAGGATTCGACCCTAAAAAATCTGATTCACTGGGACTAATGTTAATTTACAGTTTATCAGACCAAATTGGTGCTACGGTAGAACTTGACACTTCTATGGGAACAAAGTTCGAGATTAGTTTTGAAGAAAAACTTGAATATGCAAAGAATTAATGTATAAATACTAAAAAATTGATTTAAAACCAAATAAATTAAAACCAAATATTAATTAGTTAATTAATCCTGTTTTTATTTGGGAATTACACGTTAAATTCATGATAAAAATAAAAACTTTTTTAATAATTAAATCGCCAATAAACGGTTTTATCATGATTTCAATTTCAAATGACATATTACTAGCCACTAATCAGTTGTCGTGACAATTGTTGCATAAACAACATATTTATATAGTGTAAAATCCAATATATAATTTGGAGCTAAAAATTTTGATTTTAATTTTTGCACCTATTCCCTCATTCTTTGAAGGAATAATTTATAAAAAGATTAAAAAACAGTTTTGCAGTGAAAAATATGTCGTTGAACATTCCATTTAAGGGAATTATATCAATTATTCTCAGAAACCATTTTGTCTTTATGAACAAGGAGTTAAAACATTTGAACCTGACTGAAGGGCAAGTCCCCTGTCTTGTAGCACTCTCCAAAGAGGAGCAGCTCACTCAAGATGATCTGGCAAGGATGTTCCACATTGATAAAGGAACCATTGCCCGCAGTATCCAAAAACTGGAAGACAAAAAAATGGTGCGGCGTGTTCAGGACCCTGTTAATCGGAGGAGATACATACTTTACCTCACTGAAAAAGGGGAAAATATCATACCTGAAATCCTTGATGCCGAGAAGAAATGGGAGGATACTATCTTTAAGGATTTTTCAGAGGAAGAACGATCTTTTTTAGTAGATGGTGTAGAATCACTGGCAAAAAACAGTCTGGAGATAAGTAAAAGAGAGTGAAATTTTGAATAAGGATAAAAAATCATCTTCAAAGGACAAATCATCATCAAACAATAAATCATCATCATTTGCAAGGGATACCTCTCCTGAAGGGAAAAATGAAGAAGAAATCCCTGGAACCATGAAAGGGATCACTGAGGGCGTTGACCTAATTACAGGCGACCCTAAACGTGCAATCTTAAAACTTTCAGGCCCCCTTATTGTGGCCATGTTACTGACTTCAGCTTATAATCTGGTGGATGCTATCTGGGTTTCTGGACTGGGTGGAGATGCCCTGGCAGCAGTGGGATTCGTAACACCCCTCTTTATGATACTGGTTGGTCTTTCCAATGGTATAGGTGCCGGTGCAACCTCTGCCATCTCCCGTTGCATAGGCGCCCATAACAAAGAAGGTGTTAATAACACGGCCATGCACACACTGGTCATCACCATCATTATTTCAGCGGTTCTAACCGTGTTGCTGGAGATATTTTTATATCCCATTCTTTCAATTATGGGAGCAGGGAACACCATTGACATGGCCATGTCCTATGGTACTGTCATATTTGCCAGTACTATACTAATGTTGTTTACAGGTGCTGCTTATGGAATCCTGCGTTCAGAAGGGGATACCAAAAGAACCATGCATGCTATGATAATAGCAGCAGTGGTTAACATCATTCTTGACCCTATACTCATCTACCTTGCAAGGTGGGGTATTGCTGGTGCAGCATGGGCCACCTTAATCTCCCAGGCTGCTGTTTCCCTGGTGATACTCTACTGGTTCCTTAAAAAGAAGGATACATTTGCCACATTATCCTGGAAATATTTCAAACCCGATCTGAATGTTTCTAAATCTATTTTAGAAGTTGGTTTACCTGCCAGTGCCGAGTTCATGGTGATGTCAGCGGTCACAGCTATCTTAAATGCAATACTGGTTGTAGTGGCAGGTACCGATGCAGTGGCAGTTTATTCTGCAGGATGGAGAGTGGTGATGATGGCCATAATACCCATGGCAGCAATAGGAACATCAGTGGTTACTGTTGCCGGTGTTGCCTATGGATCAAGGAAATATGAAAATCTCTCCATTGCCCACAACTACTCCATGAAAGTAGGACTGCTAGTGGCCCTCATAACCAGCATTTCAACTTTCATATTGGCACCATACATAGCCAAGATATTCGCATACTCCCCAGAAACCGCCTACCTGGCACCAACCATAGCTGCATTCCTGCAGGTGATGTGTGTATTTTACATCTTCGTACCTCCGGGAATTATGTCCAGCTCCATCTTTCAGGGGGTGGGGAAGGGAATCACCTCTCTCATCCTCACTGTGTTTAGACAGCTACTTTTCATAGCCATCTTTGCTTATATAATGGCTATGACCCTGAACTTTGGCCAGCAGGGTGTATGGTGGGGTATAGTTGCAGGAGACATTGCAGGTGGTATAGTTGCATATCTATGGGCACGTCTTTACATAAGCAGAATCCAGAAGCAGGTTTGAAATTTGTTTTTGGATCTTTTTTATTATTAGCACAACCTTTTTAAGGACATATGATCAACATTGTGTTACCGCCAATAAGTGGCGTGTATTTGACCTACTTTTTTTGGGATTATTAATAGTCCCATGGATGTGGCGAAAGCTGAACAAAAAGAGGTGTATTTAATGTACAATTATATAAAAGAAGCCTGGAAAAATCCAGACGAATCTTACGTAAAAGAATTAATGCAAGAGAGAGCTCCTCAATGGAGACGAGAAAGTGTAATTAACAGAATAGACAGACCAACCCGTCTAGATAGGGCACGATCCCTTGGTTATAAGGCCAAAAAAGGATACATAGTTGTCAGAACTCGAGTACGCCGTGGTGGAAGAAGAAAAACCAGATTCACCGCCGGTCGAAGGCCTAAAAGGATGGGTGTAAAAAAAATAACTCCTAAAAAATCCATCCAGCGCATAGCTGAAGAAAGGGTAGCTCGAAGATACCCTAACTTGGAAGTGTTAAATTCCTACTGGCTCTGGGAAGATGGAAAATTCAAATTCTTCGAAGTTATTCTGGTGGATCCCAACCACCCTTCAATCAAAAACGACCCTAAAATAAACTGGATATGTGAAAAACAGCACACAAGCCGCGCCTTCCGTGGTTTGACCAGTGAGGGTAAGAAAAATAGGGGCCTCCATAACAGAGGTAAAGGAGCGGAGAAACTAAGGTAATGATACATAACCTCTCATACCGGGCATTCGTTTACTCAACAGAAAGCGAAGAGAAGGTTAGGGAGGCCATATGTACCCTCCTTCCCACAGCCCTACCTGAAAAAGAAGTCACAGAAGGTTACTATAATAATCAGGTTATTATTCTCCATGGAAAGATCACCAAGAAAAGAGAAATTAATGATTTCCTGGAAAAACTACGTTCACTAAAACCTTCAGCCAAAAAAAGGATTTTAAGAGAACTTAATAACCGTATGGATGATAGAGGAAACCTTTTTCTTAGATTTGATAAACAACGTGCTTATCTAGGAGATTTGAAGTTAGTAGAGCACGGTGATGCCTTGCATCTTAAACTTAAAATTGCTGCCTACCCTGCTAGGAAGAAAATAGCCCTTGAGGTAGCTCAAAAAATATTTGAGGAATAGGGCAGGTGAGGCAGATGTTTTTTGATCTTCATATCCACGCAAACCCTGAATTGGCAATCAATGCCCAGAAAATGGGATATTCTGGAATGGCTCTTGTATTAAATCCTCATGATTATGGGGATAAATCCAAAATTTTTAATAACATCCAGAGAACCATAGACAGATTTCATGATGACGAAAAGCCCAATATCAAGTTTGCTGTGGAAATAGATGCTAAAAACCCTAAAGATCTAAAAAAACAGGTTGGAAAGTTCCGAAAGAAAGTCGATGTGATCCTGGTCCATGGTGGCGATCTTAAGATAAATAGAGCAGCCACTGAAGATCCTCGAGTTGATATTTTAAGCCATCCCTACCGCAGTAGATATGACAGTGGTCTTAACCATGTATTAGCAGTCAAAGCTGCCGAAAACAAAGTCTCTGTGGAAATAAATCTTAAATATTTCCTTTTAACCCGTCCTACTCAGCGGTACAGGGTTTTGAGTCAGTTTCGGCAAATTATGAAATTGCATCGTAAATATAATGTTCCAGTCATTATCACCAGTGATGCTAGTTCTATTTATGATCTACGCCATCCAAAGGATGTGATTGCCTTGGCATCCTGTTTTGGAATGACCAATGATGAAGCATTTCATGCTTTATCAACAGTTCCTCAGAATATACTGGCAAAAAATGAAATAAGGGACCAGATCATAATTCCCGGTGTTCGTTTACCAAAACAAAGGAGTCAGAGGGATTATGAAGCTTAAAATATTGCCTACTCATCTTCGGGATAAAACCAGATATCTGGCATTTCAGGCAACATCGGAAATTCCCCTGGGGAGGGATGACATAATCTCTCTGATTTCAGAAGCATCTAGGGATCTTTACGGAGCTTATGGGACTAGTAAGCTTGGTCTATGGGTTGTTAAAGTGTGGAGTTATCCGTCACCTGAAAAAAACATGGTGAAAGGAATCATCCGATGTAACCGTGAGGAAACTAACGCTACTAGAGCCATAATTCCAACTATAACTAGGTTCAAGGGAAAAAGAGTAGTTTTCCAAGCCCTGGGAATTTCCGGAACCATCAAAGCAGCAATAACAAAGTTTATTAAATTGAATGCAGCAGATGATTAAAATGTATAAATGATTTGATAAGTTATTAAACTAAAAAACATTCTATCATGAAATTCATTGTTTTATCAAAAAAATTTAAAAGAGGTATAAGATATGCAACCGTTCCCAGCAGCAGGATATGATAAAGGTATATCTATTTTCAGCCCTGATGGAAGGCTTTTTCAAGTTGAATATGCAAGAGAAGCTGTAAAAAGAGGCACAACTTCATTAGGGGTAAAATCATCCGAGGGGATTGTGCTGGTAGTTGATAAAAGACCCAGCAGCAAACTGGTGGAACCCACCTCCATTGAAAAGATATTCCAAATTGATGAACACATTGGAGCCGCAACTTCTGGACTGGTGGCTGATGCCAGGAAACTCATTGAACAGGCCAGAATGGAATCCCAGATCAATAAGATAACCTTCAACGAACCCATACCAGTGGAAATGCTGGCCAAAAAGATATGTGACATGAAACAGATGTACACCCAGCATGGTGGAGTCAGACCATTCGGATCTGCCCTGATAATTGGAGGAGTAAACGATAATGGATGCCGACTTTTCGAAACTGACCCTAGTGGTGCTTTAATTGAATACAAGGCCACTGCCATTGGAGCTGGAAGAGCCCTGGCCATGGAAGTCTTCGAAAAAAGCTACAGTGAAGATATGAAATTCCCAGAAGCAATGGATCTGGCACTGGACGCAATATATGAGGCTACCGAGGGTAAAACCACCAAAGAAAGTGTGGAAATAGCTGTTATAGAAGAAAAAAATCATAGATACCGAAAACTCACCGAAGATGAAATAGAAGATCATGTAGAAGAACTCCTCATCCGTAAATCCAAGGAAGGTGAGGAAGAAGAGGAATAAATCATGATCACCCTTGAAGATGCAGTTATTGCCCGTTTAGAATATTACGGGGAGCGATTTGAGATTTTGGTAGATCCTGATCTAGCATCTGATTTTAAAAGGGGCGAAGATATCAAGATTGAAGATATACTGGCTGTTGAAGAAGTTTTTAAGGATGCCAAAAAGGGGGATAAAGCGTCGGAAGAGGCAATGAACAAGGCCTTTGATTCTGCAGACCCCCTAGAGGCCGCTGCCACCATCATACGTAAGGGACATGTCCAACTCACCGCCCAACAGCGGAGGGATATGCAGGAGGACAAAAGAAAGATGATCGTTGCTAAAATAGCGCGAGAAGCAATAAATCCTCAGACAAAACTCCCCCACCCTGCAAGAAGGATTGAAATAGCTATGGAAGAGGCTAAAATCAGGGTGGATCCCTTTAAAAGTGTGGATGAACAGGTTAATATTACACTAAAGGCCATCCGTCGACTAATACCCATAAGACTTGAAAAGGTACAAGTGGCCATCCACATACCTGGAGAGGACACTGGAAAAGTCTATGGAATCATAACAGAATTTGGAGAAACAAAAAAAGAAGAATGGCAACCGGATGGCTCATGGGTTGCAGTTGTAGAAATTCCTGGTGGTATGCAGGATAATTTTTATCAAAAACTCTCAGAGATCACCCATGGACAGGTGGAAACCAAACTCTTAAAATAAAACTTCTTTTTTAAGCCCGTAAAATAGGAGGCAAAACGTGTTACTTGTAGAAGATAAACAGATCGTAGTTCCAGGTGAAATACTGGCAGAAGGGGACTATCATTCGGGTAGAGGAACTTTCAAGGAAGTAGACAAGATATGTTCTTCCCTGGTCGGACTGGTTGCTGTTAGGGACAAAAAGATTAGTGTTATACCCCTACAGAGTAAATACATCCCTAAAAGAGGAGATGTAGTCATAGGTAAAATCAGTGATATTAGATTTTCCATGTGGAACTTGGACATCAACTCGCCATATTCAGGAATATTACCTGCAGCAGAAGTCTTTGGTAAGGATAAAAGAGAATTGAGCCGGGCTTTTGATGTAGGAGATGTTCTATTTCTGCGAGTTGTAGATGTTGACGAAGTTAAAAAGGTTAAACTTGGTCTCAAAGGTAGAGGGCTGGGTAAATTCCGAGGAGGAATCCTGATATACATAACCCCAACCAAGGTACCCCGACTCATAGGTAAGAAAGGATCCATGATTAACATGATCAAAGACCAGACCAGATGTGAAGTAGTGGTCGGTCAAAACGGAATAGTCTGGGTTAAAGGAAAACCAGAAATGGAAAGAGTGGTGCAGAAGGTTGTGAAAACCATTGAAGAAGAAGCACATACTTCTGGTCTTACCGATAGAATAAGAGACATGTTGTTGGAACTTCTCGGGAAAAACGACAACAAAGATGAGAAAACAACCAAAGAAGAGGACGATTTTAAAGAAGAACTGATTCAATAAAGGGGTGATTATTATTTTAACCAGCAAATCAATAGGAGAGAATAAAGGAAGTTTAATCACATCCGGAACTAAAAAAAGACCTGATGGAAGAGCTTTCGATGAAATGAGGCCCTTAAAGATAGAGGCAGGAGTCCTGGAACGGGCAGATGGATCAGCATACTTGGAAATTGGAGATAATAAGGTGCTGGCAGCTGTTTATGGTCCAAGGGAATTACACGTACGTAGACTGTTAAAACCAAATATGGCAATCCTGCGCTGTCGTTATAACATGGCACCATTTTCAGTAGGAGATAGAAAAAGACCAGGACCCGACCGACGATCAGTGGAAATATCCAAACTAACTGCAGAAGCACTTAACCCATCAGTTTTCCTGGAAAAATTCCCAAGATCAACCATCGACATATTTATTGAGGTTCTGCAAGCTGAAGGAGGAACCAGATGCGCTGGTATATCCGCCGCATCAGTGGCACTGGCCGATGCAGGCATACCCATGAGAGACATGGTAGCAGCATGTGCTGCTGGTAAGTCAGATGGAAAGGTTATAATGGATCTTTCAGAAGTTGAGGATAAAGAAGGAGAAGCAGACGTACCTATAGCCATGATGCCTCGCACAGGCGATATAACATTACTACAGATGGACGGACACCTCACATCCAGTGAATTTGAACAGGCACTGGATCTGGCCATAAAAGGATGCAAAACCATCAGCGAAGAACAGAAAAAAGCCATCAAAAACAGGTACGGTGATTAAAATGGTACAGAGCATAGTTCCAGAGATCATAAAAGAAAGCGTGGTTAACCTCATCCAGAATAAAGAAAGAGCAGATGGAAGAGCCCTGGACCAGTACCGCGAAATAAGCCTGGAAACAGGCATATTAAATAAAGCAGAAGGTTCAGCCCGTGTAAAAATAGGTAAAACACAGATCGTGGTGGGAACCAAACCTCAGATCGGCGAACCATTCCCAGACACACCCAACGTAGGCGTGTTAATAACTAATTCAGAACTCCTGCCAATGGCAGCTCCTAATTTTGAACCAGGACCCCCTGATGAACGTTCAGTGGAATTAGCCCGTGTAACAGACCGTTGCATAAGGGAAGGGCAAGTAATTGACCTGGAAAAACTGGCTATTATCCCTGGAAAGAAAGTGTGGATGATCTTTTTAGACATGCACATTGTGGATTACGACGGTAATCTCTTTGATGCTGCAGTTCTGGGCAGTTTAGCTGCTCTTATGAACACTAAAATTCCAAGTACAACCATTGAAGGAGACGAAGTGGTAGTTGACCATGAAAAGATGGTCCCCCTCCCGGTTAAGGAACAACCACTCATGTGTACCCTAGCTAAAATTGGGAAAGAATTGGTAGTTGATCCATCCCTTGAAGAGGATGATGTCCTTGATGCACGAATATCCATCGGTGTTAGAGTTGACGGCAGTATATGTGCCATGCAGAAAGGAGGATCAGTTCCCCTCACCCGTGAGGAAATATTAAATGCTGTGGGGATAGCCCAAGAAAAGACTAAAGAACTTAGAAAGTCCCTTCCCAAAGCCTAAAGGATACCCTCAGATCTAAATTTTTAGTGAAATACAGTGAGATACAATAATCCACGTAACTAAGATAATACAAGCAACTATATCAGTTTAGAGTGGAAAACCACTCTAACCAATTCATTATAACAGAATATTAAGGTGATAATTATGGCAAGAACCAAAAAAGTAGGTATTACAGGGAGATTCGGTGCCCGATACGGTAGGAAAGCAAAAAGATCCGTGAAAATCATTGAAGAGAACATGAAAAAGAATCACACCTGTCCTCAATGTGACCGGCCAGGTGTTAAAAGAGTCTCAGCAGGAATATGGAAGTGCCGCAAATGTGGTGCGGTATTCACAGGCGGAGCATACATGCCAAACACTCCTATGGGCAAAACAGCCTCAAGAAACATTAAGAGGATTGTTGGAGGTTTATAATTGTATAGATGTGTTAAATGTGGTACACTTGTAGATATTAAAGGGTACACAGAATCTAAATGTCCAAGCTGCCGATACAGGATACTCTTCAAGGAGATCCCAAAGGTTAGACGAGTTGTAAAAGCCCGGTAATAAGCTTGAATTAGGATTTATATTTCAAAAGATTTGGCCTCTAAATGTGAATTAATCTATTAATATTCACCAATACCCTCAAGAGGCAAATCAATACCCCAAATATTACCCTAAAAGCAAATCAATACCTAATATTTGCTCTAATAAAGGTAATAAATACTTCAATATTTGAAAAACAGATTCATGTTAATCACCACTTCCCGAAAACCATCCCAGAGAACCAGAACTTTTTGCCGCGGATTAGAACGGGTCATGAAAGCTCGTTGTGTTAACCGGGGAAAAATGAGTCTTCATGATGTATTCTTGAAGGCCAATCAACTGGAGATGAGTCGTGTAGTGGTGATATCAGAAAAAGATGGAAATCCCAATGGTATGAAGGTTTATGGGGATGGTGAACTATTCGCCACCATAAAACTAACTGTGGATTTCTCCCTTCCTAAAGGAAGGATGAAAAAGAATGCAATCTCTCTTCGGTGCGAAGTAGAGGAATTAAAACAGTTTACACAAGAGATTTTTGAAATTCCACTTGAAAATTCAGATAAATCTGATTATAATCAGGAACAGGAATCTGATTGTAATCTACTATGGATCAGAACCCACAAAAGGAAATCCACACCAATGATGGAATTTTTCGATGCCCAAGGTCAACCTACTGGTCCACGCATCTACATACATGATTGTGAATTCGCAGGGGAAGCAGATGAAAGCTCTTAAACAAGTTGAAGCTCAGTTTGAAATAGAGTTTGACTCCCAAAAAGAAGCTGAAATTGTCTTATCCGCAATTCAACCTGAGATATGTGACTCACCCTCTGATAGGACCGTGACTGAGATAAACTGTGAGGATAAGGTTCTGTCCATTGACATTATGGCGCAGGATTCTCCTTCACTGCGAGCATCCATAAATTCGTACCTCCGCTGGGTCACACTTTCCCAGCAAGTTCTCAAATTGAGTAAATAATCATATCTGAATTTGAATTAAGGAATTAAGATCTAAAATTTAAAAATTAAATTTAAAATTAGAATGCACATGTTACTGACTTATATATGATATATGAGGTGAAAATATGGAAATTCCCCAAAACGTCCAACATCAATTAGCTCAATTCCAGCAGATGCAGCAGCAAGCACAGGCAATAACCATGCAAAAACAGAGCGTAGATCTGCAAATACGTGAAACTGAAAAGGCCCTAGAAGAACTAGAAAAAGTGGAAGATGATGCTGAAGTTTACAAAACTGCAGGAAATCTACTCATTAAGATGGGTAAGCCAGAACTAACTGAAGAAATGTCTGAAAAACTGGAAACCCTGAAACTCAGGGAAAAAACAGTAGCAAGACAGGAAGAAAGAATTATGAAACGGTTGCAGGAAATGCAGGAAACCTTACAGGGTGCCATGCAGATGCAGCAACCGGGTATGGGTAACTGAGGTTAACAGTTTGAAAACCCTTACAGACTCTGAAATGGAAGATATCTCCGAAGCTGCGGCAGTAGCCGCAGAAAACTATATTTTTTCCAAGGTCTCTAAAAAGGAAATCCTCGACCTGGAGTTAAGAGTTGAATTCAACCAAGACAAAGGCCTTGATGTGGATGTAGAAATAGAACTCTTCCTGGATGAGCTTTCCAAGGCAGATGAAAGTCTGGCTGATCAGGCAGCCGAAGTTGCCCTAGATGAGATTGATAGATATGTTGAAAAACTGTCTGATTCATCCTAAAATCTTTTTAGCATTTTTTACTTAGTATAGAAACAGAAGTTTAGGGGATTCTTTTTTTTAGAAGCAGGAGTTATTGTTTCAGCTTCTTTTTTTGGTGTGCAGCCTGATAATACTCTTTAAGAAGAAAATTAGTCAACTAATACATTCAACAGTTATCTTGCGATAATTGCAATATCTGACACCACAACTATCTTCTTTCTCATGTAGTACATGATGCATACATTTTTCATTGTCACAAAAATCCGTTTGATTGCATTTTACCAGTGTCATTAAATCACCTATTTATGTCCCAGTGTAACTCTCGGGCAAAAACATTTTAAATCTTCTTATTCTTTTTTGGGAAGATTTTTTTCGAAAAGAATGATAGAAAAGTATATAAGCATATACTTATATACTTATGACACATGCTGAGGATAAATTCCAGGTCGACATTAGAGGCAACCGAAGAGATGGAGGAAGTGTTGAAGGCACTGGCCAATGTTAATCGGTTACTTTTGATTTATTCACTGGCGTCCGGTGAAGTGGAGAAAATCAGCGTAACTGAAATGTCCAGAAACATGGGCATCACACAACCTGCAGCATCGCAGCACCTCAAGATCCTGAAAAATGCCCATATCCTCATTGCAAAAAAAGAGGGAAACTATATCTACTACAGATTCAACGAACGCTCCATGAGAAAGTACCAAAAAAGAATTGATTTTTTATTTAGCTGTGCATTTGCAAGGTGCAATCAATTAGAAAGACCGAAATGCCACCATTCGGAAGAAAAGGAAGAATAAAAATTAGATTCTCACCCTTAAATTCCACACATTTTCCAAAAATATTTTTTAAACTTGAATTTATTTAAATCTCTGGAATCTGCAATTAAAATAAATTTTAGATAAACTAAAGTGAAATTAAGAGAAATTAAGCTCAAATCCTTAAATTTAGAGCAAATCATGAATATTTAAATTATTATTAAAGTTAAAATTGATTCATAAACCCCCTATGAGTGATAATATGGACCAAATAAACGCAAATGAAGAATTACCTTTGTTAGTTTTACCAGACATGGTTTTATTACATGAAACTAGCATGAACCTTAAAATTAGTAGAAAAAGTGGGAGAGAAATACACGACCGGGTTAAAGATCATGATTACTTTGGTATTGCAGTTGCAGCCAAAGAAGGATTACCAGCAAGGTATTATCCAGAATCAGATTTATACAAAGTAGGAACATTAATAAAAATAGAAAACGCCGTGGAAATGAAGGATTTCTACCACCTGAAAGTAGAAATCATAGAACGAGCTGAAATTGAGGAATTTATCAAGGATGGTTTAAATTATCGGGTTAAATACAAGTTAATACCAGATTTAATGGACTTAGACCCGGAAAACCAGGAAGAAATCCTCAAACATGTACGATACCTGGTCTCAGAGATAAGTGAAAACTTCAAAGAATCCAAAGCCTACGCAGACCAGATCAAACAAATGACTGAAGTAGGTAAAGTAATCGCCAGTATATTCCCTTATATGAGACTTTCCCTGGAAGAAAAACAAGACTTCCTCCAGACACGCTCACTAAAAGAAAAAAGCCTGAAATTCCTGGATATCCTCATTCAACAGAAAGAATCCATACAGTTCCAGATGGAAATGGCTGCCAAACTCAACGAAGAAATGAACAAAAAACACCGGGAAAACATACTCAAAGAACAGTTAAAAGTCCTACAGGATGAACTACATGAATCAGAAGGAAGAGGCAAGAAGGATTACAGGGAGCTAATTGAAGAATCAAACATGCCAGAAGATGTAAGAGAAATTGCCTTAGATGAGGTTAACAAACTGGAACGCCAGGGCCCCAACAGCTCAGAAGAAAACGTCATCAGAAACTACCTGGACCTTTTAGTTGCATTACCATGGGGTGAAAGCCAGATCAAAGACATTGACATAGAAGCCGCCAGAAAAATCTTAAATGACGAACACTACGGACTGGATAAGGT
Source organism: Methanobacterium sp. PtaB.Bin024 (assembly GCA_002067065.1). Lineage (GTDB taxonomy): Archaea > Methanobacteriota > Methanobacteria > Methanobacteriales > Methanobacteriaceae > Methanobacterium. Next base: position 160,253 of record MVPY01000043.1, read on the forward strand.
TAAAGATCGCATAATACAGCATCTGACAGTGATGAAGCTCAAACAGAACCAACAGGGCTCCATACTCCTACTGGTAGGCCCACCAGGAACAGGTAAAACCAGCCTGGGCAAAAGCATAGCAGAAGCATTAGAACGTAAATACGTACGTATAAGCCTGGGCGGTGTAAAAGACGAATCAGAAATCAGAGGACACAGAAGAACCTATGTAGGAGCATTACCGGGTAGGATAATCCAGGGAATGAAGCGCGCCGGTGAAAAAAATCCAGTGTTCATCTTAGACGAAGTTGATAAATTGATGGCCTCCTACAGTGGCGACCCAGCCAGCGCCTTACTGGAAGTCCTGGACCCTGAACAAAACAACACCTTCTCAGACCACTACCTGGAAGTACCCTATGATCTATCTGATGTATTCTTCATAGCCACTGCCAACTCACTTAAAGGCATACCTGGCCCATTAAGGGACCGTATGGAGATCATCGAGATAGGCAGCTACACCAGTCATGAAAAATTCCATATAGCCAAAAAACACCTCATTGATGAGGTCTTAGAAGACAACGGACTGGATGAAACTCAGATACTCTTTGAGGATGAAGCAGTAAAAACCATCATCGAAAAATACACCAGAGAAGCCGGAGTAAGGAGTCTTAAACGCCAGTTAGCCACTGTAGCCAGGGTAGCATCTGAAAAGATAGTCCTGGGCAAAGTAGATTTACCTTACACCATTAAAGAAGACATGTTATATGACATTCTGGGCCATGAATTAATCCAGATCAATCGGGTAGGTAAAAATAACCCTCCCGGTGTGGTTACAGGATTAGCATGGACACCAGTAGGTGGAGACATACTCTTCATTGAAGGGGCATTCATGCCTGGAACCGGAAAACTAATGCTCACCGGGCAGTTAGGAGATGTGATGAAGGAATCTGCCAAGATTTCCCAGAGTTTAATCCGCTCCCGACTGGCTTTTAGTCTGAAGAAGGTGGAATTTGACAAAAAAGACCTGCACATCCATGTACCATCAGGAGCCATACCCAAAGACGGTCCATCTGCAGGGGTGGCGTTATTAACCACCATCGCATCTTTGGTAACCAGCCGTGAGGTGGATCCTAAACTGGCCATGACTGGTGAAATCTCCCTCAGAGGAGCAGTACTACCAGTGGGAGGTATCAAGGAAAAGGTGCTTGCTGCCCACCGGGCTGGAATAAACAGGGTCATTTTACCTAAAGAAAACTTAAAAGACCTGGATGATGTTCCAGATGATGTTAAGGCTGAAATAGAGTTCATCCCAGTTGAAACTGTGGAAGATGTCATAAAAGAAACCATAGGTATAGAACTTCCCAAACCCCTGATGATGGATATGTCCACAGACACTCTCACTGGAGGAGCAGGCACTTAAATCATGTCAACAATAGCATTATCGCTGGAATTGTTTTCTCCCCTGATTAATCATATTGGGGGATTAAACTTATTTTTTTAAAGAAATTCAGAATTAGATATTAGGATTAATTTCATATAATCAGATAATTTGTATTTATGGGATGATTTGTTTTTATTGTATCATTTATGGCCACGGGTCAAAGTATTAGAGATTCTTTTTAACACACTGCCTTTGTTGCGAATTCGGTTGTGTGGATTTTTTTTGTTTTGAATGGATTCTTCCAGAACCATTATTTCATTGAGTTTTTGCTGTAGTTTTTCATCCATTTCTGCAAAGGACAGAACCGCGGATAATGTTTCTACGTGCTGAGAATAAACCAGTTCTCCCCCACACTGGCAGCTTTCAAAGTCATCAGGATCTTCTCCTTCTGTTAACTCATAATAACCTTTACATTCCCTACAAATTAGATAACCGATGTTAACACAACCATCATCCTAATTATTATTGTTTATAAGTGACAATATTGTTATATAGTTTTTATTTTCCAGGTTTAGGGTAATAAATGTTTTTCTTTTATGTTGTGCACGTTTTCAGTAGAAATTTTTTTTTGACTTTATATTCTATCCCAAATTTTATATTTCAGAATAAAGATATAATAAGCCACCTGAGGGGTTGTAATGCAAGCTAAAGGTGCTCACTATTATATTGAAAAGGGTATAGAAACTTGGTTAGATCATAAGGACTATTTTAAGGCCATAAAACTATTTTCAAGAGCATTGGAATTTGAACCTCATAATCCCGATGCTCACCTTTTAAGAGGAGCAGTATATGTTGATGTCGGAGACTTGCATTTAGCTTTGAAGGATTACAATAAAGCTTTGGAATACAACCCTGAAAATGTAGGTCTGTTTTTTGATAAAGGAACGGTTCTATTTTATTTAGGTGATTATCATAAGGCCATCCATTCTTATGAAAAGTTTCTAAAGGAAGAACCGCATGATGTTGATGCATTATATTTCAATGGTCTGGCCTATCACTTTCTGGGGCAGAATAAGACTGCCCAAAAATTAATTGATGAGGCCCTGGGTTTAATTGACACATCTGATGATCTGTATCCTGATCTGTGTAATGCTAAAGGAGAGATACTTTTTGATCTTAAAAATTATCCTGATGCTGTCACTTATTTTAAAAAAGCAGCAGAAGATGATACCACATCATTTATTGCTCTCTACAATATAGGTCGTGCATTCTATGAAATGGGAAAACTTGAAGAGGCCCTCAAATACATTGATGATGCCTTAAGGATAGAACCTAAAGAATGGGATATTCTAAATTATAAAGGACTTATTTTAATGGCTATGGGCAGGAAGGAAGAAGCTATTCGTTGTTTTGATGAAATAATCAAATCACATCCTGTTTACTTCCCAGCATGGTACAATAAAGGAGTGGCCCTCCGACAACTTAAAAGAACAGAAGAAGCCCTGGAACACTTTGAAGAAGCAATCCGATTGCTTTTGGATAAAAAACCTGACTTGGTTAAGGGAAGGTGTTTAAATAATTTGTAATAGGTTAAGGTGAATTATTTCTTTTTAATGGTGTGTTTTTTTCAATAATTAACCTATATTGCCATTAATTCTTTTTTTTGTATGTATTATGTCTTTTTTAAAGTCACCACAATAATTTGCGGGCGTGCGAAAAACCTCACTGGCAATATAGTGGTTCCCAGACCATTACTAACAATCAAAGTAGAGTTATCCTCTGTGATAACCCCTGTACGATATTTATTCCCATAATCTGAGTGGGTGGCAGGTGCCCATAGTCCGAAGAAGGTTACCTGTCCTCCATGGGTGTGTCCAGAGAAAACTAGATCAACTTTGGACTTATCAACCAGGGGGAAGTAGTCCGGGTTATGAGTGATTAGAATAACAAAGTCCTGGGGTGTAACCACAGAAGTTGTGGCATTTTGGATCTGAGCCCCATTATTGTAATCCCCTACTCCGCCCAGACGGATCCTGGAGCCGTTAACCGTAATCCAGGTTCCTTTGTTACCTATGTATGTTACATTTGATTGGAATATGGTATTTAGAGTTACATATTGAGGATCTTTATTACCTAAAACAGCATAAACACCCAGAGGGGCTTCTAAATTGGATAATGAATCAAAAGTGGATTGTGTATATGCAGAGTCACCGTCTACGTAGTCTCCTCCCAGGAGGATCAGATCTGGATCCAGGGCATTTACCTGATTAACCAAACTATCAATTCTCTCTTGACTAAAAAAAGGACCTGCATGAATGTCAGAGAGGAAAACAATTGTTTTACCATCAAACTGGGCAGGAATCTGGTCAGATTCAATGGTTATTTCCTTGGTTTCGATCCAGTAGGGTTCTATGAACATGTAAATTACTAAAAGGATCACAGCTATTAGCACTAAATAACGTTTTTTGATCAAAATAACACCGTAATGGTTTAATTTGGTTGATTTTCATTCTAATCTTAAAAAATCGAATATTGATTTGGGTAATTCTATTTTAATTAAGGATAATTCTATTTTTATTAAAAATCATTTCCGGGGTATTGATTTATAAGGAGTGGTCACTTTGGATTAGATAGAATTTTCAAGTAAATAAGGTTTAGGGTTCCTAAGTCATGAATTTAAAAAATATTTTTGAATATCGTGTAGGGATAACATAATGTAAATTTTTTTGACGATATACTATCAGATTGTCTGTTTTCATTAAAACGTCATTTTTTTTGATTATTTAACTAAATTTAATCAAGAAATAACAAAAATAATCTTTCATAAGCTTATTTGTTTGTAATACTTTTATTAGAAAAATTATTTATACTGCTAAGATCATATTATTATCACAAAAAGTAGGAGAGATATCGTATGGAAGGAGATTTAAAAGATCTGGTTTTAGGATTCAGGAAATACACAGGAAAAACTCAAAGTGAAGTTGCTGATAAACTGGAAGTATCCACAGATATAGAGACTGCACTGGAAACAGGAACTTACAAACAACCCACAAAACATCTTATGGGAAGAATAAAAGATTTAACTTCGGGATGTGATCAAAACGATCTAGTCCACATTGGAAAAGGTTACCGGATAATGGATGGTTTAGGTCCTGACTTCAAATACTTCATCCGTGGCCTGGAACAGGCAAGGGGCATTGATCCTAAAGAACTTCTCAATCAACCCGAAGATGAATTCTATCGGATAATTGGAAGTGTTAATCTGGATGAGTTTGACTTGGTTATGGCTGGTAGGAAAGCTTAATTTAATAGATACCAGTCAACCCATTGTCTATTTTTTTATTTTTTCAATCACTAGTTAATGTTTTTAATTTCTTGATTTTGTTGGAATAAATCAAATCAGAGTTATTGGATCATCTAATCTCCGGGATATCCTGGTAACCAATCCCGGAATAGTGGAAGTGATTATAGTGTGATCAGCATTTTCGGATGCTAATCTATCATCTGATGAGCCCCCAATGATGTTTGGTTCCAGTTCTCTACTTAAGATATCAACAGTTACCTTCTCCACCCAAGGATCCTTATCACTGATGATGATCTCATCAACATCGTTGTCCAGTTCTCTGGCTAAAGCCCAGGAGACGAATCTTCCCCCTATGAGTGCGGCACTACTACCAGTAAGGGTTTCATGAATACCCTGAATGGTTCTTTCAACTTTCACTTTCTCATAGATAGGTGAGTTGGGCAACACTGCCCAGTGAGCATCACCCACCGGGAACTCTCCTACTTTCTGAGGATAAACATTTTCAGGTCCCACCACCTTAATGGCACTGGCCAATGCTTCCAATTCTCCTCTTTGAATAGGCACACTGGTTAAGCCCTCTTTGAGTTCTTCTTTAATTATTCTGATCACACGTGGAAGTCCAAAATTTCCTTTTCTAGCTGTTCCTGGACTGTAACCACACATGTAACCATGGTGATTCTTGGGAAAACCAGTGATTATGGCATTTAGCCCTGCCCGTAAACCCACACGACACTCATCTTCATAAGCACCATTGGTGGCCACGATCTTCCCTGGCACTAGTAGACGGGCCATGGCCACTGCCTTGGCAAAGCTATCCAAGCGGTTACTGGACTGATTGAAAGGTCCACCCTCCAGTACAAAAATATCTGCCCCTAATTCAAGGGCTTTCTCAAATCCAGTGATTAGATCATCATAACCATCTCCTATGAACATGATGGCCTCCACACCTTTACCATACTTTTGGGCAAGCTGGGCGATCTCTTCAGCTTCTTCTAAGGGTGCAGCGTGTCCTTCTCCACCCTGTGCACTGGTCACGTTAATGGCCACAGAGGAAGAGCATTTAACCCAGTCATCCCTCTCATCTAAGGCAGCTTCCTCTTTATCCAGGAGTCTGACATGGATCCTGTCCCGGGGGCATTCATGGAAAGGAGGACCTTCATTATAACATTGTCCTGGACATTTAACAATCTCCCGGGGGAATCGCATAGCTCCATATCTTCCAAAGTGATCCAGATCCAAAGGCACATCTGTAACTTCCCGAACTTCCCGGAGAACATCAATACCTTTCATTTCATGGCTTTCAGCGATATCTGCAAAGGCATAGGCACATACATGAATTGAAGCACCAATCATGTTTGATAAAAGGCAGTTCCCAATCAGTTCATCTTTTTCCATGTTTGATGCGCAGGTGCCCACTATGATTTCAGTCAGGTCACAGCCCAGAGGGAATTTTTTGAAATTCATTCCCAGCCTGGTGGCATCAGCAGTTGATAGTGCAGAAACTGCATCCACCACATCATTAACATTTTTTCCTGATTTACTGAGTTCGAAAGCTGAATCCATGTCATTTGCTGCATCCTTGACCATATCGTGCACTAAAATCACCTGTTATATTTTTTAAACTCTCTAAAAGTTAGGGATAGACATCATTTTTCATTAACTTTGGCTTTTGGGTTCTAATTATAATAATTGGTCAAGCTATTTAAAAGTTAGTATAAAAAGTAGTTAAAGTATTACAAATAAAGTTGTTATCAATGTAAAACTCATACAGTGGGACTATTGTTTTGCTGGTTGATGCGAGGGTATACACTGCCAAAATTTTTATTAATTAATATACTGAAATTTTAATATATTTTATCAAGAAAATAATATCAATTTTAAAATGGAATATTTATTTGTTAAACGAAGTAAGTAATAGAGAAAATGGATTAAGCTGGAAAATAAATGAAAAAATCATCATCAGATATAATATGGGGTTCTATTTTAGTTTTGTGCAGTCTTTTGTATAGTTTGACTGCTACTGATTTTTCTAATATAGTTATGGCAATCTGTTTCGCTCCTTTGGGGGCTTTAGTGCTTTTTAGAGGTATCTTCAACAGATTGGAATATTATAATAAAACTCTTTTTATGAGAATAATGATAGTATCTTCGATTGGGATAGGATTATTAATATTTTTTAAGTCATATCAGCTCTTGTGTACCAGGGATATTCTGTTATTTGTATGGTCCACGGTTTTCACTGGGATTTATTTGTTATTGATGATTTGGGCTGGTTACGACTACTCCAAAGGTATGGATGAATATCAGAGAATAGAAGAATCATTTAAAGAGACAATGAAATCTGGCAATGCAGTAATGGCATGGAACAGGAAAGGTCTCCAACTCATGGAACTTATAGAATATAGAAAAGCAATAGAATCATTTAACAGGGCACTGGAACTTGAACCTTCCAATGCAATGATCCTGAATAGTAAAGGTATTTCCCTCACAGAAATCCGTAAATTCAGTCAGGCTTCTGAAGCCTTTGACAAAGCCCTTAAATTAGACCCAGAGAATACAAAAGTATTGAATAATAAAGGAAACAGCCTTACAAAGGCATTCAAATTTCAGGACGCTCTTGCTTGCTATGATAAAGCTCTTAAAATAAACTCTGACAATTCTAAGGTACTGTACAATAAAGGAATTGCAATGGGGAGGAGTGGAGAATACCAAAATGCAGTGGAATGTTTTAACAGAGCTTTAAAATTGGATCCTGAAAATCCTGAAATATGGCACACTAAAGGAAATGCACTTTTGAAGTTGGGAGAGGATCATGAAGCCCAGGAATGTTATGATAAAGCTCTGGAGTTGGATCCTAATTTTAAACCTGTAAAATAAATGAAAATAAATGGTCTGCTTCCTTTTAGGTGGTTTACTTCACTTTAGATGGTTTTAGTGTATACAGATAAAGGAGGGACAACCCCCTGAATACTCAGATTTGGCACTTAAATATTCATGGTCCTGGTTTTCTGGAATTATACCTAAATATAAAACCTGTTTTTCTTTACTCCCGTACCTGTAAACTGTTATTCCTTTACATTTAAGTTGATGGGCCAGTATGAAAACCTTCTTAACATCTTCATGTGTTGCATCAGAAGGCAGGTTAACTGTTTTGGACACTGCATTATCAGTGTGTTTCTGGAATGCAGCCTGCATCCGCACCTGCCAGACTGGATCCACCTCATAGGTAGTGACAAAAATCCGTTGGAGGTCGTCTGGAATTTCTTTTAATCCCTGAAGTGAACCTTTCCTGGCAATTTTCATCATGAGCTTTTCTGAGTAGATTCCCCTCTCTCGGGCCATTTCTTCAAAAAGAGGGTTTACTTCAAGTAGTTTAGCACCGTCCAGCACATCCCTCTGGAAACTAACAGCAAATAGGGGTTCAATCCCACTGGAAACTCCTGCAATTATACTTATGCTGCCTGTGGGGGCGATGGTAGTAGTGGTGGCATTTCGCATTGCAGCATAACCTTCATTGTCCCACCTACTTCTTTTAAATGCAGGGAATGATCCTTTGATTTTTCCCAGTTCCAGGGAGGCCTCTCTGGCGGTTGTGCTGATGAAACTCATGAGTTTGCCAGCCATATCCAGTGCTTCCTGGGAATTGTAAGGAATCTCTAGTCTGATTAACATGTCAGCAAAGCCCATCACTCCCAGGCCGATCTTCCGGGTTTTTTGAGTTTTCTCCTCTATTTTATGTAGGGGGTACTGGTTGGCATCAATCACGTTATCCAAAAAATGCACCGCAGTTTCAATGGTTTTTTTCAGTTCATCCCATAGAATCTCTCCATTTTCCACCATTTGAGCCAGGTTTATGGATCCCAGGTTGCAGGACTCATAGGAAAGAAGAGGTTGTTCACCGCAGGGATTGGTTGCCTGGATCAATCCAAGATGGGGGGTGGGGTTGGCACGGTTTACCTCATCCATGAACAGTATTCCAGGATCACCATTTTTCCAGGCCATATCTACCATTAAATCGAAAATCGTTCTAGCAGGAATTGATTTTACCACTTCACTGTTTCGAGGGTTCACCAGATCAATCTCAAGGTCATCCTTAACTGCATGCATGAACTCATCATTAACAGCCACAGATAGATTAAAATTGGTCAAATGGTCAATATTTGATTCTTTCCCACTTTTATTCTCAAGTTCATCTTTTTTCCTTCCATTTTTCCAGAATTCATATTTTTTCCCATATTCATATTTTCCATTATTTTTTCCTTTGATGGTGATGAATTCCAGTATATCAGGATGATCAACTCTGAGTATGCCCATATTGGCACCCCTTCTCCGACCACCCTGTTTTATCACCTCAGTAGCTGCATCATAGATGTGCATGAACGAAATGGGTCCGGATGCAATCCCTTTAGTTGACCGAACCACATCTCCTACGGGTCGAATTTTGGAAAATGAGAAACCAACCCCTCCTCCTGATTTATGGATAAGGGCCATATGCTTTAATGAATCAAATATACCTTCTATCGAATCTTCCACAGGCAAAACAAAACATGCAGATAACTGATTTAGGGAAGTGCCAGCATTCATCAGAGTGGGGGAGTTTGGAAGAAACTTTAGACTAGTCATTAAACGGTAAAATTCTTCCTGAAGAGCTTCAATGTCTGCATTTTTATCATATTGAAGATCTACTTGGGCTATATTCTCAGCCACCCTTCTGAACATTTCTTCAGGGGTTTCAGTAACTCGCCCTCCCTCATCTTTGATGAGGTATCTTTTTTCCAAAACTTTCAGGGCATTAACAGAAAGTTCGAGTTTGCCAGAAACAATTTTATTATTTTTTCTGATAAGTGAGGCCCCCTCAATTGCATGATTATATTTTGTTCTTTTTAATAGAAATAAGAGTTTAAAAGATAGAAAGTTTAAAGACAAGATGAGTATGATAAGGTTTTTTGCACTGACAATTTTAGCTGTATTAAAGAAAAAAGGTTATAAAAAGTTTATAAAATTAATAAAAAGTGATTATTCAAACATTTTACGCATGCATCGTCTGATGGTACCTTCAGATGCCCTTTCACCCATAAGGGCTAGGAGTTCCTTGGCCAGAGCCTGAGCAGCCACTAGATTAGTTGGTTTTATTTCAGCTTCCCTGGAATTCTCTATCAACTCATGGTCCAGGTCAGATAAAGTTTCTAAAGCCGCATCTAAATCTTTTTGTTCCTCTAAAAGGTGCATAGAACTGGCACTTTTCACCAGTAATTCAGGATCCATTGCTTTCAGGAGTCCTGCAACCCCTGAGGACTCGACCAGGGAGGCCATGGTCTGCAAGGTCATAAGGATCTGTTTTTCAACCATCTCCTGGGGAGCTTTAATGATCTTGGTCCCCACTTGATAATAGTCCAGAACACCGGAGAGGGTCACCGCTGTCACCAGGGATCCCATATCTGCCACAGATGATGAAACATCAGCAGGCACAATATAAGCCTCTTTTTTACAGTCTCTGGCCAGGTCAACACATTTGTGGATCTGTTCTGATGTGGCCAGATCCAGATCATTGGTGGTATGACCTCCTATGACGTAGTGACCATGCTGTGGAGTTCCAGGAACTGCTGCCGGGTGCATGGAACAAATACCCACATCATTCCTTTTTCTTTTTATTTCAAGTTCCAGAACATAGTACAGAACCAGGGGAGAAACTGTACATGTATTGGCAATCACCCCATTTTCTGGAAGGTGTTTTATGATGTTCTTGGCTATGTTGAATGTTGATTTACCAAAAGGGGTGAAAAGGACAGCTATTTCTGCGTTACGAGCAGCTTCAGCATCATCAGAGGTAACCGTCACCCCTTTATCTTCAACAACTTTCCACATGTCTGGGAGGAGCATATTACGCTCTGGTTCGGCAAGGTAAACATCATGACCAGCTTCCTTAAATTCGATGGCCATCCTGCTACCTCCATATGGTGGGGTTCCCCCATATTTTTCAGGTAGTTTGAGCTGATTAACATATAGGTCCTGATTACCAGCACCATAAACTGCGATTTTCATTTTCCAATCACCAAAAGAAAGGATTTAAAAAAATAAAATAGTTAATTTTTAAATCTTGGCAGTGAATTTTGCCTGGGTGCTAATTTGGGGTGTTGATCTTTTAAGTGGTCCAATTGATTTTATAGTATCTGCGAATTCTTTCATTGTTTCCTGGAACTTCTCACCCTCTGAAGCGGATATCCATTCGAATCTAAACCTTTCCCTTTCAATCCCAAATTCAGGTAGAAGTTCTTCAACCAGTTTGGCTCGACGGTTCCATTTATAGTTCCCAGCATCGTAGTGGCAGTCTCCCATATGGCAACCACCCACAAAAACACCATCTGCACCTTCTTTAAATGCTTTAAGCACCATTGATGGGTTAATACGGCCGGAACACATCACTCTTAAAATTCTAACATTGGGAGGGTACTGCATTCTGGCTGTGCCTGCGGTGTCTGCACCCCCATAGCAACACCAGTTACAACAAAACCCCACAATTTTCACATCTTCTTCAGACATTTCTATCACCTTAACTTCTTTATGCTATTTTAATAAAGATTTAATAGTTTTTACTAATAAAACCCATTTTTATTCCTTTTCTGGACTGTACAATGGAGGTAACTCTTCACTCACGCCTGCTATGAATCCAGTGTCATCCCGGTATTTTTTCTGCATCCTGTGGAAGATACGGGCCAGGGGAATCTCCATGGGACACACATCTTCACATTGTCCGCAGTTAACACAACTAAAACACATGTGGGACAGTCTAACTCCCTGGAAAGTGAGAGGATCTGGTGCTATCTCATCTTCATCAGTATAGAAATCTTTTTCCAGATCGCACTCCTTACAGAAACAGATAGGACACACATCCCGGCAGGCGTAGCACTTGATGCAGCGGTTCCAGTATTCATCCCAGTTTTCTGGGGCAGGATAATCTTCTTCCAAGTATTTATCCTGGAATTTACGGGCTAACTTTATCATCACATTTTCAATCTTTTCTCTTATGGCAATTGCCTTTTCGGAAGGGGTTTTAACATCTATATATCCATTCTTTCTAGCATTTTCCACCAGAGTTTTCCCTTTCTCTGTGACCACTTCTATGAAAGTCCATCCAGGCTCGGCACCCCAGTTACCACAGGCCAGATCTGCATTTCTCGGAATTTTCAATTCACATCTCTGGCAATTGTTGCGTCTTCCAAATCCTTTCTCTTCTAATTCATCGATTTCCACAGATTTATGAGTTCCATCAGCCAGTTCAATGATGAATTTCCCCTTATCAATTTCTTCAGCCACCACCTCTGCTGGATCTACATCATAGAACATTTCTATCATTTTCCGGGCAGTGATAGGCATCACGGTCCCTCCACAGTTAAGACCTATTTTGTAGATGGCATCAGGGTTGATTTGATGCCTTTTTTCCAGTTCTTTAATGGCCATTGCATCGCAGGGTTTCACACTAACTGCCAATCGTATGTCATTTAAGTGTTTGCTTATCAGGTCTCCGAACATGGTTGGTGCACAGTGCAGAGAACCGCAAGTTTCAACTATCTCCTCTGAGTTTTCAACCAGGGTAGGAATACCATCATATACATCTTCTCCCCGGGTTAGAGTTAAAACTCCGTCAACCAGTTGTTGATCTAACAGATATTTGAATAAGGCACTTACTGCGCCTCCACATTCTCCTTTTTTGGCTAATTCTTCATCTTTTGCCTTGGCAAGTAAAAATTGTGGTTCCATTTATATCACCTTACAACTCCAACCCCATTTTTTCTGCAAGTTCCCTTATTATGGTCACATCATCAATGGCATTTCCTGGTGGTTCAACTATTTTTTCGAAGTTCTGAGTTTCTCCCGCAGTGTTGGTAAAAGAACCAGTTTTTTCAGCCCAGCAAGATCCTGGGAGGACCACATCAGACATCAAAACCGTTTCATTCACTAAAAAATTCTGTGTAATTAAAAATTCAATGTTTTTCAGGGATTCTTCCATATAGGAAGCAGGGTCATCTCCCACCACATACAATATTTTCACTTTTTCAAGCAGATCCTTCAATTCATCTTCACTTAGGGCAGGAAGAAGGTTCATGGCCCCTCTGCTGTTACACTCCTCCATCACTGGGAGTAATTTGACATGGGAGTCCTGGAAAAATTTAAGGCTATTTTCAAATTCTTCACCACTTAATCCACTGATAATGACTGTTGATAATTGCTGAGGGTTTTCCAGAACATTCCGGTTAATATTATCTAAAAATGAGGATGTTGATTCAATTTGGATGTATTCATCTGAATTTATTCCAGTCAGGGTTTTTTCAGGGTAATCAGCTGCGATTATTTCTGCTCCCCCTTCTTTTGCCAGTATAACCCGCCTACCTAAGAGAGGATTTTCCTTTAGGATGTCTCCAATTATTAAAATGAAATCTGAGTTTTCCACATCATCGAGGGGGGCTGTTTTGAAGTTGAAGGTAGGAATGTTCTTAGCATTGTATCCTATATTTTCAACACCCAATGTTGTAGCAAATTTTTTCAAGGTTTCATATTCTTCATTGGTGCAATCACCAGAGGCAATGATTCCAATTTCACGATTCTCGTAGGATTTTAGTTGGGAGGCAGCAGTTTCTAATGCATATTCCCAATTGACCTGTTCAAGACCTCCTTTTCTTAGTAAAGGATCTTTTAAGCGGTTTTCATTCAATATTTGGTAGGAATCTCTTCCTTTTTTACAGTTTTTTCCTTGGTTAATGGGATGTCTTTTGTAGGGATAGGTTCCCACTGCTTTCTGGTCCTTGATTATCAGGTTCACTCCGCACCCCACACTACAGGAGGGGCAGATGGTATGGGCTACTTTTAACATTTTTTACACCTTTCTATTGTTTGATTTGATTCCATTTGATCGTTATCTGATAAATTTCCGAGTAAAGGATTATTAAAGAATAAAATTCTCTCAAAATGGTTAATTTGGATTTTAGATCAGTTTTCTTCTTACAGGATGTAAACTTTTTTTTACAGATTAATTTTTGAATTCACATGAAAAACAGTTTAAATAGACTTCTGGGACATTTTTGATGGTTAATACGCTGTTTTTGGTGATGTTTACAATGTTTATCATGGTATTCATGCACTTATCCAGTATGAGTGGGGAGAGTTCATCAGAACGTTTCTCTAAATCTTCTGTCTGGTCTACACAGTCTAAAGAACCTTGTACTGCAAATTGGATAGGCATTTCACCCATTGCATTCAAGGTACAAACATATTCCATGTTTCCTTCATCTGTTTTGGTGTATTCAATACTCCAATCAATATTCAGGTTTAAATCACAGCTTTTTGGATTTATTCCCGGTCGAATCATCTTGATTTTATTTATACAAACATCCACATTAGTATTACTTATTATCATTTTTATATTACCTCCGTGATGATTAATAAATCCTTAAGTAGTATTACACTTATAAATCTTTGGGCTAAGAAAAAGACCTGTGAACCTTTTTTAATCCATAAATTTAAGTACATAGGTATATAATTGAATTTGAATGGTTCATATTCTTTATTTTGCTCAAATTCTTCTGTTTTGCCAGTTTTTCTTTTATTTTTCTCCATATCTATTAATGACATTTTACTTATTGGGGTTAAATTAGGGGAGAAATTCAAGAAAAGCCTTTTTGATATCCTTTTTTAAAAATCCATAATTTTTGGAAAAAATATTATTACTTAGAATTTATTTATTACAAATTAGGTATGATAATGATATATATAATAAATTTTTTATAAATATTAATATCAACATTAACTTATCTGATTTTTTCCAGGGATTTTCGAATTTCATATCAGAAGAATATCCAAGGAAGGTATCTAACCATGGAAATCATCTAGTTATAACATTGTATAAATGAAATGTTTTTGTAGAGGTGTTGTTAAGGATAACATTGATGATTATGGTTTTTAATCCCAATATCATCTCATTTTCACATGATTTTTGTTATAATATACAAACCACAGATTATAAGTCATAAATTTTGTGTTTAGTACGAATTAATTCAATATCATGGCGTAACCACAATGTTTATATAGTTGTTACTACTTCTTATGTGACTAACTAATAGTAATAAAATAAATTACGGTCATAATATTACTATTGGTTACAACATTGTGTGGATTTGGCAGTGTTTAATGGATTGCCACCATTACTGTCAATTCCTTCCTACAGAGAATGGAGGCTAATATGGTCTCCTTTTACTATAATTACAAGATAAAAAAAAGTTTGAATGTGATTAAATAGGGAATATTGAGTCTAAATAGTTTAAGAACTGGAGTTGAAATAATGGACACCGAAAATCAAAAAACTGATATTGAAATATTTCCCCACCGCTTGTTGGGGTGTGAAACCACCGAAAAATTGTTGAGTGATTTGGAAAATATTGAGGCAGTGAACAGAATAGTTCTCCATGGAAGGAGACTACCACTGGAAGATGGAGAAGAACCACGATTCATAACTATCAAAGGTGAAAGAATTGATTTGCACGTTAAAACCGGCAGGGTTCTAATTGAAATTATAACCACTGAAATAGAAGATCCAGACGCATTTCATGACAGGATCAGGGAGGTATGTAACCAACATTTACCATTTGGATTTAACATGACTGAAGGAACTTTCATACGTAAAAAGAAAACGGTATCTGATGGGCTAAAATATGGTGAAAATTTAGATCATATCCCTGATGAAATGGTGGGATTAACTGATCAGAATGTTTTGGTCAGTGAAAGAGTATCAATCATCAAGAAATAATGGAACTATAATTATACTAGATTAATTACTGATCTACCGATTAATTACTAATTTTTATTAGATCATTTACCAATCATTTTTTTTTAATTGAATCATTAGAGTGTAACTTTATATTATAAATACTAAATATTTTATTATTTATTTTATGCACATTTACAAAATGTGGTAAAAATCAAAACATTTATATTACATTTAGACTATCTAATTTTGTACTACTAAACCCGTAGGTAGTATTAAGATTTGACGGAAAAAGGAGTGATAGTATGAAACTTGCAATATTGGGAGCCGGTTGTTATCGAACCCACGCAGCCAGTGGGATAACAAACTTCAGCCGAGCCTGTGAAGTAGCAGAACAAGTCGGAAAACCAGAGATAGCCATGACCCATTCCACCATTACCATGGGTGCAGAGCTCAAGGAACTGGCTGGAGTGGATGAGGTAGTAGTGGCGGACCCATCATTTGGCAATGACTTTAAGGTAATAGATGATTTTGAATACGAAGCAGTTATTGAAGCTCATAAAACTGACCCTGAAAGCATAATGCCACAGATCAGGGAAAAAGTCAATGCCGTAGCTAAAGACTTACCAAAACCACCAGAAGGTGCCATACACTTCACGCACCCTGAGGATCTTGGTTTTGAAGTCACCACTGATGATAGTGAAGCAGTTGAAGGTGCTGACTGGATAATGACCTGGTTACCAAAAGGTGACATGCAGATGGGAATCATTAAAGAATTTGCTGATGACCTTAAAGAAGGTGCCATTGTAACCCATGCCTGTACAGTGCCCACTACCATGTTCCAGAAGATATTCGAAGACCTGGCAAGCGATGAAATGAATATTGCACCAAAAGTCAATGTATCTTCATATCACCCTGGAGCAGTACCTGAGATGAAAGGACAGGTATATGTTGCTGAAGGTTACGCATCAGAAGAAGCCATCTGTGATCTAGTAGACTGGGGTGTAGCAGCACGTGGTGATGCCTTTAAACTCCCTGCAGAACTATTAGGTCCAGTATGTGACATGTGCTCTGCACTCACTGCCATAACCTACGCTGGAATTTTAAGCTACCGTGACTCAGTAATGAATGTATTGGGAGCTCCAGCAGGTTTCGCCCAGATGATGGCCAAAGAATCACTAACCCAGGTCACAGATCTGATGAATAGTGTAGGAATTGACCACATGGAAGAAAAACTTGACCCTGGAGCATTACTGGGAACTGCTGATTCAATGAACTTCGGTGCAGCTGCAGATTTGCTACCTTCAGTCATGGAAGTCATGGAAAACAGGAAAGGTAAGGGTCCAACCTGTAATATATAATTAACACCCTTTTTTTATTATTTTTTTAAAAATTAAACAGAAATAATCGGGTTAAAGCCATTAAAAACAGTTAAATTTCATAATTATCCAGGAAAATAGCCCTAAACATTGGATTGGATATTTCATAAAAAAATATTATTTATAAAAGCGTAAAGGTGCTAAATTGATAAACAAAATTATCAAAAGAGCTTTAAATGAACAGGATTTAAAAAAAGATGAAGTTTTGGATTTGTTTAAAACCAGATCCTATGAAAATATTTTGAAAATTTTTGAAGCAGCCTCAGAACTTCGAGATTCCAATAACAAATCTATTAAATTAACATCTACAGTTCATTTAACCAATGTATGTAAAATAACACCTAAATGCAAGTACTGTGGATTTGCAGCTAAAACATCCAGTGAAGGGTACTACTATTCTTTTTCAAAAACAGAAGATGAGATTTTGATGGCTGCTCAGTCAGTGAAAAAGGCAGGAATTCCACGCATCAGTTGTTCCGGAGCCCATGGATACAATGGTCAACATGCAGTTCAAGCAGCTAAAATTGTAAAAGAAAACACCAACCTGGAATTACTGATCAATGTGGGATCAGATTTAACTAAAGAATCTGTAAAACAATTGACAGAATATAATACCGACACAGTATGCTGTAATCTTGAAACAATAAATTTAAAACTTTTTAATGAATTAAAACCTGGTGAAAAACTGAAAGACAGGTTAATGACATGTAAAATGGTTGAAGATGAAGGTATTGAATTATCTTCAGGTTTATTAATTGGAATAGGAGAATCTTATCAGGACCGTGTGAATCATCTTTTCTTTTTGAAAGAATTCCACACATTGGGTGAGGTACCTATAATGGGATTTAACCCATACATGGAAACTCCCATGGAGAATCATCCTCCCTGTTCTTTGATTGAGCAGATGAAGACCATTGCCATTACCAGATTGGTCTTCCAGGACATGAGGATCACTGTTCCCACCCCCACCATTGGCCCGGAGAATGTTAAGTTCTCCCTCATGGCAGGAGCAGATAATGTGGCAACAGTTATACCCGACCATTACCCCCTGGATGTTAAAGGAGTGGGATCTTCAACATATGGAAACTTTAAAGAGGTTGTTAAAACTATCAGGGAGCTTGGACTTAACCCTGAAATTAATGAAATCCCATGTCCTGTTAAAGAAGTGGGAATAACTAAAACATGATCCTTGAACGTGGATAAAAACAACTGATGTATCAAAAGTTAAGGAAGATAGTTCATGAACTTTGATGAAACAGTAAAAAATGCTTATCATGAATCGGTGCAGGATGAACGTTTCGGAGACACAGAAGATGAACTGATAGCCCTCCGCAATCATATCCGGTCCTGTAGGAGGATTGTGGTTCCTAACAAAAATACAGTTAAAACATCTGCCATAAACGAAGTTTTAACCAGATTTAACTTACCTAGTGCTGAACATGTGTTCATTCACACTAACTCTGCAGATCTATCACGAACTCCAGCCATTACCAAGGCCATATTAGCCCTGGATATTTGTGACTGTGATCTGGTGATTGCCAGGGGACGTCTGGGAGTACCTGGTTCTGGATCATTACTGGTAATAATGGATAAAAAGGGCAGAATATTATCAGCTGCCACATCACCATCACATATCTTGCATGGTAAAGAAGTTCAGGATGCAGTAAAAGATGAAATAACCGAGGCTCTCGTGAGAATTGGATTTTCGGTGGTGGAATGATTATAAAAGAAAGGGGAATTACAGAAGAAGTTTTCACCATGTACTCTGGAATAAAAGTAGGGGATATAGTTAACAGAATAGGAGATATTAAATGTGAAGCCACACTCCAATGGATTGAATCATTGGACGTGAACGTGGATGAAACAGTCATTGTAGGGGCATACATCACTGGGATGAAACTTGCTGAACAATTTAAGGAATTTTCAAGTGTCACAGTAGTTGATATTCAACCCAATCTAGAACACCTTTTAGGAGATGGTGTGAAGTTCACTGATGATCTATCCAGGATCAAAGAAGCTGATCTGGTAGTGGACACCACGGGTTTGGGAGGTTTAAGTCCCCAAACAGTTAGAGAATTTGTTAATAATGATGTTTCAATATTTATAGCAGAAGATCCCACTTCAGACGGGAGTGACCACCATATTAATGAAAAAAGCAACATAAATGACAGAATTGATGATGCTGATTCAAAATATAAGGGGATATTAAAAACTGGAGGATTAAACACTAAAACTTCAGGAACAATGACATTTACTATGGAAGTCCTCCGGAAAAGTTTGGGTGATGTTTTAGAAAGTAACGGAGTACTTTATGGTGTGGCAGGAATGAATTTCTATGAAGGGGTCATCTTCAAGGAAAAAGATCATTATAAGTTTTCATCACTTCTGAGGGAACCTGCACTGATAATATCCGCATTACAACCATTATCATCAGATGATACGATAGAAAACTATTTATCAAAAATAAATTCTACGGTGGAAGATGTTAGCATCTGAATTATTCAAAATAATTGAAAATAAGGTTCCCCTCAGTCTAGCCTTAAAGGATGATAAAGTAGGATTCATGGGTCCAGGCCATCCAGATGAAATTGAGGTGGAGAACGTAGCGGTAATTTTAGACATCCTTCCAGAAACTGATCCAAACAGTGAGGAAACAGATCTCTTAGTTTGTCACCATCCCTCACTGTTTCCTCCAACAACTCCCACTTACATCATCCATTCCAATTGGGATATCGTCCAGGGTGGTGCCAATGATGCCCTGGTCGATTCCCTGAAATTAAATGTAATCGATGTTTTAGAAGAGGAAACAGGAATAGGGAGGATTTGCAAAGAAGAATTCACACTTGATGGTTTTGTAGGAAGGGTGTTTAATTCTCTTGATGTGGATCATATAAGAATTGTCCAGGGAAAGGAGAGTAATATTAAAAAACTAGCCGTAATATCGGGTTTTGGGTTAAACACTCACTACATTAAACTTGCAAGTGAAAAAGGAGTTGATTTATTGTTATCTGGTGATCTCACCCATCCTGGTGCTATACTTGCCCAGAAGTTAGGTATTAACCTGGTGGATGCCACCCACCGTGCCACAGAAATCCCTGGGTTGGTGAAACTTTGCCAGATATTAAACGAATTAGGGGTAAATGCCGATGTAAAACATACCAATAGGTCATGGGAGACGTATCAATCCCATAATATACCTACGAGCTAATTAATCATATGGACGTTATAAATTCATTAAAAAAGTTCATTAAAATTATTAAAGAGAAAAAGGAGTAAAATAAACAAAACAAAAAAGTAATACTTTCTTAAGATAAAGTATTTATAGTACTTAGTACTAATACTAGTTTGGAGAGGTTTTGCCTCATCACACCTCCTCCAAAAGTTCAATAGAAGGATGTAATACTGTAGAGTAGAAAAATCCGGATATTGTATGAATAGTAGGGCATCTGAAGATTAAAAAAACATTTTTCGCTCAAATGTATCACAAGATTTGGATGCCCTTCAATTCTAATTTTTGTCACTACTACTACATAAACTAATCCTACTAATACAAACAAACATCCATACATCCTAAAATAATGCATCACTTCACTTAAGAAAGTATTATTGAACTATTTTGGTGATGATACTTTTTAGGTTAGTGATGATACTCTTTAGGGATATTAAATGAAAATAGAAGAAATGGAAAATAATAAGGTTCCCAAAGGCCACGTAACTTTAGTGGGATTGGGAAGACTGGGAATACGAACAGGACTCAATTTAACCCAGACACACCGGGGAGGACCCCAAAAAATAACGGCAATTGATTCCCAGAAAATATCATCAGGCGATATAATTTTCAAAATCCTGGGAGGAAACATAGGAGACTACAAGGTAGACCTTCTCTATGAACTTAGAGGTATTAAAGAGGTTATAACCATCAGGGAAGACATTGACCTGCAAAATTTGGATTATATAAAGGGTGATGTGGTATGTGTGGAGATAGCTGGGGGAAATACCATTCCTACCACTGCAGCCATCATAAAAAGGGCACATAAGATTGGTGCAACCACCATAAGCACCGCAGGGGTTTTTGGGATAGGAGATGAAAAAATAGAAGTAATTGAAATTTCCGAAGCAGACCGCAGTAATCCAGTTATCAATGAATTAAGAAAACAGGGCATAAACCATCATCATACTGTTGTAACCACCGGAAAGTTCATCAGGGATAGGGAACCGGTAACTCCTTATATGCTGGATGAAATTGCAAACAGAATGACCATGGAAATATTAAAAGCATTGGAGTCACGCAATTTGGGGAAATAATCACGCTGGAAAAATCAGTGCCATGTTATTTTATAAAAAAAACTTGTAGTACTTGCGAAGGAAAATCATTGATAATATCTATTCAAAAAACTGCATTTAACACATTTAACTTTAAAAATTTGTGTTTCAACACATTCAATTTCAAAAAAACCCGCATTTAAACACTTTAAATGAATTTACCAGAACATTGTAAGATGGTTGATGTATCATGACAATTACAGTTGCCACCGCCGAATGCTTCACCCATGGTATCATTGCCCGGGAAATACATGCATGTACCCAAGGATATCAGGGAGAATTTGGTCCCCAGGTATTGAAGCCAGAATCCTTGAAAAACTTTCAAGATAATGTGATACTTCTATGTGGGATGTTCATTCCCACACTCAGTGCACTCAAATCAGTTTTAAAGGTTGATCCACCTAAACCACATAAAATCATTAATGGGATAAAGGTTTATCATGAAAAAGAGGACCAGGAAGTGGCATTGCTAATGGCACGAGCAGTTAAAAAAATTTCTGGAGCGGATGTTGGAATAGGAACCACAGCTGGGATCGGAAGGGGTGGAATATCAATTGTGACGCAGGATAAAACGGTTAGAATCAATTCAGATGAATATGCGGATTTGTGTTCTCCCAATTCCGAGCAACTTCTGTCACGGCAAAGATCAGGGGTGAAAAAAACTCTGATTTTACTTGAACAGATTTTAAACCAGCAATAAGAAATAAATGGATGTCATAAGATGTTAATATCTTCACGCATTAATGAACTTTTTTGACTTCATATCCCATTTTTCTTTTTTTAAATATTTGATTGTATTATCTTTTTCTTTAATTTCTACAAAACGTAATAATAACAAAGAAATGGAAAATATTATATATATCGAATTTAGTTAATTCTAACGAGAAATTAAACTAAATAAATCATGTATAAATTGGGTGATACAGTTATGCATCATAAGTTTGTTATATTTCCATTTACTGCCATGGTGGGGCAGAAAATACTGAAAAAAGCACTTCTTATAAATGCCATTGATCCTTCAATAGGAGGAGTGCTCATAAAAGGAGATAAAGGAACAGGGAAATCAACGTTCGTTCGTTCACTTTCATATCTGTTACCTGAAATAGAAATCGTGGAAGGTTGTTCCTTTAACTGCCATCCATCTGATATCAAATTAATGTGTCATTCTTGCCAGGAAAAATATAAAAATGGAGGCACACTCCCTAAACTTAGTAAAAGAATGGAAATCGTGGACATGCCCATATCAGCCACTGAAGATATGGTAATTGGAACTATAGATATAAAAAAAGTCTTAAAAAAAGGAATTAAAGCTTTAGAACCAGGAATTTTGGCACGAGCTAACCGCAACATCCTCTATATTGATGAAGTGAACCTTTTAGATGATCATTTGGTAAATGTACTTCTTGATTCTGCAGCTATGGGTGTGAATCTGGTGGAAAGAGAAGGAATCTCTATTTATCATCCATCTAGGTTTATTCTGGTTGGAACCATGAATCCGGAAGAAGGTGACCTGCGTCCTCAAATATTAGATCGTTTTGGGCTCTCGGTGGAAGTTAAAGCTCTTGAATCAAAGGAAGAACGTCTCAAAGTAATGCAATACCGACGCGAATTTGATCATGATCCCTGGGAATTTGAACAAAAATTCAAAACCCAGCAGGAAAACTTACAGGATAAGATCATTCAGGCTCAGAAATTACTACCTCAGGTAATGATTTCGCAGGACATGCTGGAAAAGATAGTGGAAATAATCACCAGTCTGGGCATAAAAACCCACAGAGCAGATATTGTTATGGAAAAAACATCCAGAGCACTGGCAGCATTGGATGGTAGAACTGAGGTAGCAGAAGAAGATCTTAAGGAAGCTGCCTTAATGGCTCTACCACATAGAATGAAGCAATTACCATTCCAAAAAGATGAACCTCTCACCCAGGAGGCCATTGAAAACATGATTCATGGTGAACCTCCTGAAGAAACTTTTGAAATAGATCGACAACGTCAATTGAAAAAGAACATCACCAGAACGGAGGTTAAAGGAGCCTTACAGGGAAAAAATAGTTCAAAAGTCACGGGGAGAAGGGGAATGTATCTGAAAGCCAGGGATAGTAAGAAACCTGCCAGTTTGGCAGTGGATGCCACTGTGCGCAAGGCAGCACGGGAAAATAATAATGGAAAATTGGTGGTGCTGCCTGAACATGTAATGGAAAAGGTTCGTGTTAGTAAAGGGGAATCCCTCTACATCATACTCTTGGACTCATCATCTTCCATGCGAATGGATAAGAAAATAGGGTTTGCCAAAAGCCTTTCATGGCTCCTTTTAAAGGAATCTTATGAAAAAAAGAACAAAATTGCACTCCTGGCGTTCAGGGGAGACGATGCTGAGATATTGTCTTCTCCAACCAGAGATGTGAATAAGATCGAAGAATCCCTGGAGAATTTACCCACTGGGGGTAAAACACCCCTTACTCCGGCTATCTATCAGGCGTTGGAAATGGCTAAACTTGAAAAAAGGGCAACACCCACTCTGGTGGTGATTTCCGATGGTCGCGGGAATGTGTTCTTGGAAGATAATCTTGAAACAGATATAAAACTCATTTCAGAAATGATTGATGGTGTTAACATGGTTTTTGTCAACGCTGAAACTAGAAATAGAAGCATCGGTGTTTTGGAAGATATCTCCATTAGTTTTACAGCACCACACTTTTACTTGGATGAAGTGGTTTAAAGACGAAGATTTGGGCTTATAGTAGAATTAAACCAATAATAGATTGCAGAAAGACAAAAAAAATGGTAAAAACAAAGAAAAAGGACAAAAAAATTTAGTAAGGAGATAATATATGAATTTAAAAAAATTTACCACCCGAGATTTGACATTCATTGGCATGATAATAGCTTTAATGTTCATTGTACAGGCTGTTACCATTTTGGGTGTCTCTGCATTCACACCTTTCGAACCAGCTAAATCAGTGGCTTCAGCATTTTTTGTGAGCATTGTAATTGCCATTGGACTGGCTAAAGTGGGAAAAATCGGTACATTCACCATTATTGGCGTAGTAAATGGGATAATATGTGGATTTATAATGCCAGCATTTTTACCATTACTCCCCACCACAGTACTGGGAGGTTTAGCAGCAGATGCTGTTATTAAAATTAAATATGGAGAATATGGGGTTAGAAATTCTTTAATAACAGCTTGTGGAATTAACCAGCTGGTGGAAACCTTTGTAATCCTCACAGTTCCCTTTTTCTTCGGGTTTTCTCAAACCATTCTCACCCCTACCCTGATACTGGTATCAGCATTGATAACCACAACCCTCGGTGTTCTGGGAGGTTTTGTTGGTTCGAAAATAGTTCAGGAACTCAAAAAGGCAGGGGCGATTGGTGAGTGATCATAGAAAGTTTTTTTTCACCATTCACCGCCCAAAACCCGGAAGAAGACTCCATGGTCCACAGGTTGGACCCTCGCACTAAAATGGGACTTCTTTTAGGTGTTACTCTCCTTTCAGTTTACCTGGATAACATTATATTCCTCCTGACTTTGGAGATGGTGTTAATTGTCTTAACCGTCATTTCCCGTACTTTTCGAAGTATGATGCGGTTCCTTTTACTTTTTTTCACCTTTGGAATCATATCAGTGGTGGTACTAGCTTTAATAACTGATAATCTGAACTATTCACTGGTATCCTTCAGTCCATTTTTTGCCCGTTTTGGAGTGATGATTACGGCGGGATTATTGTTTGCTTTCACCACTTCACCCAACAACTTGGCCCGGGCACTGGAGAAGATGCGATTCCCAGCACCCCTAAGTTTCACCCTTACCATCACTCTCCGCTATATCCCCACCCTGGCCCGGGAAGCAGGAGCTATAATGAACGCACTCAAACTCAGAGGAATCAATCTATCTTTATGGGACATCATCCGCAAACCTTCCTATTTCTATAGGGGAATGATCATTCCTCTTTTAATCCGCACACTTAAATTATCTGATGAAATTGCTATTGCCGCTGAAAGCCGCGGTTTCAATGGGGGAAAAGGAAGATCCAGTTTGAACACTCTGAAAATAGGTGTTAATGATCTGTTTTTTGCAGTTTTCATGGTTATGTCAGGGTTTATTCTTCTTTTTATGGATAAGGCATCTTTACTGAAAATAGGGGGTTAAAAGCTTGACAGAAGTTACAGTTTCTAATTTAACCTACCGTTACCCTCATACCAAAAAACCAGTTCTCAACAGGATCAATCTACAGGTAAATAAGGGCGAATTCGTCTTTATCACTGGAAAAAGTGGCTGTGGAAAATCAACTCTGGCCCGTACACTAAACGGTACCATACCTCATATATTGGAGGGTGAAATGGACGGTACAGTTATGGTGAAGGGTAAAAACACTCTTGATCATCAGGTCTCAGAAATTGCTCCTGATCTAGGCTTTATATTTCAGAATCCCGAGTCACAGTTTTTTACCCTCAGGGTGGAAGATGAGGTGGCGTTCGGCCCAGAAAATCTTGGACTAAATCAGGATGAGATACATGAAAGGGTTTTCCGATCCCTGGAATATGTAAACATGTCTGATTTCAGGAAGCGTAATGTTTTCCAGCTTTCAGAAGGTCAAAAACAACGGGTTGCTATTGCAGCTAACCTGGCCCTTAATCCGGATGTTTTGGTTCTGGATGAACCCACATCTAACTTGGACCCCCAGGGTGCTGGTGAACTATTTCAAATACTGGAAAAATTGAAAAATGAGGGCAAAACCATTATACTAATTGATCATCGCACTAGGTATGCCAGAAAACTCGCCGATCGACTGATAATTATGGATGATGGAAAAATTATCCAGGAAGGAGGCCCGGAACTATTGGATGACCCAGTTATAAGGGAAAACTATGGAATCAGAAATCCAAACCTTCAATTAGTTAATAGGTCACAGTTTACTAATAAACATTCTAATAAAGACTATAATGGTCGATTGACATTATCCAATACATCTGGGATCTTTAACCATACAAAAAAGGATAAACAGACTACCTGTAATCATGAAAACCATAATGCTGTTTTAGAGGTGGAAAATATAAGTTTCAGTTATGGTAATGGTTTCAGTATAAATGATATGTCATTTTCAATCTTTCAAAATGAAGTGGTAGGCATTGTGGGAGGCAATGGCTCAGGGAAAACCACATTGGCCAACATAATGGCAGGACTCCTCAAACCATCCCATGGAATAATTAAGTTCTGTAATGTTTCTTCAAAGTTGCCCACTGCCAAAAAAATTGGTATGGTTCTTCAGAACCCTGATCATCAGCTTTTCATGAGCAGTGTTTACACAGAACTATCCTTTGGATTACCGGAGTTAGGTTTCACTTCCTCTGAAATTGGCAAGATGGTTAATGATGTTATAGATTCCATGAACCTTAAAAAGTTAAAAGAAAGACATCCACATTCTTTAAGTGGTGGTGAAAAGCAAAGAACACTCATATCTGCTTTAATAGCTAGAAAACCTCAGGTTTTAATTTTAGATGAACCTACTACTGGAATGGATAATTATCACATGAACCAGTTGGTATCCGAGGTTAAAAAATTAGAAAAAACAGGTATGGCAGTTATTTTAATCTCACATGATGAAGAATTCATCAAAAAGTCAGTAAACAGAATTATTTCAATTTCCAAAGGTGAAATCGTGGAGGATAAGGTTATTTCATGATTTAAACATTGAATATCCTGTTATTTATCAAATTTAACTTTATTCGTTTCTTAAAATAATTTAAAGTTTAGGAGAAGATTGTAATGAAGAAAATATTGGCCCTCACTACCATAAACAACACATTATCCTTGAAGGATGCCATGGAGAAGATTAAAAAGGAACATGGTGATCTGGTAAAAATAAGAAAAGTTTACATGGAAGAATATGAGGATCCCACTGTATCCTTACAAGATGTTGAAGACAGTGTAGATGAATCTGATATTATATTAATAGATATCAGGGGAGATATCCGCCTGGCCAGAGAGTTACCAGCCATACTGGAAGGTAAAGATAAAACCGTGGTGGTAACGGTGTGGGGCAGTCCACAGATCCTTTCCATGGTAAAAATGGGAAAATTTCGTGGTGAGGAAGTTATTAAAATATTCCAGGAACATGATCTGGATCTGAATCATATCATAAGTTACCAGAAAAAGAAAGATTTACCAGAAAAGATGGAACAACTCTTAGAACCAGAAGTAAGGAAAGATATGGAACTATGGCTCCAAACCCTGGAATATTATGGCCAAAACGATTCTACGAATCTGAAAAACTTTATATTATTCCTTTTACAGAACTTTGCCGGAGTTGATGGTTTAGGAAATATTCCGCCAGCAGTTCCACAACCGCTTTATGGTCTATACCTTCCTTATCAAGGTATTTATCAGGATCTGGAGGAATATAAAAACCGGCTGGGTTATGATGAAAATCTTCCCAGCATAGGTGTGCTTTTTTATGGAGGAATGCACTTTGATGACACCCAACCCATAGCAGATGCTATTTTTGAACACCTGCGCGAGGATGCCAATGTACTGTCTGTTTTTTCCAACGTGGAAAACAACCTCCAGGCCATCAATGAATACTTAAAAGACATTGATCTTTTCATAAACTTACAGTACTTTCAGATCAATGGAGGCCCCTATGGTGGCAGCACAGAACCCACTCTCCAGTACTTCCAGGAAGTGGATGCCCCCTATTTGCTGAGCCTACGAGGATATGAAACAGATGTGTATGACTGGCAGGCTGGGGAAGATGACCTCAGTCCCCTGGAAATCATTCTGGGGGTGACCATGCCAGAACTGGATGGAGCCATAGAACCCCTATTTACTGCAGGACTGGAAACCATCCAGGACCCAGAACTGGGACGGGTGAAACTCATCAAAGTCTTACCAGACCGTATGGAAAAACAGGCTGAAAGAATCAGAAAATGGCTCATCCTCAGAAGAAAGAAAAATGAAGATAAAAAATTAGCCATTTTAACCTATAACTATCCCCCTGGTGAAGAAAACCTGGCGGGTTCCGGATACTTGGATGTTTTTGCCAGTATGGAAATATTCCTACAAAAACTCCAGGAGAATGGTTACCACTTAGATATTCCTTCTGAAAAACTTAAAGACTTATTCATGAAAAAAGGAGTTCTAAACAGCCCTAAATATCATCAAAAAATAGGAATACGGGTTAAAAAAGATGATTATGTGGTATGGTTCCAGCAACTGCCTGAAAACGTTCAACAGCAGGTGATATCTCGTTGGGGTGAACCACCAGGTGAGGTTATGGTGGATGGTGATGAAATCATCCTCCCAGGGCTATTTTTGGGTAATATATTCTTAGGTGTGCAGCCCAGCAGAGGGGTGCATGAAAACCCAGAAACTGCCTATCATGATAAAAAACTACCACCACATCACCAGTACCTGGCTTATTACTACTTTTTAGAGTATGTTTATGGTGCCGATGCAGTGATTCATTTTGGAATGCATGGAACATTGGAATTCACTCCGGGAAAACAGGTAGGTCTTTCATCATCCTGTTTCCCTGACCTTTTAATTGGAACTTTACCTCATATTTACTACTATTGGGTGGGAAACACTTCAGAATCAACTATAGCCAAGCGAAGATCCTATGCCCAGTGCATATCACACGCATCTCCTCCCATGAAAAGTTCAGGGTTATACGAGGATTATCTGAATCTGGAAGAACTTTTAGACCAATACAATGAAAATTATGATGAAAAAACCCTTAAAATCATTGAAGAGAAGGCTCAAGAACTCCACTTACCCTTATATCCTGATGAAATATCAATGGAACTCTACAGGATGAAAAAAAGACTCATCCCTCACGGTCTGCACATATTAGATAGTAAACCTGCCCCTGAACAGTTGGTAGATTATCTTCTAGGAGTTCTAAGAATTGAACGTGAATATCCTTCTATTTTAAAAATATTAGATTCACAGGAAGAAAATAAAAAAACAGGGGAAGAACAACTTGGAAAAATTAAAGATAATCAACTTGAAGAAGATGCCAAAAAATTAATTAAATCCTTAATTGAGGGAAATGTCCCAGCTTATTTTCCTGAAGGATATGGGAAATATGTTAAAGAAATCATAGGTAATATAAATGATTGCAGGGAAGCTGAAGGTTTATTAAATGCTTTAAATGGCCAATATATTATGCCCTGTCGGGGTGGAGACCCTATACGTGATCCTGAGGTTTATCCTACAGGAAGAGCCATGTATGCATTTGATCCCCGTCAGATACCCACAGTAGCAGCAGAAGCCAGGGGTCAGCAAGCTGCAGAACTCTTAGTCAAATCTTATCTGGAAAAACATGGCCAGTACCCTCAGAGGGTTGGAATAGTATTATGGGGTTTTGAAACCCTTAAAACAGGTGGAGATACCATAGCCACCATTTTGGCTCTATTGGGGATGCGTATCAAGCATCAAAAGGGGGCCTGGTTCAAAAACATTGAAGTTATACCATTAAAGGAACTGGGAAGACCCAGAATCGATGTGACCATCACCATCTGTGGCATATTCCGGGATACCCTAGCTACTCATATTGATTTTATTAACCGTGCAGTTAGAAGGGTAACTCGATTGGAAGAAGATCCTGAGGATAATTATCCCCGTAAACATTACCTGGAAGATGCGGAGGAGTTGGGTGATCTGGCCATGGCCCGTGTTTTTGGTCCAGCACCCACTGAGTATGCCACCAGCATGCGCACCCGGGTGGAAACTGGTAACTGGGAAGAGGAGGAAGAACTGGTAGAAAGCTACCAGGACAGTATGAAATATGCATATCAGGAGGGTACCATCACCGAGAGCGAGGAAGCATTCAACCGGGCACTTTCCAGGGTGGATATGGTCACGCAAGAAAGGGATAACACCGAATATGAGGTTACTGACCTGGATCATTACTATGAGTTTCTGGGTGGGCTTTCCCGTACCATTGAAAATAAACGGGGTGAAAAAGCAGATGTACTGGTGGTGGACTCCACAGAAGAAGAAGTTCGGGTGGAAGGATTATCCCAAACTATCCAGCGAGCCACAAGAACCCGTCTTTTAAACCCGGCATGGATCGATGGAATGTTAAACCATGAATTCCATGGTGCTCAGAAACTTCAGGACAATTTGGAATACCTACTGGGATTTGCAGCCACCACTGGGCAGGTTGAAAACTGGTTATTTGACGAAGCAGCTGACAAACTCCTCTTTGATGAAGAAATGAGGAAAAAAATACTGGAAAATAATCCATACGCTGCTGTTAAAATGGGAGAAACACTGCTTGAAACTGAACGAAGAGGATACTGGGAAGTTGATGAGGAAAAAATAAGAGAGTTAAGGGATTTGGTGGTGAATATGGATGCGGAAGTAGAATAACATTTAATTTCTAAGGTTATGATTTTCGTGCTCTTCTTCCAGCACATGTAACATTTTATGATAGTGTTCCTCACCTAATTCATGCAGAAGCCGGTGATGTAACTGGCTTTTAATTAGATGCAATACTTTGTGAAAAGATTCTGCTCCAATAGCATGTAATATCTCATGATATGCTTCTTCAACTGTTAATTTAACTTCGCAGTCCACTCCATTAGTTTTAAGTAGATGTAGGAGTTCTGCTGATTTGGGTGGCCTTAGATGGGCTTTTTTCAGTGTTTCATAATCGTTGAAGATCTCCTCGGGAGTGCCCTGGTCGATGATCTCACCTTCATGGAGTACGAATATTTTATCGGCGAACTGGGTGACCATCTCCACATCGTGAGAGGCGATGATAATACTCATATCTTCTTGGTTTAGCTTATAAAGAATTTCCAGGACTTGATCTACACCTCTGGGATCAAGGCCTGTTGTGGGTTCATCTAGGACCATTATTTCTGGCTTCATTGCTAGAATACCTGCAATGGCAACTCTCTTTTTTTGACCGCCACTCAAGTGGTGTGGGGCTTTTTTTTCCAGTCCAGTCATCCCCACCATTTTTAGGGATTCTTCCACCCTTTCGTCAACTTCATCTTCGGATAGTCCCAGGTTCATGGGTCCGAAGGCCACATCTTCCACCACGGTGGGTGCAAATAGTTGATCATCAGGGTTCTGGAATACAATGCCCACTTTCTGTCTGATTTCGAGGAGTTCCTTTTTTTCATAGACTGCAGGTTTGCCATCGATTTCTATTGAACCCGAAGTTGGTTCATTAATTCCATTAAAATGTGCAAAAAGGGTTGATTTACCCGCACCATTTGATCCAACAATGGCCACCCTTTCACCCTCTTTTATTTCAATGTTAATATTATGAAGGGCCGAGGTGCCATCAGGATATGTGAAACTCATGTTTTTGGTTTCGATTATTGTTTTGACCATTAAATTTCCCTCATAGATTCATTTGGTGTCATTCCATTTATTTATCTAAATTATTAGGTATAATTTAATTCAAATTCTTCACGCAATATTTATTCCCATTAATCCCCACTGGTAAAAGAAGGACATGGCTAAAATCTGCAGACAGGCTACCACTCCCAGGGTGGAGGCAATAAACGCATACTCTTGAGATCCAATTTTTTTCTTCCGATCATGGTAGAGTTTGGATTTTTCTGAAAATCCTCGACTAGCCATGCTTAGATAGACGGTTTCTCCCTGTTCATAGGCCCGCAGGAACATCATGGCTACAGTGTAACCTAACTGTTTCATCCTCCATTTATAGGATAGCTTTTTGTTAAAAGCATCAAAGCATCTTGCTTTTTGAGCATGAGATATGCGGTGTAGTTCATCATAGAACATGAAGAGGAATCTGATCATGAGACTTAAAATCATGGCAAACTCCCTGGGCATGCCCAGTTTTCGGAAGGACTCCACCACCTCCTGCATGGGACTTATTGATGATAAAAGTACAATGGATGTGAGAGACACTATGAGTCGGGACATTAAAAGAGCTGCCCACATCAGACCGCCATCAGTGACCTGAATCCCGAAAGCACCAGACCAGATCACATTACCTGGATGGATAAACGGTTGAAATGCTATAATGAAACCACCAAAGGGCAGAAGTAACAGAACTCTGGTTACGGTGGTTTTAAATGAAACAGTGGATATGTAAATCAACAGTAAAAGATAGATTTCTAGGAATATCATAACTGCTATCTGAGTGGAAAATACAGCATACACGATAATGAATATTAATAATATTAGTTTGACTCTTCCATCCATGGAATGAAGGGGGCTTTCTTTGTCAGTTTCTTTCTCAAGCTCTCTTACTGAGCCTACTCCGTTCATAAATAGTTTCTCCTTTTTGTAAAATTTTATGATATATTGGTTTTAATCTTTAAAAAAAGGATTTAATAAAAAAAATAAAAAAGGGAGATTATGGTGAATTTTCTGGCGGATTTCTCCTTCTAAGTAGCATGGCAACAACATAGGCTACTATCAACGTTATAATAATGCCTATAGCTAGAGCTGCTATCTCACCAATTTTGTCTAACCCTTCTATGGAATAATCAGGCATAGGGGATTCGACAGCGGCTTCAGTTTCACCCACGCCAACGTTCTCAGCTGATTTTTCCAAACCATCAGGATCTGGTGAGGCTAAAAATGGCGACATACAAGCAATCACCAAACAAATGATTACTCCTACAATTATGAAGTATTTGTCATTGGTGCTCATTTCGCGGTCACCTCACTTTCTTCAGCTTTCTGTTCACCCAATTTTTTGTTTTTATTCCATGCAAGCAGGTCGGGTCGTAGTTTTTCTAGAGCGTAGATAACTACTACGGTTAATATACCTTCAATAATTCCGATGAAGAAGTGGTATATTCCCATAGATGCCAATCCTGCTTCAAGTGGGAAAGTTCCAGCTATCCACATTTCAACAGCTGCTAATTCGGCTGCCAGGAATATAGCTAACCATGCAGCAATGAATATGGCAGGATATTTTCCGATTGGTTTTCTGAGGCCTTTAAATGTGTAAAGTCCTACAAAACCACCTACAATTCCCATGTTCAGTACATTGGCACCCAAAGCAGTGATTCCTCCGTCTCCGAAGAACAGTGCCTGTATTAATAGTACCAGGGTGAATATGATTACTGCTGCTTCAGGAGCACAGAATACAATGGCCACTAAAGCGCCGCCGACCATATGTCCGCTGGTTCCAAAGGGTATGGGCATATTCATCGACATTATGGCAAAAATACCTGCAGCTAAAACTGCCATCAAAGGAACTGCTTTCTCATCGAGATTCTTCCTGGCCCATTGCAGGGAGAAGTACAGTGCCACTATGAGAATAACATAATATATAGCGCACTGCCACAGTGGAATAAAACCATCTGGTATATGCATGTTTTTTACCTCCATTTTTTTTAGAAATGAAGGCTTTTAAAAAGTATTACGAATCGTAGTGTTTACGGGGTAAGATACTCTTTAAAAGCCTTATTCTCATTAAGTTTATTGGATTGGTCCATATTATAAGCTTTTCCATTAGTATTATTATCTACTGATTTAAGTGATTTAACGTAATAACATTGTTAAATTTTACATATTAAAATCAATATCATAAATGGTAGATCAGGGATTCAGTTTTGATGTGTCTATAAAATGTTAAAATAACTCTCACATATTCTTTTTTTTAATTATCCGACCATAATTTTATGATTTTTCTCTGGGGAATTCATCCATTTTTTTATGAGTTTTATTTATCAAGATTTTTAATCTCAGATCTTAAAAACAGGAGAATAATACATCCTATCATAGTCATTATTCCCTCAAAAATACCTCCCACTGTAGAGTAGATAAACTGTGAGATAAATCCCAATGATAGTGGAAATGTCCCGGCCAGAGCCATTTCAAATGCAACTGCCATTCCAACAACAATCAAAGAAGCAAATCCCGCAAACCAACCACCTATTAATGCCCTGGGTATGTCACCCAAAGGTTTGGCAAATTTATAGATGTAAAACCCAGTGAAACCACCTATGACTCCAATGTTAATGATATTTGCCCCTAAAGTAGTTAAACCGCCATCCCCAAATAATAAACCCTGGACCATTAGCACAAGGGACATAATCATGACGGCTCCCCAGGGACTTCGATATATTATGGCAACTAGAGCAGATCCCATTAGGCTTAAACCGACACCCCATGGTATAGGTATGTTAAATGCTTGAACAACAAAAATAAATGAGGGTAAAATAATTACTGTTAAAATTATATAGAAAATTATCCTAACTGTACTTGGTTTTTCTTTTTCAAATTTTATTAAGCTTTCAACCAGCCATTTGAGGGTGAAACCCCATGCTATGAACATTAGGAGTATGTATATGGCACATTGCCATAGGGGAATAAAACCATCCGGTATATGCATCTTATCTCCTCAATTCATAAATTATAATTATAATGTAATATTTATTCTTATAACCTTTCCTCTCAACTGGAAAATTTCCAAAATTCAAAAAAAGAAAAAAGAATAATAAAGTCACGGCAATGACTGTTTGCTTCTAGTAAAAGATAAACCTTTTAGAACATATCAAATAATCTATTAAAATCTATTAAATATTTTTTTTAATTTTCATCATTTCATTCCCACCTTTACGGAACCTGTAATCAACTTCCACTATTTCCACCTCTGCTTCACTGGCCAGATCATCTGTTATCCTACCAACGAAGTGTGATTTCTTCCCATCTCCCTGGAGATTGACCAGAGGGTAGATACGTACTTCTTCAGAAGTCACCCTTAACATTTCACCAATGGAATCTAGGTGGAACTGGTAATCCAGACGGTCATCATAGAGAAAGAGAAGATGAGAACACAAGGTAAGTGAAAACTGGTTGTTGTTAAAGGGAAGTTCTGGTAATCTTCCTTCTATGTACCTTATGCCTTTGAAAACCTTATAATCGTTAACGAATTTTTTGCAAGATTTCATTCTTTCTTCGATCATATTTTTGGAGTTTTGAAAAAACCCCCAGTCCACTTTATCATCCATTCCAGTATGGGCTTGGATTAGGGTGTAAAAATCGTCAATGGATCTTTCCTTCACTGCTTCATAACCCCTTCCATAGAGTGGATCTAAAGCAGTAACCATGTATCCTTGGTTTCCCAGCACTGGAACAAAGGAACTTGCCCCGGCGGCACAGTCCAGTGTTCTATGATTTTTAAGAAACCCTGGACTCAGTTTGAACATGGACATGTATTCATGACAGCCTCTTCCCAGGAACCATATTTTATCCTTGGAAAATGAGTACGCCATGGTTATCACTGATGGAAGTTATATTACGTAAATTTTTTTCCATATGAACAGTTTTTAGATGGTTTTCAGTGTCATTTACTATCTGGTAATTGTTGGAGATCCAGAAATCAAGAGAACCATGCACAGTCTTCTGGGTGTGAAGATAAACTTTATTGTAACCCTTTTCTCGACAGAAATCCTCTGCCATGTGGACTAAGGCTGAAGCCACTCCATTTCTACGCCATGGTTTTTCAACGAAAACTCTCCATAAACTGGCTGTTGTCTGAGAATTGTATAACTCTTTAAAAATAGGATAATCCCTGTCATAAGCTCTTATTCCAATGGTGCCAATGATTTTTTCAGTATCATGGTCAATTGCCAGGAAGAAGTTGTTTCTTTCAGGATCAAGGTAATAATCTTCCATATTTTTGATATCCTGATGATATTCAGGGATGAATCCAAAACCAAACTCATCCTGGATCATCTTAAAAAGGAATTTTTTAACATTGTATGGGGAAATATGTTCTTTTTGAAGCTTTTTTATTTTAAAATAGCTCATAATGAATTCTCCCATTAAATCATTTGCCAATTTTATTACTTTTCGAAAGGTTTAAACCAGTTTAGTAATACTAACTAATTTGTTTATATTAATAAGAATACAATTAATCTATATAAAATTTCCGCATGAGTTAAATGATACAAGATCAAACAATAAAACAAAATAATAATATGATTTTTTTTCACTGTTCAGGGAAGGGAAGAATTAATTCCAAACTTCCAATAACCTGCAAAAAAAATTTCAATCTGTTTAAGCAGTAGATACAGTTATTTATTTAAGAGGAATTAATATGAGTTGTTATATGTACTGGGATAGAATAAAATCCATTGCCGATTCTTTTAAAAGCTTTGATGAAGACGATCCAGATGAAGTACCCTTAGAGAAGATTATACCTCTCTTAGATTCAGTGGAAGAAATAGCTCATGATAATGTGATTGATTTTGATTCAGCCAAACACATTTTAGATGATAAAACCATGAATGAGGCCCTTAAGGTTATTAGGAAGTTCTATGTCTATTTAGGGTCCCGTTTGGAGAGAGAAAATGCTCAGGAAATATTGAACTCACCTGATCCATGGGCCACTCTGGAATCATTCCATTTCTACCATCGTTATATAGGTCTGATAGAAAATGAGAGTAAACTGGTTAAATTTTCCCCTGAACAAAAGGTGGTGTTTGTGGGAGGAGGGCCCCTTCCTTTAACTTTAATTCTGCTTAACAAGCTTTATAATGTTCCTGGTGTTAGTATAGAGGTAATTCCTGAGGTGGCTGAACTATCTCGTCAGGTATTAAATAAACTGGGAATGGAATCCCAGATTGAAGTTAGGGTAGGTGATGAAACAACCCTGAAGGATATTGACTATTCAGTGGTGATGGTAGCTGCCCTGGCAGAACCCAAGGAGAGAGTGTTTGCAAATGTATGGGAAACAGTAGATACACGCACTCCAGTCCTTTACAGGACTTATACGGGTATGAGGGCTATTTTATACTCTCCAGTTACTGAAAAGGCCACCCGTGGCTTCCACAAAGAGGTTATGATCCTCCCCACAGGTAAGGTTAACAACACCTCAGTCTTAATCCGAAAAGTTGTTTAAGTTAAGTTGTCTGGATTATACATCAAAATCATAATCATGGATAATCATGGATATTTAAATGACCTAGAAAATTGTCAGCTTTGCCCCTGGGAATGTGGTGTAAACCGTCTTGCGGGTGAAAGAGGAGTATGTCGTGTTGGCTTACCTGAAGTTGCTTACACCGGCCTTACACAGGTTTTAAAGACCTTTTCAGTCACCTTACTTGGTTGTTCTTTTCGATGCATATATTGTAATGCCTATCGTCTATCCCAGTACCCTGATTCTGGGTGGATGTATAGGGGTTATGTCCAACCAGATACCCTGGTTCATGAAGCTTTAAATTCATTTAAAACTAGTTTTGCCCAAAAAATAGGTGTAAAAAAGCTCAGTTTCACTGGCGGAGAACCATCGATTCATACACCCTACATGGAGGAAGTGACTGCCCTGATAAAAGAGCAGATCCCTGAACTGGAGGTGGGCCTGGCCACCAATGGATTCTGCACTCCTCCGACCATGGAAAGATTGGTAGAAATATCTTCGTATATAAATTTTGAAATCAAAGCATTTGATCCAGAACTACATTATGCAGTGACAGGTGCTCCAGTTAATCCCATACTGGAAAATGCCAAGTTCATTGCCAGTGAAAACCCTGAAAAAATCAGAGTATTTCGTACGGTGATTATACCAGGCATCAATGATTTAGAGGTTCCTAAAATAGCTAGTTTTCTCCAGGATATTGATCCTGATTTACCATACCGTTTAGTGGGATTTAGACCCCATTTTTTACTTTACTACCATCCCGGCCCATCTAAAAATTTTATGCAGAAGTTGGTGGAAGAATGTCACAATTTGGGTCTTAAAAATGTGGATTACTCTGGTTACAGTCCCGGTGGAACCTTAATTAACGGGTCTTCCTTTGGTAATAGGTTAAAAAATACTTACCATTTTCTTAATCAGGTTGGATGCTACCGCCACCCCCGAAACTGTGGTTCTTGTCCAGAAAACCAGTACTGTCCGGCTATTGTAATGGAACCCTGGACCAATTTACCTGTAAAATAAATTGCAGATTTGTATGTACCTATTTCTTTGAATTCTTAATCACTCTTTTTTTAAGACCTTTGGCTATTCTTTTCTTTAAAACACTTGATTATTTTTTTTATCATTTTTCTATCAATGAAATGTTATTTTGGTTTTCCATGATCATTTTCATTGTTTCAGATTGGAATAGAGATTAGTTTTATGTATCAAATATATAACAAAAATGAACGGTTCGAAATCGAAATGTTTATATGTGTTTTATGATTAATGATGACCTGGATATGAAAATTGTGAAAAATCATATCTGAAATAAAAGTGTGACCTGGAGGTAAAATAATTATGAAATTGATGATATGTGGAAAAGGAGGAAGTGGAAAAAGCACCATTGCAGCTTTACTTGCAAAAACATCTGTTGAAACCGGAAATTCTGTACTTGTAGTTGATACAGATGAATCCAACTTTGGCCTGCACCGGCAATTAGGATTGGAACTTCCCCCAGATTTTATAAATTATTTCGGAGGAAAAAATGTTGTCTTAGAAAAAATCATGGCAGCAGCACCAGACTATGAATCCGTATCATTTTTTGATAAAGACTGGCAGATTGCAGACATCCCCTCAGAATATTACTCTGAGAAAAATGGAATCAAACTCATTGCCATTGGAAAAATACATGATGTCGGTGAAGGATGCGCCTGTACCATGGGTGTCCTGGCCAAGGAATTTATCGGTAAGTTAAAGTTAAACTCTGATGAATTGGTTCTGGTTGATACCGAAGCTGGTATTGAACATTTTGGAAGAGCTGTTGAACAAGATGTTGATGCCATCCTCATGGTGATAGATCCCTCCTATGAATCCATGAAACTCGCAGAAAAAGTATTAGAATTAAGCAGTACCCTTGAAAAACCAGTATATTATATCTTAAATAAAGTTGATGAGAATAACGAACAATTCATGCGAGAGTCCATCAGTAATCAGGAAATGATCATTGCAACTATCCCTACCAAGGCATCTCTTTCAGTGACTGGGCTGAAAGGGGATGAAATAACAGCAGA
The DNA here is from genome assembly GCA_002067065.1 of Methanobacterium sp. PtaB.Bin024. Lineage (GTDB taxonomy): Archaea > Methanobacteriota > Methanobacteria > Methanobacteriales > Methanobacteriaceae > Methanobacterium. The sequence goes on from MVPY01000043.1 coordinate 199,301, forward strand.
CGGTTGCGAAATAGAAAGTATGAACGGTTTACTAATGGAAATTTCAGACAATAGTTAAGTTTCATACAAAATAATTCTTTATTTTTTTTATAAATTGAAGTATAATTTGCTAAATACCATAGAGAAGAGGTGGATTATGAGTAAAAGAGAGGAGTTATGTGAAAACGAATTTCACCAAGCTATGGGTAAGAATGCACATGAAAGTCGCGGACCTAGTAGTTTCTGGATGCAGAATCCAGACCTGATTTTTGCTGAGCTAAAACTTCAAAAAGGAGATCATTTTCTGGATATAGGTTGTGGTACCGGGGATTACTCACTGTACGCTGCTAAAATCGTTGGAAATTCGGGACAGGTGTATGCCCTAGATGTACAGGATGAATTAGCCACTAATTTAAAAGAAAAAGCCCATAATGAAGGTTTGAATAATATAAAAGCCATGGTCTCTGATATTACCCATCTTTTACCTGTTGAAGATGGAAGTGTTAATATCTGTTTTATCTCCACAGTGCTCCATTCAGTTGATCTTGAAAAACATGGTGCACTGTTATTTAGTGAAGTCCGACGTGTGTTAAAACCAGATGGGAGGCTGGTGATTATCGAGTGCAAAAAGGACGATCTTTCCCATGGTCCACCACTAGATATGCGCATATCACCAGAGGAACTTGAAAATTCCGTAGAAAAACACGGTTTTTGGAAGATGAGTCAAACTGACCTGGGATTCAATTACATGATCCAGTTTGGTGTTAAAAATTAGAAAGAACTAAAATTAATTTAACCTGATTAACTGGAGAAACAATATCTCTATTAAAATTGAATAATTTAGAAGAGTAATTAAGAGGAAGTGCTGATATGGGGGATTTTCATAAGCTTAGTAAAAATATGGAAGATTACCTTGAAGTCATGTACCATCTGGAGACAGATAGAGGAGTTATCAAGGTGACTGATATTGCTGAAGAACTTAATGTTAAACCTCCCAGTGTTGTTGAGGCTATAAACAGGATTTCAAAAATGAACCTGGCCTCTCATGAAAAATATGGGGAAATAAAGCTGACTGAAAAGGGAATAAAGATTGCAGAGGATATTATATACAAACATGTCACATTAAAAAACTTTTTAAACGTATTGGATGTGGATAATGAGACTGCTGAGAAGGAAGCATGTGCAATGGAACATGTTCTAAGTAATTCGACAGTAAATAAACTTGAAAAGTTCACAAAGTTCGTTGGAATGCATAGAGATGATGGTCATTTTACAAAATCCTTCAATTATTACCAAAAGCATAATAAACTACCTGATAAAATAAAATGTAAACATTCCTACTCAAATTAAATCTGGATAAAACAGGAAGGAAATAACTAGATTTTGTTTGTTTAAAGCATGAGTTAGTATACGAGCTGATAGTTTAAACAGCATATATAGCAATATATTATATCATAGGTAAATTTATATAAACAATAATATGACTGGATTATGGAAATTCGTATCAATTGAGGGAAAAGAAGTCCGTTTATTAACACTGTTTGTTCTTCACTCCCTGAATGAAAAGCCCAGATCAGGTTATGATCTGTTAAAATTAATATCTGAAAGAACCGGTGGGGGCTGGACTCCCAGTAAAGGGACGTTATATCCTCTTTTGAAGCAGTTAGAAGAAGAAGGGTTAATAGAGGTTTCAGCCTTTGGGAAACGTTCTAAAATCATTTATGATATCACACCCCAGGGGAAGAACTTACTGTTTACCCTCAGAAAGGTGAATAAAGAATCTGAAGAGAAATTTTCCAAGTTCAGAGAACTGTTCCTGGAGATGTTTGGTGAAGAGAAAACAGTGCTTAAGGATCTGACTTTCAAGATACAGGAAACAGTGGAAAAAATTCCTCCAGAAAAAGAGGAAGAAACTGTCAGGATTTTAGAAAAATGCATTTCAAGCTTAAAGACTCTTTAATGATCTCCTTTTCATAGTTCCATCTGGAAAAACAGTTATCCAACTTTTCTTTTTTGGTGTTGTTTTTTCTCTTCTACAACTTCTACTGATTATAACATTTTCTAAATGCTTTTTAGCAGCGGAATATGCGTTCTCCATTTCCAGGTCATTTGGATCTCTGGATAAGCCTTTCGAAGGTTTAAAATCATTTATTCTGTATTCTATTTCTGGATCGATATCTGAAACAAATCTGGCAATATTTTCTATTTCAACCTCATCTATGATCCCAGGTATGTAAACTGTTTTAACGATCAAATTGATTTTTTTATGAATTGTTCTTACATTCTCAAGTATGGTCTGATTTGAAAAACCAGTATACCATTCATGCAATTCTTCATCATAGGCCTTTAAATCAAGCATGACTTCATTTAATCCAGTTTTAATTAGCTCGTCAACGAATTCTTCGTCCAAAAAATAGCCATTGGTTTCTAGGATTAGATCGGCACTGAAATTTAGTTTAGAAAGTAGACAAGTCAGATAATTCCTGTTCAGGGTTGATTCGCCACCGGTTATTATGATTTCTCCTGGCAGTTTTTGATAGTATTCCAGAGAAGCTTTTTTTACCAGGCTTACCAATTCATTAACACCCATTTTCTTGCCTACGATGTCTTTTACAGGACTAAAACAACCTTTACATTTAAAATTACATCCAGAAAGGGTTATCCAAACTCGAGGTTTAATTTCAGATAGAGTGATGAATGGCACATGGCGATAATCCATTAAAAAGCCCCAATAATCCTATCTCTCTTTTTAAATTAGTAAATTACTGATAATTACCTTTAATTATAGGTTAAACTGGTTATTTCCTTTAAAAGTAACATGTTAAACTGATGATTTGGTGGTGACCAGCTCTCCATGTTTCACACCTCTAATGGCTCTTATATGGTCTGCTAACTTCCTGATACTTTTTGCTTTTCCCTTGACCATCAGAACTTCCAGGCAGTTGTGTTTTTCCACGTGAACATGGCTGGTGGCAATGATCTCGCTTAGATGGAAGTGCTGAAAATGCTGGAGCTCGTTAGTCACATCCCCCACATCATGATCATATATTATAGTCAACGTTCCAATAACATCTTCATCTTCACTTTCAATGTGTGCTTCAATGATTGATTTTCGGACCAAATCGCGAATAGCTTCTGATCGGTTGGTGTAACCCTTTGATTTAATTAGATCATCGAATTTTTCCAGGAGTTCTGGCTCAAAGGATACTCCCACTCTTTCCACCGTCATATTGAACCTCAGTTTTTATTTTAAATCAATCTTAATCGTTATATTATATTCTAACTTTGTTTTAATCTTTATATTCATATTTAAACTTCTTTTTAATCTGCATATTCACATAGTGCTACCATCATTAAAAAGTTTGCTATCGGAAAATTTTTATATCATAACATGTAAAGGTAGCACGATCCTGGAATAGGTGCTACCAAACTTTAAAACTATTTTCCAGGATCACATTCTCATAATTCAATTGAGCGGTGTTCTAATGGCAATTTACAAGATCAGTTATTCAAAGGAGTTTAAAAGAGCGAATATCCACAATTATGGCTGTAATTTTAATTGCACCTGGTGTTCCTATAAGTTAGGGAACCAACCAAAACCAGACAGGTTTCTGGATCTAGGAGAGATCAAAGAGGTTCTAAGCAGTCTGGATATTGAAAGGGTGCACTTTGTCGGGGGAGAGCTAAGTACCTATCCTCTTCTACGGGAAGTGGCTGATTTTGCTAAAAATGAGTTAGGTGTTTACACTAAGATAGGACATTCTAATGGTTATGGTCTACCTCCAAAATCCATTGATGCTATTTCTGTGAGTATTAAGAGTTTATCTGAAGATTTTTATATTAAATACACTGGCAAGTCCAATAAACCAGTGCTGGAGAATTTCCAGAAAGCATACAAAATGGGTATCAAGGTTGATGCCAGTAGTGTTTACATTCCAAAATTGGTGGATCATGATGAGATTGAAGAGATCGCCGAATTTGTAGCTAATATTGATCCTGAAATCTCGTACCATATAACTGGTTACATCCCTGTGCCAGGGGCGCCCTGGCGGGCCCCAACCTGGGATGAAATAGCAAAGGCCCAAGAGATTGCCGAAGATTACCTACATCATGTGGAAGTATCTTGGTTCCCATCATTTGATGATTATCTTAAGATGATCAGTGAAAATCCCCAGTATCAAAAGGTTATTGTGGCTTAAATACAGTATTTTCATGGTAGAGAAGGATAATAGAATAAAAAGTAGGATATTTTTAGGGGAGGATGTTTTTAGAATATTCAAAAAAATAATAAAATAAAGGGGGAATAAAAAAATCCCCAAATCTTTTTTTTAAGGTACTTATCCTTCAGCTGGTTTTTTGCTTCCTGAAAGTCTGCCTCTGATCCCTATGGATAATATAGTCAGCATAACATACACCACTGCCAAGTAGAGGTACACATGACGGAAGGAAGCAGCGCCAGAGGCAGAAAAACTTAAAGCCGAACCTAAAATGGCTCCTCCTAAAAGGGAACCAGTGTTCAGGAGTATGTTTAAGAGTGCCTGGCCAGATGCTCTTTCTGATTTACCTGTTTCATCCAGAAAGATGTAGTAAAGGGCGTTTCCTACAATGGATGCGTTACCAATACCAATCAGCACCAGGGAAAAGGCGAACAAGTATAGATTGGATGAGTAACTCAAAATTAACATGCCTATGGTAGTGAGGACTCCACCCACCACCATGATGGGTTTTGCACCAACTTTATCCAGGAGTTTACCCACCACTGGTGTGGTTATAAGGGAGGCAATGGTCATGGGAAGTATCATGTAAGCTGCTGTGGAATAACTGAGGTTGAAGGCCATAGAGGCGTAGGTTGAAAAGTAGTAGGTCCCAGCCATGGCCAGGTAACCCACCATGGTCACCACACTGGCTATAAGGGTGTCTCTCTTTTTTAAAAGGCCAATGGGTATGATTGGTTCTATTGCTTTTCTTTCCACCCACCAGAAGATGACGAGTGCCAGGATGAAAATTCCCAGTAATAAATACTGGAGGGTGGTTGAGGCTTGTCCACTGAGATTGAATATGAAATAGGCTATGGTGGCTATGGCTATGCCCAGGAAAACCATACCTTTCCAGTCGAAGCTGGAATATTTTTTGCTGGTTTTGCTTTCAGGTAAAAGGTAGTATCCCAGGATGACCACTATGGCAGCCACTGGAATGTTTATCACAAAAACCCAGTGCCAGCCGAAGTTAACCAGGAAACCAGATATTGCAGGACCTAAAGCATAAACCAGGGCGATTATAACTCCAAATGCACCAAGTATGGTACCACGGGTTTCATCAAAGTAGTCCCCAATGATGGTAATGGCCAACACGGATAAAACAGCACCTATGCCCTGCAATCCCCTTCCAATTAGTAACATTTCAAAAGATTGTGAAAACGATACAACTAATGTTCCAATTAAGAATAAAGCTGCGTTTATAACGTAAATATTTTTTCGGCCATATTTGTCAGATAGTTTAGCCATTATGGGAGTAGATAAGAGCAAGAAAAGGATTTCCATGTTGAAAATCCAGGTTATAACACTTTCATCAACTCCAAAAGATTTCTGTATTGATTCCAAAATAGGACTGATGGTTGAACCATCTATTGCAATCAAAATAGCCCCTGCAAAAATAACTGCCAGAATTCTTGTTCTAAGATTATCAAACATTTTTTACCTCCCCTATTGCGATTTATTGATCTATTTATATATAAATAAATATTTTAGCCTTAGTATTACTTTTTCAAGGTTATATTCGAACTAGTAATAAACAGGGTGGGAACTTTATAAATAAAATTTATGAAAATAAGTATATTTTTTTGCAAAATCTTACGTTTCTACATGAATAAAAAAAAGAAAGTTATAAAATATACGATCATGATTTGAGTGGATAAAAATAATTCAGATTGAATAAAAAAATATAACAGGGATTTCAAATTAATAATGATTTCCTGAATTTCCTTTTATTCGCATTAATTCTTCAGTTGGGATAAAGAAGTTGTCTTTTTCAACGAAAATATCATTTTCATCAAAGCTTATACGGAGATTTTCATGGCACCATCCAAACTCCTTTAATATGCTTCGAATGATGGCCAGATTAGCCTCACTGTAGGGAAAGTTCACCCATACAATATCAGACCCTTCGTTGAGTTTTTTTTCCATTTTTTTCAATTCTTCTATGACTGTTATCTCTTCAATGGATTTATTTCTCATTTTAACACCTATTGAAAACTTTAACACTTATTAAAAATTTTTTTTGATATTTTCTGGAAATAAATCTGTCAGTGAGTATAGAGGGGGGCATCAGAGGGGGTAGACCTATACATTTGAGCGGATTAGATTTTTTAAGAAGGAGGTTTGATGCCCCATCTATTTATGTTGCCAGGAGGGATCTGGATGTTCGATCCCAACTGAAGACGTCTTGCAGGAGGAAATGGCAAGTTCATCAATTTAATACAAAAACACCTTATTCAACCCCTCAAGTAATAATTTATTCGGTGTTATTCGTACAATCACTGCATTGATTATTCTTATATTTAACACTTTCTATTTATTTTTTATTATTACTGGTAGACTTGAATCGGGCTGTAATGTAATAAATGATTTTTCTTAGACTGGTTAAAAAATTTATTAGACAGTTAAAGAAAATTAACAAGCTGTTTATTGGATTGATTAAGAAAATTAACTTGTTAAATATTAAAAAGGATTTGATTTTATTTTTTTTGTTAAAGTTGCACGTAAATCAGGGATCTGATTTTGTCATTGAGTGAGTAATATGGTATCAGATCCCTGATCCTCCAATTGTGGTAAAACAAGGGAGGGTTAAAATGGTTGTAGGCATATGATTCATTAACTTACCTTCTATAAATATTTAATCATTATAGAAAATAAAGTATTAAATATAATTATGGATCTGGCTGGTAATTATTACTGTTTTAGTGATTATAATATGTTTTAATTCATTTATAATCGTTTAATCTGGTTTTGAAAAATCAGTATTTATAATACTTTTTTTATATTTATAAATAATATTGTGGTGATGTTTAAGTTAATTGTGGTCTTTCTTAAGAGAACCATATTATAAAAACCTCTAAAGACCAAAATTGGCGAGACTGGATGTATAAAATTCATCCTTTGCTGGTATAATTTTTAATTTTTGATATATAACCAATATGGTGATGTAAAGCAAAAACAGTTATAAAGAGGTCAGCTTTTCTGTAAATATTACTTTTTTTAAAGATTCCTGGCAAATTGTAATAACACAAATCATATATAGTATATTACTTAATTTACATCCAAAAAAGTTGAATGGATGGTGTTACCAACACATGAAAATAAATGGAATCTTTCTGATATTTGTAATGATATTGTCTTTATGTTGTTGTGGTGCTGTTTCTGCGCATCCTGGGCATGGAACTCCAGTAGAAGAGCCTTCAGAGACAGAAACAGGTGATACTGATACTGGAACTACTGACACAGGTTCCACTGGATCTACATCAACTGGCACAAGTTCCAGTGCATATTCTGGAAGTTCGCAAGCTTCAACTTCCTCGGGTTACACTTCAACCAGTAGCGGTTCAGACTATTCAGGTAGTGGAGCGACTCAATCTGATCAAACAGGCACAACTGATAGTCAGACAGAGAATACTGATAACAATGGAACGACAACTGTGAATAATCCTGAAGAGGTTACCGGAACTTCTGGATCTAGTAACTCACCAGGTGGTCCAATTGCTATAATTGGTTTAATGACGGTTATTGGTTTAATTGCCATGTCATTCCCTTACAAAGAAGGCGGTACTCTAAGAAATCTACAAGTGAGTCTTTTTGGCAGATGAGAGAAATATTCTTATTTCCCTTAATTTTTCCTTTGAGATAAAAATAGGTTAATAAATTTTTTTAAGTTTTATTTAACTTTGATTATGTTTCGTGAGATTATTAAAAAAAAGATTATAGGAGGTTTTAAATTTGCATTTATCTGATGGACTTATACCTTTATGGCAGGCTGCAATCTACTGGATTTTAACTCTTGTTGTGATTGGAATATACTTTTATAAACTTTCCAAAACTGAGGAAAAGGAGAGAATACTTGTTAATACAGCAATCCTGGCAGCGGTAACTATAGCTGTATCTTCTATATCCATACCTTCACCCTTTGGGGTACCTATCCACCTGTTTATAATACCATTGGTAGTAATTTTACTTGGCCCTTTCACTGGGGTAACCGTGGAATTTTTGTGTCTCATAGTGCAGTTTTTGTTCCTGGGAATGGGGGGTATAACCTCTTTAGGTGCTAATACCATAACCATGGGGATAGTTCTGAGTTTCGCAACTTATTTATTCTATCGATTCACTGCAGAACTGGATGACAGGCTGAGTATTTTTGCAGGTACCTTCATGGGGATTGTCATGGCTACCATAACTCAGGTAATAATACTGTTAATTGCAGGTGTGGCTACTTTTGAAGTGTTACTGGCCACTTTAATACCATTCTATCTATTTGTG
>MVPY01000044.1 GCA_002067065.1 Methanobacterium sp. PtaB.Bin024
TAAATCCATTTAAAGTGGACAATCTCCTATTTTTGACTTAGGTTGAATAATCTTTAATTAAAAATTTTTAACCAATTTTTTGAATTATTTTCACCACATTATATATTATCTATTTTTATATTATCTATTTTTAAATCATGATCAGCTGTTAAATCCATAATTTTAATCCTTCTTGTAAGAATTAAAGGAGGGTAAGTCTTCTGGACGGTTCAGATTGGTGAAACTAATTCTTTCAGGATCTAAAACTTCAACTTTAATATAATTAACATTCATGACCTTTAAAACTGATCTAACGTCCCTGAATCCAGCTTTTAACTGTTTTTCCATAAAAGGAATGCAATCTTTATGGTAATATGCATGTAAAGGTTCCAAAGATCCATCTGGCCAGGTTGGAATTATGGCCTGAAATTTGATCTCCTGATTATATTCTTCTGGTCTATGTTCCTCATTAATGTTGAAGATATTGGTTATAAACTGTTTAGAAACAAAAGGAGAGTCACAGGGTAAAACAAGGGCTCCATTGGCTTTTATCGATGACAGACCAGTTATTAGACCAACCAATGGGCCCTGATCCTTTTGAAAGTCGACTGCAAATCGCAGAGAGGGGGCATGCTTTTGATGATGGAATAAATACGTGTCGATAGGTTTTTTATAAGAATTAAGCTGTTCATTATCCCTGAAAACCACTATAATCTCATCTACAATATCCTGCAGGGTTTCCAGTAGGTAGATTATGAGAGGTTTCTTTTCAAAAACCATCAATCCTTTATCCTGCCCCATACGTCGGCTTCTGCCACCGCAAAGTATTATGCATGATTTCATAAAAGCAAAGTATTATGCATGATCTCCTAAAATTTAAAAGAAAAATGAGAGCCCTGACACCCTGGAGTAACATTAAATTATGTAGGGCTACATTAAACGTGTTGTTGGATAGTTTGGGCTTTCATTGGTTATCATCAGATCATGGGGGTGACTTTCTGTCATACCACTGGAGGTGATCCTTACAAAACGGGACTTCTCCCACATTTCTTTTATGTTTATCGCACCACAGTAACCCATGGAAGCTTTAAGACCGCCCATGAGCTGGAAGATGACTTCGTTAGCTGGTCCTTTGAAGGGTACAACTCCTTCAACACCTTCTGGTACCAGTTTGGCGTGTTTCATTGGTCCTTTAACTTCCTGGAAATAACGGTCTGTACCTGCTCCTGAACCTCCGGTCATGGCACCCAGTGATCCCATTCCACGGTACTGTTTGAATTTGCGTCCGTTCATTATAACCACGTCACCAGGAGATTCAGTTGTTCCGGCAAGTAAACTTCCGAGCATAACTGAGTCTGCTCCTACTGCTATGGCTTTTGCAACATCACCCGAGTACCTGAGTCCACCGTCAGCTATTACTGGAACTCCATGGTCTCTGGCAACATCAGCCACTGATGATATAGCGGTTAACTGTGGAACTCCCACACCAGCTATGATCCGGGTGGTGCAGATTGAACCAGGGCCTATGCCCACTTTCAGACCATCCACATCAGCACCGGATATGATTGCTTCGGCAGCTTCACCAGTTGCAATATTACCCACCAAGAGATCAGCCTGTATATTTTCTTTCATTTTCTTTGCAGACTCGATAATGGATGGTTTATGGGCGTGGGCCACGTCCATGGCAATGATGTCTGCTCCGGCATTATCCAGAGCAATAGCTCTTTCCAGGTCAAATGGGCCAGTGGCTGCAGCAACCAGGAACCTTCCATCTTTATCACGAACTGCATGGGGATGTTTTTTACATTCAAGGATATCTCTAATGGTAACAATACCAACAATACGGTTGTTTTGAACAACGGGAAGTCTTTCCACTTTGTTATCGTAGGCTATGTCAAGTGCTTCTTCAGGAGTGGTGGATTCACTTATGGTCACCACTTCTTCAGTCATGAATTCACGGACATTTCTATGTGCATCAGAATTTATAATGGGCTGAATATCTCTCCTGCTGATTATACCAATGATCTTCTCATTTTCCACCACTGGAAGACCACTAACATCCTCTATATCCATTAGGGCATTGGCTTCTCTAATGGAACTTTCAGGAGAAGTGGTTATAACATCCCTTATGGTGAGATCTTCAGAACGTTTGACCTTTTCAACTTCTGCCACTTGTTCTTTAATGGTCATGTTACGATGAATAACACCTAAACCTCCCTCCTGTGCCAGTGCGATTGCCATTTCTCCTTCACTGACAGTGTCCATGGCAGAACTGACGATGGGAATGTTTAGACTATAACTTCGGGAAACTCTGCTTCTGGTGTCAACATCTTTAGGTTCAATATTTGATATAGAAGGTACCAGTAAAAAATCGTCAAAGGTAAATCCTTCCGGTGCTTTATTCAATTTATCAGAAAACATAACATTTCTCCTCCATCATTTATCATCCATCAGTTAATTTAAGTTAAAATTTTAAGGGATTATCTAAAGTTTTATATTTATTTTTTTGTTGACGTTTTGAGCCATTGGTTTTATTTACACTATTTGTTTTAATCGTGCCACAGCTTCATGATGAATGCTGCCAGAATTTCGATCTCCACCTATACACGCTGCTCCACGAATTCCAACTACATCACAGCCGAGTTCTGCAAGGATAGGTAACTGTTCTTCTGTAACTGAACCTGCAAGAGCTGATTTAAGACCATATTCATGTGTTTGTTCAGTAAACTGAGATAGTGTTTCTTCATTCATGAAATCAAACAGTGTTTTGCCATCTTTAACTGCAGTATCAACCATGGCCAGATCTGATCCACTATCTGCTGCTATTTTAGGGATTTCCATGGGATCTACAGCACCAACTCGATGAGCGTCAGCATAACCTGCTGCCACAACAATAGCATCACTATTAAATTCATCTACAGTTTTAACCACATTTTCCATAACTTCCAATGCTTCAGAGTAATTTGTTGTGCCATAAAGGCCTACTTTGATGTAATCTGCACCGGAGACTATTGCACCTGCAGCAGCTAATGCCACAGTTCCTGGTTTGTAGGGGACATCTCCTAATGTAGCGCTCACCTTCATGTTTTTTGGAGTTATTTCTCGGATGTTTCTTATCACCCATGGAAAATTAGCGCCTAATGAACCTTCTTTGGGATTTTTAACATCGACTATGTCTGCACCGCCATCTATGGCTTCTCGTGCTTCTTGGGTATTTATGGGACTAATCAAGAGAAGCAAATATGATACCTCCTATTTATTATTTATCAAGTCTTGTAACTATTATTTAAAACCTATGATATGATTCTTTAGAACTTATGATATGGTTCTAAGCCATGATTCCATGTATGACAAATTACATATCTAAAATTAATTTATTTAATCTCTTTTTATATGCTTATTACTTATGTCTCCTGTTTAAATGATGATCCTCTTTTCCTGATGTTTTCGCGAATTTCACCATGCTTTTCGAGATATAAACCCTTTTTAACAGATTCTTTCCTGAGATCTTCCAACATATTGTTGGTGGGAATCTCCAGGGGACATTCGACTGTGCAGAGACCACATAATGTACATTGGTAAAGCCCTGAATCATAACAAACTTCATCATTCTCAATGAAATGACTTAAAACAATTCCTCTACCACCTAAATGACGCAAATAACCGAAATCAGGGCCAAGTGTGGTGTACACTGGACAGTTTACAATACAAGCTCCACATCCAATACACCATAAACACTCCTCCTTTTCCTCTAAGGCTCTACTTCGACCGTTATCTAAAAATATCAATACCACTCTTTTAGCTCCATACATATCCTTCAATAGGATCTGTTCAATATCTGCAGTCTTTGAGGGTGATGATACCACATTCATATAGGCAGGGACGGTTTTGCCGGTGGCATAGATGGTTTCCAGTTTCACCACAGACATAGCATCTTCAAGGGTGGGTACTAATTTATCTATACCCACCAGGACAATATGAAGGTCCAACATGGTAAGTAGGCTGATGTTGCCTTCGTTGTGAACCATTAGAAGAGAACCATCTTCAGCAGCCACACTGTTAGCTCCAGTGATGCCCACTTTGCACTGGGAAAGTTTTTCCAAGATATCTTTTTTAACAGTCTCCAGAATGGCCCGAGGTTCAGCTTTAACTTCCCTCTGAAATTTATCCGATACCACCTCTGCTATTTTCTCCATGTTAAGGTGACAAGCGGGTCCTATAGGATGTGTAGGGCGACTAGTATGGAATTGCACTATCCTATCACCTAAATCAGTTTCTAAAACTTCCACATCCCTTGATTCAAGGTATTCTGAGAGCTGTATTTCTCCTGCTGTGTTGGATTTGGATTTGGCAATCATATCCTCATTTTTGATCAGTTGATATATGGATTCTCTAGCTTCTTCAGCATCTTTGGCCAGAATCACTTCCATTCCATTAGCAGTCAGATTTTCCTGTGCTTTTTCCAGGAGTAGGTGCAGATGTTCCACAGAATTTTTCCTGATCTTTTGAACTCTCTGCTTTAAATTAATTGTATCTTCATTATAAATGAGGGTTGAGCGTCTTTCATTTAATTTAGTAAATGAACGATTCATTATACTGAGTTGGGATCTCTTCATGCTTAAGCCCCTTTTGGTATTTGAACACTTTCATGGTATGAAACATTTCTTGGTGATGCCTTACTCTTTAGAGGAGGGGACGTCCTTTTTTGACGAAATATTTGTTTATAGCAAGTCATCAAATTTTTTTCTGTGTATTTGGAGATTTTTTCAGGATATCTTCCTTTGATATATTATTTTCAAGTGACTCAACACTATTACATAAGCAAAAAAATTCTGTAAGATCAATAACCTTCAATTTTTCTGATTCTAAGTTCAAAACACAGAAAGGACAGCAGGTTACCAAAAGTTCTGCCCCGGCCTGAAGTGCATCATCAACCCTTTTTAAAGCGATTTCGGACGCTAATTCAGGGTAAGCTGATTTCACTCCTCCCCCCGCACCACAGCAGTGCGAATTTTCTTTTTCATTTTCCATGGGAACCAGATTGGCCACTGAAGCTAATACCTCTCTGGGTGACTGATACTCTCCACAATGCCTGCCTAAATGGCATGGGTCATGATAACAAACATTAACTGGGAGTTTTTTAGGTTTAATGATTCCTTGTTTTATTAAATTACTGAATAACTGGGAAGTATGGATAACATCCAGTTCCACACCTAAATATTTTTTATAATCATTTTTCAATGTATTATAACATCCTGCACAAGAGACTAGGATAGTTTCATCCTTTAAATTCTGTGATGTTTTATGCATCACTTGCAATGCATCATCTGTAAAGCCGGTTCTAAGTAGGAAAGAACCACAACATTCTTCTCCATCCACGATATCATAATCAATACCGGCTTTCTTTAAAACCATGCACGTAGCCATCTCAATCTGGGGAAGTTTTTCCCTCACCACACATCCTCTGAAATATAACATGATGATCCTACAACATTTTTTTGATTTATTGACACGGGCCTACCTAAAAATCTTCGCCATATTAAATAGAATCTAAAAATCCTTACCCATCAAGAAGTTAGGATTAATATATTTTATACCATTAAGATTAGTATATCTTATATGGTTAAGATTAGTATTCATTTATCATAACATTTTAGTTTATATTTAAATAACGCTTGCTGAATTATTTTTTTTAATTTGAAGCTGTCCCAGAATTGTGGTTTAAGGAACAAATGATCTAATAAAAAAAATAAAGAAATACAAAAAACCAAAATAAATTAATTATGAGACTCCTCGACATAAGGTTTTGATAAGGGTATATCACAATAGTCACATGTTCCTATATATTTTAAACTTCGAATTTTATAAAAAGATTCACGTAAATTTTTATAATTCCTATTCGAACTTAAATCAACAAAATTACCATCATCTGGAAAAAAACCTAGTTTAGTTCCATGTGCTGCAAATGGACACAGATAAAGCTTTCCATCTAATAGTGTATTGCAGTTTTTCTTTGCTTCACATTCAGAAAACATTTTATTTAAGGTTAGTTCATCTCGATTTTTTCTTTTCAAGTCACCTATATCTACCCAGTGGGAATTGGAATCTTTGCCTATTACATATACTACATCATTTTCTATTAACGAATCTATAATCTTACTACTTTTTTTCCCATAATTTGAAACTCGGACCTCTATTTTATCTTTAAAAAGCCCCATAACATTTAAAGTAGCTTTATCTGGAATTACAGTACCGTTAGTGATAAACACTAATTTATTAAATTTTTCACTATATCTTTCTTCAGAACAAAATTTTTCCAAAAAAGACGATAGATTTCTATTTAAAAAAGGCTCTCCACCCATAATTTTAATTATACTAATGTAATCAACAACGTCTAAAAAAGTGGATAAATAATTGCTAAGATCATCTATATCTTTATTTTCACGATCTTTATAAAGTGGAATTAGACTAATACATCCTGGACATAATAAATTACATTTTTCTGTTACAACCATCTCCATACTGTTAAAGATTATTGGTTTATATCCCTTCATAAGTGAAGATATATAGATAGAAAGATACTTGATGGTTGATTTGAAAATAAAAACGGTGGAAAAAACTATTAATTTAATTCCATAGGACATATAATCCATTTTATTATTTTTAAATCTTTTTTTATTTTTAAAATTTAAATAAGCATATTTACGGGCATCTGTTAAGGAATTAAAGACAATAAATGTGTTAATTATTTTGTTTCTTATTGTAATGAAATTTACCATTTATATCACTTGCAATGAATTCTTATCTAATAAAAATATATTCAATAAATCTTAATTTTTATAATTTTTAATTTTAGATATTAATTATAATTTTTTTATATTATTTTTCTAATAAAAATATTATATCCCATCATTAATAAACCCTTAAATTCTTAAGACTCCATTTTAATATTTACAAAAAATACAACT
>MVPY01000045.1 GCA_002067065.1 Methanobacterium sp. PtaB.Bin024
TTCCGGGGTAATATTGTGCCATATTCATGCACCTCCTAATGCTAATCTCACCTTTCTAATAATTTCATCCAATTTCTCTTGGGGACAGGTTTCTCCTCTTATAACTCCGCTTATTATGTCCACAATTTCACCTTTGGTTTTAGGTTCTTCGGGCATAACTGCTTTGGTTTTGACACCGATCTTTGCGAAATCCTCAAAGTCCACGGGGTATTCACATATAATAATACATGGCCGATTTACATGACGTAAAATCAGGCGGGCCTTATATATTATGTGATGTTTAACCCCTCCCAGATGCACTACCACAAGTTTGAACCTCTTTATTTGTTCTTTTTCCTTGGGAGTCAGTCCAAAAAGGCTGCCTCCGCCGGCAGTGGGTGCGTCTTGAGGTACTCCTGCTCCTGCGTTCAGGACCAGTGTGCTGGTCAAAATGTTTGCTTCTCGCAGGGCAAAGGTTATTTCACATACTGGTTTAGTTATGTGTCTCCTTCCAGGAGACATTGCTATGGCCAATACTTCGTTTCCACACTCTGCAAATGTCCCTCGCTGGGCTATTCCGCCTCCTTCACCCATTCCCATTGTTTCTCTACAATCGACTACGTGGGTGCATTTGCCTATCATTTTTAATCCTTCTTTTTGATAATAGTTGCTCTTTCACTGAGTTGTGCGTTTTGATCTGTTAACCCAAGCATTTTGTCAGGGATATCATCTACTGATTCTCCGTATTTGAGATTATCCGAGACAGTCTTCTGCTTCCTTATGAAGGTTCCAACGTGTATGTTGTAACCAAAGGGGAGATGATTCTCACATATGGGTTTCAATTCTTCAATGATGTCTTCTTCCTCTATTTCCATCAGAACTCGCCCTGTTTTAACCTGTAGATCCACTTTTTCACCTTTAATGGTGATGAATCTCCTTTCAGGGTTTATTTCTTCTGGAGGAAGTCTTTGTCCTTGTATTACCATTCTTTTAATACCTTCTACTTCTTCCAAGTCGTTTAACAACTTTTCAGTGGTTTCGGTGCTTAAAAGTCTGTGTGGAAATATTTCGATGTCCATTTAGTTATTTACCCCCAAATTTGGATTTATTTTTAGACTTGGTTTTTTATCTCCGCTGCTGCTTCGTTCACGTATTTCAGTGGTTCTCGGAACGCGTCTACTTGACTGTAAACTTCTTTGATTAATCCGGAGGTTGCTTCAGGTGAGAACATTTGGGTACCGGCGTCTAGCGCCATGGCTGCTGCCACACATGGTATGGCAAACCCTTTACTGTGTCGAGTCACGATGTGGTTTCCGTTAAAGATACCAGGACCTCCACCACCATATATTGAGTGGCTGAAGAAAGAGAATCCTACAGCTACACCTTCAGCTCGACCGAAGTCTACGCTTGGTAGTCCAGTTTCGAATTCTAGAATGTCGTTGTAGTATAGAATAGTTGATGAAACACCTTGTCCTGCACGAGCAGCACCCTGGTTTACCATGGTGGCTGCTATGAGTCCAGCAGCTGCGTATGCGTTCCATTTAGCCAGGTCATCGGTTCCGTAGACGCTGAATCCGTTCAGGTCTTTTTCTACACCGATTACACCGTCAGCTTTTGCTCTTTCCACCGTAGATTCTATGACTGATCCAACAGTACCATCGGCACCATTGTCTTTAACCAGGTCAAAGACCATGTTGTCGGCGTTCATTCCCTGGTAAGCTAATCCTAATAGGTGCATCCTTTCAAATGCTCCTACTGCGTCACCCATTTCAAACATAGCTGATTGTTCCAGGATGCTGGATAGAGCAGATGTTTGCATGGTGTTTTTCAGGGTTGCAGCTACCACGTGGTTAACCAAAATGTTACGCAGAGCATAACCTGGGCCTTCCAGTTTCTGTGGTATGTCTAACATAGTTGCTATGTTTCCACCCATGTACTCCACTGACTGTGGATATCGTCCTAGGATGGCTGCTTTGACCATGTTGGCGTCGTACATATCGACGTCACAAACGTCAATTATAGCCTGGATAAATGCATTAGCAGTTACCAGAGGTGCGGCTGAGTATTCAGCTGCTGCTTCAAACCGGGCATGTGGAATTTGGACTAATACCCTTTTTCCTCCACCTAACAGTTCAACGTTGGTAGTGTCACCTTCTTCGACCTGTATCATTTCTTTTGCTTTAGCTGCGATAGCTTCAGCATTTCCTACAATGTCCAGATCAAGTTCTCGGCCCAGAATCTTACATGCTGGTCCACCAACTTTTGCAGTTTTCAAAGCATTTTCTGTACCTTCGAGGTTCACTGCTACAGTCCTTTTGATACCTTGTACAATCCCTTTGATTGCAGGGTTCTTCAATGGACTTAAGGCTTCTATGGGGACTTCTGCTTCGACAAGATTTCCTCTGTCGTCGTACAAGTCGACCTTATCTTCAAACTTTGCCATTTTTTCCCTCCTACAGATTCTTGCATATCAATTCTTTGCACCAGTTCGCTTGTAAACAGAAAAAAAGCCTGTTCACACGGGTTTCAAACTTCCCATGGTACAATTTGATATACGACTCTCGGTATACTGTTAGATATGTATTAAACTTTCTTCTTGAATTAAATAGAAAGACTTATAAGTGACCATATCGTAAACTTATGTCGGTGTATTATAATAACTTCTTATTATATCAGAACACTGCAAAAATCTTATTTTACAATATTATAACATGTGAAACATTGATATTATGCAAATAATCGCTGATGTGGGTGGAATACCCGGTAAAGATTGTAGAGGTTTCTGCAAATACTGTTATTTTCGGAAGGTTAAAGAGGGGGATCCCCTCGGATGCAAATCATGCCTACCAGGCACTTTTGGTTGTGAGCAGTGTACTACCGGAGTTAGAGAATCAAAAAACGAGTTTATACCCCCTTTTATGGTCATAAACTCGGTCAAAACATCTATGATGATGGGAAATTATGGTGAAGACGACCTTAAAATAAACATCAGCGGTGGAGGAGATGTGAGTTGTTATCCCTACCTTCTAGACATTACCTCCGCATTTTCCCAGTGGAATATTCCCATTCACTTGGGGTATACCAGTGGAAAAGGGATTGATGACCCCCAGATGGCCACTGATCTTTTATCCCACGGTGTAGAAGAAGTCACTTTTACTGTATTTTCCACCAACCCCGAGCTGAGGAAAACATGGATGGGTGATAAGAATCCACAGGCATCTCTTGATGCTTTGAAGATATTTTCTGAAAATTGTGAAGTCCATGCAGCTGCAGTAATCCTTCCCGGTATAAATGATGGGGAAGATCTAAGGAAAACCTGTGCTGATTTGGAAGAATGGGGAGCCAAGGCATTTATCATGATGAGATTTGCTAATTTCCGTAATCAGGGCCTTATACTTGGAAATGAACCCTTAATCGAAGGAGTAGAACCACATAGCCTCCAGGAATTTGATGAACTGGTGCGCAGTATTAATCAGGAGTTTAATCTCAGAGTAACCGGTACGCCATTATGTGATCCTGAAAACAATACTCCTTTTGTCCTGGCCAAGGATAATGACAAAGAATATCTTGATATTTTATCCGATGTCACTTCAGAAGCAACCATTATATCCGGTAAAGTTGCCGGGCCATTTATTGAACATATTTTTGACATAATAGGGGCTTCAGACCTGGTTAACGTGGTTGTAGTGGATCAAGATATTGGCTGTCTGATCACCCAGAAAGATCTGGAGGACCTTGATCTAAATGAATTAAAAGAAACAGTTATCATACCAGGAAGAGCCTTTGTTCATGACAAAAAAGCAGAAGAAATCCTGTGTAGAGATGGAGTAGAGCGTATTGTAGCCAGAGGTCCAGATAAACTCAGTGTTGATGGAGAGATGAGTGGTACCTTAAGTCAGGAAGATGTGTTAAAAACAGAGTTAATAGCATTTCAGGATCTAATTGAAGCCATAAACTTCTTTGGGGTAAGAAAAAAATAACAACATTATGCCGAAGACCCAATAATAGTTCTGCAGTTATAATGAATTAAATAAATTAAATAATAATCTCTTAAATAAAAATAATTATTCTTAAATAAAAATAATTTTCAGATATCGGAATATGATTTTATCCACATAACTCGCTTAGATTTATTATATTTTGTGATAAAATGAGCCATAAACCAACAATAACTGTTTTGACTCCTGAATTTTATAGTTACGGTGCCCTGTTAATTGCAGGGATTCTCCAAAAACAGGGTTACACCGTAAAACTGCAGAAAGGATTTAAAAAAGATGTAAATACAGATATCATTTTTTTAAGCCTCCAATCCACCATTCATCTGCTTAAATATCAGCAAGAATTAAGAAACATAGATGCCTTTAAAATAGTCGGGGGTCCGGTAACACTTTCCCCGGAACTAATTTTCAGGTGCCTGCCTGTGGATCTGGTGGTGGTGGGTGAGGGTGAAAATACTATATATAATATATTAAGAGTTTTTGAGAAAAAATCCATACTTGAAAAAATTGAGGCTTCCATTCTTCAGGGTTCTGATTTTAAGCATCTGGAAGGTGTGGCCTTCAAAGAAAATGACAAAATTATAACTACAAGTTCAGGATCCCCCGCATCTTTAGATAAACATTTATCACTGGTTCCAGCTGATATTGCATCTGAAAACATCAGAGGGGCCAATGTTTATCTGGAAACTCACCGTGGCTGTCCTGGTAACTGTGGATTCTGTGGAGTGCCCTGCTTTTTTGGAAGAAAAGTGAGAAGCCGTCCCTTAGAAGATATACTCCGTGAAGTTAAACATTTCTTAAAAAAAGGAGCCAAGAAAATAGCCATAAGTGGAGGTACAGGTTCTCTTTATGGAAGTGACAAATTCAAAAATGTGGATGAAGAAGCCTTTGTTGAACTTTTACAAGGAATATCTAACCTCACAGGACCTAAAAATCTTACCATACCAGATATTAGAGTGGATTTAATTAGTGATGACATTTTAGAAGCTATCAGCAAATACAGCAATGGATGGGTTTTTTTTGGGATTGAATCTGGCAGTGACCGGATTCTTCGCCACATGAAAAAAGGAATCACTGTGGATCAGGTCCGAGAAGCAGTGGAAATGGCTCGTAAACATAATATAAAAACTGCTGGTTCTTTTATTGTTGCTTATCCCACAGAAGAGGAGGAAGACTTTCAGGACACACTGGATCTGGCAGATGAGTTAATGTTAGATGATTACTTCATAAGCATTGCCGAACCCATCCCTGGAACTGATTTAGGTGATGAAGTGATTGATTCATCCCTGGAAGATAACATTCTATTTCATGAAAGCCAGAAATATAAACGGCACAACTTAAGTCTGGCTGAAGAAAGAGCCCTGGATTTGATGATGGAATCATATGTATTTAGAAGTTTTCCTGTTCCCATGACTCAAAATCTGTTGAATAACCTTATAGAGGAAGTTAGATCTCAAGGGGATCATATAAAAAGTGTTACTAAGTTGATTAAAAATTCAAATAAATAAATTATTTTATTTCTCTACTCAATTTCTCCAAATTTAAACACATCTCCAGCAGCACATTCTTCATAGGAATCAGAATATCTGCTGCGGATTTCATCTTTTCTCTGAGTACAGTGACATGGAACTAAGAGTTCAAATTCTTCGAGCATTTCCAGTTCCCTTGAATCATGCAAACCCCCGATTAACGCTTTTAGATCCCCTTCACCAACATTTCGAGCTGTTTTAATTATGGATTTTAGATCAGGATGGGCACATCCAGTTAACAAAACCTTACCTGAAACCTTTCCTTCTCCTTCCGGGATCTCCACGACCAGTGACTGTTCTTTCATTTGAGTTCCCAGTTCTCCAGTTGTCCATACGCCTTCAACTATTATTTGCGGATCTTCAACCTCTAAGACTTTTGTTTTAGTTCTTAGTTCCCTCTTCAAGTTTTCTGAAAATGATTTTAAGAGTAAAACTTTGGGTTTCCTCATCAAAGGAAGAATATGGTTCAAACCACCAATATGATCCCAGTGTGCATGGGAAAGTACAATCAGATCAATTTTTTCTAGTTGAACATTGGCTAACTCCAAATTATGGAGCAATATATTACCATCCCATCCTGTGTCAAATAGTATTGTGTTTTTATCTGTTTCTACCAGGCAGGAAAATCCCCAACTTGCTTTAAAACCAGGAAGACAGTTATTATCATACAGTATAGTTATTTTCATTCCATCATCTTATTCAATCATCTTCTGAACATTATCCATAATTTCTCTGGTTGTTGTACCTTCTGGAGTTAAAGAATGTATAAGAGCCTGAGAAAGAACATATTTTGGACCTTCACCAAGTTCGTGGCTTAAAATCACATCCACATTCTCTTTAACCAGGAATTCTGCAGCTTTTATTCCTCTTTTTTTTTCAATGTCTTTGGCAGGGTTTTCTCTAACTTTATAATCCTTAATTTCACCATTTTGAACATCCCATATGAGGAAATAAGGTGTTTTCCCAAAATGTGAGGATGGTGCTGACTGCAAAGCTTCATTAGTTTCCACTGGAAGAGCATATCTCATGGTATCCTTTTTAGTTGGTTCTATTTGCACAAAAAGTGTTTCTAATTCTTTAACTTTGTTTTTGATGGTTTTTTCTACTTCTTCTGAAATTTCATGGGCTTTTTCAACTGATAAATCTTTTTTTGTCTCAAGGTGGAGTTCAGAGAAAATATAAGGTCCAGAACTTCTTACTCGAACTTCATGGACACCTTCCACTCCATTTACAGATAGTGCAAGCTTTTTGATTTGTTCCACCCTTTCAGGGTTTAAAGTGGCATCTAAAAGTACCAACACAGCGTTTTTACCAATCTTCAAACCCATCCAGATTATCAAAATAGACACTAACAACCCCGCAACTCCCTGTAGACTTAAATAACCTACATATGATCCCAATACCCCTACAAAAACCAGTACAGATGCAAAAACATCAATAAGACTGTGTTTTGCATCACCCAAAAGAGCAGGGGACTCTATCTCTTTGCCCACCTTCTGCTTGTAACGGGACATGAGGAAGGAAACAGCGACTGAAATAACAGCGACTAAAATGGCAATGAATGGTATTTTCAATGGTTGGGGATTAATTATTCCCTGTACAGATTCTATTACAATTTCCAAACCACTGAAAACGATAACTCCTGCAATGATAAGAGAAGATAATGTTTCTGCCTTGTAGTAACCATAAGGGAACTTCTGGTCGGGTTTGCGTTGCGAAAGTTTAAGACCTATATAAACAGCTAAAGAAGCAAATATGTCAGAAAAAGAATTAATTGAATCAGCTATGAGGGCTACACTCCCTGATAATAACCCAAAAACTCCTTTCATAACACTTAGGGCAAAGTTGGTGAGAGTAGCATACTTCGCTGCTTGTTCACCTTTTTTTAACCTTTCAAACTTATTTAAAGTCTTTTTCTCCATTATTAAACTTAGCCCCCATAATGGAATTAATAGCGGATATTCTCCATATCCAACAAACAATTATCCATTATTTCTTCAAAAACTCTCTTAAAATTGGGTTCATAGACTACTGCGGGCTTTAAATTAACTAGTGCCTCCACAAATCTGATATCATAAGGTATAGTTCCTAACAACGGGATGTCATTGTCCTTAAAATAGTCTTGTAACTGGTAGGTGAAGTCCCGGTTGATTCCACAACGATTGATAACTGCTCCACAAGGAATATTGAAATGATCTACCAATTCTATAGCCCTGCTAAGATCCCAAAATGCTACAGGAGTGGGTTCAGTTACCAATATGACATAATCATTTCCCCTTACTGAGGCAATAACTGGACAACCAATCCCCGCAGCCGCATCCAATATCATGTAATCTGCCTGGATATCTTCGGCAATTTCGGAAGCCTTCTTTCGAAGCTCATTTACCACCTTACCCGAACCGGATTCCCCTATTTTCAACTGTCCAGAGACTATAGGGAACCCGTATTGAGTTTGTCCAACGCCTATCCGACCATTTTCAACCTTTTTAAGAGTTAAAGCATCTACTGGACAGGCTAATTCACAAGCACCACATCCAACACATAACAGTTCATTTATCTCAGGCAGATCTTTCTCTTGGTTCCAGGTGATTGCCGAATATTTACAAGCATCTACACATTTTTGAAGACCCTGGCATTTGGGACAGAATTTAAGTGACTTACACTTCTCTTCAGATAATTGAATTTTTTCACCAGTTGTCAGGGTTTCCCAACTGTCAAAATTCTCCTCTTCAAGACCTAAAACAAGAGCTAAATTGGGTGCATCAGCATCACAGTCAACTGCAACTATCTTATTATCATTTGCAAGCATTACAGATAAAGATGCAGTTACAGTGCTTTTTCCAACGCCTCCTTTTCCTGATAGTACAGTAATGGTTTTCATTTTTTTTGCACCATTCATGATTTTTCTGATAATGCATAAGCGAGTTCTTCAATGTTTTTATGAATCACTGGCTGACCTCGAGAGTGTTTTTTTAATATATCTCTTTCATATGGAACTTTCTGAATTATAGGCACATCATTCTCCTGGGAAACCTGTTCAATGAGTTTCAAATCACCTATATCTGATCTGTTAACGATGATCTTGGTGGATACTTCCATGATTTTTAACAGTTGAAGGATAAGTTCCAGGTCATGTCTTCCCAGGGGAGTTGGTTCTGCCACTGCAAGAGCCAAATCAACATCAACCATTGCCGAAATAACATTGCAATGTGTTCCTGCGGCAGTGTCTATCAACATGCAATCATAATCAGAAGCTTTATTTTCAGCATATTCTCTGGTAGCGTTGACCACCAGGGAGGTGTTTTCACAACCAACTTCCATCTCACCCCAAAGTAGGAGGAGATCATGTTCCTGCTTTAGGTATGGCTGTTGGCATTTACCATGGTATATAGCTCCAATTACTTGTTGCCCCTCTGTCAATGCTCCGGAAGGACAGGTCAAAATACAAGCCCCACAACCATTGCACTGTTTGCTTACTATAAATGGGTATTTGTCTTTAATAAAGACAACTGCGTTTTCTTTACAGACTTCAGCGCAGCGTCCACATTTTAAACATTTTTCCTGATCAAAACTTGGAAGAATAGCATGGACATCTCCCACTTTTTCACGGGTGGTTGACAGGATTATATGATCATCCGGACATTCAACATCTGCATCAACTAATAATACCTTATTATCAGTTGACAGTTCTAGAGCTAGGGCTGTGGCTATGGTTGATTTTCCGGTGCCACCTTTTCCACCAGTTATTGCAATTTTCATGAGAAATTCCTTCAATTAACTAATTGATACATTTGCGCAGGTAAAGTTATGTTTGTACATCTATATGACTATTTCCTACTAATTTAAGTTCTTTGATTCAATTTAAATTACTTGGTTATGTGTGGAATATGAAAAAGCCAAATTTCTAAATTTGACTTATAGCTATCTTCTTCCTCCACCTCCTCCTCCCATGCCACCTCTGCGTCCTCTGGCAGATGGATCCAGAGTTTGCAGTTTTCCCTGAGATAGGAGGGTTAAATTTTCTTCAACTGTCCCTGGTACCATCTGGTAGGTTTTTATACCCAGTTGTGTTAAAACTTCAAAGGCGTTAGGACCAACAGATCCTGATATAATGGCCTCTACTCCTTCATTTCCCACCATTCTGGCAGTTTTTATACCCACACCTCCTTCAGTTGTGGTGGGGTTGGGTATTATCTTAACATCTTTGAAATTCCCATCCACCAAATCCACCACAATTAAATGGGAACATCTTCCAAATACAGGGCTGGCCTGGGAATCCAGACTTCCGCCGTTAGCAGCTATCGCTACTTTCATCTAATCACCTCTTTTATTAGAAATCGTATTTTCAATCTTGGAAACTATTTCCATGAACTTTTTAGATATTTCAGACTCTTGATCAGAGAGAATGAATGGTTTTCCCTGGTCGGATTTTTCTCTAACCTGAGTTTCCAGGGGTAAGCTTCCTAGGTAGGGTATTTCCAATTCTTCTGAAAGTTCCTTTCCTTCACCTTTTCCAAAAATATTAATTTCTTTTTTACAGTGAGGACAGGTGAAACCAGACATGTTTTCTATGATGCCTAAAACCGGGATTTTCAATCCTTTAACCATGTTAACACATTTTCTAACATCTTCACCTGCCACTTCCTGAGGAGTAGTAACCATTACCACCCCATCCAGGGGACTGATGGACTGTAAAACGGTTAAGGGTTCATCTCCAGTTCCTGGTGGATTATCAATGATCAACATATCGAGTTTACCCCACGAAACATCAGATAAAAACTGTCTTATTGCACCAGTCTTTTTAGGACCCCTCCAGATGATAGGCGACCCTTTGGATGGTAACATGAACTCTATTGATATAACATCCAAGTTCTTCATTACATTATGTGGCAATATACCCATAGGTGACTGCTCTAAAATCGCGTTTTCAACACCTAACATATGGGGAACATCTGGACCATGGAGATCCACATCCATTAAACCAGTATGATAACCCTTTAAAGCAAAGGCCACTGCCAGGTTAACAGCTATGGTTGACTTTCCTACCCCTCCTTTACCACTCATGACAGCAATTTTGTGATTAATATCACTCATCCGCTTTATTATGGCAATATCCTGTTGCATTATAAGTTTTTTCTGTTCTTCTTCCGAAATTGTTTCTTCTTCTGCTTTCAAAGGACCATCTCACTACTTGTAATGGTAAATTGTATGATATTTCAGACATAATATTACTTGGATTAAATATGGCCATCTGAACAGGCAGAGTCCATGCTGGCTGGTTTTAGTTTTCCTTTTTCCCAATCCTGTAAGGCTTCAATTACTGTTCCTGATGCTCCAGTATAAACATCAATTCCAGCATTTTGGAGCATTTGGACAGCTTTAGGTCCTAAATTTCCACATAAAAGCTTATTGGCCCCTGAGCCAGTGATGAATTCGCCAGGAGTCATGTTACCACCAACGTGTTTGGCCATACTTTCTAAGATCTGAATGTTCTCTATTTTGTCATTTTCATATTTGATTAAAACAAAATAGGAGGTTTTTCCCAGATGTTGGGATATTTTACTTTTTAAACCTCCCTGATCCAGACTCGGAATGCATATTAATACCATTTCTGATACCTCCATTAAAGAACGGTTTAATCAGAACCGTAAAGTGGAAGACCACATTTAGGGCATTTTGATTGGCGACAGGGGATTCCTGGAGTTTTTGGAGCTTCATAACCACACTCGGGGCATTTACATACTCTTGGAGGTCCAGCACCCATTCCAGCTCCCCCTCCAGAGCCCATACCCCTACCAGCAACACCCCTTCTTCTTCCTAATCCTGGTTGTGCTGTAGTGATCTGGGAATCTGCTTCTACACTTATTAGTTCAATGTTTTCTGAATCACAATCTGGACATTTATCATATTCTTTACTTGCACTTTGCCATTCGAAACCGCAATTTTTGCATAAATATCTTTTTTTATCCATAATATAATCTCCTCCTTTTATTTGGATTATTCTGCCTTCAACTAAAGCCCTTGAGATTTTTTTACGAGCTGAATTAAGAGTTCTGTGAAATGTAGATTGAGAAATATCCATAATCTCTGCTGATTTTTTTTGCTGGATACTCTGATAATCACTGAGTCTTAAAGATTCAAACTCTTCCATTGTGATATTTAATGGTTCAAATTCATTTGCACCAACTATATCTGGAGAAAACCGACATACTCGGGGTTTCCCCAATATTCGACTCAATCTTCTAGGCCTAGGCATGTTATGAATATATATTCAAAATAGTATATAAACTTTACCCAATCCCCTAACAAACTATCAACAAAAAAACAAAGTATATAAACTATTAAACCTTAAATAAGGTAATAACATAATATAAACCTTAAAATCCAATAAATTGATTTATAATCTGGAAAACAAATTTATACAGTCGCTTATGTGTTGATTAAATGAATTAACAACTAATTATTTTTCAATTCAATTTTACCTTAAAATTATAAATAGGTGAAAAAGAAAAGTTAGGTTTATCTAACATTTGAAGGTGTATCATGATCACATTAGTAGAACTTAAAAATGGGAAAAATGCAACAATCAAAAAAATTGAAGGAGGTCCTGGTTTAAAAAATCGTTTAGAAGTGATGAACCTTCGTGAGGGAAAAAGGATTAGGAAAACATGCTCAGCACCCCTACATGGTCCGGTAGTCCTGGAGATAGATGGCTTTAAAATGGCCATAGGCCGAGGAATGGCCAAAAAGGTGTGGGTGGAAGAAATTTGAAGAAAATATTACTTATGGGCAACCCTAATGTGGGTAAAAGTGTTGTTTTCTCCAGATTAACCGGAGTAAACGTGATCCAATCGAATTATCCTGGCACTACCGTAGGATTCACTAAAGGACATCTTAAAATAGGTAAAAATGAAATGGACATCATAGATGTGCCTGGAACCTACTCGTTATCTCCCTCCTGTAAAGCTGAAGAAGTAGCCAGGGACATGTTTTTTGATGAAAAACCTGACCTAATCATCAATGTTTTAGATGTCACCAACCTGGAGAGAAACCTATATCTCACCCTCCAGATTCTGGAAAAAAACATCCCCACAGTGATATTACTTAACATGTGGGATGCTGCCAAAAGAAAAGGGATTCATGTAAATCTGGAAAAACTCCAAGAAATCATAGGACTTAAGGTTATTCCAGCAGTGGCTGTTACCGGTGAAGGAATAAAAGATCTGGTTAACATTATAGACGAAATAACTCTAAATAAGAATATAAAACTTTCCAAAATCCCCAAAATGGATGATAGTGAAAAATGGGCCTTTATAGGAGAGATATTATCAGAAGTTCAGAAGATAGAACACCGCCACCCCTCCCTACTGGAAAAATTAGAAGATGCATCAGTAAAACCTTTTTCAGGAATTATAATAGCAATAATAGTACTATTCATCACCATGCAGGTGATAATAGGGATTGGAGAGTTTTTAATCAACTATATTCTAGATCCATTATATTACCAGTACTACGGGCCGTTTATTACCAGTTTGGTGCAAAACTCTATTCCCACTGGCTTCATCCATGATATCCTAATAGGCAGCGGATATGAGTATGAAACTTCCTTTGGCCTGTTAACTACCGGAATTTATGTAATATTCGCAGTTGTTTTACCCTATATTTTATCTTTCTATTTTATTTTAGGTTTCCTGGAGGATTTTGGATATCTTCCCCGTCTTGCAGTGCTGCTTGACAGTATAATGCATAAATTAGGGCTGCATGGTTATGCAACCATACCCATTATTCTTGGCTTTGGTTGTAATGTCCCTGCCATGCTTTCAACCCGAATTTTGGAAGGAAAAAGGGAAAAATTCATAGCCACAACACTCATCGCCATATCAATCCCATGCATGGCCCAAACAGCTGTTATAATAGGATTACTGGGTAAGTACGGAATCCAATATATTATCCTGATCTATGGGACGCTTTTGATACTTTTCATCGTACTGGGATCTATCTTAAACTTCTTGTTGAAAGGAGAAAGTCCGGAAATTTTCTTTGAAATCCCACCTTACCGAATACCCCACATGGAGACATTGCTTAAAAAAACCTGGATGAGAGTGAAGGGGTTCCTGCTAGAGGCTTTACCATTCGTATTCCTGGGAATACTGGCCATCAATATCCTGTACCTTATAGGAGTGATGGGAGCCCTTTCTAACCTACTGTCCCCCATCATGTCACAAATGTTGGGACTTCCAGATCAGGCCATTGATGCATTGATCATGGGATTTTTAAGGAAAGATCTGGCAACAGCCATGCTCGCACCCTTAAACTTAAGCCCAAACCAACTTGTTGTAGCTTGTACTGTTTTGGCAACCAGTTTTCCCTGTATTGCCACGTTTGTTGTTCTAATTAAAGAGATCGGTGTTAAAGACATGCTGAAAACCGTTGTTCTGATGTTATCTGTTGCCCTGATCACCGGAACCATACTTAATTTAATACTGAACGGATTATTATGAAATGATGGACTCCTTACCTTAAAATAGTTCTTTACTTTAAAAAATTCCCTTTGATATTGCTATGTAACTGCAAAGACTGGTCATGATATGGCAAAAAAATAGAGGATGATTAAATATTTTCCCAAAAAAACATCCAAGGGATGTTAAATTTAATAAAAAGAAAAAAGAATTAATGAAAAAAAGCGATTGAATTTAATTCTCATCAAACAGTATAATTTATTCAGTAACCACTGTTTCTAAAGTGGTGTCAATCACAACATCAAAGGGTATCTTTTTAGTCCAACCCGCCCTTTCGAAGATGTCCATGAAACAAACACCGATTACTTTTGGTTTTTCATCACCAGAAATCTCCTCTAACATGTTCACAACATCTTCTGGTGCGCATCCAAATTTAGGCATTGCAAGACCACCCATAACTACCACCACTTCCGGGTTTTGAGGATCAGCTTTTTGATCTACAACACCAAAACCAATGTTTGGTTGCTCTTTTATCATTTTTGCCTCATCTATGTCAGATTTAGGCACGTATATCATTTCAAAATCTTTATCCCGAATGGCATATGCAAGTAATTCTATGAAAGGTGTGCATACCGCAACTGATCCTGTAAAAACTACAGTTGAACCATTCTCAATTTCTTTCACATTTTCTCTGAAGGCCCCTGTGAAACCTACAATACCACTTTTCTTTTCCATTTTACATCACCTTTAACCACAATTTCAGATTACTACTATCTAATTATTATATTTGATAACTTTGATAACATAAAGAATTTCATTAACATGGGGTGGCAATTTTTTTTTTCAAAGAAAAAACTAAATTTTATAGGATAACAATCAACTTTTCAATCTGATTAAAGTTATCTCACACCTGGACCCAAGGCGCATGGGAGGCCCCCATGTACCAGTACCCTGAGATACGTAAAGCTGTGTTCCTTTATATTCATATAACCCTGTGAGATATGGGAACATCAATTTAACCAGCACATTGAATGGTATCATTTGGCCGTTATGGGTGTGGCCTGAAAGTTGTAAGTCAATTCCAGCCTCATTGGCATCTTTCAACTCCCTGGGGAGATGGTAAAGAAGAATTGATGGTTTATCCTCGTCGATTTTAAGCTGGGAAAGGGTTTTTTTCAGATGATCCCTCTCAAAAGAATAATCCACCCCTATCACCTGTATCCTGTTAAACTCAACCAATTCATTTTGGAGTATTTTCAGATCTGTGCATCCCAAAACCCTGAAAACCTCATCCAGTCCCTCATAAGTCTCATGATTACCAGTGACAAAAAATGTTGGTGCATTAAAACGGTTTATGGCTTTGAATGTATGTTTATGCAGTCTGGCACTGCCATCAACCAGGTCTCCTGTAATGAAAATCACATCTGAATTAAGTTTATTGGTTTCGGTAACAATTCTCTCCATGTACCCGGAGTTTCTCACTGAACCAATGTGGATGTCACTAAGGTGGACCGCCATCAAATCATCTTTTAAACCTTTTAATGGTATTTCAATTTCATTAATCTTCAATAAATAGCTGTTATAAATAGCATATGCACTGATAATAATTGTTAATATTGCAATTATGATTCCTGCAGTTTCACGAGGCAGTGTGATAAAAAAGGATAGCACCAAATAGATTATGAGGAAAAATAGCAGATAAAATGATATTCCCATCCATGCAGAAGCCACGGTGTAGAATATACGGGTTATATTGTTGGACACCGTCCTTTCAATAATGTTGCTAACTGGATAGGATAATGCAGCAATTAACATGATAACGTAAAATCCATTATCCATTGGAAGACCAAGTAAAAAAGACATTCCAAAGAAAACATAGTAGTTAAGAACTAGAAACCCCGCAAAAAATAGGGATACAAACATTAAATACTGGATAATTGTTCTCATCTTAAATCGCCGGAAAGTCTGTTAGCACCAATTGAGGTCAGGGAACCTCAAATCTATTAAATAAGTAAATACCTAATTCTATTGAATAATAAATAAGGATATCTAAAAAAGGAATGGATTTTTTTTATATTATTGAAGTCTCTGGCAAGAGTTTCACCAGGATGTAATCGTACATCATAGATTTTTTAATCTCTGAAACATCCCCTAAACGGTAATCATCCACCTCTACCTCAGCAATCTCATCTTTGTACTGATCATAGTCCAGTTTAACTCTCACACCATCTAACTGGCTTACTATAGGTGCAGGAGAATATATTTCCTCTACTGCAGGTACCTGATTTTCAATTTCTGTCTTCACCAGTATGGAAGGCACAATTGGTGGATCATCCAGCATCTCTTTCCTACGAGTATCAAGAATGTCTTCAACAACTTCAGCAAGACGTTTGAGAGCCCTGATATCCCCACCTCTTTTTAAACGACGTGGAATTCTTCCTAATCCATTCACATAGGCTGTGGCTCCTGGTATGTCCTCCACATCCATCTCTGGAGCGCCAGTTACCACTACTGGGATGTCAATATCGGAGAAAAGATGGGTTTTGTTCATTATACATTCTCTGAAGCTTCCCAGGGCAAACACTGCCAGGTCATGCTCTTCAATGAGTCTTTTTTCATCCTCAGAAATGCGGGATATTCCTTTACCTGCTCCACGAGACAGTCCAATCATGTTGTCCTTTGCCCCATAACGTCGGAGGTATTCGGAGATGTCGCATGCAGAGTGGGGTAAATGTTGACGGGCAAGTGTTGGTGATACAATGGCGATTTCTGTTCCTGCCATTGGTGCTCGTTTGATTTTTCCCAGTAATTCCCTGGATTTTTCATCTACTTTTTCCACATCATCCAGGGGAACTGCCAGGGTCAGAACCAGATCCATCTGACTGGTGGTCTTCTGGAGTACAAAACCTCCCAGATCTTCAATAAGCTCAGTCATTTCTTCATGCTTGTGAACTCCGCCAATATATGTTAAGGTTTCATACATAATCTCTTCTCCAGAATATGATATCGTAGTTGTGCTCTTTCCAGGGGATTTTTGGGGGCATTTTTATGGGAGGGAATTTCCACGGCCCTGCTACCCCTGAACTCTGTTTCCTTCATGAAATCAGGGTTAAGGTCATCTTTCAGGTAGTCTGGAAAGACCACAAAGTCAGGTTTTTCTTCTACCAGGGCAAATCCCATATCTTCAACTATGTCTCTGATAAAATTTGAGTACACCTTAACTTTTATTTTTTTCCTTTCATCACACCTATTCCCTTCAGGGTTAACATCCTCTTGATAATCCTCTTTAAATTCTTCAGTATCAAGTTTTTCCGTGCCTAAAGCTTTAGAAATTTTGTCAATGCTTTCATGTATCTGTTTAAATGTGTTTAACTTTATTTTTATAGCAGGAATCTTTGTTTCTGTCTCAGAAAGAACAATTGCCAAATCAGCACCTTCAAAATCGTTGTCGGTTTTTACTGTATATTCCAAAACACCAGCCAGTCTGACTGCTTCCTGACACATGGGAGTGGTGAAAATCTTCATAAGCACCTCACTTAAATGCTAAAATTACGATCTACATTTTTCGTTATAAAATTTGTATTGAGTGGGAAACATTTATATGTATATAACAGGGTGTCTGTTTTAAGTGAAATTTTGCATGGTGTAAATTTCTTTGATTTCGTTTTGGCCGTTGGATATTAGTA
>MVPY01000046.1 GCA_002067065.1 Methanobacterium sp. PtaB.Bin024
TTACAACAAAGATATCCGGTGTGACAATTCCTGAGGCAATGGCTTCACCCAGACCCCAGGCAGACTCAATAACCATGTTGTTACTTCCATCAACTGGATTGGCAGTGAAGGTCACTCCACTGACATCAGCATCAACCATTTTTTGCACAACTACTGCAATTCCAGCGGACGTTATTTCTGTGTTTAAATGTTCTATAGAAGAATCATGCCTGTATTTCACTGCACGGTCATTCCAGTAAGATGCCCAGCAATCAACGACTTTCTCCAGGATAGTTTCCTTTTTTATATTCAAAAAACTATCCAGTTGCCCTGCAAAACTGGCATCACCAAGATCCTCAGCCACTGCAGATGATCTTACAGCGTAATATCCATCAGGAAGATTTCTAATTTTATCATCAAGTTCAACAGAAATATCATGTGGTAACTTTTTCTGTTTAATAATACTCCGGATCTGGGAACATCCATCAGAAATAGAATTTTCATTGGTAAAATCAATAGAATCAAGGATTCTGGATATTTTATCCTCTAATTCTTTTTTAATTAAAAAATCATATGCATCTACCGAGATAACAAATGCAGGGGGGATGTTAAAACCTGCAGATGACATTTTAGCCAGGTTAAGTGCTTTACCCCCAATTTTTTCAATGGATACATCTTTTTCTTTAAGGTCTATCACATACTTACCTCTATCTGCCATATTATCATTGTCCCCAGTAATAATCACCATATTTTCAGTATTTATTTTAGAAATAACTGGAATTCTAAAATTTATTTTAAGAATAAGTAGAATATAAAACATTATGATTCTATTTTTTGATACAAAAAATAAGACTAAAAATAATTTTCATCTTTATGTTATGATAAATAACTAAATCTAAATAATAGAAATTAAAAAATGTAGAATGAATTCAGGAATTAGAATGAATTCTGCAATAATCTTAGGATTAAGTTTACAAATTAAGTTTACAATATATACTAAAATGGAAAATAAAAGGAATAAGTCCAATTAATGGTATGGAAAGATAGTTATGAAACCAGTGTCCATGGGTGCATCCACCAAACAGGGCTATGAAATTGCAGAAAAGAGCAGGGAAATTGTCAGATCCCTAATTGACCCCAAGACCAAAAACCTGACCCCAAAGGAAAGATTAATAGTGGAAAGAATCGTACATTCCACCGCAGATCCTGAGTATGCTGATATAACTAGGATGAGCAGTGATTTTGTCAAAAAAAGTCTTGAAGCTATTTCTGATGAAAAAGACATCCTAACAGATATCAACATGGTAAAAACAGGGATAAATAAATACCCTGGAAACATCGAGTGCTACATAAGTCATGCAGAAACCATCAAAATTGCAAAGAAAGAGGAGATCACCCGTGCAGCAGCGGCTATGCAAGTGGCAGCTTTTAAAGGTTTTGATGGTGTGGTAGCCATTGGTAATGCCCCCACAGCCCTTTGGAAAGTAATTGAACTAGTTGAAGCTGGTAGGATGGATGTTAAATCTGTTATTGGTGTTCCTGTAGGTTTTGTGGGTGCTGCAGAGTCCAAAAAGGCACTTCAAGAAACTTCAATACCACATCTGGTTACTGAGGGACCTAAGGGTGGAACTCCTGTGGCAGTGGCTGCTGTTAATTCTTTGATAAATATTTTACGTACAGAATAGTATTTCAAGCAATGGTTATAGAATGATAAGATTAAGGAGTGAGTTGTGTGAAATCTGAGGATTTATTTAACGATGCTAAAAATTATCTTCCAGGAGGAGTTGATTCTCCAGTAAGGGCTTTTGAACCATATCCTTTTTTTGCGGATAAGGGGGAAGGATCTCGTCTTTTTGATGTTGATGGGAACACATACATTGACTATTGCCTTGCCTACGGGCCTCTGGTATTAGGGCATGCCTATCCTCCGGTGATGAATGCAGTCAAAGAACAACTTCTGAAGGGTTCAGCTTATGGTGTTCCCACAGAAAATGAGATAAACCTGGCGAAGGAAGTTGTAGGAAGGGTCCCCTGTGCAGAAATGGTTCGTTTCGTTAATTCAGGCACCGAGGCCACCATGAGTGCCATACGGTTAGCCAGAGCAGTTACTGGTAAAAAAAAGATAGTTAAATTTGAAGGAACTTACCATGGGGCCCATGACTATGTCCTGGTAAAATCAGGTTCTGGTGCAGTGGGTTTACCAGATTCTCCAGGAGTTCCAGAAGAAACAACTAAAAACACAATTCTTATCCCATTTAACGATGAAGAAGCTACTACAGCCCTTGTGGAAAAACAAGGAGATGATCTGGCCGCAATTATACTTGAACCAGTGATGGGTAATGTGGGATGTATACCTCCTAAAAAAGGTTATCTGGAGTTTTTACGAGACGTAACTCTGGAAAATAATATTATACTGATCTTTGATGAGGTAATCACTGGTTTTAGAATAGCTGCAGGTGGAGCTCAGGAATATTTTGGTGTGACACCAGACTTGGTTACAATGGGAAAAATTCTTGGTGGAGGATTTCCTATGGGTGCATTTGCCGGTAAAAAAGAGCTCATGGAAAGAATTGCTCCTTCAGGTGATGTTTACCAGGCAGGAACATTTAATGGGAATCCTATTTCTATCACAGCTGGTTTTGAAACATTAAAACATCTTGATAACAAATTTTACCATGAATCAGAGATAAAAGGATTGAAAATGCGTAGAGGGCTAGAAGACATACTAGAAGATGCTTCGCTTGAATATCAAGTGGCAGGTTTAGCCTCCATGTTCCAGTTGTACTTCACCAATGAACCGGTGTGGAATTATGCCCAGGCAAAAACTGCAGATACAGATAAATTCCATAAATATTTCCATACTCTGCTTCGTAGGGGAGTTTTCATCCCACCATCTCAGTTTGAATGTTGCTTTATATCCAAAGCTCATTCATCAGAAGATATTCAAATGTCATTAGAAATAATGGAAGAAGGAATTAAAACAGCTTAAAAAGAAATAGTTTGATGGATAACATTGGTTTGTAACTATTCTTAATCCTATTTTTTTATCCATTAATGTCTTTATTGAATCAATAATGTGTAAGGTCTTAATAGGAGTGTAAGGTCTTAACATGGCATTAACTTTTTATTGGGTATTAAATCAGCTCACCAACTAAGATTAAAAGGAGTACAATAATCAGTATCATTGTTGCGGCGCTTAAAAAGCCGATGAGTCCTATTCTATGTGAAATTGATTCCCACTTTGATGGACTGCTATTTTCTTCAAGAGCTCTTTTCTGGTCAACAAGCATCATAAAACGATCTATCTCTATGACATCTTTTTTACCAGTTGAGTAGACCTCTTCTTCGCTGTTATTATATTGACCTATAACATCCCACAAATCCCTTTTATCCTGCTGCATGCTGGTTAATGTTTCTTCGGTTACATCATCCTGCTGGGTTAACTGATTAATTATCTGTCTGTTGTTAATTAATGGGTTGTTCCCGGTGTTCACATGATCTTCAATTTTTAGGTCTGCAGATTCATTATAACTACTAAAACCCGTTGTTGTGTCAAGTTTGTCTGAATCAGGATTATTAATCCTTGAACGGAATTGGATCGTGGTTTGGTATTCCAATGGACTACCACACTCACAGCTCACAAAGTCATCAGGACTCTCACCTTCCTGCAGCTCATAATATCCTCTACAATTAGGGCATACTAAATATCCCAAATCCCCCTCTGGAAGATCAATAACTTCATTATTTTTTTCATGGCTTAAAACCATTTAAACACCTTTATTTTTAAGTGCGGGATTTAATGAATGCAATTTTTTTCGTAATCTCTTCACCATAACAAACAATTTTTTTTTAGTAATTTCTCAATATAATATATCCTTATTTTATTTATATAATTTGGTTAAAGTGGCTTCTATATGAATAGAAGATATTGTTGTATTTTTAAAATAAGTCAAATACTGTATAATTCATATAAACTTTTATAAGCCCTTTTGAACTCTCTTGAATCTTGTATGTAAATAAATTACTTTAATCGAATATTTTGATGATTTTTGAATATTCAATTACATTTTCTTTCATTACATTTTATTCAAAAAAAACTATTGTAAAATTATGTTCTATTGTTTATCAAAACCTCTTCATTTTGTTTACAATTATAAATAGGTTTAAATGAATAAATATGGTTATCATGAAAATTGCAGCAGGTGTGGGTGAAAACCAGGCCATAGTCAGGGCAGCCCAGAAAGTTGATTTTGAAGTGATTCTAACAAAATCTGAGGAAGAACTTTTAACTCTCTTATTAAATGGAGATGTCAATGCAGCAGTAAGGGGGTCACTTAGTGCCTCTTGTTTCATGTCACAACTTCGAGAAAAATATTCTGAAGTTTCAAGGGCATCTATTTTAGAGTATAATGGGCAACTGTTCCTCTTGGCCCCGGTGGGTATTGATGAAGGTGATACTCTCCAACAGAAGGAGAGAATAATTCATAATGGGGCTGAATTCTTGCAAAGAATTGGCATAGATCCTAGAATTGCGATTCTTTCCGGTGGAAGGCCTCAGGATGTGGGCAGAAGTTCTAAAATAGATGGTAGCATAAGGGAAGCTGAAGAGCTAACCATGATCACAAAGGATAAATATTGGGTTAAACACTATTTTATACTGATAGAAGATGCTGTTTCTGATGGCGCTAATTTAATACTAGCACCAGATGGTATATGTGGAAACCTGATTTTCCGCAGCCTTGTTTTAATAGGTTCTATTAAAAGCCATGGAGCAGTAACTCTGGGAATTAAGGAAATATTCATTGACACATCCAGATCCCAGAATGAAGAAGGATATATAAGATCTCTTGAACTAGCAAAAAAACTTGCAGAATCAATTTAAGTTAATAATATTAAATCAGATAAGGAATTTAAAATGTCACCATTAAAACCTCTTTACAGATTATATGAATGGTATATTTCCCGTAACCTTCGACCAGAAAATATGCCAAAACATGTGGCTATTATTATGGATGGAAACCGCCGATTTTCCAGAATCCAGGGTAATATGGATGCAGTAGATGGTCACATGAAAGGTGTTAATACATTAGAACGTGTGCTTGATTGGTGTGTTGATCTGGGAATTGAGATCGTTACTGCATATGCCTTTTCCACTGAGAACTTCAATAGACCCCCACATGAGGTGGAGGGGCTCATGAAACTTTTCAAAGAAAACTTTGAGGGAATAGCCCGGAACAAAAGAATCCACGATAATCAGGTTAGAGTCAAAGCAGTGGGGAAAATAGAACTCCTCCCTGAGGATGTTAGGGAAGCTATTAATATTGCCGAAGAATCAACTGCAAAATACAATAAAAGACAGGTAAACATTGCTATTGGTTATGATGGTAGAACAGAAATTGTGGATGCCATAAAAAAGATAGTTAAAGAAGTTGAAGAAGGCAAAATCAGTCCTGAGGATATTGATGAGACTATGGTTAATAAAAACCTGTACACCAAGGGTTTGGATGATCCCAATCTCATCATCAGAA
Organism: Methanobacterium sp. PtaB.Bin024; assembly: GCA_002067065.1. Lineage (GTDB taxonomy): Archaea > Methanobacteriota > Methanobacteria > Methanobacteriales > Methanobacteriaceae > Methanobacterium. Next base: position 5,508 of record MVPY01000046.1, read on the forward strand.
CCAGTGGTGAAGAAAGACTAAGCGGATTTCTGTTGTGGCAGTCTTCTTATTCAGAACTCTATTTTTGTGATAGTTTATGGCCAGAACTTCGAAAAGTTGACTTTTTAAGGGCTTTACGCTCATATCAGCAACGGGAACGTAGATTTGGGGTTTAGATCATATTTGGATTAGATCATATTTGGATAATATCTGTTGCCAATGGGTTAATGTTGTCTTAAATCTGATTGTGAACTGATCTTGGGTGATATTTATATGATTGACAGTCATTGCCATATTGATTTTAAGGTCTACAATAAAAACCGGCAGGAAATAATACAAAGAGCTCAGAAAAACCTCACAGCCATTGTGAATTCAGGAGCTTCTCTGGGCGGTAACCGACGCACCATGAAGCTTGCAACAGAATATAAAGATTTCATATATCCTACACTGGGATTCCACCCTTCAAATGCATTTAAATCTGATGAATCTGTTATAAAACAGGTTTTAGAAGAACTTAAATCTAACATTCACCTTGCAGTTGGCCTTGGTGAGACTGGACTGGATTTTAATCAGTTGGATGAGGAGTCTGTTAAAAAAAAGCAGATAACTCTTTTTGAAACTTTCTTGGGCCTAGCTGAGGAGTACCAGATGCCTCTGGTCGTCCATGCACGGGATGCTGAGGAGAAAGCCCTGGAAATGGTCAAAAAACATAAAACAATTCCTGATGTCATATTCCATTGTTATGGGGGTGATTTGGTAACTGCACAGAAGATCGTGGAGGATGGATATTACATTTCCCTATCCACCATTGTATGCTTCTCAGATCACCATCAACAACTAGCTGGAGAACTCCCATTATCACAGATGCTCACAGAAACTGACAGCCCATACCTCTCTCCATTCAAAGGACAAAGAAATGAGCCTGCATTTGTGGAAGAAACAGTCAAAACCATCGCTAAAATTAAATCCATGTCTGTAAAGGAAGTGGATAAAGTAACTGAGTCCAATGCAAGGGGTATTTTTGGGTTCTGATCCAATTTATAATTCACTTTATTTATTTTTAATTCTAGGTTTTTTTTATTTTAAATGGTTTAATTGGGTTAAATTTTCATCATCATCTATCAATTATCTTTATCACTAAATTTTTTCATTTCTTTCCTGAAAAACCTCATCAGCAGAATATAAACCATTTATAGCTTTAGGAAAACCTGCATAAACTGCCATCTGAATTATAACCTCAATGATCTCCCTGGGAGTGCAACCAGCATTTAAAGCCCCGTGTATATGGCTTTTAAGTTCTGTTTTGGCACCTCCCAGAGTTGTGATGGAAGCGATAGTTGCCAATTCTCTGGTTTTTAAATCCAGGCCGGGCCTGGAATAAATATCTCCGTAGGCAAATTCTGCAACATAACGTGCCATATCAGGGGCCACGTTCTCCAGGGCCTTTTCAAGGTTTCTGAAAGAATGGGGATTCATGGTTTCCAAATGTTTAATGCCTTTATTGTATCTATCTTCACTCACAGTAACACTCACCTTTTTTTATCTCTATATTCCTTCTTTTTTGGATTAAAGAGTTTATATATTTAAGGTATACATCTAATATTGTATAAACTCCCATAACTGTGAATGATGTATATAAATTGATATAAGATAGACATCAGATTATTTATCCTGTTATCTATCATACATAACAGGCGGTGGCAATTAGTAAAAACTGATTATCAAGAAATCTTTCATGGAACAAAAAGGGGAGGATTTATCATTAAACCCAAAGTGATTCTTAACGCTGCAATGACCTTGGATGGTAAAATCGCAACTAAGACTGGCAGCTCGGAGATATCGGGTCCAGAAGATCTATTAAGGGTTCACAAGCTCCGGAAAAAGATGGATGCCATAATGGTAGGGATAAACACTGTCCTGGCAGATGACCCTCGTTTAACTGTTCATAAAATATCTTCAGAATCTGAAGATAACCCGGTCCGGGTGGTAGTGGATAGCAAAGCACGTACACCTTTAGGTTACAGGATTCTTAACCCTGATGCACCCACCATCATTGCAGTCTCCAGCCAAGCATCCCAAGAGAAAATTAGATCATTAGAGAAGGGAGAAACTACAGAAGTTGTTATCTGTGGGAACAAACAGGTTGATCTTGACTCGTTAATGGAAAAATTAGGGGAAAAAGGGATTAAAACCTTAATGCTTGAAGGAGGATCCACCCTGAACTATTCCATGTTCAATTCAGGACTGGTGAGCGAAGTTAGAGTATGTATTGCCCCAATGATTGCCGGCGGAGTCAAGTCTAAGACCCTGGTTGATGGTGAAGGAGCAGATTATATGGAAGATGCATTCAAATTGAAATTTAAAAAAAGTTACAACTTAGGGAAAGATCTCATAGTTGAATATGAAGTGCTATGAA
>MVPY01000047.1 GCA_002067065.1 Methanobacterium sp. PtaB.Bin024
GACGGCTCTGGTTTTACAAATGATTATGCAGACAAGTATTATGCAAAAATACGGCAAAAGGAAAGAAAAAGCTACATAAAAAACCATTTAACAATAGACGTAAAAACACGCCTTATTTTATATTATCAAACATCACGTGGACCAAAATACGACACAAAATTTGCAAAACCCGCATTAAGACAAATCAAAAAGCATAAACCAAATTACATAGTAGCAGACAAAGCATATGACACAGAACCAATAAGAAAATGCATAAATGAAGAACTCAAAGCATTTGACCAAATACCCCTCAAAAACAGAGCAAAAAAAGGACAATACAGACTAAAAAGCCCAACAATATTCCGAAACAAAATATACACAAAAAGAAACAATATAGAAAGCATATTTTCAACAATAAAAAGAAAATTCAACGGCACAAACCACAGCAGAAGCACGAAACTCTCAAACAAAGAAACCAAACTCAAAAACACAATATACAACATCTACAGAACAACACAAATCAACTAAAAAAAAAGGGTTTCTACAAAACCATATAAATAAAAAATCATCTGAAAGAATTATTTTTCTTTGTTTTAGAAAAAAGGTCGTGAAGTTTTTCCCAAGTTTTATATCCATCGTAAGCTATAATATCCTCTAAGGCGCCAGATAAACCTGTTTCATCGCGACCAAAATGCATCAAGTAATGTAGCCATGAGCTTAGACCGCTATTTTTTTCCATGAATTTTTCTAGTTTTTCATGGCTATTCGCTGTGCCATCGAAAGCAACAATAGCAAATTCAGCAGTTTTAGCAGCCATTTTCGCTGAAAAATAAAAAGTATCTCGATAATTTATAAAACCTTCAGGATCTGATTTCCATAATCTGCTAGCAGTCCTTGGCCAAGGTTTTGCAAATGTGTTTCTTTTATGGATCAGATTCCTCGTTTGTGTAGCAAAAACATCAGCTATTGCAAAACCAATATCAGAACGATTTTTTAAAGGAATATTTAAAATAGAATTTGGTTCAAGTGGATCAGAATCACGTCTAATATCAATTTTAGGTTTGACAATATCTGAACCAAAACCATAACTATTAAGACCATATGCTGTAGGGGGAATGTGATTAAATATATCAGGATTCTCCAAACATGATATTAATTCCTCCCACATTCCTGCCATTCTAAGTTGATATAGAAGTTCAGAGAATGACCATTTAACTTCTTCTACTGTTTCATTATCCTTGTACAAATTGATTTCCTCCAGTAGGAAGTTAGCTAATTTACGATGAGCATCTACCCTACTAATAAAAAAATTGTAGGCTATTTCAGGGTTAGTTAGCCAGTCTGCCAGTGATTTGTGAAAAAGTTGAATTTTATTATGTTTCCATTTATCATGGGGGTTTTCATTTTTTGAATCTTCATCTTCCTCAAATTTTAATTTAATAAATGATGATAACGAGTTTTTCAATGTAAATAATTCATAATCAGACCAATTCAAAATTGAAGCTATGTCTTTTAATTTAAGTGGTTCTCTCGACGCTAAAACTATTTCTAGAGCAGGAGATATGCTTTTTCTATAGGCTATATCATTGAACTGTCTTTTAAAAAATTTTAGGTAAATACTTGAGAGTCCCTGTGGAAATTTATCCACATCATCTAAAGATAGCCTCTCTGCATCTATTTCTTCCATTATTTTCTCTAAATAAAGAAATAAACCTTCACTTTTTGAGATCATCTTTTCAGTAACAGTAGCATCCGCCTCTAAATTTCTCTTTTTCAGCTCATAATCCAAAAAATTCCTTAGGTCCTTAAAATTATCCTCACTTTTTGCATTCAGGACACGAGGGTTCAGATCACTCAAAGTAGTCATTAGATTAGGTTCAGGTCTGCTGGTTATCATCAACTTAAGCCAGGAAGGTGTTCTACTCCACTGATCACGTATGAACTCAGCTATATGATTGGTTCCATCATCTTTAGTTGCTTCATCAAGTGCATCTATTAAAATAAAAAAGTTTTTTCTAGGAAGTTTAATATCTTTCAGTGGTTGGACAATGATGTTATCAAATATTGTTTGGGGCTTTTTGAGAATTTCTTTTTCAATTTCTAAATCCTGCAATTTTTCATCATATTCCGAAATGTGCTGTGCTATATAGTAAGCTATAGATAAGATAGCCCTTTGTGGGTTTGATTTGTCTTCGTGCCCATATACACAAAAATGATAAGCAATTAATCTCCCATGATTATGACTTAAATAAGAAGAAACAGCAGTTTTACCAATGCCAGGTTCACCCACTAACCAAAAAACACTGGAACTCGCTTCTCCAACTAACCATCTATTTATTTCATCAATTAACCATTCACGTCCACTAAAACGAGATATATGCTCACCAATTTCACTTTCAAATTTTAATGGTTTTAGGTACCTTTTTAACCGAATCTGACCGCCTTCAAAGTCTATATCATTATGTTCTATAGCTCTGACTAATCTATCAAAATATGTAATATATTTATCCTCATTTTCATTAATAGGGATCGCATCACGCATATCCATGTACTGTATACGGCAAATTGAAGTGGGCGCTCCATCTTCAACTTCAACCAATAACACAGGAATGATCAGTTTATTTTTCTCCAAAGCCTTGGCAATCTCGTTTAAACAATAACCATCAGTTGATTCAGGATCATCAAAATCTCTGCGACGTACAGAATAAGGAGTCATGAGAAGTAAAACTTTATCGCACCATCTCAAGCCATCTTCAATGTATTTCTCCCAGTCTCGACCCTCAATAATCTTCTCTAGATCAAACCAGATTTCATGACCTCTTTCTTCAAGGTCTTCTTTGATAATCAAGGCTTCGCTAACAAATCGATCATGACCATAACTCAAAAAAATTTTGAGATGCTCTGGTCTTCCTTCTGGTTTAAATCTATTATCACAGTCTTCACAGATGTAAAAATCCTTCGTTTTATTATACATCAAATCCGATGAACCACATTTTGGGCAAACAAAGTCTTTATTCATACGATCACATCAAAAAATCTTTTTATCATTCTATTTTACTTTCATTATTTTTCATTAACCTCAAACCCAACCCCCGCCAGAAACTCAGGTATTTTTCTGACAGTTTCTCGATCCCATCCCTTTACTTTCTCGGACAGTTCATCCCACGGGAGGACGTATGGGCTGATTTTTGCTTTAATATCTTTTTTAGGTCCCCATTTCCATCCATCCAATAATCTTTCTGTGTTCCACCGCCCATGTTCCATTTCTGCTAATATTTCAACTTCTTCATCTGAGAATTCTAGAATCTTAATATTTCCTTCTTCTATCTTTCTCCAGGAATAACCAATGCGTGAGAGTTTTTCCAGCATATGATCCACCTGATCCCTGTTTGAATCCTTAAGATTATCAGCTAAATTCTTCCAATCCCCCATAGATGGGTTATATTCATGTAAATCCTCCATCTGGTTCTTCTGATATTCTTCATGTATCTTCTTAGCCATGATTTCCCTACTTTCTTCATTAAATGGAATTAATTTGGGTGCTATGAATGCTTTTATGGTCATGGGATCCTTTGGCAATAGAACTAGATTCTGAGAATCTGTCCAATCTGGATCAGTGGCTATTTTATCTGCTTCCCGGCCACTTTCTCTGATTATTCCAACGGTTGCCCCTAATGCCAGGGCTATCCTGAATTCAGTGGCTGAAATTCTGCCACCATTAATACCAAGAAGTTTAACATTTCTTCTTTTTATGTCAGCTGCTATTAGATCTGTCCAAAATTCCAATGGTTCTGAAGGGCCAAATCCTGTGCTTTCACTGAATCTGAAATTTTTGTAATGTTCGTCCGGTTTACTGTCTGATTTTATGGACTTAGGTAGATATCCAATGGTGGAAAGATCGCTGTAGGCGTTTTGCACCTCACCCACCAGTCCACTGATACCTGATGTGGTGCCACCGGAAATTATAGTGCCCTTAAAGTCCCTAAAAGCTTCCATTAAAAGGTCTTTGTATTCCTGAATATCTGCTTCCACTTTCCTATCTGTTCCCCCAGCAACGATTACAACCGGCTCTTTTAGTGGAACATTCTGTGCAATTGATTTTATTTGTTCAATTTCAGATGATGATGAAAATTTAGATGCTAATCCAAGTATTAGAAGTCTGTAGATCCAGTCATAACCCTTAATTTCCATTTTAACTGAATCGAGTATTTTTAATGATTTCAAACTGGATTTAACCATCCATGAATCATTACTGGTTGCAATTGCTTTGGCATAGTAGTTCAAACTGGTGTATGGATCTCCTAAAAGTAAGTAAAATTTCCCCATGTTATAATAAACCCAGGGAATTTCAACATCCACATCAGCCAGTTCCCTGCTCCTTTTAATGGCTTTTTCAATTACTGGTTTCATGGGTTTTATAAGAGATAAATCTTCTCTAGCTATTATTTCATAGTTCAAGTAGTTATTAAGAGAATGAGGATGGGATGGATCTATACTAAAGGCATCCCCATAAAGTTTCCACGCTTTCTTATCATCCACACCTTTCCACGTGCGGGCTAGTGCCGCTACAGGAACAGGGTCTTTATCTGATGATTCCACTGCATCTTCAAGATATTTCTGCCCTTTACTGTACTCTTTGCTTTCTGGTTGGTTTGATTTGCATAAAGCAGTCCCCAGATTCATTAAAATTTCTGGGTCATCACTAAGATAAAATTCAGACAGTGTACTGATCACTTTATCCCATTTCCGCAATTTAAGTGCAAGCCTAGCAATTTGACTGGCAATCTCACTATTTTTAGGATTTAATTCTAATACATTCTCCAGAGTAGCAATTTCACTTTCAATTTCTTCCTCTGTCAGATGAGCTCCATAGCTGGTTGTGTATATCCATAGTCCATTTTCTATTCTGGAGGTTAAATTATCTGATTCTTCCAAGAGGGCTGCCAGAGCAGCTAACTGCCTCCTCCATTTTTCTGGTGCAGGATATGATTTTTTATATAACATTAAATGGCTAAAATCAGCCCAAGCATGTTCAAAGAAGGTTCTAACCTGAATTTCGGCTTTAAGATCCAACAGTTCATCAGGAATATCCACTCCAAATGCTTTCTTGGAAGAAACCACATCTTTAAAAAGTACAATATAATGAATTGAACGGTACCCGAATTCAGTGGGTTTAAGACGCTGGCTAACATCCACACTGTTTTCCCAGTCGATTTCAAAGTTTTCTTCAATAAAATCACTAATTGCCTGGACTTCCTGCTGGGTGTGAACTATCACGCGCCCCCCACACAAGTCTGTGAACTGATTTATAGGATCATTAGATTCATCCTTTTTTCTCAAGATCTTCTCAGCAAAACTGGATATTGATTTGGAACGTGTCTGCACTATACTATCTGGAGCATGTTTTTTTACAGCTTTTAGGAGGATTTCAGATAGTTTTTCAGCATATAAAGAATAAAAAGGATGCATCTTATTATATTGTGCCACTTGATTTTTAGCCCATTCCTGATCTTCAGTAGATTTTTCTTCAGCCACTAAAAGTCACCCCATTAAAATTAGGTGCCGAACTATTTCAAATTTCCTGCAAAAAAGATTGGGAAAATTGAACAAACCGATTCATACACGTAGCTTAATAGTAGATTTACATGATAAATGAATAAGAAATAAATAATGGGAAGAATATTTTCTATTCAGAGGACACCATACTATTGTTAACATCACTAAGTTAGTACTATAGAGGGGGAGTTTTTATGGAAAATAATGATTCACTAGCTGTGCCACGGATTGTTCGAATTGGAACAGTAGGACCTAAAAAAATTGCTGATGAAAGATCAGTCCGCAAAAATATTGTTAAAGTACTAAGAATAATCGATGAAAAACTAAAAAACACCCCTCATGCGTTTTTAGCAGTTTCACCATTATCAGAAGGTTTTGATCGCCTACTTACTCAAGAAATACTCAATTTTGCAGTTTCAAACAAGATTCAGGATAATTCTTTGGAAATTATATTTCAGAATAAACCATCTTCAACTGAATCACTATCTGAAACAGAAGATTTCATAAAAATGGCTGTTTCAAAGAGAAATTTGAAAAGTGTACTAAAAGAAGAAGCCTATACAACCCGTGAAGAATTTTACACACTGGCAGGTCAAGTAGTGGCGGATGACTGTGACATTCTAATTGCATTATCAGACAGAAACAGAAAGGATGATGGAGATACAGTTAAAATAATAGATTATGCCCGGAAAAATGTAGGTAGATCCATATTTTTCATTGACCCTCAGACAGGGGTTGTATCTGAAGAAGAAAACGATGATCACACCCTGAGGAACCTTAAATACCATGATCTATACAATTTTGAATCAGTTTTAAGTTATGCTGAAATAAAAAAAGCGCAACAAAAGGATTATGGTTATGTTTACGATAAAATAAACTCCCTCAACATTCCAGAGGAAGTTCTGGATAGATTGAATAACAATTTTTTCATGCAACTGGTTCGAGCCGATCTTTTAGCCCTTCATTACCAGTTCAGACACATGGTCTCTATAAACATGGTATATTACTTTTCAGTATTAGCTGTTGCCATGGTAACTTTTAAGGTGATTTTTACCCCTCATTTTTCGATTGTATTGATCGCGGAAGCTATTTTAATGTTAACCATAGTTTTAATACTTTTGAGAAACAAGTCACACGATTGGCACCGTAAATGGATTGATTATCGTTTTCTGGCAGAGAGACTCCGTTCTGGGTTGATATTCTCAGTGGTGGGCATGGAATGTGAAATATATGACCCCCTACCGCATTTACGATCCCATAATGACTGGACTTCTGAGGTTTACCAGTGGATCCATCAAAGCCAAAAGGATTCAGGATTCCCTATGATTGATTTTGAAGTTGCCAAGAAGTTCATATTAGTACATTGGATTGATGACCAGATTGATTATTATAATATAAAAAGCAATGAAAACTGGGTTAAACACCAACGAATAACCAACGCCATCTACATCTTGTTTATTGGAGCCTTTGTTGGGGCTTTTACTAATGCAATTCTCACTTATGGAGGTTATCACCTATATATTCTCTCAAAATCCTTAGCTTTTGTGGCTATTGTGTTTCCTGCGATAGCAGCCACCCTGGCGGGTATCAGAATCCAGCATGAATACTCTCGGAATTCTAAAAGATTCACTTACATGGAGATCTACCTGAAAAAGGTAAGATATGAGATTGGAAAAACTAAAACCATGGAAAAACTAAAACTTATACTAGAAAAAACCAATAAAATGACCCTGCGCGAACAACAGGATTGGAGGGCATTAATAGCAATTCATGAACCAGAACCCCCATGAAATAGGAATAATTCAATTTAGGGAGTGGAATTTTTTCTGGACATAACTAATAAATTCTCGCTCTTCCTGACCCATACCATTTATTCCTTTTTCATCAGACAACGAACCAAAATTTTGTTTTGTAAAACTGTTCATATCATTCTCATTCAATGATTTTTCACTACCTTCTGGACAAACTCCACAATTAAAATCTTTTAATATTAAACATTTGAGTTCATCAATGGTAATACATTCTTCCGATAAAAGAACACAATATTTTTTAAGCTTTCCACGATTTTCAGGATTTTTGAAAATTTCATCAATACAATTCTTCATCATATTTCTCACCATAACTTGTAAGATGTTTGCGAGTTTTGTCAAGTTCAAGAAGATTTTCTAGGATACTAGTCATTTCTTCTATCATAAGCTCATAAAATTCCTCATTAATCTTTGAAAACAAATCTCTACGCAGTTTTTTGCTGGCTCCATAGTTCTTTTCTAATCTTTCTAGATTATCTTGTATATCCATAATCAGTTCATGTTGGGTATAACTCAATCTGGATTCAAAAAACATTGTTATATTATTTAACTGGTTTTCAAATTTTTCCATTTTCCCCATAATCACATCCCACTCTTTATCATCAATTGATTGTAGTTTTTCCAATTCAACCAGTATTTTCTTAGATTGATCCAACATTTCATTATAGCTAGAAGGAGCACTGAAATCAAAATAATTTCTTAATATTTTATTATAGATAAGTAGTAGTTTAGCTAGTTTTTTTGAGATTCTTTTTTCCGTACCTTCCCATTTTTTTGCCTCTTTTTTTTCCTCATACCTCTTAAAATACCAATCCAAAATAAGAACCGTTATAATTATAGACAAAAATTCGGAAAATAAATTGGCAGAAAAATTAGTTTCATTCCCCATAAGAGAATAGAGCAATGTAGATATTGTCAAAACTAATAAAATCAACAATATAAAAACATATACTTTAAAGTCTTGATCAATCCTCATGATATCCCCTTTCAAATAATTTTAATATAGTCTTTAATATAGTAGGTATTTGTTTGAGTAATAAATATTTCCATTAACAGAAGATAATGCTAACAATCAAGAATTCCGCTTAAATATCATTTTAAAAGTGATTATGGTGGGCATATGGTTTATAAAAAATTTGGGGAAGAAAATAACAAAGATCAGATTATTAAATCTAAAAATAATCTTCTTAACAAAAATTTAGGGAAAAATAAGGAAATCATCGAAGAATTACAAAGAAATAGAATGTTATTCGAGGCCATTAACTTATCTAAAGAGGTTAGATCAAATATATTAAAGACACATGGAAATACACATCCTGATTACGATTTTTTCTCAAGAAAAATGGCGGATTTATATAAGGAGATATATCGTTACGATAAATCAGAAAAAATATTATTGGAATTAAATGATTTAAACAGAAATAAATTGGAAAAAAAGCCCCTTACCTACGCTGATGGACTGCGAAAGCTAGCTTTAATTTATAAAGATAAGGGACGTTATGAAGACGCGGAAAAACTATTGAAAGAAGCTGAAGACATATATCTCACCAGATCCAATCTAAAAGACCTTAACCTGTATTCTAAAGAGGTAAAAGAAAATCCGAAAGAGGAGTATAAGGACAATTTAGCAAGTTATGCTATTATACTTAACAACTTGGGTAAGGTTCTACAGGAAAAAGGTGAAAACAAAGAATATATGGGGGATGTTGCTGGAGCACATGAGTATTATGGCAATGCAGAAAAAGCCTACCGTTGGTCTAAACGATTTTTACGTCATACTGTAGGAGACGACGACATTAGATATGGCCGTAATCTCAAGGATCTTGCTAATATTCATGGAATTATTGGGAATTATGAGTATGCTCAAAGTAAAATGAATAAAGCATGTGCAATTTACAAAAGTCACTATCCTAAAGAAGATCCAGCCAATTTTGAAGTATGTCACAAGTTAGCCTGGCTTGAATACAGGCAGGGAAACTATTACTCTGCAGGAACGAAATTTATCAATAATAAAAATAGATTTAAAAATATATTAAATGAACATCCAGCCTATGCCCAATTATTAAACAATCTGGCCAAGACAGAAGTGGCCTCCAGTTATAAATACAGAGGGAAATCAGAAGAAGACCAAAGGATTTCTGATGAGTTAATGGAAGATGCTTATTTTTTAATGAAAAAAGCATTTGAAATCAATAATAAAATTTTACCCCAGTTACTTTACATGGATTCAGACAAACAGCGCCTGCGATTTCTTCGTTCACTTGATTTTAACATGCACCTTTTTCTAACTCTGGTAATGGAAAGATATAATGACATCCTCATCCCCCAAGCCAGAAAGGATGCTTTTGACTTTGTACTGCGCAGAAAATCATTAACCATGGAAATTTCTCATTTCTTGCAGGAATCAGCCATACTTCGTGAAACAGATGATTTATTCGCTGCATTGAATAATATAAATTTCCAGATATCTAGTTTAAATATTAAGAAGAGTGATGTTGGCGATTCTTATTCAGACACTTTGAAAGAACTTGAAAGTGAAAGAAGTGAGATCGAATCCCAAATATCTTCAAAAATTCCTGAAAAAGAACTTGAAATCAAACTAAAACAAGCTAACCTGGAAAATCTTTCAAAGGTTCTGAAACCCAATTCTGTTTTAATAGAATACGTTAAGTTTTATCCCTACAATTTCAAAGCAAAAGGAAAAGAAAGTTCATGGAAAAAACCACATTATATTGCCTTTTCAATGCACGCTGGTAAGCCAGATGATGTTAAAATGATAGATCTTGGTAAAGCTGAAGATATTGACGCCAGAATAATACAGTTCAGGGAATCACTTAATGATTATAGAAATTCCCTCATAAAAAAACACCAGGTAAATGAGAAGCTTGGATCAAGTTTACATAAATTTTCCGAAAAATTAAGGGAAATGATATTCGATCCCCTTGAAATAAAAAAAGGACAACACCTTATAATATCTCCTGATGATGCACTATCCACTATCCCCCTGGAAGTACTCCCTCTAGGCTTAGAATACTTAATAGATCATTATGTTATATCTTATTTAGGATCTAGTAGAGATTTAATGCGAATTCATGATGATTACGATCCTGATGCTGAAACAGTGGTTATTGCTAACCCTGACTATTTTTTAATAAACAAAAATGAAAATACAAAAAAAGGAAGAATTAAAACAGCAGACAATGAACTGAAAAATCATTCCATCCCCCTATTGGAAATAGGACCTTTCAAATCCTTAAAAAATAATGAACTTGAAGGAGAGAAAGTGGTAGGAATATTAAAAGAAAATGGGTTTAAAGTCAATCTATTTACCAAGGATCAGGCCACGGAATCTAGGATAAAAAACTTCGACCCTCCTTTAATCCTGCATATGGCAACCCATGGCTTCTTTGCAGGGGAAGATGATGGCAACTCCCCTTCCAAGAGCTTTAATCCCCTGGTGAGATCTGGACTGGCTCTTGCTGGGGCTAACTCATATATCCTGTTTAATGAACTTCCAGATTACCCTGAAGATGGAATCCTTACTGCATTAGATGTTAATGGTTTAAATCTGGCAGGAACGGAAATGGTAGTTTTAAGTGCCTGTGAAACTGGTATGGGCAAAGTTGAAAGAGGAGAAGGAGTGTTTGGACTGCGAAGATCTTTCAATCTTGCAGGTGCAAAAACACTGGTTATGAGTTTGTGGAAGGTTAACGACCTAGCCACTATGATACTCATGGAAAAATTCTATCAAAACCTTCTATCTGAAAACATGGGCCGTTTAAGTGCTCTTAGAGATGCTCAGAAATATTTAAGGGATATTAACATTGGTGAACTTAAATCATTATTCCCCGAATATAATGAGATTATAACCGAATATTTCAGCCAAGAAAGTGAGGATCGCCAACCATTTTCCCATCCTTATTTCTGGGGAGGATTCATTCTCCAAGGAGAAACAGCCCCATCAATAAAAGATGAATTAAAAATAATCCAGTGATGGGGATTGAAATGGATTTATGGTTTAATCCTCCATGTACTGGTTAATATTCTGAATAAGTTTCTTTGTACAGTTTTCACATACCCTATGGTTGCGGTCCAGATCCTTGACACGTCGATGGTAACTTAAAATACAATTACCATGGAAGCAATGCCTCACATCTGCAGCCAGACCGAATATTTTTATAATTTCCTTACCCAACCTTTCCCTCATCTTCCTCTGGGTACTTTTCCGGAAGCGGTGTGAGGATAGTAAACCATTCCCTCCCCTACCAAAACCAAAGATATTCCTGGAAATATAATTGTCATATATTCCTTTTCCAGTAATTCCTACCACAATCTTTCCTGAAACACTATCTAAATCCCTTAAAAAAACCTCCTCCTCTTTCCCCTTCTTCTCCAGTTTGGGGTTGGGCTTTTTCACCACACTGATCTCAGGCGTGTATTTCAAATCATCATCCATTGATCGCAAAAAGTTGTAAAGAGATTCTTTCAGATAGTTGGAGAGATCATGATTGATCTGCCCGTAAATTACCAGGGTGATTAATGGTTTTCTCATTTTTACAAGGGCACCGTCCAATTTTTCCATATTAAGTCCACCTCCAATCTTAATTACGCCATTCAACATCGAAACAGCACATTTCATCACGAAGTTTTTGGGGGATCCTTTCCAGTGGAAGAAATTTAACTTTGGGATTATTTTCCATGGACTCTACTATACTATCACTGAAAACATACACAAAATCAGAGTACTGGACTGCCAAATCCACACAGGACTCCAGGGCATTGAAGTAACTCACCCTGTAAAGCAGACTGGAAACCTCTACTTCCAGAGTGTCAGGAAATATAACCATACAGTTCCAGCAAAAACCATCATCCTGAGGATATTTAGTTGCAGTTCCAACACAATCATTCTGACTATCGCAGAATATGGCATCATCTGATATTCCCCCAAAATCAACCACGTAACCTGTGTTGTTGATCATCTTGTCATTTTTAACAAAGATTTTATCTGTGAAACGATACCTTAAAGACTGTTTAACATCTATTCCATCACCCAATCCGCACTGGAATTCTTCCACCTCAAATTCTCCGGATGGTACCAGTTGGAAGTAGTTGTTCCGGAGGTAATTGACAAATATCATTTCTGTTTTAAAGCATTCCTGAGTCCGCTTGAAATATCGAAAAAATCCACCATGGGAACTTCTCTTCTTCTTTGTGGAACCTTTTAAATCCAGTTTAAGTTTTTTTTTAATTTCCAGTACCCGTGTACCATCCAGGGGCTCTAAATCATAATTTAAATAGGATTTGATAATACAGTTACTCTCATTGTAGGTGTAAGGATAGGTTTGACTCCTCTCCAAGATATTGAAGGCATAATCATCATCCTGTGTGTACTTGGCTGCAGCCAGAATGTTGTATAGATTAGGATAGACGTGCCCGTCACTGATCGCCAGGTTTCTTGCATATTTATATGTTTCCACCAGACCTAGATCAGCCTCTTCATCCTCATATAATTGGATTATTGCATCTTTCCGGTCAAAACCCTGGTTACGGGAGTTTTCGTACTGGAAGGTTAAAAAAGGTATTTCTGAGGATATCTTCCCAACATCCGATTCTTTAACTTTACAAGTGGTGGTGGGTGCCACCATCCCATAACCCACATCTAAAGGCTCATCCAGAGACTGCATAACTCCTTTAAAATGTTTTATATTACATACAAATAGTATTTCATTGTTTTTTTCCATTAATTCCCTTAATTTGAGGGCCATATACTTGTGACGTGATTCTGTGTACTGATATTTGTAGGGTTTCATGAGTTCGGCATATCTTTCAACACCAATATCCTCCACCAGATCTGCAAATTTATCCATACCCCTGAATTCTTCCCTGGGAAATGATAGGGATGCATCTATAAATTCCAGGTTTATATTATTCTCCAGGGATGTGCGTACTGTTTCTATAGCAGGTTCATTGGGTACTATGGGTATGGCCCGGCCCAGATCATCCACAATAAGTGAAATTCGGGGAAGTTTTTTCACTGCCTTTTTGATTTCTTCCTCCAGGCCATCTGGCAAGTCCACAACCACTATACATCCTTCTATTCGACTGATTTCTTCCTTGATGTTGTAGGCATCCTCAGCCCTTCCAGGGAAGTAGGGGAGTGTGATGATCTTATCCTTCATAGGGATTCACTCCCAGTTTTCATAATGTATTCAAAGGATTTTTGGTAGTCTTCACCTTTCCTGGAAAGTCGGACAGCGTATCGGGTCACTTCAATGGCATCCCTAATGGAGAAAGACCGAGAAAGGAATGCATCCTCATCCTTTAACATGTGCTGAATAACAGATTCAATAAGATCTTCAGAGGCATATGGAACATTGGCCTTGACAATTGCTCTTAAAACTTCCCCACTGGGAGGTTCAACTTCTATAACTGGTTTTAACCTGGATTCAATGTAACCAGGAATGGTATAGGTGGAAGGATCATCATTCATGGTGGCTACGAAGCGAAAATCAGAGTGGGCTTTGATTTTCACACCAGCAATCACTGACTCCACATATCTTCGGTCATCTAAAAGTGGAGCTAAACTGGCCCAACATTTCTCATTCATCCGATTAGCCTCATCCAGGACACAAACACCTCCATTAATAACTGCTGAGACCAGAGGACTTCCCCTATATTTGATCTGATTGCCACTGGAGATTACAGGGGTTACTATCAGATCTTCAGGGCGCATGTCTGAGGTGCAGTTCATGAGGTAGGCTGGCTGGTTGAATTCCTGGGCACTGGCACAGGCCAGGGTGGTTTTACCATTCCCAGGGTCACCTACCAGGACAGGGGTCATTGGCAGGTCTTCTTTATCTATCTGCAGCCAGGAAGCTAACAAAAATCTCATCTCTTCATCACGGCCAATCCATTTATAATGAGTTATATCTGGTTCACGCAAGCTAATCTCAATCCCATCAATTATTCTTTTCTTTGAATCCAACTAAAACACCCCTAATAACTATAATCTCCCTGAAAAGAGACAATATAAACTAGGGTTTTATAAAGGTTGATTTTATATAACCAAAAAGTTGGGACGTTGAATTAAAAAGTGATAGTAAAAATAAATTTTATTCGATTTTTTTCCAATTTTGATATTTAAAATGTAGAACTAAAATTATAAAACGTCGAAAATTCCTCTAAACGCCTCATAGCGTGATTTTTTTGATTCATCTTGTGATATTTCCTGTTCTTTAAGGAGTTCACTGAACTCGTCGCCCCCAGAACTATAAAAAAAGTAAATATGATTCTTTCGCGCATTAAAAATGGCTACTTTTGTTGTAGTTAAGAAAAATAATTAATTAAAGAAACTTTTGAATTCTTTTTGACTCTATTGCGCTTTTACTCTCATTATTAACCTCACCATATTTTGTAGATAGGCCTTTCCAGAATATTTCCTCCATCATCTTTTGATAATCTGCATATCTGCAATTGCAAGAATTATCAGCCTTACAAACCTTTTTAGTGTTTATATTCAGGATTTTCTCTATATGCTTAGATTTACCCCAAAAGTCGCTCAGGCTGTTATTTTCATTGTATTTACCAATCATCATATTTTCAGGGTCATTGTGGAAGTTAAAACAGATATATATCCCACCGTAAGGGTCTATGGTGACAGATAATGGATTAATCCAACATTTGAATCCATGAAGAAAAACAGTTCTCCCTAAGTCAACTTTTAAAACGTTTTTTACCGTTTTTTCCGATTTGAATGAACCTAATTCTTCTTCAACTTGAATCAAATCTTCAGGAGATGGCTCATCATCCCTGCTGCGAATTGATTTTACCTTAAGATGTTCAACACCAAGTTTCAAAAGTTCAAAAACTGTTTTCAGCAGCTGATCTTTATTTTTCGAAGTTAAAAGTAATTTAGAACCTATTGTTGCCTTTAGTTTATTATTTTCATTCTTATATCCAATAAGTTTGGCCAGATTACAAAGATATTCCTCCCTTAATTTTTTATCAGCACTTGCTCTCTCAGAATAACTCAAACGGATGTAGGCAAAAGATTCCAAAATGATTTCAACGGTGCTTTCATCTAATCCAGATATGTTTTGTCCGTTGGTTAAAAGGCCAAAATCCATTCTTTTATTCCTTCTAAATTCTGAAGCCAGTTCTATTAACTTGTCGATACTGCTGTGTTCTAGTGGTTCTCCACCCCCACAAAACTCCACATTCATTACACCTAAACTTGATAAATCCTGCAGAATATTTCTAAATAAACTTATATCCATATCTAAACTTTCATTTTTTGTATATTCAGTGAGGTGGTCTTTGTACATACAGTTTTTACAACTTAGGCTGCATTGGTAAGTGGGATAGATATATGCCATCTTAGGATAAGGAATATCAAATTCTTTAAGCAGATAATACGAATTTAACGAGTTTTTAATGCGTTGAATGTCATCATAATACTGTAAAACGCGTTTATTCATTCCAGAACTACTACTTAGTTCCTTCCCAGAATCTACGGGGTTTTGGAATTGATTCCTCATTGTTTTTCCCTTTTAATCTTTTGTTTTTCTTATAAATTAATTTTTATATTAATTGAATCTCATTTGAAGAGTTTTATAGCAAACAAATTACTTTTCTTAAGCAGAATGAATTTATATATTAAATATGCAATTAATTGAACAAACTAAATGGTTAGCTGAATGAAAAGGTTAGAATTTAAAAAAATGGTTCAAGATGTTTAAATTAAAGATGCTTCCAAATAATTATCATGGCTGAAGGGGGATGTACTTTATGAATCTTGACCATGTTATGGGTGAAATAATTGAAGAGTTAAAGGTACTGGGAAAAGAGGTGTTAAACAACAAATCAGATGATCTTATTGATAATTTTATCAAAATGAGAGGAAATAATTCCCATATATTCGTTTACGGTGCTGGACGTTCTGGTTTCATAGGTAGAGGCCTGGTTATGCGTCTGGTGCAGGCAGGTTTCCAAGCCCATTTTGTAGGTGAATCAGCAACTCCCCTCATGAACCCAGAGGACCTCTTAATAATGATCTCGGGCTCAGGTAAAACAGACATGGTACAAAAAATATTAACAATATCTAAAGACAACGGCATGAAAATTGTACTCATCACTTCCCACCCGCAGGAAAACTTCTCTGATATAGACCAGATCATTGACCTTGAGGGGAAAACTAAAACAGACACTGCCGACTCATCTCTCCCCCTGGGATCACATTTCGAACTCAACACCTTCATCTTTCTTGAGTGTTTGATGGCTAAATTAATAGAAGCTTACCCTGCTGCCAGGAAGAGTATGGAAAAAGTTGCCCTAAAATATAGGGAGAATAAACTGGTAGTCAACTAGACAACCATTAAACAATCATCCTATCAAAATAATTTAGATGAAATACTACTACAGTTTCTGAATATTCTTATACAATGTATCCCTCTCAGCAGGTATCCTCCCCAAATCCCTGATAATATACTGTAAATGTTCAGGAGGGGTGTAAACACCGTGCTGTGCCCCTGCGGATCGGGAAATGTTTTCTTCTCCCAGTGTCCCACCCATATCATTACAACCCGCGGTGAGACATACCTGTGCGAATTTGAATCCTAATTTCACCCAGGAAACTTGGATGTTAGGGATGAGATCCCCAAACATTAACCTGGATACAGCATAGAGTTTAAGATCCTCGGTTCCAGTGGTTCCAGGGCTGGAAATACCCTGCCTATAGATAGGTGCATTCTGATGCATGAATGTCAGTGGAACGAACTCTGTGAATCCTCCCGTTTTTTTCTGGATGTTTCTAAGGATTTCTAGATGTTCTATCCTGTGTTCTACACTTTCCACATGACCATACATCATGGTGCAGGTGGTGGGCACACCGGTCTGGTGAGCAGTTTCAATCACCCGGACCCACTCTTGGGTTGTGAGCTTCCCTGGACAGATAACCTTCCGAACATCATCATTGAGGATTTCAGCAGCAGTTCCAGGCATGGACCCTAAACCTGCATCTTTCAACATCTTCAATGTTTCTTTTAAAGTCAGTCCTGATTGTGCTGCTCCATAGTATATTTCCATGGGCGAAAAAGCATGAATATGTATGTCCGGGATTTCTTCTTTTACAGCCAGTAGTATTTTCTCATAGAAGTAGGCATTAACATCAGGATGTAGGCCCCCCTGTATGCATATTTCAATTGCACCATCATCCCAGGCAGTTTTAGCCCTTCGGACTATCTCATCTACATCTAAAAAGTATGCTCCATCCTGTCCAGGGTCTTTGCGGAAGGCACAAAAACCACATGTTCCAGTGCATATGTCGGTGAAATTGATATTCCAATTCTGAATATAAGTAACTTCATCACCAACCAATTCCTGTCTTCGCAAATCCGCTACCCTAATCAATGCCTGATAATCTGAACCTGTAGTTTTAATAAGTTCCAATGCTTCTTCATGGGAAATAACGTCTTCCATGGCCTTGTTTAGTATCTCTTCAATAGCGGGTGCAATGTCCGGAGTCTTATACATGGGAATTCCTATGGGACTATGTAACCTTTAAAGTTTTGGTAGGTTGATGATCACACTTGGTGAGTGTGCAAGGTAATTACCATGGCTCATCATGTCATGAAAACCGATATCTTTAAATATTATAGAGTCCTAGCTAAAATAGGAGGTGAAAATATGGCTGAATTACCAATTGCTCCAGTTGGAAGGATCATAAAAAATGCTGGTGCGCAAAGGATAAGCGATGATGCAAAGGAGGCTTTAGCCAAAGCTCTGGAAGAAAGTGGCGAAGAGCTAGCCAAAAAAGCCGTAGAACTTGCAAAACACGCTGGAAGAAAGACTGTCAAGTCCGAAGACATCGAAATGGCCGTCAAATCAGCATAAATTTTTTTATTTCTTCTTTTTCTTATTTTTTAGGATTGTGTTCGTTTTTTATCCATTCAACTTAAGGTATGATCTTCTCTAAAGACATTGAATATGATGATTCTCACAATCACCTATACAACCAACTATTTTAATGTTAGGACTGATTTTTTGATGGTGAAAAATTTACAGTCCAGGCATGATTCCGTATATACGAACACCATAATAAAGTTGAAATACATCCAAAGATACACTTTTTATGGAGGTAAAAACTATGAACACCATGGATAATTTAAAAGAAGCATTTGCAGGTGAATCTCAGGCTAACCGTAAATATTTAGCTTTTGCCAAGAAAGCGGATGAAGAAGGATATCCTCAAGTTGCTAAACTATTCCGTGCAGCTGCAGAAGCTGAAACAGTTCATGCGCATAACCATTTAATGGTTATGGATGGAATAAGGAGTACTGCTGAGAATTTAAAGGCCGCAATTTTAGGAGAAAATGAAGAATTTGAAGAGATGTATCCTGAATTCATAAAAGAAGCTAAAAGTGAAGGTAACAAAAAGGCAGTGTGGACTTTTGATGTGGCAAACCAAGTTGAGGAAATTCACGCTGACTTATACCAGAAAGCCCTGAAATCTTTAGGGAAAAATGAAAAAGTTGATTATTATGTCTGCAGCCACTGCGGAAACACTGTAGAAAATGAAGCTCCTGATGTGTGCCCTATCTGTGGAGCCTTGAAAAAGGATTTCATGAAAATTGATTAATTAAAATCTTGATTAAGTAAAATCTTGTATTATTTTTCCATAGTAATTTTAACTATTTTCCTAACTTTTTTTCTTTGAAAGCTATGTGGAAAGTAGTTCCAGGGCTCCTTTCAAGTTCCAGTTCTCCATTAATTTGTTGTGTTAGGTTGTTAACTAATTGCAGTCCCAAAGAATCTGTTTTATCCAGTTGAAGGTCTGGAGGGAATCCTATTCCAGTATCACTGACCTCTAAAACACAGTTTTCTCCATCTTTATTGAATTTAACCTTAATTTCACCATTAGTATCATCAGGAAAGGCATGTTTCATGGAGTTAGAGAGGAGTTCGTTTACAATAAGCCCTAAGGGTATAGCGGTGTCAATATCTAACATTATGTCTTCTACTTCCATTTTAAGTTGAATACGGGATGGATCTTTAACATATGTTCGGAAGAGATCCAAGGCCAAACTGCGGATGTAGTCACCGAAATCCATCTGTTCCAAGTCAGTGGAACGGTAAAGTCTCTCATGTATAAGGGCCATGGAATGAGCTCGATTCTGACTTTCCTTAAAGATTCCCTTGGCTTCTTCATCCTTAATATAGCGTGATTGAAGATTCAAAAGACTGGAAATCACCATCAGATTGTTTTTCACCCGATGATATATCTCTTTCATCAGCATATCTTTATCTTTCAAAGCCTGTTCAAGCTTCATTTGGGTATTTTTAATGTCAGTAATATCCCTTGAAATAAGCTGCACTCGATGAACTTTGTTATCATTACCATAAAGGGGTTGGACGCTTGCACTATACCATCTCTCTCTTCCCGAGTATTTTACGGGCATTTCAACTTCCACACCTTCCCCAGTATGGAATACGTGTTTAATTAATTCCATTTGCTTTTCTGCAGCCTCTGGGAAAAGGTCCCACAGAGAACTGCCTAATAAATCAGCTGGTTCCATGTTTAAACTATTTGCGCCTGCTTTGTTTGAGAGTAAGAAAATTCCATTTTCATCAAACAAAGCAATGGGATCATTAGCAGATTCAATAAGTGAGCGGTATTTCTCTTCACTCTCACGAAGGGCATCTTCCATATCTTTTTGTTGGGTGATGTCCCTGCTATTACAAACAAACCCATCAATACCACCTTCATCATTAAAAAGAGGTGTTCCTGTTGTTTCAATCCAAATATAACTACCGTCGTCCTTGTTGAACCGATACCTTGCTGACTGGGATATACAGCTACTTAAAACATCCTGCATGCACAACGTAATATTATTAACATCCTCAGGATGTATGAAGTCAAACATGGATTTCCCAATCATTTCATCGGGTTCATAACCCATTACTGATTTTACAGAAGGGCTCACATAGATGTAAACACCTTCCAGATTAACTTGACATATTATATCCGCCATATTAGTAGTAACCATAGTTAATTGAGCTTCACTTTTTTCAAGAGCCCTTTCAGCCTGTTTTTCCTGCGTTATATCTCTGGCAATAGACGAAACCCCTATTATATTCCCATATGAATCTTTAATTGGTGGACTGCTAAGGGAAATATCGATTTTTTCACCGCTTTTAGTGATGCGGTGAGTTTGGTAGTGATGAATTGTTTCTCCACGAGAGATGTTATCCAGTATCTGTTCTAATTCATCTGATCCTGGGGGGAAGAGGACAGAAACTGATTTTCCTATCATTTCATCTGCCGTGTAACCATATATTTCCTCTGCACCATGGTTCCAACTTAATACAGTTCCTTCCAAATCCTTTCCAAGTATAGCATCATTGGAGTTTTCAACAATGGCGGCCAGGGTGGAACGAGTTTCATCTGTTTTAAGTTTATCCGTGATGTCTTTTAGTATGACTGTGTAGTAGCGTTGGCCTTCTGCTTCCCACATGGAACCTCTAAATTCAAAGGGAAACTCACTACCATCTTTCCTGAGAGCTCGAAGATTGGGGTTGCTCATGGTAAACCTGGTTTTGTTAGAAGTTACAAAATTCTTCATTCCCTTATTGAAAGCGTTTTTGAACCTATTCGGCATGATTCGTGCAACTGATTGGCCAAGAATCTCTTCCTCGGCATATCCAAACACATTTTGAGCTTCTTTATTCCAGAATACAACCTTTCTATCAGAATCAATAGTGATTATGGCCTCTGCAGCAGATTCAATCACAGAACGGAATTTCTTCTCACTTTCAGCAAGTTTGATCTGGGATTTTTCAATCTTTTCACTTAAAATAATGGTTATTACACTGACCGAAATGAAGATAATGGCGCGGAAAAAATCATCCACCCAAGGGTCTGCTCTTATAGGGTTCATGAAGTCTGTGAAGAACAGAACCCCTGCCAGGAAAAAAGGAACCCATAAACCATCCCGTTTCCACCATATGGCAGAAAGAATAATGGGAATGTAATAAAAATGCGTGAATATTATCCCAGTTCTTAAAACAAAATGGAAATAATAGGTTAAAATGCATGCTAGTGCAACCAAAGTGAGGATAATAATTGTTTCATATTTAGTTCCTTGTGCACCCCAGTCCAAGTTCAACAGAAATCCTCCAAACCCTTATCAAATTAATTATATATCCATTTTGTTGAAATAATCATATAACCTTATCTTAAAAATAAAGTTTGAGAAACCTAAAAACTAGATTTTAGTTTATACAATTTTACAATAATTTATCAAATTATATCATCTTTAGTTTCAAATCATGTTCATTAAGTCTTCAGGGTTTTCAACCTCATCTAAAGGGAACATGTACTTCAAATCTCCTTCAATCACAACCAGAGCTACTGGAGAAACTGAGTAAGACTCACTCTGTTTGTGCTTCCAGTGAAAAATCTTTAATATAGGATAGAAAATCCTTCCATCAATTTTTTTGGGTTTTCCAACCTTTATTTCCTGATCTATCATATTTTATACCATTAACTGCGAGCTTCTTTTATGAGCTCTCTTACTGGTTTTTTTGTGTAAGCCCTTATTGCCTCTACAACTATCCAGAAAAGTTTCAACTTTACATCCATCTGGAGATCACCATCTAAGACTCTTCGATTAAATTCAGGTGTCACTAACACGTGAATGGGAGTTAAAGCAGTGAGAGGATTGGTAAAAGCCCAGATGTAACCTGTAAACATGGCAGTGTCTGCTGGACTTTCTAGACCCATGGTTAAGTTCAAGGAGAACTTTTCCAATGAGAACGAATAATAAATAGTAACCAATAATCTGTGAATATGTGGCCATGCATCTAAAAACAAGTTAAGGATCTTTAAAATGCGATCAACATTATATTTGTCTTTTTTATCCTTTTCTTCTTTTTCTATTTCCTTTTTTTCGTCTTCATCTTTTTCTATTTTCTCTTTTTCATCTTCATCTTTTTCTTCTGGTATTTCCCTGGAAAAAACTCTAATACCCAACCATATCAGGCTGAATTTGCCTTTTATCTGGGAACCATGCTTTTTGAGATTTAAAGATAACTTTAAAGGAATTAAAAGAAAAGACAGTAAAATAAGCACCAAAATAAGTATTATGATGCCTATTATAGTATATATCAAATCTAACCCGCTCGTAGGTTATTTATTTATTAAAAATTTATTCTTTGGTTTCTTTTTCTGCTTTTTCACCCTTTTTTTTACCTTTGTCTTTTTTTCCCATTCCAAGTTTTCCTGCTTCGGACATAACATCAACTATAGCGGAGCCTGCTTCCCCTATAGCCCGGGATAATGGGTCGGCAGATTTTAAAGACATTACTTTAACACCTTCAGGCCCAGTCATTCCTTTGAACACTACCACAACAGCCACAGGTTCTATTCCGGCACCTCCACCAGCACCAGCACCAGATCCTCCTCGGTTATCAGGTGCTTTTCCTTCACCCATACCTGCTCCGAAGGCCATTCCCATCCTGGTAACAGGTATCATCACTTTATCTTCACTTTCTATTACTTCCCCAATCACATTTTCAATATTTAGGACTTTACGAATTTCTTCTACAGTAGTTTTTATGGGATCATTGATATCCATTGACTATCACCCCTATTTTTTTAGCGGCTTTATATATAGTAAGTAAGGCATATACATTTTTCTGAAAGTTTAAAATAGATTTTTCGGATTCTTTATTACTCTCATCCCCAAGAGGGGGTTGTAAAGTTTTTGGGTGTTGGCGTGATTTAATGAAAAAATTCTAAAACCCCTAAATTCAGAGTTAATTT
>MVPY01000048.1 GCA_002067065.1 Methanobacterium sp. PtaB.Bin024
TTATCCACTGCTGGTATTAATATTAGGGCTCTTTCCATAGCAGATACTTCTGAATTCGGTATTCTGCGAATGATCGTTCCGGATCCTGAACTGGCGGAGAAGAAACTCACTGAAGAAAACTTTGTAGTGAAAGTTAACGAAGTTATTGGTGTGGAAGTTGATGATGAACCTGGGGGATTAGACACTGTTCTTGGAATTTTAAACAAAGCTGATGTTAATGTAGAATACATCTACGCTTTTGTTGAGAAAAAAACCAACAAAGCCATCGTGGTAATTCGTACTGAGGATATTGATAGAGGTATAAAAGTTTTAGAAGATGCAGGGGTTGACATTCTCAATGCAAGGGATGTTGATCTTTTATAAAAATCTTCTATAAAAAATAGGCTATAAAAATAAAAAATAAGGTTAAATGGGAATTCTATTTCCCATCTATATATCTTCTTTTGATTTTTTTCATTTAAGTTTGGTATTAAATCTTTTCTAAATATTTGTTTTTGATTTTATCAAAATCTTCCTGAGTAATGGCACCAATATCCAGAAGATCTTTAGCCTCTTTGATTTTTTCCACTGGATCAACACCTTCATCAGCAGATGCAGCGGATTCAGTTACCTGCTGAGTCTCTGCAGACTCTGTTTGGACAGTTACGTCTTCAACATCTGCTGCTTTTTGAGCAAGTTCATTTTCTTCAGATTTTAAGTGTTCCGGAACTTTTATTTCTGGTACCTTAGGAGTTTCCTGAACTTCCTCAGAAGGCCCATCATTTATCTCAGGAATTTCCTCTACAGTTTCTGTGGTTGTTGGTTCAACAGTTCCTTCTTCAGTATCAGCTGATTCCTCAATAGTTGCTGATTCCTCAAATTTATGACCACATACAATACAAAACTTGGCATCGGCCTTATTTTTCTGATTACATGAAGGACATATCTTAGAATCCCCCATTTTATGAGTTTCCGGTTGCGGTGACTCAACTTCTTCTACAACCATGGATGATCCACAGCCAACACAGAATTTGGCACCTGGTGTATTTGATGTATTGCACTTAGGGCAGATAACACCTGCTTGTCCTGGTGCATTTTCTGCATATGGATCTGCACCCCTCTTTTTAGCTTCTAATCTTCTTCTAATCTCATCGCTTGAAACCATTAACTACACCTCAATTATAAGCGGTTATTTTATTTAACTTGAAATTGATTTAACTTACTTGGATTAATGGAATTGACTACTGCAAACAATTATGCTATCTGTTTATTCACTTTAATTAATTTTATGCTAATTCGAAAGATGTAAATTTATGTTATTATGATGAATTACTCGTCCCATTACAAAGTATAGAATAAAATCATAAAAAGATTAAGTGTTTTTTCTTTATGTGTTTTTTCTGAGATTAATTGTTTTGAATTTAATGTGTTTCGAATCTCCAGAATTGATTTAAAGTACCATATCTGCCATGTTCAATTGCTTTTTTTGTAAAATAAGATGCCTTTCTGACAGACTCTTCTGTGGGGTTTCCTTTTTCCATGAAAGCAGTGGCTGCTGCTGAATATGTGCATCCGGAACCATGGGTGTTGTTACTATCAAAGATTTCACCTTCAATGATCTTAAGTGAGTCTTTATAAAAAATATCCCTCCCATTCAAGTGCCCTCCTGTAATCACAGTAGGACAAATCTCTCCCAGCTTCTTTGCAACTTTATAAGCATCATTTTCGCTGTTAATATCCATTTTGCTCAGTTGTTGAGCCTCATATAGGTTGGGTGTGGTTAAAACTGCCCGGGGTAGAAGATGTTTTTTGAATGAATCCACCAGGTCTTCTTGGGATAGATTACCCCCTGAACCTGCAACCATTACTGGATCAACCACCAGCTTGAGTTGATATTCTTTAACTTTCCTTGCGACTAGTTTAACAATTTCAGGTGAATAAAGCATTCCTGTCTTGGCATAATTGATTTCTTCTGCTTCCAGTATAAGGTCTATCTGTTGTGCAACAAAATCAGGGTCAACTGGTTTAATTCCACCCACGCGCTGCACATTCTGGGCAGTGAGTGCTGTGACCACAGCAGTGGGGTAAACATCAAGGGCGTTGAATGTTTTGATATCTGCCAGGATTCCGGCTCCACCTGATGGATCAAAACCAGCGATGGAAAGTGCTATCATGTTCTTTCAACCCTTAAACGCTCGGTTCCATGGTTGGATTTAACATGGAGGCCTATGCTTTTGAGATACTTTTGGGTTTGGCTTCCAGAGCCATGGATCATGATTTCACCCAGATCTTCTGCAGTATTCACATCCAGGGAAAGATAGAATGAGTCATATACGTAACGATTTAATCCTGCTTTTTTGGCCTCTTTAAGGTGTTTGAAAAAACTGCAATCCCCAAATTTCATCTGAATTCCCTGGGTAGGTATTATAAGGGCATTGGTTCCACCACCCTTAGCAGGGGCTATGACCACTGGCCATTTATCTGCCAGTTCAACTATTTCTTGGGCCTGGCTCTTGCGAATAAGTGGCACATCAGAAGGCACGATTAGCACTTGGTCTGCTTTCTTGGAACACCACTCAATTGCCTGCATCAGTGCACCGTTAAGATCGGTTTGACCCTCTTCTTCCAGGCAAAGCACACCTAAACCATCCACAAATTTGAGAACATCTTTATCCGAGCTAATAACTACAACTTCATCAACGCTGCTCTTTAAAGTGTTAATGACATCTTTTAACATTGATTTAAGTAGGTTCTCCCTTTCCAGTGGTGTGAGGGTAGGAGAGAGTCTGGTTTTTGCCTGGGAAAACCTGGAAACTGGGATAATTGCATATGTTGTTTTCATGGTTATC
>MVPY01000049.1 GCA_002067065.1 Methanobacterium sp. PtaB.Bin024
TTTTTTATGAAAGATATCACTGAAAATCCAATATATAATCCTTTAACTCTTGAAAGGGAAGTTATTTCCATAATAACTGACTGGTTCGAAGCTGAGAAAGGGGGGGATGTTAACGCTCGTAATCACGCAACTGGAAAAATCGGGAAATATTTGGTGGAAACTGCTGATAGTTCCTTCACATTACGCTCATCAGCTCGAAATAATTCTTCGGAACCCATGCACACTGCCCATGGTGCTCTTTCTGAGGCTAGGATTAAATTTGTAGAGCCTCTAAATATCTGGGGAAATAACGAAGTTAGAATCCTTGATATATGCAGTGGATTGGGCATCAATACAGCAGCTGCACTGGAAGCATTCTTCAAAGCAAACAATAAATCAAAATCCGATATAAACAATAAATCAGAAGTAGGTGTAAATAATAAATCACACTTTAATAAAAACAATAAATCAGAATTCAAACAAATTGAGATAGACATGGTTGAGGTATCCTGGGAAACCCTGGCTGCTTCTTTAATAATACCTAGCCCCATAAAATCTCACAGCCTTGTTAAGAAGACAGTGGAAACTTATCTTATCAACCAAAAAATCTTAATGCATCCATGGGAGAAAGGAAAGGTTCCTGATAATGTTAACATACGTGTGCATTGCCAGGATGCCAGGAAAGTATTGATAAACATTCCCAAAAACCAAAAGTATGATGCTGTCTTTCTTGATCCATTTAGCCCCCAAAAATCACCTGAACTCTACACTCAGGAATTTATTTTGAAAATAAGGGATCTGCTCACAGAAGATGGTGTTTTATTAACCTATACTTCATCTGCACCGTTGCGGTATGCACTTATTGATGCAGGTCTGCAAGTGGGTGAAGGACCATCAATGGGGCGTTCCGGGGGAACAATTGCTTCTCCAGATATAAAAAAAATACCTAAACCTCTGAATAATAATGACGAGCGTATGATAGCTTTGTCTGATGCAGGGATACCATTTAAAGATCCTCAATTAACCAGTTTGCCAGAAAACATAAAACAGCAACGTCAAAAAGAACGGATTAAAGCAAGGGGCAATTATAAAATAGCATCTACTGTGAAAACACCAGTTTATTTAGCACGGGATATAGACGATGAGAAGATAAAAAGAAGAGCATTAAAACATTTAAAAGATGTTAGGATCACAGGTTTAGATTGTGAAAAGTCACGTTACCTAGTATGCCCCCAGTTTTCAGAATGTATATGTACCTGTAAACAGGAAAGACTCTCAACTTCTCGGGCCCGTATAAAGGAAATGGAAAAACGATTAACTAATATTACAAACAGCAAATAATTTTTATAAATGAATATAGGTGAAAATTTGAACTTTGAAATAAAATATAAGGATGCCAGAGGAAGATTAGGAGTCCTTAAAACACCACATGGGAATATAAAAACCCCGGCGCTCATGCCAGTCATACATCCTGGCAAACAAACCATTGATGTTAAAGAATATGGCGCAGAAATGGTAATAACCAATGCATATCTTATCTACAAAAATGAAGATTTAAGGGATATTGCAGAAAATGAAGGCGTTCATAAACTAATAAACTTTGATGGACCTATAATGACTGATTCTGGTTCTTTCCAGCTTTCAGAATATGGTGATGTTCAGGTTACCAATAAACAGATCATTGAATTTCAGGAGAAAATCAGAACAGATATTGGAACTTCTCTGGACATACCCACACCCCCATCAGTTAAAAGGGGACGTGCAGAAAAAGAACTGAAGATAACACTCCAAAGAGCAGAAGAAGCACTGACAGTAAGACGAAATCTCATGTTAAACTCAGTGGTTCAGGGATCCACCTACCCGGATCTGCGCAGCAAATGTGCTGATATTCTGGGGAAAATGGACTTCCAGCTCCATCCCATTGGAGCAGTAGTTCCATTAATGGAATCCTATCGTTATAAAGAGTTAGTGGAAGTGGTTATGGCCTCTGTAACTCACCTACCTGATTCAAGACCCCGTCACCTTATGGGAGCTGGACATCCAATGATCTTCTCCCTGGCAGTGGCTATGGGATGTGACCTGTTTGATTCAGCTGCATATATTCTATACGCTGAGGCTGATCGGCTCTTAATGCCCAACGGAACTTTGAAACTGGAAAACCTTTATGAGATGCCCTGTTCCTGTGAAGTTTGCACCAACTACACACCCGATGAATTGCGCCAGATGGAAAAATCAGAAAGGGTAGAACTCCTGGCCAGACATAACCTGATGATTAGTTTTGCAGAGATAAGGCAGATACGTCAAGCAATCATCGAGGGAAGCCTATGGGAACTTGTAGAACAACGGTGCCGTGCACATCCATTCTTATTAGAAGCACTGCGTAGTCTAAAAAACTACCAGGAAGACTTTGATAAATACGATCCTCCCTACAAAAAATCGGCATTCTTTTATTCAGGACATGAATCCTTAAACCGCCCAGAAGTATTCCGACACCTGAAACGTTTGCACAGAGTTTCTCCTGAAAAGACTCTATTACTTCTTCCTCGCTCGGCTAAACCTTACTCAGAACACTTATATGATGTTTCTCAAGGATTTTATCATATTGGGGGTAATCCGAAGGGGATACTGCCTAAATTTGAAGATATACAGATAACAGTAGTTGATGTGCCATTTGGAATAATTCCACTGGAACTGGATCAGGTTTATCCATTGGCCCAGAATGAATCACCTGAAAATTTTGATGAAGACTCCATTGTAAGTGTAAATGAAATTCTACAGGATTATCTGAAAAGTTTTGATGAGATAATAGTAAGTGAAGATGTTGTAGAAACATTTAGACTCAAAAAAACATTCACAATAGGTGAACCATTCCAATTCCCTGAACCATTAAAAATAGTGGTTAATGATCATAAAAGGATAAAAATGATAGCTGATTACCAGTTTGGGGCTGGTGCTGGGGAAGATCTTTTTAATAAAGAAGTTACCATAGTAAAAAGTAGGAAGACAGGGAAGATTCGTCATGTTTATGATGATGAAGAACTTATCGCCACATTAAGAGCCAGTGACGGTGTTTTTGTACTGGCACGTGAGGGAGCGCGTAGACTGCACAGATTCCTCCCCTACCCTAAAAATAGAGTTGTGGTTAATGCAGATGCAGAACCCTTTGCTCGGGAAGGAAAAAGTATATTTGCTAAATTCGTTATAAATTGTGATATAGATATCCATGCAAAGGATGAAGTATTGATTGTGAATGAACAAGACCAGCTCCTGGCCTTCGGAAAGTCAATATTAAACGGAAAAGAAATACATGATTTTAAAACTGGTCAAGCAGTAAAAACTAGAAAAGGAGGCTTTTAATGATACCCAGCGCAGGCATGAACCCAAAACAACTTAAACAGATGCAAAGAGCCATGAAACAAATGGGCATGGACATGAAAGATGTTAAAGGTGTTAGTGAAGTAATAATCAAATTCAAGAACAAAGAAATAGTTATCAACAATCCTAAAGTTAACCTGATGAACTTCATGGGACAGGATACCTATCAAATATCTGGAAAAACCAAGGAAAGGAAAATTGAAGCTGAACTGGTTATTCCTGATGATGATGTGGAATTAGTAGCCACCCAAACCGGTGTCAGCCCTGAAGAGGCCAGAAAAACACTACAAGAAACCAATGGTGATCTGGCTGAGGCTATATTGAGGTTAAGTTAATGGTCTTAATTGCCCATATCTCTGACTTTCATATAGGATCCATATCATTTCAGGAAGAACTACTATTACAATCCATAGACACCATTAATGACATAGCACCAGATGTCACTATTATAACAGGAGATCTTACTGAAAATGGATATTATATGGAAATGGAAAAGGCCGCAGGATACATAGAAAATATAAAATCTCCACTAATGATTGTTCCCGGAAACCATGATGCAAGACATGTGGGAGACCAATGCTTCCGTGAACTCATAAGAGATCGTTACGGAACTCTTCAAATCTTAAACGGTCTGGAAAATGGTCTGAAAATCATGGGATTGGACAGTAGTGAACCTGATCTGAATTATGGGAAAGTTGGAAGAGCCCAACAAGCATGGATGGAAGAACAACTGGATGATGCTACCAAAAATGGAATGTATAAAATCATAGCCCTGCATCACCATATAATACCAGTACCCCGAACCGGAAGGGAACGAAATGTTTTAAGTGATGCAGGAGATATTCTCTACTCTATAATAAGTAAAAATGCAGATTTAGTTCTGTCAGGACATAAACATGTACCTCATGTATGGATGGTTCAGAACACCGCCTTCGCCACTGCAGGGACAGTATCATCACTGAAACTCAGAGGCAAGGATCCAGCATCATTCAACACAGTTAATATAGATGATGATTATATAGAAATCCTCTTAAACAGTGCCGATGGAAAAACAAACTGTCTGGCCAAGTATGAAAACAGGTGTAGGTGATTTATTGCAGATAATTGTGGATGCATCTAACGTAGCCCACTTTGAAAAAAAGGGTGGAAAACCCAGCCTAAAAAACTTGCTAAGTGCAAAAGAAACACTTGAAAAATTAGGCTATCATCCAATTCTCATTGCAGATGCATCACTGAGACATGAGATTGATGAGAAAGATGAATTCAACAAACTTCTTGATGAAGAAAAGGTACACCAGGTGCCATCTGGTACCAATGCTGATCACTACATCCTGAAAATTGCTGAGGAAGAAGATGCAAAAATATTATCTAATGATGCTTTCAGAGAGTTTTACGATGAATTCAGAGATATTAACAGTCGTAGAATTCCTTATAAATTTATAAACGGGAAAATAAGTATAGGTAGCTCTGCCAAGCCTAAAAAGATTAAAAACATCTTGCAAAAGATTTCTAATCAGACCTTGACAGAGTTTGAGAAGAAAGGATATGAATCATATAAATTAAAAAAGAACAAGAAACTTTCAGGTATTGCAGTAGCTAAAGAGGCCATCGATCGCATATCCAAAAGCAAAAATGAAGGCATTGACACCAAACTTGAAGGAATGTTCATGAAAATACCCTTATTTGATAAGGTTATGCAAATGGTGGAAGATGCTGAAAGAACCAGTGATTTCATAATTTTCGTTCTGGTTAGCCCCAGAGATTACCAGGAAGCGGTTAGAAACGCAGGTAACATTGCAGTAACAGTTGGAGATCGTTTGAAATTGGATCACGCCCCCCTGGTTGCTGTTCGAAATGATCTGTTCACCAAACCAGGAACATTTGAACTAAATATTATTTATTCAGAGGAAATACTTGAGGAATCTCCCTTTGATGTGAATATCACCATTAATGATCATGACTATTCATTTGTTAAGAAAAACTCCCGGAATATTGCCAGCACAGTTGCTGCCAGGTTAGGCACCTGGAAATTCCCCATAGTATCAGTGAAACCAAGTATGCTGATGGAAAAACCAGGCCACTATGACATAAACTTGGAAAAGGGAGGAGACAAGTAAATGGCTGGTAATTACCTTTTAAGAACACTGTTTGGGTTTCTTTTAAAACATCGGGTTTTAAGTATAGGTACCAAATATTATCCTACCAATGAAAGGGAACAAGAATATGTGGAAATGGTCAACTACACCCGTACCATGCTTCTTGAAATAGATAAAGCCCATATTAGTACTGAAAATATTTTCCATAACCTAGTAACAGAACTAGGCAGGGGTAACATCCCTGATAATCGCAGGTTCGTTGAAATAAAACCAGCAG
Organism: Methanobacterium sp. PtaB.Bin024; assembly: GCA_002067065.1. GTDB lineage: Archaea > Methanobacteriota > Methanobacteria > Methanobacteriales > Methanobacteriaceae > Methanobacterium. The sequence goes on from MVPY01000049.1 coordinate 5,728, forward strand.
AGAATGATGTTAATGAATACGCCCTTTTAAGCAACATAATAATGGGCAGTGACCGATACCTCTATGTGGAAGTATTCACTGGTAACAAGCAGATCATCGACCAATTCGTGCAAATTATCAAGAAAGAAAACGGTGTGATTGTAGAAAGAAGCAACACCGAGATCGTGTCACGACTTTTATCCAAAAATGACGCTATAAGGGTGGGTATTGAGTTAATAAAAGTGGGCATGGAAAAAGAGATAGATGTCAGAGCAGCTGCAGGTATGACCGGGGCTGCTGCCATTGAAAGATCCATCAACCTCAACAAACAGATCGGAGAAACTTCAGGTGTTGGATTCACCAAACTTGGTGGCGAATTTGCCATTGTATTCTCCAGTAAACTCACTAAACTTGAAGGAACACCAGCAGTTTATGATAATTACCTTTTCATCGATGCATTTGACTCAACACAGTTCATTGAAGAACAGGGCCGTGACAGGCTCCTTGAAATCATGAATGAAATCAAAGACTTCATTGAAAAAGAGTGTAAAGGTAAAATAGAAGGTTATCGTGAAGGTGGAGATGACCTCATCGCCAACTTACCCACCAAAGACGCTGCCCTTCGCGCAGGAATTGATTCAGCCTGGCACGCTCTAAACAACGGCGCAAGATTACGTGTTGGTATTGGAAAAAGTCGCCGTGAAGCAGGAGAAAGAGCCCAGATGGCTGATGATATTAAAATATGGAATAATTCCCCAGTAATGGTTTTTGACTTAGCTGATGGTGTCTATGCATACTATGTGCCATCAGAGTTCAGCCGTACCATTGTGGAATTCCTGCAGGAAAAAGTAGGACGAGTGATTTTGATCTTCATTTTTGTTTTCATTGTCACATTAATCGGATGGAATATTGGACACTGGGAATTTGGTCTAGTGGCCATGGGATTAGCTTTACTTTATGCAGTTACTGCCTAATATCAGGTCAAATAAGGACAAGAAGATCTTCATAGATAAAAAAAAATAAGTTATTATAGACAATAAATTATCATAGATAAAAAAAGATCATAGAAAAAAGGGATTAGGATATTCGTGTTAAAAGATTTGAAGGAGTTTAAATTATGAGAGATGAGATCAAAGCAAAGGCAGCCATTGCCCTGGTAGTATCTTTCCTTGCCTTTGGGTGCGGTACAGGAGCAAGCATATTTACAGGGTTTGCTCTCAACGATACTCCCTCATCTTATTTAACCAACAATACATCTACTAAGCTTCCCATAATCTACAATGTGGAAAATACCACTAACGAACCAACCAACACAGCCTCTGTCGTGGATACATCTTCAAATTCAAATTCTGAAGATGTTTATGAGGAAAACACCCAATCAAACACTCCACAGAACCAACCATCCACCAACAATACCACTGATGATACTACGACTCCCTAAAAATCAATCTACACCAAACACTTCTTTATTAAGGCTCTAAAGTTACAGTGAATCTTATAAATTACAATATAAGTCCTTATATGTTAGTAAGTTAATATTTGTGCATTTCAATATCCAATTTTGAAGATATTTGTGCAATTTAAGGTCAAATTCGAAAAAAAATCCCAATATAATAGTTAACAGTTAAATTTCTTTACAATTGAACTTCTAAAGGCGTGTCTAATATGAAAAAAATTGAAGGCGGACTATGTGCTGTTGATAATGTTAAGGCTGCTGGAGCCTGTGAAGATAATTATGGAGTTGCAGTTATTCATTACCCTGAAAGTAGTGTTGCAGCAGTATTCACCAGTAACAAAGTACAGGCTGCCCCAATTTTAGTCACCAGAGAAGCTGTAAAAAATGGTAAACTTTCTGCAATAGTTGCAAACAGTGGTAATGCCAACTGTTTCACCGGAAAGAAGGGTGTTGAAAATGCGCAACTTATGGCTTTTCAGGTTGCCGAAAATCTCAACATCCCTGCTGGAGATGTTGCAGTCGCATCCACTGGAATTATTGGCAGACAACTCCCCATTCCTGAGATCAGTAATCTCATTTCCCATGCCCTACGGAGACTTAACAATTCTGCTCAGGCATCTAAAAATGCTGCCGAAGCAATTATGACCACTGACACGTATCCTAAAGAATGTGCGGTGGAAACAACCCTAAATACAGGTGAAAAGGTATGTATTGGTGGTATAACCAAGGGTTCAGGGATGATCGCCCCTAACATGGGAACAATGCTTTCATTTATAGTTACAGATATCCAAGCCAGCCCTGATGAACTTGAAAAATCTCTCAAAGAAGCTGTGGATAAAACCTTCAACATGGTGGTCATTGACGGAGATGAAAGTACCAATGATATAGTTGTACTCATGGCACGGCCAGGTCAGGGGAAGATCGACCAGAATTTTCAGGAAGCCCTGGAATACCTGTGCGGCAAACTGGCTAAAATGATGGCCCATGATGGTGAAGGTGCTACCAAGTTCATGGAAGTGGAAGTAAAGGGTGCTCAAAACTCACAGGATGCTAAAATTGCAGCTAAATCCATAGTCACATCACCCCTGGTAAAAACAGCTTTATTTGGGGCTGATCCAAACTGGGGAAGGATCGTCGCTGCAGTAGGTTACTCAGGAGCCCATATGGATGAAGAAGTCATCAGTGTCCGCCTGGAAGATGGCGAACGTTTTGTTGATGTAGTCACTGAAGGAAACATTATGGCTTCAGAAGAAAATGATGCACTGGAACTGGCTGAAAGTATAATGGAACGTGAAAAAATAAAGATAACTGTTGATTTGGCCCTTGGAAACTACAGTGCCACTTCCTATGGATGTGACCTTAGCTATGATTATGTACGAATTAATTCAGAATACTCTACTTAAGTTTAAAATTTAGAATTTATAATGGGATAAGGGGATTAATAGAATTTATAATATGATTAAAATTTACAATAGAATTAATCAATTTTTATGGGTTGAAAAAATATGAAAGTAATGATTATAGGCTCTGAAGGAATGTTAGGCCATGATTTAGTGGATGTTTTATCTTTAGAACACGATATCAGCACCACTACTATCTGGACTCTGGATATCACGGACATAAATAAAACCATTGAAACCGTCCGAAACATTAACCCTGATGTGGTAGTGCATGCAGCTGCTTTTACTGATGTTGATGGAAGTGAATCTAAAGCAGATCTTGCATATCAGGTTAATGCTATCGGAACCAGGAATGTGGCTGTGGCCTGCCGAGAAACTGACAGTGCACTCGTTTATATATGTACCGACTATGTATTTGATGGTACTAAAGGCAGTCCCTACTATGAATACGACCAAACCAACCCTTTGAGTGTTTATGGTAAAACCAAACATTTAGGTGAAGTCTACATTCGTGATTTACTGGACAAGTTTTACATAGTAAGAACATCGTGGCTCTATGGATTCCATGGACCTAACTTCATAACCACCATGCTAAAATTAGCCGAAACCCATGATAAGATTTCAGTTGTAGGTGACCAGATAGGATCTCCCACCTACACACTTGATCTGGCAAAAGCCATTGCCCAATTAATAGAAAAACCAGCCTATGGTATTTACCATGTTACCAACAGTGACCATTGCTCATGGTATGAGTATGCACAGTTAATCTTTGAAATTGCAGGAAAAAAAGTAGAACTGGATCCTGTAACTACAGAAGAGTTTGGCAGTCCAGCTCCAAGACCCCAATATTCAGTCCTTGAAAATTATAACTGGAAAATGGAAGGATTTGATAAAATCAGAAGTTATAAGGAAGCTTTAAAGGATTACATGAGTTTGCTGTAATTGATTTTGCATTGATTTTTTACAAAAAAAATGAAAGAATTATTGAAATAAAGAAATTAAATAAAGAATGGTTAAATTAAAAAATGTTTAAATGGATAGATTGGATATTCTATCCATAGCGTCTTTCGTATTTTCCAGGGTGTTAAAAGCAGTTAATCTGAGATATCCCTCACCGCTTGGTCCGAAACCAATACCGGGTGTGCCTACTACATGAGCTTCGTCCAGTAATAGATCAAAAAATTGCCAGGAATCCATATCACCTGGTGTTTTTATCCATATATATGGAGAGTTTATCCCACCATAAACACTCAAACCCATATTACTTAAACTTTCCCTGATGATAGTTGCATTTTTCATGTAATAATCAACGGATTCCTTTATTTCTTTTTGCCCTTCTGGTGAATAAACTGCACTGGCAGCAACCTGTACAGGATAAGAAACCCCGTTAAATTTGGTGGTCTGTCTGCGGTTCCATAAACTGTTTAAAGAATGGGGATTACCTTCATCATCATAACCTATCACTTCCTTGGGCACTACTGTATATGCACAACGTGTGCCTGTAAAACCAGCATTTTTTGAAAAACTCCTGAATTCTATGGCCACTTCACGGGCACCTTCAATCTCATAGATACTATGAGGGATGTTATCTTCCGTGATGTATGCTTCATAGGCGGCATCAAATAGGATGATGGAATTGTTTTTCTTAGCATAATCCACCCACACCGAAAGTTGTTCCTTGGTCAATGCGGTTCCAGTGGGGTTGTTAGGGTAACACAGATATATCAAGTCAACAGGTGTTTCAGGAAGTTCAGGTATAAAATCATTCTTTTCTGTGCAGGGAATGTAAACCAGATTTTGATAACGACCATCCTCTCCCATGGGCCCTGTTCGTCCAGCCATGACATTACTATCAACATAGACAGGATAAACTGGATCAGTAACAGCTACAGTATTTTTCAGGTCAAATATTTCCTGAATATTACCAGTATCACACTTAGCACCATCACTGATGAATAATTCATCTTTAGATAATTTAATTCCACGAGGTTCATAATCACCTTTAATTATTGTCTCAATTAGAAAATCGTATCCCTGTTCTGGACCATAACCATGGAATGTATCTGCTTTACCCATCTGGTCCACTGCTTCAGTGAATTTATTGGTAACTGCATTGGGTAAAGGTCGGGTTACATCACCAATACCCATACGGATGATTTTAGCATCAGGGTTTTCTTTTTGATATTTTTCAACACGTTGATTAATTTCAATAAAAATGTAATTGCTTTCCAGCAACAGATAGTTTTCATTAATTTTCACAGTCATTTTCTACCACATCTATCCTTTTAAAAAATGTTATAATTTTGGCTAATACCAATTATTCTGGTAACCATATACTTATTCTTTTCACCAAATTGAAGATAACTATCGTAGATATTTATTGTAAAATATAGTAAGAATTTAATTGGTTTTTTAGGATTATTAATTTAATTACTAACCATT
>MVPY01000050.1 GCA_002067065.1 Methanobacterium sp. PtaB.Bin024
ATCTACACCAAAAAATGCAAAAATGGACACTAAAACACGGAAAAAATATCAACACCCAATAACTTTACAGTCCCAAAAAATGGAAAAATATTAAAAAAAGAATTAAGAAATGGAATTTGATTTTAAAGAAATAGAATTTGATAATTCATAGATTAACCAAGGATTATTATTCTGTTATTAAATTTTTTCGTAATTAAGCGCATCTTCAAAGTTTATAGTGCCTTTATAAAGTGCTGATCCAATAACCACACCATATGCATCTGTTTTGCTGAGGATAGATAAATCTTCCAGACTACTCACACCACCAGAATAAACTACAGGTATGTTTACGGCTTTTAGAAGCTCAAGGAGAGGTTCAACATTAAATCCACCTAGAAGCCCCTCATGATCCACATTGGTGAACAATATCCCTCCGGCTCCCTTATCTTCCATGATCTTGCCCAGTTCAGGAGCAGTCTGGTCTGTTTTTTCAGTCCATCCCCTCACTACTACTTTGGAGTCCTTACTATCCAAGGCCACCGTGATACGTTCACTTCCAAATTCACTGGACAAAACTTTCACAGTATCAGGGTTCCTGATGGCTAATGTTCCCAATATAATCCTTTCAACACCCATATCCAGTAATTTGGTGGCATCGTCCATGGTGCGGATGCCTCCACCCATTTGAACGGGTATTGAGACTTCTTTAAGAATTTCCTCCACTACGGCTAAATTACCACCTTCTTCCAGTGCCCCACCAAGATCAATTACATGTAAAATACTGGCTCCTTTATCCTGCCATTTACGAGCAACCTTTGCAGGATTATCAAGGATAATTTGTTCTGTTCCAGGCTTTCCCTGTACTAATTGAACGCATTTACCATTTTTAATGTCAACTGCAGGAATAATAAACATTTCAATACCTCTAAACCATTTTGGTGTCTACAAATGATTTTTTATTAAATGATTTTAATCTTTTTTATTAAATCATTTATATCATTGTTCTCATTTTAAATCCTTTAACCATTCTCATTTTAAATCATTTACATTAATTATTTTTATTAAATTCGATTTTTAATCATTTTATTTATCTTTATTATAAACAAAGCGATAATTGATAATAGTGAATTATAGTAAAAGCTGAAATATTAAATATTGTATACATTGATCTAGCTGATCTATCGCATACATTTATTGCATACTTTTGGATTATATGGAATGATTCTTATGATAAGAGTGGCATTGAAGCTGGCATACGTGGGAACAGATTTCTACGGCTTTCAAAGACAACCAAACCTACGCACAGTGGAAGGAGAACTTTTAAAAGCCCTACAAGAAGTAGGTTTAATTGAGAATATTGGCCAATCCAATTATTCAATCGCCGGACGCACTGATCGTGGAGTTCATGCTTTGGGGAATGTGGTTTCTTTCCGCACAGAAAAAATGCCAATAGTTAATCAAATCAATGACCTTCTGCCGCAGGATATAAGAATTTTAGGATCTGCTCAGGTACCTATGGGATTTAAAACCCGATTTGCCCATAGAAGGCATTATCGTTATGTAATGTATGCAGTAGGGGAAAGATTGGATGTTGGGAAAATGCGTGAAGCAGCCCATATAATGGAAGGAACTCATAATTTCCTTAATTTTTCCAAGAGAAATGAGCGAAATCCCAAGCGCAAAGTGGAAAGTGTCATTATAAAACCCAAAAATCGGGCGCTGATGGTGGATGTGGTGGGTGAAAGTTTCCTATGGAACATGGTCCGAAAGATGGTGGCAGTATTATTAAGTGTGGGAAAAGGAGAATTTGAGGTTGAAGAGGTTGAGAGTTTTTTTGATCCTCAATACAAGGCATTTATTAATCCAATGCCTCCTGAAAGTCTTATCCTGATGGATGTCACATACAAAGACGTGCAGTTTAAAGTGGATGAATACGCCAGATTAAGGTTCATGCAAACGTTAAACAAGGAATGTCTCAACCACCAGAGAATTATATTGGCAACCCGTGAAATGATAAATGAGTTGAATGAGGATTGAATCAATCCCCCTAATTTGGAATTGTCATATTAAATCATCTGACTTTTTCATACCCCTATAATTTCTTTTAAGAGACAAGGAAAACAATAAATAGTTACTGATATAAAAAAAATAACTAGATACAAAGTAAAGATATAAAGTAATAATTAGAACTGGTATCCATAAGGAGGAAATCGTCTGGTTCACCGTTACCATCATAATTTTAAAGAAAAACTATTTTTAAATTCAGATGGGCAGGAAGTATCATCTAAAATTCAGAGGGGCATAATTGTAGGTCTTGATCCTGGAATGACTGTGGGTGTGGCTATCCTAGATCTTTCAGGTGAAATATTAAATGTTAACAGTTTTAAGGAAGCCTCCCGGGCAAAGATAACCAGACATATTATCAGTTATGGAAGAACAGTTTTAGTGGCTACTGATGTTCACCATCCACCCAAGATGGTGAAGAAGATGGCAGCATCTCTTAACTCCCGAATCTACTTTCCCGACCGGGATATGGCAGTAATTGCTAAAAATGAATTGGTGGATGAATACCTTTATCAGCAGGATCAAAACTCTCCCCTGCACAGATCCAGGGACAATGATGATTTAATCCCTCAAAATGCCCATGAAAGAGATGCTCTGGCCGCGGCCATCCAGTGTTATAAAAAATATCAGAAAAAACTGGAACAAATTGAAAGAAGAACCAAAAATCTCGACTTAACACCTGAAATGATTGATGATATCAAAATTTTGGTAATAAATGAAATTCCCATCACCAAGGCTATAAACAGAACTCTGGACAGATTAAATCATTCTAATGATATTGAATCCTCTGATACCTTTAAGAGTGGTTCAAATGGTAATGTATCAGTGAAAGGTTCGTTAAATACACAAAAATCCTCTGAAGAAGATATGCCATCTGAAACCTTAAATGATTTAGACGCAGAAATTTCTCTGGAAACATTTTCTAGATTACGGAATAAACTGAAATCTCAGGAAAAGCAGATTATCAATTTACAGAAAAAAAACAGTATTTTAGAAAGTGATATTCGACGATATCAGAATGAAATATCTCAACTGGAAAATAAAATAGATAAGATGCAGTATCAGTACTCCCAGAACATTTTACACCAGAGGGAAATCGCTACTAAAACAGCTATTATACGGGGGATTCAGGAGAAATATCATCACGAAAAGAAATTAAAGGAAGATTTAGAGGAGCAACTAGAATCTATAAAAAGAATAAGGGTCATGGAACTTTCCAGGGAGACAACACCAGTAAAAATAATAGATTCCTTTTCAAAGGATGGGATCAGGGAGGCGGTTAATTCCAGAAACATAAAAAAAGGGGATGTAGTTCTTCTGAGAAACTCCCAAGGAGGTGGCTCCCAGACTGCAGCCTTACTTGTTGATTCGGGTGTTAAGGCAGTTATAACTGCAGATAAGATGTCACACCATGCTAAAGACGAATTCGAAAGGAATATGGTTCCATTATTGGATGAAGAAGATGTTGATTTAAAAATGGCCGATGACTTTGCAGTTATTAGTACAAATGATCTTGACCATGAGATAAATAAATGGGGAACAAATCAGAAAGAGAAAAAGAAAAAAGAGGACAGAAATAAACTTTTAAAAATAATGGATGATTATAAGACACAAAGGAAGAGGTCATCTAATAATTTTTAGCAGAACTTTTTGTATTTTATTTTCAGCTAATTAATTAATCGGTAATAAGTAATTGACTCGGGACGATATCTTCTTTTAAAGAGTAAATCTTAAAAGATTAATGGATTAATGTTAATCTGAGAAAATAAATTCCAATTTAAAACATGATAATTTATTAAATTAATTGGCTTTTATTTAATAATTTAATAATCTAAGAAGTTTGTGGGAGTAAAATATGAAGATAGCATTTATTATAGGCACCCGGCCTGAAATTATTAAAATGTCCCCTTTAATTGATGAAGTGGATAAAAGAGGAATAGATTACATTTTAGTACATACTGGACAACATTACGATCATGAAATGTCCCAGCAGTTTTTCCTGGACCTGGAACTTAAAGAACCAGATTATAACATAGGGGTAGGATCAGATTCCCATGGAAAACAAACTGCCACCATGTTAAAGGGCATTGAAGAAGTTTTAACCTCTGAAAAGCCAGATATTGTCCTGGTACAGGGAGACACCAATGCAGTTTTAGCAGGTGCCCTGGCAGCAGCCAAATTACACATTGCAGTGGGACATGTGGAGGCCGGGCTCCGCTCATATGATAAAACCATGCCTGAAGAGATAAATAGGATGGCAGCAGATGTATGCACCAACCTTTTTTTCGTACCTACTGAAGAAACAGCCATTAATTTATTATTTGAAGGAATATCTCCCAAAGACATCTTCATCACAGGCAATACAGTGGTGGATGCTTGTTACAGAAACCTGAAAATTGCCAAAAAAAGTTCCCATATCATGTCCAAACTGGAACTTGAAGGAAACATCCTATCCTTAACTCTCCACCGCGCTGAGAACGTTGATGATAGAGAAAGACTTGAAAACATTATTGAAGCTCTTTTAAACATTGAAGATCTCACCATTATTTTTCCAGTCCATCCTCGTACAGTTAAAACTCTAAAACAATTTGGAATGTATTCAAAACTCAAAAAAGCACCACATATCAAGATGATTAAGCCCGTAGGTTATCTGGACTTTTTGATACTGGAATCACATTCTAAAATGATGATAACCGATTCTGGAGGAATCCAAGAGGAAGCAATAACCCTCAATGTGCCCTGTTTAACCCTCCGATACAACACTGAAAGACCGGAAACTGTCCAGGCAGGAGGCAACATTTTAGTGGGTTCTGATACTAAAAAGATAACTAAAAATGTATCCCAAATATTAAATGATCATGAGATATATCGTAAGATGAGGGAAGCCCCCAACCCCTATGGTGATGGAAAAACATCAGAAAAGATTCTCGATGCTATCCTAGATTCATATAATCAGGGTAAACTGGAAATTAAACCACCAGAAGAGATAGCAACGGATCATTCGAAAAAATTGTTAAGAGTGGATGAGGATATCACTGTGGCTGAGTTTGAGAATAAAAATCCAAGATACATGATTAATCTTGTATTTGATGATAATACTCCCAATTATCCTCACCCAAACATTTCACTGAAGGGTAAAACAATAATTGTATCGTATTAATTTAAGTTTAGGAGATAGATCAATGATTAAAGAAGATTCATCCATAGCAATATTTGGTTTAGGTCACATGGGATTGCCAACGGCGGTCCTACTTGCTCAAAGTGGCCTTAGGGTGTGTGGGGTTGACATAAACAAGGAAAATGTTGAAATCGTTAACTCTGGTCGCTCTCCAATAATGGAACCTGGCCTTGATGAATTGGTTAAAAAAAGTGTTGATGAGGGTCTTCTCTCTGCCACCGGTGATGCCAAAGATGCTGTGGATAATTCGCAAATAATCATGATAATTGTCCCTACCCCAGTGGATGAAGACAAAAAATCAGACCTCTCTGCAGTTATAGCTGCTTCTAAATCAATATCTCAAGATTTAAAGAAGGGAGATCTGGTTATAATTGAAAGCACCGTACCGCCAGGCACTTGTGAGAACCTAGTAATTCCTTTACTGGAGAAAAGTGGACTCAAAGCAGGTGAAGATTTCAAAGTTGCTTATACTCCTGAAAGAGCCCTTCCCAACAACACATTATATGAAATGAGTCATAATGCACGAGTAATCGGTGGAATAGACTTTGAAAGTACTAAAATGGCTGTTTCACTCTATGAAAGAATTACCAGTGGTAAAATCATCATGGTGCAGAACCTGGTAACAGCAGAAGTGGTTAAGTTAATGGAAAACACCTACCGAGATACTAACATTGCATTGGCTAATGAGTTGGCTTTGGTATGTGGTACTTTAGGCGTAGATGCCATTGAAGCAATCAAGGCTGCCAACTATCATCCCAGGGTTAATATTCATACGCCAGGACCTGGTGTAGGGGGGCACTGCCTTTCAATAGATCCCTATTTCATTGTGGAAATTGCCCGGGAAAATGGTGTGGAAACACCTTTAATAAGAGCTTCAAGAGAGGTTAATGAAGGAATGCCTAGAGAGGTCTCCAAAATCGTGGAATCTGCTTTAGAAGATATGGGAAAAACCATTACAGGATCCGAAATTGGGATTTTGGGTGTGGCCTACAAAGGCAATGTGGCTGATGCCAGAGAAACACCTGCGAAACCACTGATTAAAGATTTAATCGAGAAGAAAGCAGAAGTTCTCGTTAATGATCCTTATGTTTCACCTGATACCATAACTTCATGGGGGGCGCAAGTAGTAGACTTGGGAAAAGCTCTTTCCTGTGATTGTGTGGTTTTGGTAACGGATCATGATATTTACAAAGACATAAAACCATCTATGATTGAAAAAGGTTTGCTGGTATGCACCAGACCAGTACTTGATCCGGAAACCTTCCGGAAGGCAGGTGTGGTGTTTAAGGGAGTTGGCAGGTCTTGAATCTACTAGTTTTTGAGTATGCCACTGCACTGGGTGTTAAAGACCCTTCTCTAACTGCAGAGGGTCAGGCAATGCTTAATGCAATTACAAATGATTTAGAGGGGTTTAATACTAATTTCATAATATCCAAAGATTCTGCACAGATAGAAGGAGGAAGCTGTAACCCTGTAGAAATAGAACAGGATTTGAAGGAATGGATTAATAATAATGTCTCTTTTTATGATCTTTGTTTACCAATAGCTCCTGAAGAAAATTTTATCTTATTTGAATTAACCCGTTTAATTGAGAAAAATGGAGTCCAGGTTGTAGGTTCTTCTTCTAATGCTGTGAACATCTGTTCAGATAAGTACTTAACCTATCATGCTCTCAAAGAGAAAGTTCCAGTCATTCCCACTCGTAAAGTGTTATGGAGAGAAATTGATGAATATGCCGATGGAATTTCCGGTAAATATGTGGTTAAACCTGCTGATGGAGTTTCTTGCTTGGCAGTGCAGGTAGTTGATTCTGCTGAATCATTTAAAAATGCTGCGATACGCGTGAAGAATGTTACCAATCTTCCTTATTTTCTCCTACAGGATTATGTAGCTGGTGATAGTGCCAGTGTGAGTTTACTCACCAATGGGAAAAGAGCCATACCTTTAAGTCTTAATAAGCAGGACAACACTCAAAATAATGGAAACATAATATATAATGGTGGAAAAGTCCCCATGAATCATCGTAAAGAAGATGAAGCCAAAGAAATTGCAAAAAAAGCAGTAGAATCCATAAGCGGATTGAAGGGTTATGTAGGTGTGGATTTGATCTTAGGAGATGAGGTTTATTTAGTGGAGATTAACTCCCGACTTACCACTCCTTATGTGGCACTAAGACAGATGCTCAATTTTAATTTAGGTGAAGCCGTTGTGGAATCTGTGAAGGGTCACCTTCCAGAGGAAGTGAACATAAAAGGTGAAATTGAATTTCAGAAGGAAGCAGACCATCTGCAATTAAAGGTGATAAGTTGAAGGTTGCTGGTTTTGATATTGGGGGAGCAAACACAGATTTAGCTGTGGTTGAATTTGATGAATTGGGAAATATTTTGGATATAAGAACTGATTTTCGTTACCTTCCAATGTGGATGAAAAAGGAGGTACTATCCCAAACTTTAATAGATCTATTAGGTCCTGATATGGATGAAATAGTTGCAGTAGGTGTTTGTATGACAGCAGAGCTTGCTGACAGCTATCAAAACAAAAGTGAAGGTGTACTGGATATTGCTGGAAGGGTCATAGAATCATTTAACCTTCCCGTAGGTTTTGTGGGTCTTAATGGTGTAATAAATTATGAAGGAGTAAAAAACAGTCCCCTGGATCTGGCCGCTGCCAACTGGATCGCCACGGCACCATTAGCTGCTTATATGTCTCCTGATTGCGTATTGATTGATACTGGGAGCACTACCACTGATATAATTCCTATTAAAAAGGGTAAAGAATGTGCTAGGGGAAGATCTGACTTGGAAAGACTGGCAACAGGTGAACTTGTATACACTGGGACTCTACGCACTAATGTGGCTACCATTGTCGATAAAGTGCCATTGAAGGCAGAATGGGTGCGAGTGGCATCTGAACTTTTCGCACAAACTGCTGATGTGCATTTGGCACTGGGAAATATCACTCCAGAAGATTACACATCCCAAACACCTGATGGTAGTGGCACCTCCCTGAAAGATTGTCTTTTAAGATTATCAAGGGTAGTGTGCGGAGATCTGGATTTATTAAGTCATGAAGATATTCTGGAAATGGCCCGGTTTATTTACAAAAAACAAGTGGATCAAGTTGCTGAAGCACTTAAAGAGGTCACGAATAGGGAAGATCTCAAATTAGTGGTTGTTACTGGATTAGGAATGAATTCTATTGGGTATAAAGCCGCTGAACTTCTGGAACTGGAGGTTAAGGCCATGGATGAGGTTTTAACCCGACAAGATTGTGTAGTGGCACCTGCAGTGGGAACTGCTCTTTTAATGGAAAACTATCTCAGGAAACATGACAAAAAATAAATTAATCTCAATGGGATAAGATTGTCAGGTAACTCCATATGATAAGGTTATCAAGATTACTAATCCTAATCAGATAAGACTATCAAGATTACTAATCCTATTCAAATAAGATTATTTGGTATAAAAGACCATAAATATTCATTAGAATATTATCGGGTCAATAAGGTGTACATAGAGCTTACCAACAAGGTTATCCAACATGAAACTAAGTTCAATTATACTGATTGTAATACTGGTAGTAGGTGGAATTTATCTCTTTGCCAATTATAGTCAACACTCTACTTTAGGCTCTAATCAACAGGGATATGTTACTAAAGATGTTTATTCACATTATGGAACTCCCAATGCAAAGATCGCAGTGGTGACTGGAATGCATCCGAGGGAAGACCTGGCCACCAACCTGGTACCGCAGGTTGTGAAAATCTTTGCTCTTTTCAATAAAGTGGAGATAGTGGACTACCATGTGACTGTCACAGACCAGCCACAGGACTATGATGTAGGCCGAGAGAATGGTCAGGATCTGGTTGCCCAGTATGTGATTCCTGATATTGAAACCACAGATTATGAGTTGGTGATTATTGCCCATGACCATGAAAGTGGTTATGGTGAAGGTTACTACATAGCCACCCCCACACATGACTCCAAATCAGTTACACTGGGTGAGGCTGTTTCACAGTTACTGCCTCAGTTCAATTACTATCCTGGTTCATCCACCCTACGCACGCAGAGTAGTTCCATATCCCAAGTGGACAGACCTTTGACCAATGCAGGATATCCAGTTTTCGTTTATGAGATTCCAGAATGGAACAACCAACTGGAGGCAGCAATAAACACTTACCAATTATTCAGTGCCAGTTTTAATGTGCTTCAAGTTTCAAATTAGCAAAGATCTAAAAAACAATAGCTAAAAGAAAGAAAAGGGAGGTATGTGAATAATTGGGCAGATCATGGGGTGAATGAGAATATTTGGCAGATAATTGGGTGAAAGAGAACACCATATTAAAAATTCAAATTTAAAAATTGAAGATGTATCAAAAAATTGAAGGTATATCATTTAACAATTATTCGCCAATGGATCTCTAACCTATATCCAAACCTAACAGATCATCTAAAGGGTTATCAAAACAACTACCAGTAAACTATCAGTACCACACATTCTTCATACCCAATAGATATGCAATTATATTGGCTCCAAGGTGCAGAAACACACTTATTACAATTATTGTAATTATTAAGTTGAGGGGGATAACTACTACCAGAGATGCGAATACCAGGGCACCCACCACAAAATCGAGTTGATCCATAAGTGGCACTGGGTGTCCTCGTTCTACCTTGAATCTTCTCTTCACGAAACTGCCACAAGCATCTCCAATAATAGCACCACTACTCAGTGCAAGGCCCAATAACATGCCCTGTATCATAGTGAGAGTTATGGTTCCTTGAACCAATTTAAATATTCCAGGATCTCCAATCATCAATAAGTTCTGTACAACATCACCGGTTATGATTCCTTGAAATAAACCTATTCCGGTTCCAATTAGGATACCTATAATGGTTCCTTTCCAGGTGACGCCATCTCCAAATAATCTGCGGCCGTCTTTTAGGGATCGACCCATATCCAGGGGTGTTCCTCCCCCAAAGGTAAGGGCACTGGCATTTGCTAGGTAAGCGGGTAACATAAAGTATATAGCATAAGCGGATAAAATCAAAACACTGAAAACACTAGGGTCCATAGTTTACCTCCAGTTTAAAACAGGTATAATAGTTATGTGCTCAAACATAAATACTATAAGGCTGATTGATCGCTCAAGTATATATAATCATTATACTTGGATTATAGCTAAATTTTCAATTATTAAAATAAGGTGAGATAATGGTCATAAAGAAAACAAAAAGCCTGTGTCCTGAATGTCTTCGCGTGGTGGATGCAGAAGTCTTTGAAGACCAGGGAAAAATAATGATAAAGAAAACGTGCCCAGAGCATGGTGAATTTGAAAGCACTTACTGGCAAAATTCAGAAGCTTACTATTATGCTGCTGATTTTGATTACAGGGGTGATGGTATTGAAAACCCCCGAACCACTATAGAAAGTGAATGTCCTCTTAACTGTGGTCTGTGCCCTGAACATGAGAGTCAGACCATATTGGGCCTTATTGATGTTACTAATCGTTGTAATCTTCGTTGTCCTATTTGTTTTGCTAATGCAGCAGTGTCTGAATATATATATGAGCCTAGTTATGAGGAAATACGTGAAATGTTGCGAAATCTCCGTGCAAACCAACCAGTACCCACTCCTGCCATTCAGTATGCAGGTGGTGAACCCACTGTACGAAAGGATATTGTGGAGTTGGTGAAGTTAGCCCGTGAAGAGGGATTCAGTCACACGCAAATAGCTACCAATGGAATTAAACTGGCTAAAGATCCAGAATTCGCACAAAAACTTAAAGATGCCACTTTGAACACGGTTTATCTTCAGTTTGATGGAGTTACTGAAGAACCATACGTAAAAGCAAGGGGCCGTAATCTTCTACCAACTAAATTAGAAGCCATTGAAAACTGTCGTAAAGCAGATCTGGGAATTGTTCTTGTACCAACCCTGGTTAAAGGAGTCAATGATGATCAGGTGGGTGACATCATAAGATTTGCCATCGAAAATCTGGATATCATCCGTGGAGTGAACTTCCAGCCAGTTTCCTTTGCAGGCAGAACAGCTTCTGATGAAGTAGAAGAGCGTAGAATAACCATACCAATATTTGAGGAATTAGTGGAAGAACAGACCGACGGTGATATCAGTCGTGATGATTTTTATCCTGCCTCTTCAGTTATACCTATAACTGATTTTGTGGAAGCTATTGAAGGAGAAGATCAGGTATCCTTCACCTGTCATCCGCACTGTGGTGCTGCTACTTATATTTTTATTGATGATGATGAAATTATCCCTATAACTGAGTTTATAGATGTTGATCGATTCTTTAACCTTCTTTCCAAAAGTAGTGATGATATTAAAGATGGAGGAATAGTGGGTAAGGCCAAAGTCATCAGCAGAGCCACTGTGGAACTACCCAAAACCATTGACCGTGACAAAAAACCGGATTCGCTGGATATAACTGGAATATTAACCAAGGTGTTCAAAGAACGTTCATACAGTGCTTTGGGAGATTTCCATCATAAAACTCTACTGATATCCTGTATGCACTTCATGGATCCCTGGAACTTTGACTGTGACCGAGTTAAACGATGTGTGATACACTACGCAGTCCCAGACGGACGTATAATTCCATTTTGTGCCATGAATACAATTTACCGCCAAGACATCGAAAAGAAATTCGCAAAACCACTTAAAAAATAAAAACGGTATCAGAATTGATAATCGAAACTCCTTCACGTCTGCATCTAACTCTACTGGATCTTAATGGATCTTTGGGCCGTATAGATGGTGGGGTGGGACTCACCCTTAAAAAGCCCTGTTTAGTTTTGGAGATGAAACATAAGGACAGTGGGATTGATGTAGAATTCAATAATCCTCAGAATCTTTCCAAAGATAGTTTAAATGATTATGAAGAAAAAATTAGAACTTCAGCCCATCTAATGATGGAACACCTCCAGTTAAATGAGGAGGGTTACAAGTTTATTGTTCATGAAAATTTTCCATCCCATTCTGGTTTAGGTTCTGGAACCCAACTATCCCTGGCTGTGGGCAAACTGATTTCTGATTTTACAGATAACAAGATGGAAGTACCACAAATAGCCCATACTGTAGGTCGTGGAGGCACTTCTGGGATAGGTGTAGCATCCTTCGATAATGGAGGTTTTATAATTGATGGGGGACACCATCATGGAGAAAAAACTACATTTTTACCCTCTTCTGCTTCAGAAGCATCACCTCCTCCTATTATTGCTAGATATGATTTTCCAGAGGACTGGAAAGTTGTACTGGTAATTCCTAATATCATGAAAAATGTTTCAGGAACAAAAGAAGTGAATATTTTTCAGGAATACTGCCCTATACCATTAAGGGAGGTGCAACAGCTTTCTCATCTCATTCTCATGAAAATGATGCCTTCAGTATTGGAAAAAGACCTGGATGCCTTTGGAGAAACTGTTAATACTATACAGAATATGGGATTTAAAAAAATAGAAAACCAACTTCAAAAACCTTTGATTGCTGAAATAATGGATATTCTTCGGGATGCCGGTGCCCCTGGTGTGGGTATGAGTTCATTTGGACCTACCATATATGCAATCACTGACAGTCCTAAGGATATAGTAAGTGCTGCGCATGACACTCTTGATAAGGTCGGGGGTAATATTATTGAAACCACGGCCCAAAATTATGGTGCCACTAAAAGGTAGTATACATTTAAATCAACGATTCTGTGATTAACATGACATGTAACATAAAGGGTAAGGTTTGGAAATTCAGGGATAGCATAGATACTGATGTAATTATTCCTGGACGTTACCTGAGAACTTTCAGTTTAGATGAGCTTGCCAGCCATGTAATGGAGGCAGAAGACCCTGAATTCTCAAGAAATGTTCAAAAAGGTGACATAATCGTGGCAGGCTGGAATTTCGGCTGTGGATCTTCCAGAGAACAAGCACCAGTGGCTTTGAAACATGCAGGTGTACATGCAATCGTTGCCAAGTCATTTGCACGTATATTTTACCGTAACGCTATCAATGTAGGTCTACCCTTGATAGTGGCAGATATAGATGCTGAAAAAGGGGATGAAGTAATGATTAACCTAGAAGAAGGTGTCATTAAAAATATCAACACTGGCAAAACTGTTACCATACAACCATTTCACAGTTTCATGCTGGAAATACTCCAGGACGGAGGTCTGGTTAAGCATTATTTAAAAGAAAAAAAGCAAAAAATCTAGCCTTAAAATCTAGTCTTAAAGGATCAGGTGGTAATCATAATTAACCTTTAGACTATGAAAATACAAAGAATATTTTAATGGTTTTTTATAAAAATTTATGTGATATTTAAATTTATCAATATTTTAGATTTATCAAAATTTTAGAATTTTAAAAATATTATCTTATTTTTGATTGTGTGAGGAAAAACAATGAAATGCCCAATCTGTAACTCTGAATCTCATGAAATAATAAAGACTAAGGGTAAGAATACTAAAGAAGTCCTTTTAAAGTGCAATGAATGCGGAAACACCTTCAGGGAAACCATTAACATCCCCAAGTTAACAGAATGTAGAATCATTATCAGTAAATTTTCTGAATCGGAAAAAAAACAGGTCAAAATCTACCCAGATGAAATACTTCAGGTGGGAGAAGTCCTGGTGGTAGACGAAGAGGAAGTTCAGATCACATCACTAGAAAACAAAAGGGGAGGCAGAGTTTCAAAAAGTCCAGTTTCGGAACTGGAAACCATCTGGGCAACATCACTGACAGGGCCCGCCAGGGTAGGGATATCCATAGATTATGGGGGTAGAATTCTCTCTAAAAAGGTTGAAATTGAAAGGGATTTCCTATTCACAGTAGGTGATGTAGTGAAAATGGGAAGGACAGTATTTCGTATAAAATCCATGAAAACTGTAACCTCCAAGATCAGAAGGGGAAGTGCCATTGCAGAACAAACCAAAAGGGTTTATGGAAGACCTGCAGATCGTAATGATAAATTTCAATATGATCTATCCTCTAAAATTGTTGAAAACGAGATATAACGATTAACATCAAATTATTATCCCTTAAATAAAATATTATCTCTATTTATGGTGTGTGGTTTGATGAAGGACAAAAGAGAAGATCTGGTGGAAAAACTCACAAGCCATGGTTACATTAAAACTGAAAAAGTAAAAAAAGCCATGCTCAGTGTTCCCAGAGAAGAGTTCATGCCTCCCGAAACCAGATCATATGCCTACTTAGATCGGCCTTTACCTATTGGAAAGGGACAAACCATATCCGCTCCACACATGGTGGCAATAATAGCCGAAAAATTAGATCTGTGTGAAGGGATGAATATCCTTGAGATTGGAACAGGATTTGGCTACAACGCCGCTGTGGTGTCTGAAATCATTGGTAGTAATGGCCATATTTACACAGTGGAAAGAATACCTTCCCTGGCAGAGAATGCAAGGAAAAACCTTGAAAACACGGGTTATGATGATCAGGTTACTGTAATAATAGGGGATGGAACCCTAGGATATCCTGACAAAGCACCTTACGATAGAATTTATGGAACTGCCAGTGCACCCAAAGTTCCAGAACCACTTAAAAAACAGTTAAAAATTGGAGGAAAATTGATTATACCCATGGGTTCCCATAACTATTTCCAGGAGCTGGTGTCTGTGCTGCGAATTTCAGAGGATGATTTCAAGCTCCAGAACCTGGGAGGGGTTGCCTTTGTACCTATGATTGGGAAACATGGCTGGCCCGAGGATTAACACTCATTGAAATTATAAATTTACATTTAAGAAAATTAAACTAGTTATGTTTAATAAATCTACCAAAAAATTTTAATAAATCTCTCAAAAACATCAAAAAACTGATTATGTTTAATAAAGATCAGTATAAAATCATTAAAAATTATCTAATCATGATCCAATGAAATTATATATTGAAACTTTTGGCTGCACCTTTAATCAGGCAGATTCCCAGATAATGGCTGGTTTACTGGAAGAAAAGGGGGCTGAAATTGTTAAATCAGTTGAAGATGCGGATATTATTCTCTTGAATACTTGTTACGTTAAACAACCCACTGAACAGAAGATTACTAACCATATTCAGAGATTACAGGATCAATTCCCTCATAAAAAGCTTCTAGTTGCTGGGTGCATGGTGGATATTGACCCAGTGAAGTTGGAAAAATTAGCACCGGAAGCAGGGTGGATTGGGGCTCGAAGGATAAAATCCATTCTGGAAGTAGCAGATGCAATTGTAAATGGAGATATTAGAAGGAAAACTGGTCAAGATGGCCAGATCAAGACATGCCTCCCCCGTAAGCGTTTCAATCTATTAATACACATTCTTCAGATTTGTGAGGGATGCTTGGGCAAATGCAGTTATTGTTGCACTAGATTTGCAAGGGGATCACTTCAAAGTTACCCTATATCTCTTTTGAGAAGGGAAACAGAACAAGCTGTTGCTGATGGGTGTGTTGAAATACAGTTAACTGCTCAAGATACTGCTGCCTATGGAAAAGACACAGGAGAAAAACTTTCCAACCTCATAAATGAGATAACCAGCATACCTGGCGATTTCAAGGTGAGAGTTGGTATGATGCACCCTAAAAACATCAGTGATGACCTTGAATCTGTTGTTGATTCTTTTAAAAATGACAAAGTCTATAATTTCCTCCATTTGCCTCTACAAAGTGGAAATAATCAGGTCCTCTCTGATATGAATCGCGGGCACTCAGTTGATGAATACCTGAAGATAGTGGATAAATTTAGATCAGAAATACCTCAACTTTCTCTGGCAACTGATATCATTGTAGGATACCCTACTGAGGATGAATCTGCTTTCCAGAACACTCTTGATATTATAAAAAAGATACACCCCGATTTTCTTCATATCTCTAAATATCACCATCGTCCTGGCACTTCTTCATCATCAATGGATGAAATCGACCATAAAATCATGAAAAATCGTTCTCGACGTTTAAATGATCTTAAAAATCAGATAGCTTCTTCAAACAACAGAGACCTATTGGGAACCACTCAAAAGATACTTATAACCGATAAAGGAAGTAAAGGGGGCTATATAGGTCGTACAGACTCATATAAAACAGTTGTTGTGGATGAAGCTACTTTGGGGAACTTTTATCGGGTAGAAATTACACATTCACTCAGCACTTATCTTAAGGGGAAGATCTTATAGTCCCATATTTCTTTTTTAAATTAGTTTGTAAAGAAAGGTATTCTTAGATAAAGGTATCTTTAACATTGAACGTTTATTCTTAACACACAACATTATTATCACCTGTAGTAATTTTTTTACATATTCATGATTATCATAATCACCATGCGTTAATGCTTATTTATAATTGATTTTGGGAGTAAATTAAATTTTTGTCAGTTGATTCTTTTTATTTATAAAAAAAGCTCTTTTTAATCCTATAGTAAACCATATATAGCTTAATAAAAAGAGAAAGAATTGATATAATGAAATATTTAATATGCGAAACTTGCGGTGGTTACTACCTTCTGATGGACGGAGAATCTCCCAGTGATTTTGAGTCCTGTGAATGCGGTGGTAAACTTTACCTTTTAAAATATGAAGATGGAGATCACCTTCAATCTCCAAAAATTGTCTGTGAATCCTGTGGAAATCCAAATTATGTTAATACACCATTCTGCAGTAGTTGTGGACAAATATTAAAACCTGCTAAAGAAATCGTGATCAAAAATGAAGAATCCTTATTAAAACCAAAGATATTTGCGGGTTTAACATTTGTAGTAGTTTCGATAATGGTGTTGGGTCTTCTTTTATGATGTATGGATAAGTCAAATA
Organism: Methanobacterium sp. PtaB.Bin024; assembly: GCA_002067065.1. Taxonomy (GTDB): domain Archaea; phylum Methanobacteriota; class Methanobacteria; order Methanobacteriales; family Methanobacteriaceae; genus Methanobacterium. Next base: position 17,035 of record MVPY01000050.1, read on the forward strand.
AAAAGTTGTTCCTAAAGAGGAAGACAAATTTTTCTTAATTCTTAATAAAAACATAGAATTTGAACTATTAATGTTATTATGTAACTTATATTTCGCTTTTTTTAAATATTCTTTTTAAATATCTTGAATTAAATTAATTAAAAACCAAACTTTTATAAGTTTTTTTTAACTGCATATCTCAATATAGATTGCATATTTCAATATAGATCTAAAAAACAGTATAAAAAATAATGCCGTGGGCCGGACTTGAACCAGCGACATCCAGATCTTCAGTCTGGCGTTCTCCCAACTGAACTACCACGGCTAATGGGCCCGACGAGATTCGAACTCGTGATCACCTCCGTGTCAGGGAGGTATCATACCCCTAGACCACGGGCCCGCATTCACTGATTATAGTTCTGTTACTATATAAACCTTTTCTCTTGGGGGGACTGTAAAGTTATTGGGTGTTGATATTTTTTCCGTGTTTTAGTGTCCATTTTTGCATTTTTTGGTGTAGATA
>MVPY01000051.1 GCA_002067065.1 Methanobacterium sp. PtaB.Bin024
TAATCAGACAGCTCGATCTTTTCATAAATACCAGAAGAATATGGCCAAGTGGCGTGATAAAATGATTAGCTGGTCCACGGACACCGCCATCTCATTTACCATATTTTATGCCCTTATCACATCCACTCTGGTGGTAATAGTTCCAGTTGGTTTATGGCTTTATCAGGAAAATGCAATCTCCCTGGAAATGTTTTTACTTTTCTTATTCATCGGTCCATTGTTCGGTGCATTTTTCACGCGAATATACCAGTTCCTGCGATATTGGCTTGAGGAAACAGAATGTATGGATAGAGTAAACGAATTACGCTACGCACCGATCATCAGTGAAGGTGAAAAAGATAATAATCCCTCTAATTTTGACATTACTTTCAAAGATGTGAGTTTTTCTTATCAAGCGGATGAAGAAGATGTTTCGGATAAAATCAGTTTTCAAGTGCCAGAGGGTACAACATGTGCACTTGTGGGACCTTCAGGATCCGGTAAGACCACCATTGCCCGATTAATTCCCCGGTTTTGGGATGTGAATGAGGGTGAAATTAAAATTGGGGAGTGGAATGTTAAAGATTTACCATTGGAGAAGCTTCTATCCTATATTTCCCTTGTTTTCCAGGAGGTCTTCCTGTTCAACGACACTATCCTAGAAAATATTAAAATGGGAAAACCAGATGCGACTGAGGATGAAGTAAAGTCGGCTGCAGCAGCAGCAAGGTGTGATGAGTTTATCAATCAGTTGCCTGATGGATACAACACTGTGATTGGTGAAAAGGGTGCCAAGTTGAGTGGTGGTGAGAAACAGAGGATTTCCATTGCCCGGGCTATTCTAAAGGACGCACCCATCATCATCCTGGATGAAGCCACCGCCTTTGTCGACCCTGAAAATGAAAACATCATCCAGGAAGCCATCAACCATCTAACCAGAGGCAAAACCGTCCTAGTGATTGCACACCGCCTTTCTACCATCACCCATGTAGATCAAACCATTGTGATAGAAAACGGGAGAATTGTGGAACAGGGAACCCACGAAGAACTGATAAAGAAAGAAGGACTCTACAAAAGAATGTGGACAGCACACAACACCGCCCTAGGATGGGGAATCAGGAGGGCGGAACATGTTTAAGGAAGCATTCTTCCTGGCAAAGGACAATGAAAAAAGGTTGAAGTTCATCTTCTTTTTGATGGCTTTAAGGGGTGTAGTCAAGATTATTCCTTATTTGATTCTTTACTTAATTATCCTTGAGATTATTACTCCCGGCATGGATATAGGTAAAGCTTTGGCCAGCATGACCAATGTGAGTATAAATAGTATCCTGGTACTTACAGCTTGCCTGGCCATAGTTTTCATTCTAATCAACGTCTGGGATCATTATTTAGGGCTTTTCACCATGAAATCTGGCCATAAAATATGTTACGATATCAGAATGGATCTGGGTAATAAATTAAGAAAGTTATCCTTGGGTTTTTTCACTGTTAAGTCCACTGGTGAACTCAACACCATATTGAGTGAATACGTATCAAGGATTGAAATGTTCATCTCCATTTCGGCACCATACATCTTTTCAGCCATAGCCTCTGCTTCCACCATGCTGATCTTCTTTCTCTTTTTAGATTGGAGAATGGCCATCGCTGCTGGATCTGCGATTCCTCTGGCCATAATGGCCTTTACTTATGTTGATAAGGTCGCTGGAAGGGTAACCAGAAAAAGAGAAGAATCCCTCCGTAGGACTAATTCTGTAATTGTGGAGTTCATTGAGGGAATGCCAGTTATCAAAATATTTAACCAGGTAACACAGAGATTTCACAAATTTAAGGAGACTATGACGGATTTCAGGGATAAAAATGTCCGGGCGGTTGTAAGTGTAACTGTTCCCAGCATAATTCTGCTTACTTTCACCAGTCTCAGTATAGCCATTATTTTACCTGTTGGGTTGTATTTCTACTTTGATGGTACTTTGCCTTTAAGCACTTTTATATTTATTCTAATAACTGCACCATCATTTTCTGATTCACTTGCACAATCTTTATTCGGATATTTACATTCCAAAAGCCCTGAAGGCCAGGCCATTAAAAATATTACAGAAGTAATGCAGGAAAAACCACTTTATGAACCAGTAGCAGATACAGGAATAAAAAATTTTGATATCGAGTTTCGAGGTGTATCTTTCAGCTATGATACAGAATCAATTCTTCATGATATAAACTTCAAGATCCCTGAAAAAAGTGTAACCGCACTTGTTGGGCCTTCTGGGAGTGGTAAAACTACAATAACTAGCTTAATTGCACGTTTTTGGGATGTGGATTCTGGTGAGGTGAGAATTGGTGGAGAAAACATCCAGGAGATGAAACTAGATAGGTTACTCTCTTATATATCCCTAGTTTTTCAGGAGGTCATTTTATTCAACGATACTGTTATGGAAAATATCCGTCTGGGACGGAAAGATGCTACTGATGAAGAAGTTATCGCAGCCACCAAAGCAGCAAGGTGTCATGAGTTCGTGAATCAGTTACCTGAAGGATACAACACAGTGATTGGTGAAAAAGGGGCCAGGTTAAGTGGTGGGGAGAAACAGAGAATTTCCATTGCCCGTGCAATCTTAAAGGACGCCCCTATTATTATTCTTGATGAAGCCACCGCCTTTGTTGATCCTGAAAACGAGAACATCATCCAAGAAGCCATCAACCATCTAACCAGAGGCAAAACCGTCCTGGTAATAGCACACCGACTCTCCACCATCACCCATGTAGATCAAACCATTGTAATAGAAAACGGGAAAATTGTGGAGCAAGGAACCCATGAAGCACTAATAAAGAAAGAAGGACTCTATAAAAGAATGTGGACAGCACACAACACCGCACTCGGATGGAGGGTTTCTTGAATTTGCAAGTAAAAAATTGAAAATGTTGTAGAATCAATGTAAAATGTTGAGGGAATGAATGGTTAAATTTGACTTCATTAAACGCGACATTGTAATGATGGCAGCTTTCTTAGCTTTGATGATGGCTGTCGAAGTTGTCTGGGTGGTGGGCCCGGTAATTGGAAATCTGATTTATCCTGTAATTTTTGGAGCGATATTAATCACAGCTGCCAGGGTAATCAGGAAAAGATATTCCATTTTAATCCTTTTAGCTGTTGATACCATTATTACTTTATCTACCGCACATCTGTATGGGGGAACTTTAGCTGCGGTGGCCTATATAACCGGTGCAATACCACTGGAAGGCGTTCTGCAGCTTCGAGACCCGTATGGAGAAAACAAGAATATGGATCTATTAGGTATTCTGGCCTATGGTCTGGTATCTGCAGTAACCTATGTGGCGGTTATGGTCCTCATTTACGGCATGGCTCTACCCATATGGGCTATGATCGGTTTAATCATAGTTCCCTTAGTGCCTTATGTGCTTGGAGGATTTATAGGTTTTAGAATAGGTGGCAGGGTGAAAAATGTGATGGAATCAATGTAAATATCTAAATCAACAGGTGATTAAATGAACAAAACCATTGAAACTCCGAAAGCCAGGTTTTATTTTACCAATCGGGAAATTGCCATGATGGCAGTTTTCATAGCTCTGCTTTTCGTAGTGGATATGGTATGGATAGTTCCTTACTTCGCCATCTTCATCTATGGAATATTCTATGGTATGGTTCTAATCATCGCTGCCCGGGTGATCGGTAAAAATAACACCATCTTCCTTATTGGAATCGTTAACACGGTTATTAATCTAGCTTTTGCTCAAATGTACGGGGGAACTCTAGTGGCATTCGCTTATTTAGCAGGTGCAATAGGGCTTGAAGGTGTTTTAAGGCTTTCAAAGCCCTATGGAACAAACCGAAATATGGCCGTGATAGGTGCTTTGGCCTATGGTCTTGTATCCAGAGCAACTGCCATTGCAATAATGGTCTTCCTTTACAATCTTACTCTACCTTCATGGTTAACCATAGGAGCTATTGTTTTATTTGCCATTACATTTCCAATAGGGGGATTTATAGGTTTTAGAATAGGTGGCCGGGTGAAAAAATTAACAAACCCACTTTAGGTGATTACTAATCAAAATAGGATTTTAAGTATTATTATTAACCAAATGAGGTGATTAAAATGAGTGATGAAACTATTAAAAAAACCAGGTTTTATTTTACCAACAAGGAAATCGTCATGATAGCTGCCTTCTTTGCCCTCATGATAATGTCCGGGTTTATATGGTTTGCCGGGCCAACAGTAGGTATACCACTCCATGGAATACTCTGGGGTATTATTTTAATCGCTGCAGCTATCGTTATAGGTAAAAAGTACACCATTCTGACCATAGGGGTAATCTATACCTTGATCGATTTCTCTTCAGCCAACATGTATGGAGGAACCTTAACAGCCCTCAATACACTAGCTGGGGCTTTAGTCTTAGAAGCCTTGCTGCAGATGGCCAGTCCTTATGCATCTAAGTTAAAGCTGGATCTAGTTGGAATATTCCTATTCGGTCTGGTTTCCAGGACTGTATACGTCTCCATAATAGTTTTCGTCTATGGTATGACCATTCCATTATGGCTGGCTGTGGGATATTACATTCTACCCCATCTAATAACTTTCCCTATAGGGGGATATTTAGGTTTTAAAATAGGTAACAAAGTTAAAAATGTAGTAGAATCTGTATAGAATTTAAATAAAGCAGCGTATTGCGCTACAATCCATTCCAGGATGATTCCATGATTGAATACGTCAACTCCAACTCTCCATTACACAGGCTGGATCCTAGATCGAAGATTATCTTCGCCCTCTGTGTAATGGCGGCGGCGATTATAACATCTTCCTACATCATGTTAGCCTTTCTAATCGTAGTTTCTGCCATAATCTGGATAATAGCTGACGTACCATTCAGGAAGCTCAAGCATGTTTTCCTGATCCTTCTGGTATTCATTATAATGGGCATGATCACCCAGGCCGTTTTTTATACGGATAGACCGGACTACACAGGCACCGTGACAGTTATCTTCAACCTACTGCCCTACAATGTACCAGTAATAGGTTCGCTGCCAGTTACTGTGGAGGGTCTTATGTATGGTGTTGTTTTCTCCATGCGGATGGTGGCGGTTCTCCTGGCGCCTATGATCGTCCCCTTCACCACCCATCCCAGTGATATGATACTGGTTTTAAGGGAGATGAGGTTTCCAGAGTGGATGATCCTCCTGATAACCATGTCCATACGCTTTATTCCCCTGACCTTCCAGAACTTTTATACCATAAGAAACGCCCAGAAGCTCAGGAAAATAAAGACCGGCTTCCATGACCTGATGCTCTTGATGGAAACACTACTCATCACCTCCCTTAAAACATCCAAGCAGACGGCCCTGAGCTTAGAGACCAAAGCATTCGGATACTCCAGTAAGAGAACCTCCCTTAAAACCATAAAATTCGGGAAGAAGGATGTGATCTTCTCAGCATTCTCAGTAGCCGTTCTAGGAATTGTACTGATGAATACAAGTGGTATATGGATAAAATCTCTAAATATATAATACTAAATACACCCCATTGTTAATACTATTTTACAAAAAAGTATTTATGATATGCCGATCATAATAATTCCCATAAAAGTAGGAGGTGG
>MVPY01000052.1 GCA_002067065.1 Methanobacterium sp. PtaB.Bin024
GAATTTGTTAATTAAATCAAATTCAGAATTGGGGGGTGGATTTATCATATTCATTGAAATATATTGTTATTTCAGTTCCTGAATCGTGATTAACTATCATTTCGCCTTGAATCTGTTCGATAAGGTTTTTAACAAGTTGCAACCCGAGACTATCACAATGGTCTATATCTAGATCAGGTGGTAGTCCAACACCATCATCTGCCACAGTCATGACGTAATGGCTGGTGTTTTTGTAAAAAGTAATGTGAATCTTTCCCGGTTCTCTGTTGGGGAATGCATATTTAATGCTGTTGGTTAAAAGTTCGTTTAGTATAAGTCCTATGGGAATGGCAGTGTTGATGTGCATTTTAAGATCTTCTACTTCCATTATGAGTTGCAGATTCTCAGATTCTATTAAAAATGAGTTGAAAAGATCACCTGCCAGGTTACGGATGTAATCTCCAAAATTTATGTATTTAAGATCACTGGATCGGTACAGTTTCTCATGAATGAGTGCCATGGATTTCACACGGCTGTGAGCCTGGGTAAATATGGCCTTTGCATCCTCATCTTCAATGTCACCAGAGGTGAGAGAGAAAAGACTGGCCATGATCATTAAATTGTTCTTGGTTCGATGATGAATCTCGCGAACAAGCATTTCTTTATCAGCCACGGCTTTATGAAGCAGAGAGGATTCCTGGACTAATTCTTCCAGCAAAACATCACTGGTGATATCAGTTGCATAGATTAAGATACCCACTATTTCATCATCAGACTTAACTGGATATATCTGGACATTAACAGGTATGGATTCTGAGTCGGGAGCTAAAAAAATAGATTGAAATGGTTTAATATTTTCTCCATTAAGAATAGAATTGACGGATTTTATGAATTTATGGAGATCTTTAATATGTATAATGTTTAGTTGGGATAGTTTACAGTTAGCAGCTTCAATGTCAGGTTTTAAGAGTTCTTTAACTTGTCTGGAAACATCTATTATTTTACCATCTAATCCTAAGAAAAAGAGATAATCGGGGGAAATTGAAAAAATCTGATTTTTTAAGGTGATTTCTCCTTTAATTTTTCTATTTTGTTCCTCTAATTCTTCGATCCTATTTAGATTCTCATCTAAAACTGTTTTATTTCTTGCCATTTATATCCCCTTTAGACGTATGACGCACTATCGGGATACCGCCACTAAATTTTGTAAATATTTTGTTAATATTTTAATAATCTTCACAACTGAATAAATATTACTGCATGTTTTGGTGATAAATGTCACAGGAAAAATTGCTCATTAATAAGAAAGGTAACTCTAATTACAAGAAAGGGAACATTAATTACATTTTATAAAAATTTAAGGAATTTTAATCTTTGAAAGGTATTTAACTTTCCATATCATAATCGAATTTACATACAGATTGTAGGACACCTGTGGTGGGTTCTTCTTTAACAGATCCTGGTAGTTTTGTCCAGGAATATGTGAGTCGCATTATGCTCTGGCAGATCAGGCATAAAAACACATCCTGTGGTCGGTTAGGGGACCATGAACATTTCTTCACAGTCATAGCACCTCTATTGCTCCTCAAACGGGTTTGGACTCTGAAACCTAAATTATCATACAAATGGGAAATCCATTCCAGATATATTCCCATTTTTTCATCATCATCAAGATCATCATATGTGATCTGGCTCTGTTGTTTGGCGTAGTTAATAAAAAGTGGCTTCATATTCTGCTCAAAAAGTCGCATGAAACGAGATAAGAAAACACTTCTTTCATTAATGGGCATTTTTGAGACAAGTTCTGGAAGAGCACTCCTCATGAAGACCTGAACATCTTTAAGTCCTGCTTTTTTCTCTTCTTCGAGTTCTTTCTTTTTTAACTGGAAATTCTTCAATGCCAATTCTATGTTATTACGCAATTCTGCCTCTTCTATCGGTTTGATGAGATATGCTGTTGCCTGAGTATCAATCATCCTTTGGAATGTCTCTACATCATCCAGTGCAGTTAAATAGATTAGAGGAACATCCATGAAACTCTTAATAATAGTGGCAGCATCAATACCATCCATATCTCCTTTTAAAGTGATGTCCATAAGAATCAAATCTGGTTTAATGGCGAAGGCTTCCTGGATTGCTTCATTCCCTGTTTTGGCAGTGCTGGGCACATGATATCCCAGGGATTCCAAACTCTCCTGGATTTCGATGGCACTGATTCCTTCATCTTCAACCACTAAAATTGTCTCTCCCGCCATTCTATCACTATAAACCCGCTGTTATCATTCTGTGAACATTGTACATCATCTAGATGTTTATATGTTTAGGTAATCAATCTATAAGTACTTTCTAGATTTTACTAAGAATTATTATGCACTGGGATTGCTGTGTGTTGCATCTTAAACTAGTTACATTTTTTTTGCAATGAATTTATTTTAACTTCAATCTTAAATGGTTCCAATGTAATGATTTTTTATTATAAATTCATCTAATCTGGGGAGCTTTTCCCTCTTAGTTGGTGAGAATTGGGTCTGAATTTGGAAAAACTATTTTTAAATTAAGGATAACTTTATTATACTAACATTTAGGAGGTGATACAGGCTCGAAGAAAATTGTATTTGTGTGTATATTTGCATTATTCATATGGACCATGCCCATATATGCCATGGATTATACCAACCAAACATCCAATATCACAAGTAATGCAACCAATCACACTGAACACACTAAAAATACTATAGATAATTCTAGTGAGAGTCAAGACCATGTTGTGACTCTTAAAACAGCTGATGCAGAAGGATATGGAGATATCCAGGATTTACGACTTCATGTATTGGATATTCTTGAGCAGTTACGCTTGCAACGCCAGGAAAATGAAACTGCCCAGAAAGAAGAGATCATTGAGTTTGCAGATCAAATAACCGATCTTCAAGGCATGGTGCAAAGCTTAATGAGAATATAGAGATTCAATTTTACCATTTTTTTTAATTTTTTTAAAATGGACCCTTTATTTAGAAAATTAAATTAATATATTTAATATCTTCTTGTTTTAGTATCTTTTTGCGTATTTTGTGTTTTCCCTGCGTATCTTCTGTTTTGATAATTTTCAATATACCACTGGATAAGTTCCCCGGCTATGCTCATTTTAGAGGGCAGCCTGGGGAGTTCATCAGCACCAAACCAGTGAGCGTCAATTATCTCATTACCATCAGCCTGTATATCACCACTTTCATAGTCAGCGGTAAATCCTAGCATCAGGGAATTGGGGAATGGCCAGGGTTGACTTCCGAAATACTGGATATTTTTGACCTTTAAACCCACCTCTTCCATGGTCTCTCTTTGAACAGCTTCTTCTATGGTTTCACCAGCTTCCACAAATCCAGCTATAAGACCATACATATCTCCAGAGGTACGGGAATGTTTGGCCATTAAAAGTTTACCATCCTTAACAATGGCGGTGATGACTGCTGGGGAAATGCGGGTGTGACTGATGAATCCACACTCAGGACAGATCTTGGCCATCTCATCAGACATGGTACGGGTAGGTGTGCCGCACTTACCGCAGAATTGATGATCAGAATCCCAGTTAACAACCTGGATGGCTTTACCTGCTAAAAGAAATATATCCTCATCAAGATCCAGGTACAATGACCGTAAATCCCTGAAAACCATCCCTTCAGGAGCAAGTGTTCCTGGATTAACCTCTGTAGAATAGCAGGAATGGCCATCTAAAGTACCAAGATACTGGGTTCTGACTGGAGAGATATTCAATTCTTCTAATTTATCTGCCTGGGGGATGATGGTTTTGTCATTGTCCTCACATACCATCATTCTGTTTTCATTGAAAACAAACCAATATGATGGGGCTGTATTTTTATCATCTGGTGAAAATGAAGGGATGTATCGTTGGTAAATGCTTTTCCTTCTCATTTTTGTTAGCTCTTAAGATATTTTCTAATATTATGTTTACTAATAGAATATTGTTTATTTGGATGAAACAGGTTCATAAATGGTGTTACGTTCTGCAGGAATCCTGTCAATTCCTTTGATAATGGCATGCATCTGGCTACGGGTGAGATATTCACCATGGGATGAACCGGCTGCTATAGATATCTTATCCTCCATCATGGTACCTCCCAGATCATTAGCACCGCAACAGAGGGCCATCTGGGCCATACGTGTTCCGATCTTAATCCATGAAGCCTGAATATTGGGTATATCTCTTCCAAGAATTATACGGGCCAAAGCATGTAATTTCAGATCATCCAGACCACTGGCACCATTGGATTGTTGCCCCATGAGGTTGTTTTCCCCCAGGAAGGTCATAGGGACCAGTTCCGTGAATCCACCAGTCTCACGCTGAATATCCCGTAATATCAACAGGTGATCAATGCGGTCTTCCCAGGTGTCTATACTTCCATACATGATGGTGGATGTGGTGGGAATGCCAAGCTGGTGGGCTTCTTTGATGATATCCACCCATTCATCTGTTGAAACCTTGTTGGGACATAATTCTGCCCTAACTCTATCAACCAGAATTTCTGCAGATGCTCCGGTCATAGTATCCAGACCAGCATCTTTAAATGAGGATAAAGCAGTAGAAGTTGTTGTTTTGGATGCCTTAGCTGCATGATAAACTTCTACAGGTGACAGACTGTGTAGTTCAATATTGTAATGTTCTTTGATGGAGCTGAACAGGTCACAGTAAAAATCAACAGTCATATGGGGCATCACCCCACCAAAAAGGCATATTTCAGTGGCCCCTACATCTACTGCCTCTTCAACACTCTCCAGTATTTCTTCGGTGGTCATTTCATATCCTATATGATCCCGAAAGGAACAGAATGAACATCCGATAATACAGTGATCAGTGATGTCTATGTTTCTGTTAACTACGAATGTAACTTCATCCCCTACTATTTCCTGTCGTAATAGGTCAGCAATGTTAAATAACTGGAAATGGTTAATGTTAACCAGTTCTAATGCATCTTCCCTGGTGATTTCACCATTAAGAGAACGTTGGTAAATGGTTTCCATCATGATTCTTTACTCTCCTGGCTAGAATATTCATTGTATTCCGGTTTTTGGATATTTCAATATCCATTCATTATTCTATAAAATTAAATAGTTTAAATATTTGGCTTAAACTGTTTCATAGTTTTTATTAAATATAAAAATTAATTGAGAAAATTTATTTATGCTCTTTGTAAAAAAAATCATATTATAATTTCAATTAAGGAGAATATAAAAGTAAAAGAGGTTATCTACTTTATGAATTTAAACGAACTAATTTTACCCGTACTAATAATATTAACTGGAATCGTCATTGGATTCTTATTTGAGTTCTTAATTATACGAAAAATCAGGGAAAAATGTTTAGAAAGTAATTGGGAAGGTTTTAAAGTAGTTATAAAGTCCTTAAGAGGATTATCTGCCTTTTGTTTTACCATTGCTGCTATTTATGTTGCCCTAAACTACATGGTGGTTGATGCTGCTACCCTAACTAATATCAATAAAGTTTTGACCATCCTCCTTGTTTTACTTATCACCTGGTTTGTGGCCCGTTTAACGTCAGGTTTTGTGAATCTATACACGCAACAGGCAGAGGGCGTTTTTCCATCCACTTCCTTTTTCGGCAACATAACTAAAATACTCATATTTGCAGTGGGAATAATGGTGGTTATCAGTTTTTTGGGACTATCAATCACTCCTCTACTCACTGCTTTTGGTATTGGAGGTATTGCTCTAGCCCTGGCCCTGGAGGACACTCTATCCAATATGTTCGCTGGTTTAAATGTTATAACCTCCAAGGAAATGTTAATAGGAGATTATATAATGCTTGATAGTGGTGAAGAGGGATATGTTCAGGATATAACCTGGAGAAACACCACCATCCAATCTTTAACCAAAAACACCATCATCGTACCCAACTCCAAAATTGCATCCACCATCATCACCAACTACCATCAGGACCAGAAAGAAATGCTAATCAAAGTCAACATGGGGGTATCCTATGCCAGTGACCTGGAGAAGGTGGAAAAAGTTACAGTGGAGGTGGCCAGGGAAGTTATCAAAAAACTTTCCGGAGGTGATGAGTCAATTGACCCCTACATTAGATACAATGAATTCGATGACTTTAGCATTAACTTCACAGTATTTTTAAGTGTTAAAGAATTTGTGGAGCAGTACAGATTGAAACATGAATTCATAAAACGTTTACATGAAAGATACGATGAGGAAGACATTGTTATACCCTTCCCAGTTCGTACGGTGTATATGGAAAACAATGCAGATAACTGATCAATTTACTTCTTTTTATATATCATTTAAAAAAAGTAACATCTAAATGGCAGTAACTGTGCTCTGAATCTCTGATTTAACAGAGGGATTGTCATCTAAATATTTTATCATGGCATCTATGGCCTTAAAATCTTCCTGTTTATGGTTCTTCCCGTAGTGAGGGGGCACACCCTGGCTGGTAACGTAGGCAGCATGATAGGTTTCATCCATTTTCAACCTTTTTCCCTGGATAAATATTTCCTGCACCCGATGTCCTTTAGGATTTTCAACTTTAAAGTATAGATTCAACCCCATGCAACGCTTCATATAGCCACCCATCTGATTGTAAGGATCTCTACTGAAAAGATGTTCTAAACTTTCTTCTAGCATCATCCAAATATCCCTACCAGTTAACTTTACCGTGGAAACCGGGGGGTTCATGGGAATTATGTTATAAAGGTCATTCATGGTTATTTCTCCAGGAGGAACTGGAGCACCATACCTCCAACCATTGGAAAAAGCGATCTGGGCTTTAGTTTCGGATAAAATACTTTTAAGGAGAAAATTATCCATGGTGGATTCCAGTACTGTGTTACGGTTAAGACC
>MVPY01000053.1 GCA_002067065.1 Methanobacterium sp. PtaB.Bin024
TGGGCCGGAGGAGATTCGAACTCCTGATCACCTCGTTGTAAGCGAGGTATCATACCCCTAGACCACCGGCCCATAGTTAGCACTTCCATGGTTTGGCTGGTGAGTTATATAAAGTTTTCCAAGATCAGACTTTCATGAATCAATGATTGGAAATACAATTTAATAACTAGTTTGACCAATACATTTGGGAAGAATCTATCGAAATATCATTTATTTTTATGAGGGATATATAATGGCCTTTGACGAGTCAGGAAAAATATGGTTCAATGGAGAGTTCGTTGATTGGAAAGAAGCAAATGTTCACGCATTATCTCATGTGGTTCACTACGGATCAAGCGTATTTGAGGGAATACGATGTTATAATACCAAAAACGGGCCGGCAATACTCCGGTTAAAAGAACATGTGGAGCGACTGTACAACTCAGCGAAAATCTACAGGATGGAAATCCCCTACACACAGGATGAATTCTGTCAGGCTATAATTGACACCATAAAGATCAACGAACTCGAGGCCTGTTATATTCGCCCTGCCATATTCCGGGGATACGGAGAACTGGGAGTTTATCCCTTAAACTGTCCTGTTGAGTCCATTATTGCTGTTTGGGCCTGGGGAAAATACTTGGGAGAGGAAGCCCTTGAACAAGGCGTGGATGTGGGTGTGTCCACCTGGCGCCGTATGGCACCTAACACCATGCCGAACATGGCCAAGGCAGGTTCCAACTACATGAACAGCCAGCTGGCCAAGATGGAAGCAGTGGCCAATAATTATGATGAAGCAATAATGCTGGATTACCAGGGAATGGTTAGTGAAGGAAGTGGAGAAAACATCTTTGTAGTTAAAAACGGAGTTTTGCAGACACCTCCTCGTGCTTCTTCGTTGTTGGATGGGATAACGAGGAATTCCATAATAACACTGGCGAAAGATATGGATTTAGAAGTTAGAGAAGAAGAAATTCCTCGAGAAATGCTTTATATTGCCGATGAACTCTTTTTAACCGGCACTGCAGCAGAAGTCACTCCCATCAGATCAGTTGACCGCATAACTGTGGGTAATGGAAAACGCGGCGAAATAACTAAAAAAATACAGGAACGATTTTTTGAAATTTTAGAAGCCGATACAGATGATGTTCATGGTTGGCTGACCTTTATTTAGTTAAAAATACCCGTATTTAGCTAAAATTTTATTTTTCCTTCCTACCTTATTGTTTTTAATACAATGACAAGTTTTTCATCAAAGAGGATTATCATTAGATTTGGGTGGAAATTACTGGTAAATGGGAGGAAAATAACACTCAAAACCGGGAAAACTTTATTTTACGGTTTAACAATTAATTAAAGTGAAGGTTACAGATCATACCTCATCTGAATAAATGATGAATCTTGATCTGAATAAATGATGAATCTTGATCTGAATAAATGATAAAACTGTTAGGAATAGTTGAAAGCGATCCAAAAAATCCATTTAAAGGAGTAAACTTATTTTAGTATGATCTAAAGCGAGCTTTAATTATAAGTTATAACTTATAAGTTACAATTTATAAGTTATAAGCACATGATTTAAATAATTGTGAAAGGTAGTCATTACTCCTAGTAATTGAGAGTTATGGATAATCATCAAATTAACAAAATGAAAATAAGGATATTATCAAAGAAATGGAGATATTATTTATGGATATTATTCAAGCAATAATCATGGGCGCTGTACAGGGTTTAACTGAATTTTTACCCATCAGCAGCTCAGCACATTTAGTTATAATACCTGAAATAATGGGTGTAAAATCCAGTTTAGCCTTTGACACTCTCCTACACGTAGGAACACTACTGGCTGTGGTGGGATATTTCTGGAAAGATATCATCGCCATGATTCAAGCTTTCGTATCCAGCATCATCGACATTTTCCATGGAAACTTCAAAAAAAATATCAAAGAAGACTCCTTTAAAAGACTGACTTGGCTGGTGATCATTGGTACCATCCCTGCAGGTCTGATGGGAGTGCTGTTTAAAAGTGAGTTTGAAAACCTTTTCAGCTCAGTTGCTGCTGTTGGTTTTTTCCTTCTCATAACTGGGGTTATTTTATGGGGTGCTGAATGGATTGGTAAAAGAAACAAGGATAAGGAAGGTAAAAAGATTAAAGAAGTTACTTTCACCAACTCACTGGTCATAGGTCTTTTCCAGGGATTTGCCATTGCCCCGGGAATATCCCGTTCTGGATCAACTATAGCTGCCGGACTATTCTCAGGACTGGAAAGAAAATTAGCAGCACGTTACAGTTTCTTACTGTCCATACCTGCCATACTGGGTGCTGCACTGATACAGGCAAAGGACATTGCTAGCTTTGATACGAACATGGGAGTGGCAGTTGCAGGGTTTTTATCAGCGATGGTATTCAGCTACCTGGCTGTTAAATTTATGATGAGCTACATCCAAAAGCACAGTCTGGTAATATTCGCCTACTACTGTTGGATAGTTGGTGCTGTAACCTTAATCCTGACATTTGCATGAACATAATCAGGTTAGGCTATACTTAATTTTGGTCAATTTTTTTATTTCATCTAAGACCAATTTTTGCCAGTACTGTGCAGGGAGCACCATCCAGGTCTCCCACCTGCCAGGGCACAACTATGACTTCCTGGATCTGGGTATTTTTATCAATGTCTGAAAGATCCAGATCTTCCACAAACAGCAATGGTTTTCCAAAATCTTCATTTTCCCTAAATGCAGCTTGATGAACTTCCACAGATTCTTCTGCATGGCCATATCGAGACATAGAAACTGAATCTATTCCAACACAGCGTAGTTTAGGGAATTTATCCCTTAAATAGTAAACTGCCCCTGGAGAAATTCCCGGATTTTGTTCTAGATACAATTTAGGGTCTGTATCATGATACTGATGAAACCCTGTGCAAAGCAGGAGACAGTCCAATTTATCATCCCTAATTTTTGAAACATCTTCCACATCAACCAGTTCACCGGGTTTTTTAGGACAATCCAAAACCATAGGATGAGTAAATGAGAGTTCTTCTGGGCTATAATCAGAAATAAATCTCCCACCAAGAATAAAATGTGCTGGAGCATCAATATGGGTTCCGCAATGGTTTTCCGCTGTGATTAAAGAAGTGTTATAGTTATCTCCCTGACTAATCCTGTTGATTGGCCTAATTTTAAGTGGATTCAGTCCAATGTGAACCAGGCTATTTTCACGAAGCGTGTATGAAAGCCTTATATATTTAAAATTCTTATTTATACTCTCTTTAGACATTTAAAAATCCTCCCACCTCTTTAAAAGTTATGGTTTTGAGTTGTTATATCCTTTTTTGTACGGTGCAACCTCTTTATTAAAACACACATGAATACACACCGGTATAAAAATCTATCCAGGAAATATAAGGATGGGTTAAGATGTAAACCCACCATGTACTCCAGAAAACCTCTAAAATTGCTGCTATAGCCAACAAAATAATTATTCGCAACACCAGAGGAATGAATTCATTCCAGATTCTGTGTTTGAATCTTTTTAGAGATCTTTGTCTTAAAGAATCAATTAAAGTACCATAAAAGGTAATGAAAGCATCAATCACCAGAATCGCAGCCCCAACTTCAAATACCAGATGAAAAGAACCGAATAAGAAAATGAACCCTTTAAAGGCTCCAAATTTAGTTATTAGAAAGTAAAAAACTGAACCAAGAAATCCAAACAGGTTAATAAGAATTACGGGGATTATTAAGAATCCTGAAAAGATGCACTCCAGAGAAACAACCAGATTGTTGGAAAATATTCCCCAGCTGACTTTTCCCAGGAAAAATACAAACTGATCCATAAAGTACTGAAAGGAAATTTCATTGGGCGGAATAAATTGAGCTGTTAAATGATTCAACAGGAACCCACCATCGAAGGTAGATTGCGCTTTTGCAGGATCCATAAATGCAAATAAAAAACCACCTATGAAAAAGATAACAAAAATAATAGAAGAATACTTAGAGGGTCTAAAGCCAATGATAAATGACTTTATCCTTTTTCCAGGTCTTATTGGTACATTTTTCCAGGAAGGCATCTTCATTTTTCTGACCTTCTGGTACTCGAAGAATGATTGGAAGTTAACAATAAATTAGATTCAGGATTAAAAGGGAGAACCCCTTCCAATACCCTTTTAAAATATTTTCTGGCAGAGTTCCTCTGTTTTTAATCTGATATCATCCACCGAGACTCCTTTAAGACTGGCGGCCAGCATTGCCCCTCCTGCTCCAACACCCTCTTTAACCACTCCCTTCGTGTAATTTACCAGTCCGTGGTTTTCTGATTTTTCAAATCCAGGATCAACTGCAAATATGTTCAAAGGTGCAATTTGTCTGGCAATGAAGTTGATGTCGGAAGTTTCATCCTTGGCCACGAATATGGTGGTGGCAATGGAAACCTCATCAAAATTAAAATCATTAATTGATTCTTTTAAGAATGCACAAACCGCAGTCATCTGTGTTCCACCCGCCAGAATCACCGGTACAGTACTCCCTGCAGTGATCCCTGCAACTGCAGGAATCATTGGATCTCCAACAACCTCCACTGCCTGGTACGGATCCAGAGGAATTTTATCCATTAAACCAGCTGCCTTGAGACCTTTTTCCACGGTCTCGCGTTTGAGTGAGTGGGGATTTTCCGGTGTGCTTCCACTGACCTTACCCCATGCATCATAACCCATGGCCTCCAGAACACCTAAAGCTGTGGTAGTGCCAGCAGGAGTGCTCTCACCAATTACAATATAACTGGTGAGTTTGGAGAGGGTTTCTCCCAACATTTTACCTTTGTTAAATATTTTCCTGGGATTTTCAACTGCTTTGCCAGTTAAAATATTTTGTCCCGGTTTATCATTTATATTAACGTAAGGCATGTTGGGTTTGATGGCTGAACCTGCATCAGCAACTAAAAAAGGAATTTCAGCCATTTCAAGGGATGCTTTAGTAATTACTGCAGGTGTGGGGGCGGCCTGATCTTCCACCACTGTTTGTGGTATTTCAGGAAGACATTTAGGTTCACCATGAGTAATCAACTCCACATCTGCTGCGGGTGTGTAATCAGTTAATTCGGGTGAAGCTCCTGCGCCGGTTATTTCAGGTATACGTGATGTTAATGTTGATGCAATTACGCATAAAAATAATGAATCCTTATTCTGTAGTTTCTGTAGTATGTCGCGTGATCCGAAACTTTTAACGGTCTTATCCATGTTATCAATCCAACAATCGACTTAGTATACATTCACTTATAAAGGATAGGGGGAGGTGATATATAAAATAAAAACTTGTTACAAGACAAAAAGTTACTGTGTTTTGTAAACCAAATATAAGATTATACAAGAAACTATCGATATAAACTGATTTAACCTAAAGTCGAGTTATGGGTTAAATTCAATAAATCATCCATTTTACAATTTTAAAGTGTGATTCATTTGATATGTATAGGATTAGAGGGAACAGCAGAGAAAACTGGTGTGGGAATTGTAGATTCTGAAGGTAACATCCTGGCCTCCCGGGGTAATGCCCTCCTACCAGAGAAAGGAGGAATACATCCTCGTGAGGCAGCCGAACACCATGCTGAAAATCTAATTCCCCTTATTAAACAAGCACTGGAAGAAGCAGATCTAGAGCTTGAAGATGTTGATTTGGTGTCCTTTGCCCGTGGCCCTGGCCTGGGACCTGCTCTACGCACCGTAGCCACGGCTGCACGTAGCCTAGCTCTCCTGCTGGACGTGCCCATAATAGGTGTGAACCACTGTATAGGCCATATAGAAATAGGTAGATTAACCACAGGATGCCAGGACCCCCTGACACTTTATGTCAGTGGTGGAAACACCCAGGTGATTGCCTTTGATGCTGGTCGTTACCAGATCTTCGGAGAGACCCTGGATATTGCCATTGGAAACTGCCTGGATCAGTTCGCCCGTGAGGTTGGCTTAGGACATCCTGGCGGTCCCAGAGTAGAAGAACTGGCCAAGAAATCTGAAAATTACATTAAATTACCATACACTGTGAAGGGTATGGATTTGTCCTTTTCAGGATTGCTCACTGCTGCTATCCGTAAATATGAAGCTGGATCTCGGCTGGAAGATGTCTGTTACAGTCTGCAGGAAACTGCTTTTTCCATGCTGGTGGAGGTGACTGAACGGGCACTGGCCCATGCCAAGAAGTCTGAAGTGCTGCTGGTGGGTGGTGTGGCCGCCAATCAGCGCCTGCGTGAGATGCTGGAGATCATGGCTAGAGAGCATTACGCTCACTTTTACATGCCTGAAATGAAGTACTGTGGAGATAACGGCGCTATGATCGCATGGCTGGGTCTTTTAATGCATCAACATGGTGTTAAACAGGACATTAAGGATACAAATGTTATACAGCGTTATCGTACCGATCAGGTGGAGGTTCCCTGGAGGGAAAAATCAGCATTGAAACTGGAATTACCTCCAGAACTGGTAGCCAAGGGTGCAGAGGCCAACATCTATCCTGATCACTATCTTGGTGAGGAAGTACTCCTAAAAAAGAGAATCCCCAAAGGATATAGAATAGGGGATATTGATACCTACCTTCGCAAGAAGCGAACCAAAAAAGAAGCAAAACTCTTGGGAGAAGCAAAACGCTGCGGAGTTGTTACCCCCCTGGTTTACGATGTGGACCAGACTGAAAGCACCATTACCATGGGAAAGATTGCCGGAAAAGAAGTTAAAGAAGTTTTCAGCAAGAAAATTCCCCTAAATACATCAGAAATAATTTCAATTTCAGAAGGTATTGGTGAAAATGTAGCCCGTCTCCATGACTGTGGCATTATACACGGGGATCTCACCACCAGTAACATAATCCTAAAATCAGATGTAGAAAACCAGGATCATCAACTTGTATTCATTGACTTTGGCCTGGGAAAAATCTCTGATCTGGTTGAAGATAAAGGAGTGGACCTTCTTGTATTCAAAAAGGCCATCAGTGGAATCCATCATGAGATCAGCCAGGTTTGTTTTGACTCCATAATCAAAGGATATGAATGTGCCAGAGATTGTAAAGAAGTTGTGGCCAAGATTAATGAAATTGAAAGTAGGGGTCGTTACACCTCCTCAAAATAAATAAAAAGTGATAAGTTATAAGTGATAAGTTATAATTTTAGATTCATCCCAATCAACATATTAATCAGCGAATTTCAAGGAAGATAAATTAATATTAGTCCACTTACACTATTTATTTACATTCTAAATTAGTTTTAAAAGTATTTATTCCAATTTTAACGAGCATTTTAAATGTATATTCAAATTTAAAACGTTCATATCACCCCCATCACATAATAATTTTTTAATTTAAGTTAATATAGAATCATGTCGTCGGAAAAATTATATGAAATCATTTCCATAAGATACACACAGTGATTCTATGGAAAAAGAAATAATAGCAGCAATTATGGCTTCAACCTCCGATATAGATATGATGACCAATGATCGGATAGAAGCTCTGACCAAAGGTCATGGAATGTTAAACATCGCTGCAATATGTGCAGCAAACTCCATTGCTGAAGATGTTTTAAGAGGGACAGAAATAAGACTCACTGACCAGAATGTACAACAATTACCAATAGATGACGTATTAAGAAAAGCAATAGAAGCAGCAGAACTTGCAGGAGCAGACCCTGCAAACGCCGCACTTATAAGTGCTAGTCTCTGTTATTTCGCAGGTACCAACGCCCAGGCAGGAGTACCCGCAGGTAACAGGAAGTTAGGAGCAATGGCCCGGATAATCGCAGGAGTGGATCGTTGCGGTGTCATAGCCATACCCACCGCCAAGGTAAACAATAGAATATCCGGTTACGCAGCAGTTCGGGCTGTTTATGATGCCATTTATGAAAATAAAATCATCCCAGAAGTAGATGGAAGTATAATGCCCATGGGTGTGGGTGGAGGTCCACTTTATGGCCACGGAGCACTGGGAGAAGACATAGCCTTCCCAGAAATCGCCAAAAACGGTGCAGCCGCAGGAACTAAGGGTATGTTAAAAGCTTATGCCAACGTAGGCATGCCTCCCAGCCCAATTACTGCAGCAATATTTGGAGCTGCAGCTATACTGGAAATAGTTCATCCAGATTCCGAAGTTGGGGAAAAGTATGGTGCAATTTTCAAAGACAACAGTGCCTATGTTGCCGGGTTGGGTGCAGTTGAAGCAGCTGGACTCCCTGAAAAGCTCCATATAAGAGGAACCGGAGAAGAATATGATACCGCACGTTTAGTAGGTGATTTAGGAGTTATATTGAAAGATATTGGAGGACCCTCAGTTATAGGTATGATGGCCTTTGAAGAGATGTTATCCGCATTCGAAGAATCCCTGGCCATTGGTGCAGGTTTCTCTGGCGGACCATTACAACCCCCACTGGGTCATATGACTGCAGATGCTGTGCTGGCCATGAAAGTACTCATCAGCAGTGGTGGAGACCTGGAAACGGCTTCAGAAAAAATAAAGGATATCAAAGAAAAATTTTGGCTTGAACCAGAACTGGCCAAAGTAGCCACCAACACCATATCCCGTAAATCTGAACAGGTCAAAAGGGGACCAGTCACCAAAGCAATGATACTGGCCACAGATGGGGGACTGGCACGTGCAGTATCTGACCGAGCCAAATTCACCTACGATAAACTAAAAGAAGGTATGAAACTGGATGAAATCATACGCATGATGGACGATGAGAAATTAGAAAATGTGGAAAATGCCTGCAGTGCCCTGTTCAGTGGAATGATGGGAAAAGATATAAAAATAAAAATCACCCGTTACCAGGGATGTGCTAGGAGAAGTCCCAATGATTTCCTTAAAAAATACTGTGGATTTGACACAGACGCAGCAGTAGAAGTTACCATTGATGGAGAAAAAATAATATTTGATGGTTTATCCCAGAATGTAATACCAGATGCAGTAATCAACAAAAAAACCAACATATTAGAAGCAATCCCATTAGCAGCTGTTCCGGTGACAGAATTACAACTGTGCGGCCATACCATTATAAACATCATAGTACCTGCAGCCGTAGCTGCGGCAATAGGAAGTGAATTAACACCAAACGAAATAGCTAAACAAGCTGTAAATGGGGCTTATGTGTCTTCAGCTATTCCTGGTGGAATTCAAAGAGCAGAGGAAGTTGTTAAACGTGCTATTAAAATAATGGCAGAACTTTAATCCAATGGGGTAAAAAATGCTGTTGATGACTACTGTTGATGATCTACCAGCCGAAGGCTTGCCCTACGTGATTGAACGGACAATGGAGAAAGGAGCCAAAAATATACACGTCCTTAATGGTATCACCAAAAAAGGACGTGTTGAATATATTTTTTTTGTGGATGTTGACAAACAACACTTGGAAGATGTGTCTGCATTACTTGCCCTAGAATTAGGTACCTTAGGGATAAAAACGTTTAAAACAGAACACATACCCCTTCCTTTTGAGATCAACTCCAGAAAAGTGACAATTGAAGGAAAAAATGAACAATTTGAGTCAGAAGTGCAGGTTAAATACTTGAAAAATGATGATGATCAGGTTATATCCTTGAAAGCAGAATATGAAGATATTAAAAAAATAGCAATGGGCCTTGAATCTAAGGGAATACAAATTCCCCTATCCAAGTTAAAGACCATAATCGAAGCAAAATCTTATAATAAGATATTAAAAGAAGAAGAAATTGTTATAAAAGTTGATTAAATATTATACTAAGAACAATTGAGATAAAAGTTTATTTAAAAGGAATTTACTTCATTTATCTCTTTATCACTTTTTAATTTTTAAATAAATGAAAAACGTATTAACATTGAACATTTCTTACTCGTTAATACGTGTTAATCCAATTTCATCTTAATTCGTGCAATTAAAATTGATTAGAGTCTTAATTTATCTACACTTAAAAAAATCATTCCTCCAATGTAGATAAATCTCCCAAGTCCCGACCTTCTTCCTGAGCACGGAGTACACGTCGCATGATCTTACCACTCCTCGTTTTTGGAAGTTTATCAACTTGAGTTATATCACCCAGAACCGCCACTGGTCCAAGTTCGTAACGAACGTGCCGCTGCAATTCACTGATGAGTTTAGTGGTTAATTTATAACCTTCTTTAAGTATAACAAAGGCTTTTATGACTTGGCCCTTGATAGGATCTGATTTACCAATTACTGCTGCTTCAGCCACAGCAGGATGGGATGAGAATGCAGCTTCAACCTCAGAGGTTCCCACCCGGTGGCCGGCTATCTTCAACACATCATCAGAACGGCCCTGTATCCAGATGTATCCATCTTCGTCTTTACGGGCCATGTCCCCTGCCATGTAAAATCCACCAGGTATCTCTTTCCAGTAAGCATTGAATCCTTCTTCATTCTTATACAGATTCCTGAACATGGCAGGCCATGGTCTTTTAACCACCACGTATCCATCTTCCCCTACTGGAACCGGATTACTATTTTCATCCACCAAATCAATATCCACACCCGGTAGGGGGAGAGTGGGTGTTCCTGGTTTCAGGGTAGAAATAGGTAGTGGTGCAATCATGTGCATTCCTGTCTCAGTTTGCCACCAGGTGTCCATTATCGGTGTTTTCTCATGGCCAATATTTTCATACAACCATATCCAGGCTGCAGGATTCATGGGTTCACCCACACTGCCCAGTATTTTGAGTGAAGAAAGGTTATAGAAAGTCGGATATTTACTTCCGTATCTCATCAGGTGTCTTACTGCAGTTGGTGAGGTGTAAAGCTTGGTTACCCCGTATTTTTCTACAATCTTCCACCATGCCCCTGGGTCCGGATAGTCTGGCGCACCCTCGTATACCAGGGTGGTGGTTCCCAGAAGAAGTGGTCCGTAAATGAGGTAGCTGTGACCTGTGATCCAGCCAATATCTCCAGTACACCACCAAAGGTCCCCATTGTGTATGTCAAAAACATTTTTTAAAGTGGTGGCCACCCCTACCATGTATCCTGCTGTGGTGTGGAGGACTGCTTTGGGCTTTCCTGTGCTTCCAGAGGTGTAAAGTATGAAAAGTGGATCTTCTGAGTCCATTTCCTCAACTGGACATTCATCAGGTTCACCTTCCAGGAGAGTATCGTAGAATATTTCCTTACCACTTAATTCTGACATGTGTATGGGGTTTCCAGTATGTTTTACCACTATGGTGGTTTCAATAGTGTGGCACTTCAGCAGTGCTTCGTCCACGATCTTTTTAAGGTCGATTATTTTACCCCGGCGATGGGTTCCATCGGCGGTTATGAGAACTTTTGCCTTAGCATCGTTCATTCTTTCTACAAATGCCCCCACACTCAATCCAGAGTACACCACACTGTGCACTGCTCCTATTTTGTTACAGGCCAGCATGGAGACCAGGAGTTCCGGACACATGGGCATGTACATGGAAACTGTGTCACCCTTCTCAACACCCAGGTTTTTCAGGGCATTGGCCATTTTATTCACTTCCCTGTAAAGCTCAAAGTAGGTAAGTTTCCTCTCATCACCCCTCTCATTGGCATACAGTATGGCCACCTGATTCCTTTTATCGGTATGTATCCACCGATCCACTGCGTTGTAGGCTAGATTTATTTTTCCGTTGGTGAACCATTTATAGAATGGTTTTTGGCTTTCATCCAGGACTTTATCCCATTTCTGGAGCCATTCGAATTGTTCTGCCTTTTCTGCCCAGTATTTCTCCAGGTCTTTCCCTTTTTCTATTTCTGCCTCCCAATTTTTTACATGGGCTTCTTCTACCAGTTTATAATTTGCTTTAAAGACCCTTTTTTCATTTGAATTCGAATTGTCCTGAATCATTCCAAATCACCTTTTTTACTTTTTTTGTCATCATGAAATAGATGTTAAAACCGTGATATTAGCAATAATAAATGGATCAGAATAAAAATAATAATTTTCTCATTGTAATTGATATTTAGGTGTATTGAATATGAGAAATGTTCTTAAAAAAGTTTTGCCTAAGAATTAATAAGTAATACATTACTCGTGAACATTCCATTAATGAACAAGATAGAACACGAAAAATAGAATTTTTTTAAAAAATTCAAATAGTTTTTATAACCTTAAAGTAGTAGGTTTTTATGTTCAAAACTTGAAATCTTTTCCCGATGATAACCTTTATAACTGGTAACCAACACAAAGTAAAAGAAGCTCAAGGAATCTTCCAAAAGTTCGATATCGAACTGGAACACATAGATCTGGGCTACCCAGAAATCCAAGGAGAACTGGCAGACGTTTCAGTATTTGGAGCAAAAGATGCTGCCAGACGATTAGAAAAACCAGTCATTGTAGAAGATGCTGGCCTGTTTATTCGCTCTCTTAAATGGTTTCCCGGTACCTATTCATCTTACGTGCAAGACACCCTGGGCAACACGGGCATTTTAAAGCTGATGGACAATGTCCAAGACCGTTACGCTGAGTTCAGGTCGGTAGTTGGGTTTGCAACACCCAAAACCGAGCCCAAGACTTTTTTAGGTGTAGTCGGAGGACAAATAGCACATCAGGAAAAAGGAAAGCATGGTTTCGCATACGATCCACTTTTCATGCCAGAAAGATACGATAAGACCTTCGGTGAGCTCACCAGAGAAGAAAAAAATGAGTTATCCCATCGTCGCCGTTCCCTGGAGAATTTTGCCCACTGGTATAAAGATTTCACAGTCAACCAGGAACAATTAATCTGAAACCCCAGTTGATTGATGGTGAACTAATTAAATATCAGGTTAATTGATTAATAAAGAAAATTAAAGATTATAGAGGTGATTTAATGGCAGCAAAGCCTGAATGGGTTGAATACTCAACCGAAGAAATCGAAGAAATAATTTTAAAACTTAGAAAAGAAGGAAAATCAACCAGTGTCATTGGAGTGATCCTGAGAGATCAGCACGGGATTCCAGATGTTAAAAGTGTAACAGACATGAAAATAACCAAGATCTTGGAAAAACACGGTCAAACCGAAGAATACCCTGAAGATCTCATGAACCTCATACGCAAAGCAGTGAACATCAGGGAACACCTTAAAGAAAACCCCAAAGACTTACACACTAAACGTGGTCTGCAACTGGTTGAATCCAGAATCAGAAGACTGGTGAAATACTATACCCGGGAAGGAGTACTCCCTGAAGGATGGAGATATGAACCAAAACAAGCAGCACTACTTGTTAAATAGGGCTGAAGAAGCAGGCCTGCTCCTCAAAGAGCACTTAGATAAGGATCATGTGGTGAGAGTGATCTCCCACAATGATTCAGATGGCATATCCGCTGCAGGTGTTATCTGCAATGCCATATCACAAGAAGGAGGGAAATTCCATGTTACTATGGTCCCTCGACTTAAAGAAGAAGTTTTAAACCGTCTTACCAGAGAGAAATATGAACTATTCTTTTTCTGTGACATGGGCAGTGGTTTCGTGGAAAGAATCAGCCGACTCAATGGCCAGGCCATAATCGCAGACCACCACCAGACCATGGACCAAACCGGAGATGATGCTGAAAACTTGATACATGTAAACCCTCATCTATTTGGACTGGACGGAACACGTGATGTAAGTGCCTCTGGAGTAACATATCTTACTGTACGTCCATTAGAAAAGGTAGAATTGTCAGGATTAGCCCTAGTAGGTGCTTTTGGAGATATGCAATACTCTGATGGTTTTCAAGGAGTCAATCAAACCATCCTTACCGAGGCAACTGAATCGGGGGTGGTTGAAGAGCAAGAAGATCTCAAGATAGCATCCAAGGTTGAACCCCTCTACAAAGCCCTTGCCCACACATTCCAACCTGCAATTCCGGGGATTTCAGGAGATCTCGAAGGAAGCCAGGCCTTCCTGGAAAAAATAGGTATTTCCTATGGTATAAAATTCACAGACCTGGCCAATGAAGAGAAAGACTTTCTCACAGAACATTTAACCAAACTGAATCCCCAAATATTCGGCAGCGTCTATAGTATCCCTAAAGAAAACCCAGCACTGCGAAACCTTGAAAATTACTCTGAAATTCTAGATGCCTGCGGTAAAAACAAACATTATTCTGTTGGTTTGAGCATTTGTTTAGGTGATCGGGAGTCTGCTATAGCCGAAGGAGTGGAATTTCTCAACAAATATCATGAATCCCTTATCAAAGGCCTAAGCTGGATCAGGAGAGAGGGTTCCCAGGAAATGGAACATGTTCAGTACCTCTATACTGAAGATAAGGAAAAAAAGAAGATTATGGGAACTTTAGCCACATTAGGTATCGATCTGGATATTTTAAATCCTCAAAAGCCAGTTATAACCCTGTCACGAATGCATGACCAGATCAAGGTATCTGGCCGCACCACCATGGAGATGACCGGTAAAGGAGTTAACCTAGGATTTGCACTTGAACAGGCTGCTAAAAGCTTTAATGGTGCTGGTGGTGGCCATACCATTGCTGCTGGTGCAGTGGTACCCTATCGAGAACTTGAAAACTTCAAAAACCTGGTTAACGACATTGTAAGCACCCAACTCAGTGGTTGAATCAACCCAATACAATAAAACTTACAGTAATAATTTACAGTAATTTCAAATTTAACTAAGTTTAACTCCTTTTATAAAAATTCAAGGAGATTCCAAGAACTAAAAAAGGATTCTTAGAACTAAATTAGAACTAAATTAATTCTTAGAACTAAATAAATATCTAAGAACTAAAAAATCTACAAATGAGGCATTTTATGCATCTTACCCGAGAAGAGGAAAAAATGTATGCAGGTGAATATGGTCCTGCTGTTGCGAAATCCATGGAAATCCTGGTTGCCCTGGGAGATATCTACGGAGCAAAGGGTATGGTAGAGGTGGTATCCGCCCAGATATCAGGAGTCTCCTACAAAACCATTGGTGATGCAGGTTTAGAGTACCTGGAGGATCTGGTCAGCGAAGGAGCCCAGGTACGTGTTCCCAGCACCCTCAACCCTGCAGGTGTGGACCTGGACCAGTGGCAGGAACTTGGTTTTAGTGAAAAATTCACCAAAAAACAACTCCTCATTGTAGACGCCTACCGTAAAATGGGAATCAGCACCACCTGTACCTGTACTCCCTACCTTGTAGGTAATATACCCACACTAGGCAGTCACATTGCCTGGGCAGAGTCATCTGCTGTTTGTTACGCTAACTCAGTCCTGGGAGCTCGAACCAATAGGGAAGGAGGTCCAGGAGCATTATCCGCAGCCATATGTGGGAGAACCCCTAATTATGGTTATCATTTGGACGAGGGAAGAGTCCCTAACCTGCTGGTGGAGGTTGAAACACCATTAAAGGGTTCTGATTACGGTGCACTGGGATACCAGGTTGGAAAAACCGTGGGGAGTGGTGTGCCCTACTTCCAATTAAAAAGTGACAAGCAAAAAACCCCACACGTTAACGAATTAAAAGCCCTGGGTGCAGCACTAGCGTCCTCAGGAGCTGTGGCCCTTTACCATGTGGAGAATGTTACTCCGGAATATAAGGATGTAAATAAAGACCTTGCTAACTTAGATAAAATAATTATAACTCAGGAAGATGTCAAAGAAACCCGAGAAAAACTATCTATTTCCAGCAAAAAACCTGATCTAGTCTGTCTTGGATGTCCTCATGCTTCTTTAGAAGAGATTGGTGAAATTGCCCGGGTGTTAACCGGTAAACAGCTTGACAATGAATTATGGGTGTGCACCTCCATCTCCATTAAAGCTGCTTCTGACAGAATGGGTTACACTAAAACCATTGAAAAAGCAGGTGGTCATGTGGTCTGTGACACCTGCATGGTGGTGGCCCCCATAGAAGACCTTGGTTTTAAAGTTATAGGTGTTGATTCTGCCAAGGCCGCCAACTACGTGCCCAGTATGTGCAGCTTAGACGTGGTTTTTGATGATTGGAAGAATTTGATATCCCTTAAAAATTAATAAAATGTTAATTCACAGAAAATAATATTATTTTTCATATTTTACTAATAATTTCAAGCTCAAAATCATCGTGTCTTAAATTTTCTCCACAACAACATTAGAAAACAATAGTTTTTTTCGTGTTCAATGAAGTTATATTTCTCTTTACAAGTCCATATAAGAAATGTCTATCTTTATTGTTTTTATTTCGTGAAAAATGACAGCCATGGCCATGATTTTATGGTATAATTCTGTTTACTCTCTTATAATCTAAAATAATGACATTTAAACTTATCAGCATTTTTATATGTCTATCTTTTAATATAATGTAACATGGTAATGTGAATTAAACACATTAAATAAAGTTAATAGGGATAATATGTATAAAGAATCGGCTCTAAGAAAGCTTTGTCCAAAATGTGAAACTATTAACAGCTACAAGGCGCATTTCTGCCATAAGTGTGGTGAAAATTTAGATAAATATCCTGAAAGTAAAACGAAAGTTACCGTACTTGATCATGGCGGATGGGTATTTTAAAGAATCTGTTATTACAGGATATAAAAATGAAACATCCAAAAGAGACCCACCCTTCAACAAAAACTGTAAGGTGGATACAACACCCTCTAATAAACCCTGAAAAAATAGAAGCTCGTCTTTATCAGCAGGTACTTGCGGCTAATGTGATTAAAAAGGGGAATACCATGATAGTGGCCCCCACAGCTTTAGGTAAAACGATAGTAGCTGCTCTGGTAGCTG
Organism: Methanobacterium sp. PtaB.Bin024; assembly: GCA_002067065.1. GTDB lineage: Archaea > Methanobacteriota > Methanobacteria > Methanobacteriales > Methanobacteriaceae > Methanobacterium. Next base: position 16,631 of record MVPY01000053.1, read on the forward strand.
CAGAAAGAATTAAAAAATATCCTGATAGTAAAATTCTCCTTTTAGCCCCTACCAAACCACTGGTAGTGCAGCACGAAGAAACCTTCAGAAATTTCCTGAAAACAACCACCAGTAGCTTAACCGGTGCCATAAAACTGGAAGAACGTGTGAAAAGATGGTATGATTCTCAGATCATCTGTGCCACCCCCCAAACTATTGAATCGGATATTATTGCGGGACGTTATTCTCTTAAAGATGTTTCGTTGTTAATTTTCGATGAATGTCACCGGGGAACTGGATCCTATTCCTACGTGTTCCTGGCCAACCGTTACACTCAAAAGGCTGAAAATCCCCTTATACTTGGATTAACCGCCTCCCCTGGTGGTGAAGAAGATCGAATCCAACAAGTGTGCCAGAACCTTTTCATCAATGAAGTGGTGGTGAAAAATGAGGATGACCCTGATGTCAAACCATACTTCAACCCCATTGAAGTAGAATGGGTTAAAGTAGACTTAAAAAAGGAACAACTGGCCATTAAAAGCCATCTGGATACTGTTCTAAAAAACCGTTTACGAGGTTTGAAAAAACTGGGAGTCATCAGTTCTGTTCATCAGGTAACCAAGAAAGATATTCTAAGGGCCAGGGGAAAGGTGCAAAACCGGATGTCCCGAAGTGTTAAGCCCCCAAGAGACTGCCTTCTGGCAATTTCAATGTTGACAGCTGTTTTTAATGTGATACATGCACTGGAACTTTTGGAAACACAGGGTATCAGTAACTTGGACTCTTACTTTCAAAGAATGCGACAGAAAAAGACCAAAGCAGCGAAAGGACTTTTTAAAGATGGAAACTTTAGAAATGCTGTTCATTTGACCCAAAAATCCCACGAAAAAGGAGTGGAACACCCTAAACTTGAAAAACTGATGGAAATCCTTAAAAAAGCCGAAAAAAACAATGAACAAGTTATAGTGTTCAGCCAGTACAGGGATACAGTTAATGAGATCCACAATAAGTGCCAAAGTGAAGGTATTAAGGCTGTTAAGTTCTTTGGACAGGCAAATAGGGAGACAGAAAAAGGACTCACCCAAAAAGAGCAGAAAGAAATCATTAAATCGTTCCGTATGAAAACATACCAAGTGCTGGTGTCCACCAGTGTAGCAGAGGAGGGTATTGACATCCCTAGCGTGGACCTGGTGGTGTTATACGAACCAGTTCCTTCAGAGATAAGGATGATCCAGAGACGTGGCCGGACTGGAAGAACCACTAAAGGGCGTATGATAGTCCTAATCACTAAAAACACCCGGGACGAGTCATTCTACTATTCAAGCATACATCGAGAAAGAAGAATGAAAAGGCAACTGGCCAATGGATATGATCAGCCAGAAAAGCCATTGGTAGCTGATGAAGAGGATGTTAAAGTTCTGGACAGGGAAAAAAACACAGCAAATGATGAAAAACAATTGGTGGTATACATCGACCACCGGGAGGCCCGATCAGGTGTTACCCGAGAATTAAGCAACATGGAAGTGAACGTTAAATTCACCAACCTCCCAGTTGCTGATTACCAGATAAGTTCCCAAGTGGCTGTGGAAAGAAAAAGCAGTAAAGACTTTGTAAGCTCATTACTTGATAAAAGATTATACAAACAGGCCCAGGAGCTGGTGGAGAATTTCCCCCGGCCTGTGATGATCCTGGAAGGACAGGATCTTTACAGCAGCGGATTACACCCAAACGCCATCCGTGGGGCTCTGGCCAGCCTAGCAGTTGACTTCAACCTACCCATAATACCCACCCGCAATCCCGAAGATACCGCAGCCATGATCCATCGGCTTGCAGTACGAGAAGCTGATAAAAGCCCTCAGGATGTGCAGGTACGGACAGAGAAAAAACCGTTAACCCTGAAAGAACAGCAACTATTTATTGTTGAATCACTACCAAACGTTGGGCCGGTAACTGCCCGTAAACTTTTAGAAGAGTTTAAAAGTGTGGATGGTGTTTTCAGTGCCAGTGCAGATGACTTGAAAAGGGTGGAAGGAATTGGAGATAAAATTGCCAAAAGTATCCGGGAAATAATTGAATCTGATTACCTTCTTTCACCTGATGAATTCGACCAGTTGCAGACATCCATAGTAAAGGGTAAAGACAAACCCCAGAAAGAATATCAGTTAAAAAAAAAGCAAGGAAATGAGGATAAATGAAGATACTAATCAATGAGAGAGGAAAAAAATTTGTGACAGGTGAAGATGACCTGCACACTGATCATGGCTATATTAAAAAAGAGGAGATTGAAAACAGCAGTTCTGGAGATGTTCTAAAAACGCATCTTGGCCGGGAATTCAGGGTGTTAGAGGCCAACATCAATGATTATGTTGAACTTATGGACCGAAGATGTTCCATAATCCTCCCTAAAGATCTGGGTGTTATGGCTGCCTACACAGGATTGGGATGCGGCCAGCGAGTGGTGGAAGCTGGAACAGGTGCAGGTGCAGCCACTATATTCCTGGGAAATCTAGTGGGAGAAACTGGCCATGTCTACTCCTATGAACTAAGGGAAGACTTTGCCCAGGTGGCAGATAAAAACATCCAGGGCTTTGGCCTTCAGAATGTAACCCTGAAATGTAAGGATGTAAGTGAAGGTATTGATGAAGAGGAGGTGGATCTAGTATTTCTGGATCTGCCCAAACCATGGGAAGTGGTGGAACATGCCAGAACCGCCCTTAAAACAGGAGGATTCATAGCAGCCTATACCCCTTACATAGACCAGGTGAAACTCTTCACCAGAATCCTTAAAAAACGTGATTTTTCTGATTTAAAGAGTTTAGAGTGTTTGGTACGTGAGATGGAAGTGAAAGATAAGGGTGTGCGTCCCAGAACACGGATGACCGGCCATACAGGCTATTTAACCTTTGGACGTAAAATTTAAGTTTTCACTGTCTTTAGTCTTTTTCGGAAATTAATCCATGATAATTATTAGTTTAGATCCATCTACCTGTGAATATTTCAAAATTTTTCAAAATTAATTTTCAACACTAATCAATGAAAGAATTCAATTGATAAAGGTTATATTTCGATCTTTTGTAACTGAAACCAAATTGGAATGATCCTGAAAAATACCGCATGAAAAAAGAGAAAAATGAAGAAGTTATTTTTGAATTTTAGGAAAAATAACTCCTCCAAAAGCTGCTAAAATTCCTACTACTAACAATCCAACAGGTGATCCTGTCTCTTGCATAGGTACTGTTTTACCACTGACTGATGTTGATGTTGATGCTTCAGCAACTTCACCAAATTGTACTTCGACCTCAGGGAATTCTACGGTTCGGGTAACTTGGCGCACATCTGTGTAGGTTACTCCAGAGCCAGGGTACACATTGGTAGGCAATAGTCCCAATTTGCTGGATCTGACATTGAAGGATGTGGTCCAAGTTTGTCCAACGAGAAGAGTACCCACATTCCAAGTCAGGTTTGTGGTACCATCTGCATTGACAGTTTTTGTGGTTGGTGCAATGGTTGGTTCACTGATTAAATGTATGTAGCTTTGCAGAATATCTGTAACAACTACATTAGTTCCTGCGGCAGAGCTGATCTGCTGGTAAATTTCGTTGAAAATAGGGTCTAAAGCACTTGCATCAGCTGCAAAGTAGTATTTACCCCCAGTAGCAGTTGCTATGGCTTGTAATATGGTGGCGTCAATGCCAGAACCTAATCCAACAGTGTAGATTTTATAACCTTTGGTTGCAGCTTCATCTACTTTTGATCCTGCTGTTCCTGGTGGTGTGTAAGTGCTAGGGTCTCCATCACTCAGGAAAATAATGCTCTGAGTGTTACTTGTTTTCTTTCCTGCGTCGAGTAGATTAATGGCTTCTCCGATTCCCACATCATAGTTTGTACCGCCACTAGCATACCCCTGATCTATTACTGTTTTGACTTGTGAAAAATCATTAGTTAACGCCTGGCTGGATTGAACCGAACTAGCCCAGTTTACAACACCTGCCTGATCCTTGGTGGGATCCATTTTATCCACGAAATTCTTGGAAGCTGTCATTCGCAGATCAGTTGGATCACTCGTACTCATACTACCCGAACTGTCTATTGAAAAAACAATATCAGCTCCAGAGGTTGTAGAGGTTCCCACTCCAGTGGCAGTTAAGGTTATCGTGGCCGTGTCTGAACCCGTTTTTGTGGCGGTTTTGTCCAGGTCAACGTATGGATCAGCGGCAAAGGAAACAGGTGCCACTAGGATAGTTAGTGTGATAATCAGAACTGTCATCATTCGTAGCTTCCGTACACATTCTGGAAATATCATCATTTTCACCTCCCCTGATTTGTTATGAAAAATCAAACCCATTCATTATTGTTTTAAGGAAAAATAAGGTTTAGTTAACTGAATGGTTATTAGGGAATTTGATAATTAGAATATTACGCTTTTTATTATGAATACTCCCAGAAATTAAAAAACCCCCCCGAATTATCCGTGCGTCAAGATAATTTTGGTCACTTGTTCTGAGAAATGTTCCGATGGGACTGATTTCTACATTGAATAATGATATCTATAAACAATATATTTCAATTTAACGGAATTATTACTTTGAACGTTATTGATAATATAAGTAATTGATATTTCCAAGAGTTTATTCAACTGATTCAAATTAACATATTTATTTATCTATAAATAAAGAGTTTTAAATAGTGAATTAAAACAAAATTTTAGTGGTGAACAGCATGGGGTTCAATTTAAAAAATATAATTTCCATTAAAGACTTCAGCAAAAAAGATATTGAATTTATTCTGGAATTAGCAGAGGAAATGGAACCCGTTGCCCGTTCTCAAGAGAAATCTGATGTCCTTTCTGGATCTATTCTGGGAATGTTGTTTTACGAAGCTTCCACTAGAACTCGCCTATCATTTGAGACTGCCATGAAACGGTTAGGTGGAAGTACAGTTGGATTTGCAGAGGCTGGAACAAGTTCAGCTGTTAAGGGTGAAAATTTAACCGACACTGTCCGTATAGTCGCAGAATACACTGATGCTCTAGTAATTCGGCATAATATGGAAGGCACAGCCCGTTATGTGTCTGAGATGGTGGATGTTCCTGTGATCAATGCTGGTGATGGTGCAGGGCAACACCCTACCCAAACACTACTGGACCTATACACTATGAAACGGATCTTAGGCAATATTGAAGAACTACACGTGGCCCTGGTTGGAGATTTGAAGTATGGAAGAACCGTGCACTCTCTTTCATATGCACTGGCCATGTTCGGAGCTAAAATGAGTTTTGTGTCACCACCAGAACTTAAAATGCCCCGTGAAATCCTCCATGATCTGGCAGATGCAGGGGTGATTGTCCAGGAAACAGAGGATATAAGAGATGTCCTGGCCTATGCCGATGTTTTATATGTTACCAGAATACAGAAAGAACGGTTCCCGGATCCGCAGGAATATTTAAAGATTAAAGGAGCTTACACCATTGACTCCCAGCTTCTCAAAGGTAGTGAAGCCATAGTGATGCATCCCCTGCCCCGTGTGGATGAAATATCCCATGACGTAGACAACACATCTTATGGAAGATACTTCCAACAAGCTTTCTACGGAGTTCCCGTACGTATGGCTCTATTAAAATCAATTATCAAATAATTAGATGTGAAAAATTGAATAATGCTTTAAAGAGTATTTAAAGTGTGGAAAGAATAAAAGAATATGTTAAAAGTGTTTTAAAGTATGAAGGAGAATGTTAACATTCAACCACTCCACATTGCATCTTCCAAGAGCTCCATGTCACATTGAAGGGTAATGAGGTTCGTTCTTCCTTTGCCCCTTCCTCGTGAAACTGTTTTTGTTGATATGAGTCCCAACATTTCTAGTTCATTGATAAAATCAAAGATTCTTCTATATGATACAGAATCGCCCTTAGTTATGTCTTTATAAACATCATAAAGTCTTCCAGATGTGATTTCTTCTTTATGTTTTGTTAAGAATATCAATGATTCAAGGACTTTCTGCTGCTGACTGGGAAGGGTCATTACAATATCAGTCACTTTATTGTGCTCGATCTGATCCTTTGCCTCTCTTACATAGTCTTCGTAGACCATTTCTGTCCCTTTTTCATCTGCTAATTCTCCGGATGTGCGTAACAAATCAAGAGCATAACGAGCATCCCCTTCTTCTTTGGCAGCAAGTGCTGCACAGAGAGGTATGACTTCATCTTGCAGAACACCACTGTTAAAAGATAAATCGGAACGTTCATCTAATATGTCCACCAGTTGCTGTGCATTGTATGGAGGGAATACAATCTCCCGATCACGAAGACTGCTGCGCACCCTAGGTTTAATGAACTGTTTAAAATCAACGAAGTTACTTATAGAAGCAATGGAAACATTATCAGTTCGTGTAAGAGTGTAAAGAAGACCATCACCATCATTTTTTAAGAGAATATCAATTTCATCAAGGATTATAATCAAAATTAGATCATTACCAAAAACATTCTTCTTGAAAAGATTACGAAAAGCGTTAATCACTTCTGCTTTGGTCCACCCACGATAGGGAACATCTTGACCCATCTGTTGACATAATCGAGCAATAACTTGATATTCTGTTGTGAAATCAGTGCAACGAATATATTCCACCCGTACATTAACATTTTTTTCTTTCGAAACCTGATCCAACTGTTTTTTAGCAAATTTAGCAACTGCTGTTTTTCCAGTGCCTGTTTTACCGTATATCGTTACATCAGGAGGTGTTACATTGGTTAGTGCCTCAACCCAATATTTAGCCACTGATTTAATCTGATCTTCTCGGTGAGGAAGATTATCTGGCAAAAATCTATGATCTAAGAATTTTTTACATTTAAAAACCGACTGTTTCTCGCCTAATTCCTCAAATATGTTCATATCCACCACTTCGTATGATAAAAATGATTTACGTGCTGTGTGCAGTGAAAAGGACCAATTTATGAAGATTTTAAATAATTTTAATACTCTGAAACCAGTAGTGGGTTTTAGAGGATCCATAACTTGGTTGATAAAATGCGCAATTTACCGCATGTCTTTTACACATAAATAATTCGACTAGTTTCCCCCTGTACTTCACATAGTCTAGAACTGAGTTGACACTTTACGACTCAACTGATGGTTTCATGGTGGAACAGTTTTTATGAATGGTATATGAATGTTAAAAAACTACGATCGAACTGTCCATGAGCTGTCGAACAGAGAGTAATTTCAAGTGTAACATTACTATGTTGACTAAGTAAAGATGTACTTCAAGCGTAAGTAACTAATCCTATATTAATCATTATGGTGAGGGGTCGATTTCAAGTGTAAAATTTTCGTTTTGAATTTCATCTATAGTAGAAAGAGGTGCATTTCAAGTGTAAAAAATTTTGATGTTGGTATATGATATAAGTAGAGAATGAGAGGTAGATTTCAAATGTATCTACACAAATTAATAAGAAGTAATAGTAATAAAAAAATAAATTAAATTATGTATATTAATAAATATAAGTAAAAAAATAAAAATAAGGAGTAATTACTTTTAAACTGAACCATAAAGATTATATTAATCAAAAATATATGCAGATAAACCGTATTTTATTTATTCACTATATGATAACAGATGTCTACATAAAGCATATAATAAGATCCAATAACAAAATATGTTAAAGTTTAATTAATTAAATTAATGACGTGTGCTGTAATACTATTTTTACACTTGAAATTTATCTCTCAATCAGATGTTTAATATCAATAATTTGATATCAATAATTTTTTATATATTTAACCTCTTAAATACACTTGAAATTAATCTTTTATATAAAACATCATACATATTCTGAAGATTTACACTTGCAATCATCCTCTTTCTCCTGTGCCTGAAATATTGTGTTAATTTTACAGTTGAAATGTACCTCTGAATCTCTACCGGATATTAAAGATCATTTTTCGCACAAGCTAACATAATAAATTCTACCAACATTTTCTTAATTTTAATCTCGGAGTGTTGGAGATATGTTACACTTGAAATGAGTGTCTTACTCTTATTAAAAAAAGTAAATTATTTTTTTTATTAATTTTCTTATTATATTATTATAATCTACCTTTGCAAATGACAAAGATAAACATCAGATATGGCCCGTAAAACTATATACATTCAGTACTATTATTAAATTGAGGGAATCTAATGGGAATCAATTTTTTCACGCTTTTATTAGTTGTCATTGTTCTGGCATTTTTCATTGATTTGTTAACAGGTGAATTACCTGCTACCATCCACCCAGTGGTTTGGATAGGAAAATCAATTGAAAAAGTTAAACCTGTATTTTTAAGTGAATCTCCAACTAAAAACAGGTTTATGGGATTTTTTTTGACTGTGATTCTCCTTTTAATATTCGTCGGGGGTTTTGACGCAGTATTGATTATCTCCTCTTTTAACCAAATTTTGTATTTAGTACTGGCAGTGTTGATTTTGTCTACAACATTTTCGGTTAAATATCTGTTAAGATCTGCCAGTGAAGTAGGCTATAATCTTGCTGAAGATTTGCAAAAAGGTAAAAAAGCAGTATCATTTCTAGTCAGTAGAAATACATCTAATCTATCCTCTCAGGAAGTTGTTTCTGCTACAATTGAAACTTTAACTGAGAATTTAACCGATTCTGTGATAGCTCCCATATCTTACAGTTTCATTTTTGCTTTAATTGGCTTATTCATAGTTTCATCTTCACAATCTTTCCCAGGTGGATTTATGGCCCATTCATATCAAATTCCTATTCTTCTGGCTGTAACTGCAGGGTTGATTTATCGTGTGGTCAACACCATGGATGCAATGGTTGGTTATAAAGACCTAGAAAACATTGACATTGGCTGGTTCCCAGCTAAGTTAGATGATTGTTTTAATTATGTTCCTGCCCGAGTGACCGGTTTTCTTATGGTTGTATCTTCTTTCATCATAAGTTTGGATTATAAACACGCATGGAATGTCATGTTACGTGAAGCTAGAAACACTCCCAGTCCCAACTCAGGATATCCAATGGCCGCTGCAGCTGGAGCTTTAAATGTTCAACTGGTAAAACCAGGAGTTTATACATTGGGGGATTCTAATGTGCCATTAACAAACGAAAAAATTAATGAAGCCATTAAATTAAGCACAGTCGCCATAAGTCTGTTTCTTGTGGTGATTGTGATTATTTTGTTAATTGTTCTACTTTGCAGTTTCCAATAAAAGAGTATAATAAAAAGATACTAAAAATTATAATAAAAAGCATATCCAAACGTGGTTTCATGAATATCGCAATTATTAGTGTTACTGATGAAGGACAGAAACTTGCCGAAACAATATCATCATATCTTGAAAAGGATCCAACAGTAATCAACGTTGATGTATTCCACAAAAACGTTAGAGAAACATTACAGGGATCTTTCAGAAAATATGACTGTTGGGTTGGTATTATGGCCACTGGAATCATGGTCAGAAGTATTTGTCCCCTCATAAAATCAAAATTTGATGACCCTGCTGTTCTGGTTACTGGAGAAAATGGTAAGCACATTATCAGTTTATTGTCTGGTCATGTAGGAGGAGCAAATCATTTTGCTGTTAAATTAGCCGGCTTAATCGGTGCAATTCCTGTTATAACCACTGCAACAGATTTGAATGGGAAAATAGGTATTGACACTTTAGCATATCAATATTGGCTTAATCTTGGTCAAGGCAAAATCATAAAAGATATTAATCGGCACCTGGCCGCAGGGGAAAAGGCGGATCTGTTTTTACCCAATCAATTTGGGTTTTTGGAGAATCATCCACTGATAAATGAATCTTACCAGACAAAAAAATGGGATAAATCTTTTATCCGGGCTTCTTTATCTGGGAATGATCTGGATTTAACTCCTAAAAAGATGGTTGCTGGTGTTGGTAGTAGAAGGGGAGTGACAGAAGATCAGGTTTTTTTTGCACTCCGTTCCGCTCTTCAAAGTCTCCATTTACCTGTTGATCGGTTAGATACTATTGTAACTGCTGAAATTAAGAGTGAAGAAGAGGGCATTAAGCGTGCTGCGGTTAAAGCTGGGTTAAACTTGGAAATAGTATCATTGGAGGATATTAAAGATTTTTCACATCCTGATTGCACACCATCAGAGCTGGTTAATCGAAAGTTTGGTATTTCTGGTGTTGCTGAACCAGTGGCACTTATTGAAGCTGGGGAAAAATCACGTTTGATCCTCAGGAAAACCGCCTATAATGGGGTAACAGTTGCGGTAGCGGTTAGTGAAATTTGATGAATCAATTATTGGAATAGTTTATACCTAATGTGGTATTAATAAAGAAAAAGAACTGTTTCTGGTTTCTTAAAGCCAAATAATAGGTTTTGAATCATTTTTTTCCAATTCCCTACCGAAACCTTTTTAAAGGCTAAGATATAAACCAACTAGGATAAGGCTTTTTATGGAATTGCAGTTTTAAGCAAATTAAATCTAAACACAAATTTAAACAAGATTAACTTGATGGAGGCATTATTATGAGTACAGAATCATTTGAACGTTGTGATCAAATTTTGAGACATATTATGGGGGATACAAGTGTCCCTAGGAATATTAGAAGGGCTGCTGAGGAGTCTAAGAATTTATTGTCCCAGGACGATGAAGAACCCACCATAAGGGCAAGCACAGTTATCTCTATTTTAGATGAAATAAGCAATGATCCAAACATTCCTATACATGCCAGAACACTTATTTGGAATGTTTTAAGTGAATTAGAGTCTGTGCGTGAGTAAAATTAGAATTTAATTATTTTTTTAATTAAATAGTAATGGTATTTAAAGCCATTTTTTAGGCGAAAAATGAAGTATATGCTTTTGTGAAATAAATAGAATTATAAAATTGGAGTATGGAAGATTAAAGTTCAGATTTATTATGGAATTAAGTAATAGCACTATAACTCCATATCACTTAAAACACGGGATATAAACTGGGTTTTTGCTACTTCTTCTACAAATTCTGCCAGTAAGGCTGCTTCAAATAGGTTGCTGCCAGTTGCCACTACTCCATGGTTTCTCAAAATAAGTACATCTTCTTCATTTAAACCGTCACTAACTGATGTTGCAAGTTCCATACTTCCTGGCGGGTAATATTCAACCATTTTTAGAAATGGTATTTCCCTTTTTTCAAAGCCTTCTACGCGTTCTATCATTTGTCCTGCACGAGCAAAGCCTGTTGCGTAGGGTGAATGCGTGTGGACGATTCCCTGAACATCACTCCGGTTTTTATAGACATTCAAATGGAGTTGAAGCTCTGATGAAGGTTTTTTTCTCCCGGCGAGTATTTTTCCATCCATACTAAGGAGTACCACATCTTCCGGTTTCAAGTAACCGAGAGACATTCCACTGGGGGTTATGGCTATAGTGTCATGGGATCGGACACTTATATTACCTGATTTACCTGGAGAAAGGCCTTTACTGTAAACATAACCACCAGTTTCACATATTTCAAGTGTTAATGGGCTTTGATTCATTATTTATACTCCTAGATCGGGTTCAAATTAATTATGGTTCATTTTTTTGTTTTAAATGTGATCTTGAAAATTTAATACTCAAAACTTCAATACACATATAATCCTTTTTAACAACTATTTAATCAGTTTTTGGCGTAATTGAGACTTTCAATCCATTTATTTAAATTAATTCATTTTTTTAATTTTATTTATTTAATATAAACATAATCCATTGTTAACTGAAGTCCAGCATTTTTAGGCTGCCATTGTTGAGCACTGGGACCTGTGCACAGGTAGGGACTATGTTGTATATTTTCTGAAACTCGGTCTGGGATTGGAAGGTTCCACTGTTTATAAGGTGGATTCCCTTGTATCGTTTGTAACTGTTAATATGAACGTGTCCAGTGTGGAAAACATCGGGAATCTCATCAATAACCAAATGGTCCTCAATTTCAGACGCTAAAGGAGTTCTCTCTCCATATATAGGGGCTAAGTGCCGTTTTTCTAGAAGTTCTTTCATAATGAGATCGGATTGTTGGTGGCTCATTCCCTTAACAGTCATGGCCATGTCATCAAAGCTGCGTCCGTGGTAGATCAGAACTTTCAAACCATCTAAACTCACCATGGAAGGATTACTTAAAAATTCAGCATTTTTCAGATCGTAAAGGTCTTTGGCGTAATCTTCAGGTATGGCCGGCTGTGGTTCGGCTAAACGACTGGCATCGTGGTTTCCTGGTGTAATGATAATTTTAACATTACTTATATCCCCAAATAATCTTGCAGCTTCCTCATATTGCTGGTGAATGTCTTTTATGGTTAATTCTTTATCCTGGCTAGGGTACACTCCAATCCCATCCACAATGTCACCTGCCACCACTATGTACTTAACATTGTTGGCAATTTCTCGTTGCCCTTCATCACCATAATCTCCGTTAATCCAGCGGACAAACCTGTTGAATGCATCTTCAAGGAATGTAGAACTGCCAATATGGGTGTCACTTAGAAAAACCGTTCCGAAGTCCATTTTTTTTTCATCCACACGTGGCACACCTGGATTTATGAGTTCACTGGCCATAATGAGACTTCCCTTCCTACTTCCAACCACACCAATCACTTCGTCTTTAACAATTCGTTCGGCCTGTTCAAAGAGTTCGTGATTTTCATTGTGGATTAATACTGTTGCACTGCCTGTTTCATCTTCCAGTTCTATTATTTTATGGTTGTTTTTGGTGTTGCGTATGTCGTTTATCATGCCCACAATTTTCACTACATCATCAAGACTGGTAGCTTCTTTAACTGAGTTGGCATCTGAAAGCTCACGTTTACTAATGAGTATCTCTCTGAGTTTCTGGTAACGGTTTTTAAAGTAACTGGAAAGATCTTTTATTTCTCCATTGGTGTAAGATTTGTGGCTGGCATCTTTAAGGATTTCAAAATCGAATTCCTGGGGTAACAGCTTGCTTTGGGCTATTTTGCTAGTTTTCCCATGGCTATCTGATATTCCTAAGTAATTGTCCACTACTTCACCGGTGAGAATCATCATTTCCTGTGACGATATGGTTAGATGGTCTATCAGCGAATCCACTAGATGGGAAGAATCCTCGTAATTTTTTATTTTATGATAGGCTGTCTCATCTAGAAGTATTTCCGCATCAGCGAATTTTGATATGATATCGTTGGTCATGGTTGCTCCAAGAACAATTTGTCTAATGGAAATTATTTATAAGATTATAAATCTGCTTTAATCATATAATTGCACGGTTTACATCAAAATTACATGGTATTAAATTGAATCAATTCATAAAATTTATACTATATTATTATGTGAGATGAGTTTATCAATTTTATCAATTTTGTATATTCATAGTTGTTTTAGATAAAAATCTACTTCCCGGCTCAATTTCATAAATTCCTTTCTGAATTTTTCCAACTCATCAATGGAAGTTTTTAATTTCACAGATGCATCTTCATTTAAACCATCGTTAGCTAAGTTAATGTACTCTGAATTTGTGACCACAGATTCTTGTAAAGTAATCGTGACAGATAATAAATTTATTTGCAGTTGTTTACATTTTGAAGGAGGCTTTAACCGCTCATATCTGAAAAATATGTTTTCTAACTGTTTTCTAATTTTTTCCAGTTTATTGTGGGCTTCTTCAAGGTTAATGCTTTCCCTGGTTTCCTGGGTGTAAAGTTCCCTTATTAGAAGTAGTTCAACTCCTGTATCTTTCAGATAATTCTTACTTTTTTTTAGGAATTGTTTTTTACTCATTCCAAACATTAAACATCGCCTAACATGTTTATTTTAATATTTTTATCCTTGTTTACTTTTGGTAGGGTGGTGGTGTTTATTTGTTAACATTTCTCAAATTTTGGGGTTGTTCTCAGTTACAGATAAATGTATGATCGTGGTATGGGCGGATCTTCAAGCCATAGATTTTTCTATGATCAACATCTATAAATGGTTTGTCAGACCTATAGATACTAAGATTTACTAAGACTGGTTCATGCCAGACCCTGATCTTAGCTTCATTGTAAATAGAATAGTCAAGTAATAGGTGTCAATTACTTTATTCAATATTTAATACTAAATCCAACATTAATTCAATCTAATCCAGAGTTTAAGGTGATATTTTGTCCAGAGCTATTAAAATAATACTTTTCCTAGTCTTTTTCTTTATTTTCTTTGAGGCCGGTTTATTTGCATCCTACACTATTGTAACACAACAACCCCCCAACCCCAACGATCTCATTGAAATGCAACTTAACGGTATTAGTTCACTGTTAAACCTCAACACTCCAAAAATTGCAACTCAAAATAATCTGGAGATTGTTAATAAGGATGAAGTGGCCAATGCTTTAGAGGCCAAAACTGGTGTTGATGGGATTAACCTGGAGACTCTTTCAGCTCAATCATATCAGGATGTTGATGACGAGAATATAACAGTTAACATCACTGCAGTGGGTTATAAGGATTCACAGAGTGGTACTTCCAGTAACACAAGCACTATTGTGATTAAATCAAACGAAACATACAGTATAACCGCAACTGCCATGGCAGCACCAGCAACTGATGGTGTGAAGATCAATGTGGCTACTATTGTGATTACTTCTTCTCGTATAATCTACAACAAACAATGATTTCTTTCGTTGGAAATTGGTGAAATAAAATGATTAAAATTGTGGGTATTGGTCCTCGAAGGGAGGACATGACTACCATGACACTGCAGGCCCTTAAAGAGGCAGATGTTATTATTGGGTATGGTGGTTACACTAGGAAGATAAAGGATCTCCTGGAGGGTAAAAATGTTATCTCTAGGGGGATGGGCCAGGAAGTTAACAGAGCAGAACTTGCCATAGAATATTCAAAAAAAGGTCGTAACGTGGTTTTGGTGAGTAGCGGTGACCCTGGAGTTTACGGAATGGCCAATGTACTGTATCAGATTATGGGGAAATATTCTGAAGTTGAGGTTGAGGTTGTACCAGGGGTGTCTGCGGTTAATTATTCTGCCGCTCTTTTAGGTGCGCCTTTACACGATTTTGCAGTAATCAGTCTTAGTGACATACTCACTCCCCTATCAGAGATTAAAAGGAAGATCCGTGCAGCTGCTGAGGCTGATTTTGTCATTGCTTTTTACAATCCCCGTAGTAAAAGAAGGACAGAACCATTTAAAGAAGCATTGAAAATACTTTCAGAAGTTAGAAAGCCAGAAACATTAGTTGGCTTGGTTAAAAGCCAGAATAACACTCCTTCAGTCAAAATTTTCCTGCTTAACCAGCTTAAAGAGGAAGATGTGGATATGAACACCACCTTAATTGTGGGCAACACCTTCACTTACGCTGCTGATGGAAATATGGTAACACCCAGGGGTTATGTTCTCTCCCATTCCACTCACCCCTTAGCATATGAATTCTACGAGAAATATCTGGCTGGAGAGGGAAATAAGGGACCAAACACTAGTTGTGAGTATTATCCCTGCCACAGTCACCCTCAAAACTGCACTTTTTGCTATTGTCCTTTCTATCCATGTGGAGACCCATCTACAGGTGGAAAATGGATAAAAGAAAAGAAAGTGTGGAGTTGTGAGGAATGCACATGGATACATCAGGATGATACAGTGCAATGTATAGAGGCCAAGTTACCTAAACTTCTGGAGAAAGCAGAAGACCTTCAGAATAATAAGAAAGAGCTTCTTAAATTAAGACGTGAATGTGTTTATCTGACCAAATAATTTGGACTTCAATTGAGTATTCTATAGGGGTTTCTTAATCAAAATATTATATTTTGAAAATGATGATATAGTATGGAATTACAGCCCTGACATGAAATGGTCATTTTTTCCCATCTGTTAATAGTATAATCTTAAAATTCATACAGAGAGTTTATGATTATTAATTTTTTGACGGAAAATATGGCAGCGTTGTTATTTCACTGGGGTACTGACAATATTCCAAAAAGTAATGTACCATGTCAAACATATTAATATTAGTGATATAATGATTCGTATAAAAAGAGCCTACCAATCTCCTGCAAAAAAAGATGGTTACAGGATAATGGTGGATCGAGTATGGCCTCGTGGAGTTTCCAAACAAAGATTAAAAATGGATGCATGGTTCAAAGACATTGCTCCCAGTCACGATCTACGACGATGGTTGTCTCAAAATTCTCAAAAATGGGATGAATTTAGAAATAAATATAAAGAAGAGCTAAAAGACAAATCTGAACTTCTAAACCAGGTAATTGACTTGGAGAAAGAGAAAGAAATAATTACCCTGGTCTATACCACTGGTAATACCGAACACAACAGTGCTATAGTACTGAAAGAAATCTTAGACAAATTAAAATCCTAAAAATCAAAGTATTTCTTTTTTTATTACACTGATTAAGTCGTTAAGGGGTTTATTTCTTGATAACCCCTTCAAAAATGTCCAAAGTTGTGTCTAATTGCTCATCAGGAATGGTGAATGGTGGTATCAACCTTAATATGGAAAGGTACCGGCCCTGACCTCCAGACATGGTGATAATTCCTTGCCTGAATAGTTCATTCTGGATTTGGGTCTTATAATCAACCATTGGTTTGTCTTTTCCATCACGGAAATCAATAGCCTTGAGAAGTCCCCAGCCACGGCACTGCCACACATTCATATATTCAGTCCATTCATTGGAACGTTTTTTGATAACTTCCCCTAATTTTTTAACTCGTTCCAGGAGCCTGTACTTATCAATGTATTCCAGTGCAGCCATGTTCCCTGCTAGAGAAATTGGAGCGCCACCATAAGTAGATCCGTGATAGGCAGGAACATTTTCCATAATTTCATCTTTAATAAAAGCCGCACTCAGGGGGCTGACACCGCCACCCAGGGATTTAGCGCTGGTGAAGACATCAGGCATAACCTGGTGGTGTTCATGGACCCACATCTTCCCACTGCGACCCATACCACTCTGCACTTCATCAAAAATCAAGACGATACCGTTATCATCACATATCTCCCGGGCAGATTTGAGAAATTCCATAGGAGCAGGATTCATCAGCCCACCAGTAGTGTAGGGTTCCATTATAAATGCAGCAACCTCCTCGGGACTAACTTGATACGTCAGAACTCTGTCTTTAAGGAATTTTTCAATGCAATATCCGTTGCAGTCTTCGGGCTGGTCGCAGAACATGCAGTTGGGGCAGTTAGCACCCTCGGCAAAGTAGATGTTGTTGGAGCGCAGGGAACGGAAAGTATCTGCATCCCTGGATTTCTGGGCCATGCAGGATAAGGACCCCATGGTTCTACCGAAAAAGCTTCCCATGAATGAAATCACACAACTTCGCCCTGTGTAACTCACAGCAGTTTTAATGGCTGCTTCGTTAGCTTCTGTCCCGTCACATGCATAATGAACACGATATTGGGACCCATCAGGGACGGTTGAAAGTAATTTTTTGCTTGTATCAATCATTAGGGGTAAATTATAGTCATTGGAAGGGAAAATGCCCAGCACACCATATTCTTTCATAATCTCCTGGGCACGATTCCAGATTTCTGGATTGTTGTAACCAAAATTAGCGGTGGAAATACCAGCATTCAAGTCGATATACACATTCCCATCCACATCTTCTATGAGGCTATTAGCCACTCTTTTAACGGTTAAAGGAAGGTCCCAACTGTCACTGGACTCTTTCTTCTTACCAGTCCAGTAACTGGTGATGTATTTTTTTGCTTCCTGGATCTTCTCCATGGATTTAGGTCCAGGAGGAGTTGTTTTGATAAATGGAACTCCATTATCCTGCAAATCTTCTGACCAGTCACTTAAACTCATTAACACTTCTCCAACTTTAAATCATCTTTAAACTTCATCTTGGCTTCTTCAACTGAGAATCCTTGTTATAATTCAAGTTCCATTATTCCTTCGAACACCGAAACAGCATCGCCTTCCATGAATGCACCTAACTTACCATCCTTCTCATAGACAGTTATTTGGAGTAATCCTCCTGGAAGGTGGACTAAAACATCTTTATCCAAAAGACCCAAGCGATATCCGCTGATAACTGTGCTGGTAGCTCCTGTACCACAGGCCAGGGTGAAACCAGCACCCCTTTCCCAGGTGATCATCTCCACTTCCTTAGGACTGGTAACACTCACAAAATGGACGTTAATCCTCTCTGGAAATGCTTCATGGTTCTCAATCAAAGGACCTAGATGATCTAGGGCTATTTCTTCCATGTTTTCAGTGAAAATAACTGCATGTGGGTTGCCGACACTGATGGAGGTGAGTTTTATGGATTCATCACCAACTTTCAGCTCCTGGTCAACAAATTCCTCAGCATCGCTGATCATAGGCACATCCCTGGTTTTAAAGGAAGCAGTCCCCATATCAACCCGGATCAGTTCCACAACATCCCTTTCAACTTTTAGAACCAGTTCTTTAATTCCTCCCAGGGTTTCCACACTCATCTTTTCCTGTTTAAGAACATCATTCTCATAGACATATTTCCCAAAGCATCGGATTCCGTTACCACACATCTCGGCTTCACTACCATCACTGTTGAATATGCGGAATTTGATGTCAGCTACATTCGATGGCGAGACAAATATAACTCCATCAGCACCTATGGAGAAACCTCTCCTACAAAGAGACTTAACAACCTCAGTTTTCTTATATTCAGGGATCAGCTCTTCTGAAGATTCATCAATCACAACATAGTCATTTCCCAGGCCGTGCATTTTATGGAAAAGTAGAATTATCCTTTCAGTCATTTTAAAAACCTCAAAGGAATGTTTTGTTTTGACAAAAGGTCGGCATATGTTTCTCTTTCCCTTATAACGTCTGTTTTACCTTCTCGTACAATAACTTCGGCAGGTAAGGGGCGTGAGTTATACTGGCTGCCCATGCTAAAAGCGTATGCTCCTGCATTCATGATGGAGAGCACGTCTCCTTCCTTGATTTCAGGAAGTGGCCTGTCCCTGGCAAAAAGATCTCCAGATTCACAGACATTCCCTGCCACATCAATGTTCTGGGTGGGGGCTGCTTCAGGTTTGTCTGCAACCAGGATATGATGATATGACCCGTACATGGTTGGACGTAGTAGAGTGTTAAAACCAGCATCTACTCCCACAAACTTCCGATAACTTTGTTTAACAGTGTTAACCCGTGCGAGGAGGTAGGCTGCGTCTCCAACAATATAACGGCCAGGTTCTATGCACATGGTGGGGTTATCAATATCATGCTCCTGAAGTTTGTTCATGTACAGAGCCACAATTTCACTGGCAAACTGTTTAATATCCAGTACTGGTTCCTCAGGAGTATAAGGTATTCCCAGACCCCCTCCAAAATCGATGAATTCAAATATAACACCAGCATCCTTGTGAACCCTGCCGGCAACATCCATCAATACCTCAACTGCCAGTTTGAATGGTTCTGGATCCAAGATACCAGAGCCGATATGGGTGTGAATACCTACCGGCTTAAAACCAAGGTCCTGAGCTTTTTGATAAACTTCAACAGCTTCATGTTCCATTATCCCAAATTTAGAGAGTTCTCCACCAGTTATACAGTGGTCATGATGTCCGGCACCCACCATAGGATTCACCCGGAAGGATATTTTAGTTCCTTCTGCTCCGGGTAATTCTGCCAGACGTTCCATCATGGACACAGAGTCCAGATTCATACGTACCCCAGCATCCAGGGCATATTTAAGCTCTTGGGTGGTGACATTATTCCCTGTGAAGAGTATCCTGTCCGGCTGGAAACCAGCTAGAAGGGCGGTGTAGATTTCACCAGGGGAAACTGCATCGATTCCACTTCCTTCCTGCTCTAAGATCCTCATAACTGCCAGGTTAGTGTTGGCTTTGGCAGCGTAGAATATTTGGAAGTCTGCATATTCCTGACTGAATGCTTGGTGGACTCTCTGGTAGTTATCCCGCACTCTCATCTCATCTATCACATAAAGGGGTGTTCCATATTTTTTGGCAAGTTCCAGGGCATCGGATCCACCGATATCCAGGTTGCCTTTTTCATTGGTCTTAAAGTATAAGTTCATCATTATCCTCCGAAAAGAAGTAAACATCAAATATATCAATCTGTCATCATATAACTATTACGATTAATTTTAATAAAAGTAGTGACCTTCCACACGATACATGTTTTAATAAAAAAAATGAGAAAAAGCAAGAAAAGGAAATAAAAGATTTAAAATCACAAAAACAGAAGACAAAGATTTAAAACCAAAGATTTAAAACCGTAAAAATAGGGATAAAGGTTTTAAAACGTGACTAACCGGACACACGTCCTAAAACTTCATCTAAACAGCCGGTCACGTTGTCAATCTGCTCTCGGGTGATTACCAGGGGGGGAACGAATCTAAGAACCTTGTCTGCTGTGCAGTTCACCAGAACTCCCTGTTCACGCATGTCATCAACCATGTGAGCGCATGTCATGTCCATTTCCATACCAAGCATCATGCCCAGACCACGCACTTCTTCAACCAGTCCATGTTCCTGGAAGAGCTCTTTTAACTCATTTTTGAAGTAGAGCCCGTTTTCCCGTGACTTCTGAAGGAGTCCTTCTTGCCGGATGGTTTCAACCGAAGCAATTCCAGCGGCACATGCCAGTGGCCCTCCACCGAATGTTGCAGCATGGTCACCTGGTTGGAACGCGTTTCCCACTTTTTCGCTGGCTAGGATAGCTCCCATTGGAAAACCGCCAGCTATGGCCTTGGCTAAGGCAGTGATATCTGGGGTTACTTTAAAGGTCTGTGATGCAAACATTTCTCCAGTCCGTCCAAAACCAGTTTGTACTTCATCAAATATGAGCAGCACATCATTTTCATGGCAGAGTTTCTTTAACTCAGCAAGATAACCTTCAGGAGGTATTATTATTCCACCCTCTCCCTGTACAGGCTCTACCAGTACTGCTGCAGTTTTTTCAGTTATTGCCTCCCCCACGGCTTCAAGGTCTCCATAGGGGACGTGTGTGAATCCTGGTGGGAGTGGTCCGAATCCTTTTTTATATTTGTGCTGGCCTGTGGCGGTGATGGTGGTTATGGTCCGTCCGTGGAAGCTGTTTTCCATGGCTATAATGTCTCCTTTACCAGTATATTTCCGGGCCAGTTTGATAGCTCCTTCATTGGCTTCTGCTCCACTGTTGCAGAAGAAGGCCTTCTGATGGGGAGAGACCTCTACCAGGAGTTTTGCCAGGCGTACCTGTTCTTCAGTATAGTAAAGATTGGAGGTGTGGATCAGCTTATGAGCCTGCTGACAGATGGCCTCAACAACGCGGGGATGGGCATGCCCTACATTGTTCACAGCAATACCTGCCACACAGTCAATATAGGGATTGCCTCCCATATCCCATACAACAGCACCTTTTCCTTCTTTAAGGGCCAAAGGCTGCCGACCGTAAGTTTGCATAACATAATCTTTATCTAAATCTATAATCTCTTCTGTTTTCATCATATCACCCACATGAATGCTATTTAAATCACTTATAAATCTTAAATGAAGTTTTAATCTCCAATAGTCCGGTTTTAATTCTCATGATCTCGCTGATCAGGAATATTATTCGTTTTTAGTAAACCACGTAATTTAAGGCCGTTTGTAAACTTCAAGATATAAATTAACTGTATAATCTGTATAACTGGTCATGGTTATAAACATTTTAATCATATAGGGTACAACTGTAATGTAATACTATGACAATGGTTAAATATGAGGTAAGACAATGGATATTACTGTAAAATCTGTTTAATGGAAATTCTTCTGCAAATGTTATTTTAACTAGCGTATAATATCCATTAATATCATTGGGGAGGAAAATGCAATGGATAATCGGAAAATCATTTTGTACATAGGATCGATTCTTCTGTTAATTATAGGAATTTACACAGTATACATTGGCCAATTATCCCAGGGTGTGGTCTGGTTTGTTTTAGGCATAATATTCCTTTCTGTCTCTCCACAACTCGGACGCCCTATTAAAGCAGTGAAAATAAGAAAAACCATCATTTTGCTATGTGCTATCATATTGTTAGGTATAGGAGGATTCGTGCTTTACACAGGGGATTTGTTAGCTGGAATAGCTTGGATAGTTGCCGGAGTCCTGGGACTGCTGATTTCGTTGATGTTGGGGACTGAAAAAGGTGTTTTAGATCCGAATTAATTCATTTATTTCTATTTTACCTCAGTAGACTTTGGCGTTGATCACTGATCACATCTACGCATATCCTTCTTAATCTAAAACCTCATTTCTCATAGGAAACCTTAATTTAGACCTAATTTTTGTCTTTGGAGTAAAAAATATTATACCATTGTTTTTAACAAGGGGCTGATTTTGGAATAGACTTCATATTTTTTATTCAGATTTTCATAGAATTTGTTATATTACTGATACAGCGAAGTGTGAATTCTATACTGTCGATATATATTGTATTATAATTCTTTTAATAGTATAATATTGGAGAATTAGATCTTTACAGTATTATTGTTCTATTCGACATGTTTATATATCCGTATCGTTTAAACTGATTGTGGAGTTTAATAATAATAAATAATTATAAGAAGAGGTTATTGAAGATGGAACATAGGAAAGTGTATGGGTTCGTTGTTTTTTTGACTGTGATTTTATTTTTAATGATTGGAAGTGTGAGTGCAGCGGACACGCCTTCTGCAAATTTTACAAGTAACACCACCAACGGTACTGGACCGTTGATTGTGCAGTTTAATGATACATCAACGGGTGATCCAACCAGTTGGTTGTGGGATTTTGGTGATGGAAACAACAGTACACTGCAGAATGCCACCCACACTTACACAGATGAAGGTACCTACAATGTAAGCCTCACAGCAATCAACGCAATAGGCAACACCACCTTAACCAAAAACGACTACATAACTGTGGCCATACCGCCCACTGTAACCGCCAGCCTAACAGGAGGAATCTACAACACCACACAAACAGTAACACTGACCAGCGACGATCCCACAGCAACCATATACTACGCCAACGACACCACCGACCCTAGAACCAGCAGCACTAGAATTGAATATACGGGGCCCATCAACATTGACACCACCACCACACTACGATATGCAGCAGTAGACACTTATGGTAACTGGAGTCCATTATACCTGCAAAACTACGTGATTGGAACTGGAGGACTAAATGACTCAGCATGGCCTGATTTTGGTGGAGACAACAACAATACCGGCCAATCAACCTACACCGGACCACAAAATAACTTCACGATATGGACCTATGATACTGGTGATGGCATAGACTACTCGCAGGCTGTGATTGGTTCTGATGGCACCATCTATATAGGAAGTACTGATAAGAACCTCTATGCTATAAATCCTGATGGGACGCTCAAATGGAATTACACTACTGGAGGAAGCATTTCTGGTTCGGCTGTGATTGGTTCTGATGGTACTATCTATGTGGCAAGTAATGATGCCAAGTTATATGCTATAAATCCTGATGGAACACTTAACTGGACTTACACCCTTGGTAAGGTTTCTTATGGTTCGCCTGCAATTGGTGCAGATGGCACCATCTATATAGGAAGTTATGATAAGAACCTCTATGCTATAAATCCTGATGGGACGCTCAAATGGACCTATACCACTGGAGGATATATATACCAAGCACAACCTGCGGTTGGTTCTGATGGTACTATTTATGTGGGAACTCGTGATTGTAACTTGTATGCTATAAATCCTGATGGGACGCTCAAATGGAAGTTTACCACTGGAGGATACATATATGGAAGTTCAGCTATCGGTACTGATGGTACTATTTATGTGGGAAGTCGTGATGGTAGCTTGTATGCTATAAATCCTGATGGAACACTTAAATGGGCCTACACCACTGACAACGGAATTTATGCTTCGCCTGCAATTGGTGCAGACGGAACCATATATATAGGAAGCAATGATAAGAACCTCTATGCTATAAATCCTGATGGAACACTCAAATGGGCCTACACCACAGAAGGCCTAATTTACAGCACACCCTTGATTGATGCCAATGGAACCATCTATGTGGGATGCCGCGACAACAAACTTTATGCTATAAATGCTAATGGAACACTGAAGTGGACTTATAATACTGAAGGAACAATATCTAGTTCGGCATCAATTAGTGCAAACGAAACTCTCTATATTGGAAGTGATGATGGTAGATTGTATGCTTTCAAGGATCTTCCACCGGTAGCTAGTTTTACAGCTGATGTAACTACTGGTGGAGTGCCAATCACAGTACACTTTACTGATGAATCATTATATGCAACGTCTTGGGCCTGGGATTTTGACAGTGACGGAATCATAGACAGCACAGAACAAAACCCAACCTACATCTACACAACCCCCGGCGATTACACAGTTTCTTTAACGATCTATAACTATCTGGGTAACAGTACCACCACAAAATCCATTGAGCTTTCTATCCTCCCACCTGTAGTTAATTTCACCACAGATGTTACATCAGGAACTTCACCACTCACTGTAAAGTTCACTGATGAATCATTATATGTTACATCATGGGCTTGGGATTTTGACAACGATGGAATCATAGACAGCACAGAACAGAACCCAACCTATACCTACACTAAAGCACCGGGTTACTACACGGTGAGTTTAACGGTCACTGGACCTGGGGGTAGTAATACTACAATAAAGACGGATTACATCCAAATTTTACCTTCTGTGACTACCAGTGTAACTGGTGGAAGTTACACTACAGCACAGACCGTTACTTTAACATGTGATGATCCCACAGCAACCATCTATTACACCAACGACACTACAGACCCCAGAAACAGCACAACCAGAATACAGTACACCGAACCCTTTACCCTCGATAGTACTAACACCGTACGGTACGCAGCAATTACCGGCACCGGATTATGGAGTCCCCTATACATACAGAACTATGTCATTGGAACAGGAGGACTACTTGACTCACCCAGCTCCACTTATCAGATTAACAATAATCATACTGGTCAATCTGAATACGAAGGTCCACAAAGCAACGCCACTAAATGGAACATCACCGACATGACTTTTTTCCAGGATAGCAGTGTGGTTATAGGATCAGACGGAATTATCTATGCTGGAAGTTATTCTGGTGGTTATTTATATGCCATATATCCCACTGGAATAGTTAAATGGGTTTATTATACTGGAGGATCAGATTCAGTGACAACCCCTACTATAGGGGCGGATGGAACCATCTACATTGCTGCCAATGATTATGTGCACGCGCTAAATACCAATGGAACAGTGATATGGAAGTATTATGTAGGTGACATTAATTCCATAATTACCTTATCCATTGGAACAGATGGAACAATATACATAGGAAGTTCAGACGGTGGAATTTTTTATGCAATATATCCCAATGGAACACAAAAATGGAACACAACTCTCTTCTCAACCAGTATAGGTTCTACAGCCGCAATAGCCTCAGATGGAACAATATACGTCGCAGACAATGATGATCTATATGCGATAAATCAGGATGGAACCATTCAATGGTTTTACTCCATGCCAGATCACCAATTTTCGGCTCCATCCATTGGAAATGACGGAACCATATATATAGGGGAAGCTACAGTACTCCATGCTATAAATCCGGATGGAACACTTAAATGGACTTACTCTATAGGTTCAAGGATGTTCGGTGCTGCAGCAATAGCATCAGATGGTACTTTATATTTGGGATGTATTGATGGTACTTTATATGCTTTGAATGAGGATGGAACATTAAAGTGGAAGTACACGACTGGGAAAAGTTCTTATTCATCTCCATTAATTGGAGCCGACGGAATCATATATTTCTCAACACAAGGTGGTCTTTTTGCCATAAATCCTGATGGAACACTCAATTGGAGCGATACCAGTTTTTCATCAAACTGTAACATGATTCTTGATTCTGATGGCTCTTTGTATATTGGAACCAATAAAGGGTTATATACCTTTGGAACGGTGGTGGCTAATTTCGGTTACACAGTTGATGATGTTAACCCATTGAAGGTAGATTTTAACAACACTTCGAATGATTCTACCAGTTGGAGTTGGGATTTCGGTGATGGAACCACCTCCACAGAAGAAAATCCTACACATAACTACAGTAAATCTGGTGATTACATAGCCACCCTGACTATCACCCTAACTAATGGTGATACTGCTACTGTTCCCAAAAAAATCACAGTCAGTGATGTCACTGCACCAGAAGTGAATGTTGATATTGGGGGAGGTATCTTCGACACAGCGCAGACCATAACACTGGATACAACTGATGATAGTGGTACAGCCATAATCTATTACACCACTGATGGAACTGATCCACGAACCAGCAGCACCAGAATCACTTACACAGCTCCAATTACATTAAGTGATACAACCACGCTTAGGTATGTTGCAGTGGATCTTTCAGGTAACTGGAGCTCACTTTACACAGAAACATACACCATCAACCTAGCAACCCCTGCATCAAATATCTTTGTACAGAATGCTTCTTATTACAGTGGCTCTTTGAATGACCAGATACAGGCCATATTGGATGATGCTGCTCCTGGAAGTACCATAGAATTCCTGGGACAGTTATATGAAAATCTACAACTGACCATCAACAAAAACTTGAACATCATAAGCAACGTAGGAACAAAAATTTCAGCATCGAACACAGCTGGGTCAGCGGTTTTCACAATTAACGGGTCCCAGGCTTCAGGAACCACCATAAGCGGATTTATCATCAGTGACACAGGTGCTGGTTCAGGAATACTGGTGAATGGGACCAACAATACAACCATTTCCAATGTTCAGGTAAGTGCTACCAGTGGAAATGCCGTCTCCGTGAATAACAGTTCAAATACAAACATTGAAAACAGCCTGATAACTGATTCAGAAAATGGAATCAGCGTCACAGGTAGTAATGGCACTCAGATAGATGACAATGAGATTACAAATAATGTGAACAATGGAATAAGCATAGAAGGTAGTGATAACACCACCATCACCTGGAACACCCTCAAAAACAATGGAAACACAGCAGAAGGAAGTGGAATATACCTGGGAAACTCAACCAACATCACAGTTAACAACAACCAAATCAATGAGAATTGGTATGGAATAAACGCTAATAATATTACTAATGTTACCATTTCAACCAATTCCATACTTAACAATGAACGGGATGGAATTTTACTCAGTGGCAATGCAACCAACACCACAATAATGAGCAACACTATACAGGAGAATGACAATGGAATTCATGTCAATGGTGCCAGTGAAAACCTAACCATAAAATCAAACCTGATCACAGGCAGCACACGAAAAGCATCATCTTATAGGATGTATCGTGGAAATGGGGTACTTTATGGAACGGATTATGTTCATTCGGATACGATTCTTATAGAGCATAATGTGATCCGAGATAATGAAAATATGGATTTCAGATCGTGTATGGCTGCAGGATACTATGTACCAGGTTCTAATTGGTATGGAAGTTCCTGTAAGCAGGTGACTTATGATCCTCAAATGACTATGTCGTTAGTCAGAACTGGAGAAAACGCATTTTCAGTGCTATTCTATGATGGCAACACCGGTGAGATAGTAACAGATTTACCATCCATTCTGGTGACCTTTATCAACGGTGCCACATCACAATCTGTTATGACCACTAACGGAATAGCCACTGCTGTTTTTAATA
Organism: Methanobacterium sp. PtaB.Bin024; assembly: GCA_002067065.1. Lineage (GTDB taxonomy): Archaea > Methanobacteriota > Methanobacteria > Methanobacteriales > Methanobacteriaceae > Methanobacterium. The sequence continues at coordinate 44,277 of MVPY01000053.1, forward strand.
ACCTGGCTGAAGGTGATGTGATTGGTATCAGCTATGACGTTGTTGTGTCAGCCGCATACAGTTCTGCTATAACCTATCTAGCTGGATCAGATACAGGCGGTTCTGAAACTGGAGGAAATGACAACAACAATGGGGATGATTCTGGCAATGGTCTCGGTACAGGCACAGGCACAGGCACAGGAACTGGAAGTGGCACAGGAACTGGTACCGGAGTTTCTAGTGTAAGTGGCATATCATCTGGTTCTGCATCGACTGTGGGGGCTACAGCAGCCCTATCAGCTGCAGGAAGCAGTGGATCATCGGGCCAGGATGAAGGAGAAAATTCAGAAACAGCACAGGAACTCATTGTGGATGATTTGACCGAGGATGCAAATGTTTGGGCAATAGTTGGAGTTATCCTGCTCATAATCCTGGTCTTGGGAGCCTATTACCGAAAAGATATCATGAACATGATAAAAAAATCCAAAAAATAATCCTCACACTCCCATTTTTTCATTTTTTTTCTTAATGGGGACTGTTTTACAATTCTGTTAAACATTTATTAACATGGAATGTGAAGGTTTTCTTGGTGGATCTTTATGAAAAAAGCAATTATAGAAACAGATAAAGGAAACATTGAACTTGCACTTTTTGAAAAGGAAGCACCTAACACGGTTGCTAATTTTGAAAAACTGGCTAACAAGGGTTTCTACAATGGATTAACCTTCCACAGGGTCATCCCTGATTTTGTGATTCAGGGTGGATGTCCTAAGGGTGATGGAACCGGAGGACCAGGTTACACCATAAAATGTGAGATAAACCCACACAAACACGGCACCGGAGCTCTTTCCATGGCCCATGCAGGTAAGGACACTGGTGGAAGCCAGTTCTTCATCACCCACTCCCCACAAACCCACCTGGATGGTGTGCACACCGTCTTTGGCAAAGTGACTAAGGGAATGGATGTAGTTAACGCTATTAAACCTGGCTACGTGATGAACAAAGTCGTTGTAACTGATGAATAACTAGAATCCGTTGGAATAACCAAAATCCTCTATTTTTTTATTTTCAATCTTATTTTTTTATTTAGAAAAAACCTTGTTTAATTGGATGTTAGGCTTATTTTTCATTGTAAAGCAGTTTTTTAAGGATCACTCCATAAATATCTGCTATTTTCTCAGCAATTTCCACAGATTTCTGAGTATAATCTTCTTCAGGATTCCCAGCCACGATTTGTCCAAGAATATCTTCACCATAAAGTACAGGGACGGATAAAAACTGATCAACTGGTTCATGGCCTGGTGGAATGCCATGGGCAGCTGGGTGACTGTTTATATCATGAACACATATTGATTTACCCGTATCCAGGGAGTAACCTAAAAGTCCACCATAGGTTCCATCCTTTAGGACCTTGAATCTGGCTTCACCCATATCTTCGTACATCTGACAGGATTCTGTTAAATGGGAAAAGGATATGCCCACACTGTCTCTATTTTCTGGGTCGATAAAGGCCACATAACAGCTTCTACTTTTAAGATTTTTTTTGGTTTCTTCCAAAACAAGATCTGATACCTCTTTTAGGGTGCAATCAGGCAACATGGCCATAATTTTAGACCTGAAGACATCAATATCCTCTTTGACAGAATCCCCTCTAACGGACATTTAATCCCCCTCGAAAACCTCTATTAAAATGCCAAAAACAGATTCTAATGGGAGTGTTCGTTGATTGTCAGTTTCAACGTACCAAAAGTTACCTTCATGCCATGTTTTATGCACCCGTGCTATCTGGAACGGAAAACCAGCAACCAGGGCATAAGCACCTAATAAAGGATGATCTAGTTGTTCATCTGGTACTAAAATTTCATCACCACTCCTAACATGTTTTGGATTTACTTTAGTTTTTATCCAGCTATCTGGAGTCAAATCCGCATTTTGTTCAGCTTCAACTTTTAAGATAATTGTTTTCTCCCGTTGCATCCCACCCTGTCTTTTAATCATTTTTTTAAGCATTTGGATAATTAAAGCTTCCATTTCAACGGAGGGGACTCCTGTTTCAACTAACTGGTCGATGGTCCCGTCTTCCAATGCTTCATGGAGCAATCGTCCGGAGTGAAGCTCACGACATCGCGATTGGGTGCTTGTGCTATGCATGGGACATTTCCAGCAGTATTTATCCTCTAGGATCTTCATGATCTCTGCATATGCGGTTTTGCACTGCTTTTGAAATTCGGTCTGCCTTTCCTGGAGCTCTCCCATATGATCACTATTTCTTGTGTCACTTCCCACAATAGGTGTATTCTTATTATGTTAATTTTCCTTCTTGATTATAGTGTTGAGGGCCTATATTATTATTATGACGGCATAAGCTAATAAACCATCAAAATCAATAGAATTTAATATTCAAATTTGATTAATTGGGAGAATTATAATGGTGAAGGATCCCCTCAACGAGTTAGACAGTTTAACTAAACAAAACATTGCCCTGGCCCTCTGGATGAAGGAATTCAAGGCTAAAAAAGTACCTAAAAATGTGAGAAAACATATTTTAAGTAATAAAAACAGTCCAGAAAGCTTTGGAAAGCGGATGCACCATCGTATACAGGAACTTCTGGATAATCCTGATTCTTTCACTCCCAGCTACAGGAAAAGATATGAAAAACTCCTTGAGCACTGTAACTTGCTCACTCCCCTGCAGGCATATGCCATTAACCATCTTTTAGGGACAGATAGTAGCAGAGGTTACCAGAAAATACCTAATGAATCGAATATAGAGTTTCCCAGGGATTTTGCCCCGCAACTCGGATACCAGGTGGGCTGGCACTTCTTTGTGGGGAACTGCCGTGATACCCGA